>JAJCYY010000103.1 GCA_029262735.1 Chloroflexota bacterium | reverse complement strand
TGGGATGCCCTCGTTGAGGCTAGTGAGAAACAGCGGCCTGAATGGGAGCCGGGATCGAAGATTGCCTATCACGCCGTGACATTCGGGTGGATAGTTGGCGAAGTCGTGCGGCGTGTCTCAGGAAAGACGGTCGGCCAGTTGATCGATCAAGAGATCGCCAAGCCTCTTGATGCGGAGTTCTACCTTGGATTACCGGACGGAAAACACTCACTTGTTGCGGATTGGACGGTCCCACCAACTGAACTATCCGGTAATGAGGACGTGAACACCGAAAAATCGCCGTTCCAACGGGCTGTCGACGCGGGTTATATGGGGGTGGACGGGATACTAAAGAGCCCGGACTTCATGAGAGCTGAGGTACCTGCTGCCAATGGCTACTCGAACGGAAGAGGCCTGGCAACCATCTTTCGCCCGCTGGCGCTGGGAGGTGGGTTCGGTGGTACATCGATATTGAACGGCGAATTGCTCGATACTTCGATCAAACCGCAGGTCGAAGGCTTCGACGAAGTGGTAGAGATGGACGTAGGTCGTCATGCCGTCGGCTTCAAGCTGTTGTGGCCGATGATGGGTGAAAATTACGGGGAGCGGTCGTTCGGGCATGGAGGATTCGGCGGACACATGGCATGCGCAGATCCCGACCGACGGCTTAGCTTTGGGTATGTGATGAACAATCCGTGGAACGGCGAAAAAGAAATGGACCCCCGCGCTCATTCGCTAATCACTGCAGCTTACGACTGCATCGGGTGACGGATGAGAGAGCCGTCCAAGGTAATCAAGAACTTTAGGAAGCTGCGATGAATGGCTGCATGGCGTGTGACCTGAGTGCCGGATGGATGGAACTGCCGGGCGGCGAAATTCTGCGTTCTGGTTCGTGGGTGATTGAGCACTGCATTGGACCCCTTGGCGTTGGGACGCTGATTATGAAGCCGCTGCGTCACTGCCTCGGGCTCTGGGATCTGACCGATGCAGAAGCGGCCGAGCTTGGCCCATTCACTCGACTCGCCATTTCGGCCATCAAGGAGCTCACCGACGCGGATCAGGTCTTCTCCAGTTTGTGGTCGTTCAGCGGCGGCGAGCCGGGCCATATCCACTACGTGCTTCAGCCGGTCACGAAGTCGTTGCGAGACAGCATCGGGAAGAGCGGCCCGTTTATTCAGACCGCAATGTTTGAGGCGAACCAGACGCCGGACGCTGGCGAAGTTGCGGAGTTTTGTGACAGGGCACGCCGGTGGATTGAGGATCACCGGAACTTGTCGTTAGGAGTTGACTTCCGAACTGCGGGATGAACCGGATGACGCATTATTCGTTCCGTGAGCCTGGTTAGACGATTTCTCAGGCACCAGCACATCGAGCATCTCGTTCAGGTGTTCGAAAATCCAGATGTGCCCTGCATCGGGGATCAGAGTTAGCTCCGAATCGGGGATTCTGTCAGCGAAGTAGCGTCCTGCGGCCGGGGCAACGGTGCGGTCTTGCTCGCCCTGCCAGATGTGGACCTTCGAGCTGATCTCTTCTAGCGGAATGGGCCAGTTGCCGGGAATGGTCACGTCATAAGCGACGCCACGGCCGTATCTCCGGTATGTTTCCGCCCGATCGACTTTCAACCGCCGCGCCAGATCGAGGCGTGAGTATGCTTCGAGGTCGGGCTCACTGAACTCCGACTTGATGGCGCGGACGTACAGCGCAGGGAACCACTTCACGAGTAACGTCATGACCGCCATCTGCACCCGGACTAACCTCGGAAACCTGTTTGCGAACCGGTACAGTCGCTTGATCGAGCCTGCTAGTCCGTCCGTTGCTTCGGGTACGTTAGGCGCAACGCTCGCAAACACACCGACTGCAGTCAGGCGCTCAGGAATCTTCCACGCACAGGTCAGCACGTACGGCCCGCCGCCAGAAGGCCCGAAAAGAGCGAATTTGTCGATTCCAAGCTCGTTTGCAAGCTGCGTTACATCGTCCGGGTAGTCAGTTATCGTCTTCCCTTTGCGAAAGAAATCGGAGTGTCCGTAGCCGGGGCGGTCGGGAGCGATAACTCGCAAACCCTTCCGTGACGGTGAACTCGCCATGACGCTCCATGTGAGGCGCGATCCGGGAATTCCGTGAATGAGAAAGACTGGCTGGCCATCAGGGTCGCCGTACTCGGCGTAGCTCATTCGTCGGCCGTCTCTCAGGGTGATTGAGTTTTCTCTGACCTGCATGTTTGATTCCATCCGGCCAACTCAAACGGGATATTGCGGGCCGAATCACTGGATTCAGCCCTGTATCGTTGCCTCAGAGGCAAACTCAAGCGGCAGTGACACCCAACTGGTTCTTCGTTCGACCGATCCGAATCGCTAGCACCAGGAGCAGTACAGTGACGAGCGCTCCGATCGTCCCGGCTACGGTCAGGCCGATCCCGATCGGGAGCAGGATGCTGATCTTCACTCCGGCCTCAACGTCTGCCTGCAGGCCACTTGAACCGTCAGCGTTCATCATGACCAGCTTCCACTCGCCTTGGTCCAGCTCCCATTCCAACTCTTGAGCGCCTATGCCCTGGCTCGCCGCTACCCAGAACGGCTGGTCGCCCGGTAGTGAGACCGGCGCTCCGCCGTTCTGCGTTTCGTAGTCGACATCATCGCTTCTCGCACCCAGCGATGTCACCTTATCGAGTGACACGCCGGCGAAGTAGGTGTCGACTTCCGATGCTGGGCCGATCCCCATGAAGATCGCCCGCGTACTGGCAGGAGACACGTTAAACCGCACCGTTCCAGGATCAGACGGCCACCAGTCACCGGGATGCGAAGCAAGGTCGATACCGCCCGATACCAGCGCGTAGCGATCAGTTTGCATCTCGTAGTCCGGACTGATCAGGAAACCATCGTCGTCACGCTGAGTTGCGTGAATGACCACGAGTGCAATCCCCACAATTAGCAGACCAATCGTCAACAGGCCCGTCGTCGCTCCTGCTACTGCGAGCAGGATTCTAATCACCGGCGTCGTATTTGGAGCTCTTGAAACATTAGGAGTGATCGCTCCCTGGCTTTGCCACATTATTCAATCCTCTCCCTCGACCCGGCAAAGTGCTCGGTCAGAGGTCAATCACCTCGGTACGAGTCGTTGCGCCAGTACGTACTGGCACGAACTCGCCCGAGCTCATTTTCGACCAGCGCAGGTGGATATGACGTGAAGTTTCGGGATGCTGATGTGAGGATCGCAGAAGGAAGTCGAGGATTTATACATCCAGCGCATTGATGGCCTGCAGCACGGCCCTGATGTAGCCGTAGCAGTATGCGAATGCGACTGTATCGGCGTTTTCGCCAGAGATGCGAGGTGCGTGATCGGGCATCAACATGCCTTTGTAACCCACGTCACGGTACGTCTCAGCGGCCCGAATCATGTTTACGTCACCCTCGTCCGGGAACGTCTCCTCAAACGCCAGCCTTTTGCCCGCAATGTTCCTGAAGTGAACGTTAAATATCTTCTCGCGCTCGCCGAACCATCGGATCACATCAAAGATCTCCTCGGCCGGATCGTCAAGCATTTCGCTCACAGTTCCCTGGCAAAAGTTCAGGCCATGAACCGGGCTTTCATGCATCTGTACAAAGCGCTTCATGCCATCGACGGTGCCGAGAACGCGGGAAACACCTCGATAGCCGTCGGGAGTGTGAGGATCGTGCGGATGGCAGGCTAACCGTACACCGTACTCTTCTGCTACCGGGACGACGCGCTCAAGAAAATAGTCGATTCGCTCCCAGTATTCGTCCGCGGATACCGTTCCCCAAACGCCCGGTGGTTCGTCCTGTTCAGCCTCGTCCCAATTAAAGCTGGAACGCATCGCTCCGCCCCGACCAGGTTTAGATTGGGTGCGGGTGATGCCGATGATGAACAGCCTGTACTTGACCGCTGGGATTCCGGTTGCGGCGCAGGCGCGAATGATGTCCTGGCAGATCTCGATCTCGCGGTCTCGTTCAGGCGATATGCCGAGTGTGATGTTCGGCGACTGGCCGTCTTCAGGCTTCGTGCCGATGGGTAGCGCAACCATCTCGACCTTGATGCCATAGGACTCGACTTTTTCGCGGTACGCGCTCAGCACATCTGCGGTCCAGGTAGTGGCAGGTCCGGGTGGGAAGCCGTTGATGTGGTTGACGCCGAGCTGAGCCAGCACCTCGTAGTCGGTGTCTGATTTGATCGGATATTGAGTGCCTACGAACAACCGGTTGCCTTCTTTTCGCCTGAAATTCACCAGAGACCGCTATTTCGGCAGTAAAAACCGGCGTACTGCCTTTACGAAGTCGAAGTTGCGGGCGATGTGCAAGTTGTGACCCGTGTGTGGCCAGTGCGCGACTTGCACGTCAGGGATCATGCTGGCGACTCGGGCCGCTTCGGCTTCATCCATAATGCCGCCCTTATCGGGGTTACCGTGCATCAGCAGCACTGGTGCGTCGATCTGCGCAAACGTGTCATCGTGGTTAATCTCCGGCTCGGTGCGGGTGCCGCGACCGCGGACCAATTCAGGGTCGAGACGGAACTGCATCATCGCCAGCCGTTCCACGATTTCAGGTGCGTAGTGCGGATTCTGTTCGCTGATTTGCGCTGCGATCGGCTCTATCGAGGTCGCGGCTTCAACGAATTCCGGGTCGGGACGGAACCTGCGGGATGCATCGCCACGGGTGCGTTCGCCAACGAGCGAGTTTGGTCCGGTATATGGGTCTTCCGAGACGATTTTCGTGGCGAGCCCGGGTGCGAGTGAAGGCAGTACCAGGCTGATCCAGCCGCCGAGCGAGTGGCCGACTACATATGCGCCGTCAGGGGTCAGTATTTCCATCAGCCTCACGGTATCTTCGGCCCATGTGATGCGTTGGTGGTCAGCGAGTACGCGCCCGGAGCGACCGTGGCCGCGCAGGTCGAAGGTGATGACTCGGAAATGCTTTGCAAGTAGCGGTGCGGTCGAGAGCCAGACCTGTGACGAAACTCCCCAGCCGTGGATCATGACCAGAGGCGGCCCATCGCCCGGCCACTCGGCGACGTTCAGCGCGGTTTCGCCGACGTGAACGAATCTCTCTGCTGGCTCAATGGCCGTTTCGCTTGGACTCATGAGTTCGATTCCGCCGTGTTCAACTCTGACACGAACCTGTTGATCTGCTGGACAAAACGCTCAGATTCGTTGGTGTGCAGGCCGTGACCGAGGTCGCTCCAGAACTCGAACGTGCAGTTCGGGATCAGTTGCTGTGCGCGCTGGCCATCTTCATCTCGCATCCATCCGCCGCGCTCGAAAGCGCCCTGCATCAGTAGAGTTGGGCAGCGAACTGCACTCATACTGTCCTCAATCGCCGCGACCCAGTTCACCGACTCGTCAGACATCTGCTCCATGGCGTCCGATATCACCTTCGCTTCGGTTCTGAACAGCGCAAGCGCGCTCTCCTGTACGAGCCGGTCGTCAGCACCGGGGTTTGCGGAGCGTATTGCGCTGACCATGCCCATGAGGGACGAGCCGGAGCCGGATATCGCTGCGTTCCGGTCGAATCGCACTCGTCTTTCGGGAAAGTCCTCCATGATCGGTCCGCCGTAAAGCGGTGGGTCTTCGAGAATGATGGCCTTCACAAGGTCTGGTCGGTTGGCGGCGACCTGGATTGCGGTAAGTGCGCCGA
>JAJCYY010000102.1 GCA_029262735.1 Chloroflexota bacterium | reverse complement strand
CGGCCGTGCTCGGGTTCATCGTGTCGCCACCAGAGAGGATTCGAACTGCGCCAAGACCCGCGTTTCTGAAAAATTCCGTGAAGCCGTCGCCGAGTGCAACTGCGACGACCGCGGTCGTAAATCGGGCAGATCCCTGATCGGCGCGGCCCTGATCGTCAACCTGGCCACTCGCCCATTCGCGGGCCTGCTCGTCCATGTTGTGGATATCGATATTGGAGAGCGAACCCAGCTTTAGTCCGGCGGACAGTGCGATGCCGGGATCTTCCACGTGAACGTGGACCTTGAGAAGCGTGTCCGCTCCAGCCACAACGGGTGATCGACCGAGTTCTGCCATCTGCGACCGCACCGCTTCGGGGTCGAGGTCTGTGCCCTCGATGGCAAATACGGTGCAGTAGCCCCAGGCTTCGTCCTCAATGTCCTTCAGAAACTCGGCTCGAATACCGGTCAATGGGAGGTCCGACTCTGGCAATCCGACAATTCCGGGCGGTTCGATCCGCTCAGTACCCGGTTCTACTCCGGTCAACACCTCGACGCTACTGTGCAACATGATGGCAAAGCCGAAGCCGCCAGAATCAACCACGCCTGCATCTTCAAGCACTTGCAGCATTCCTGGAGTACGCGCAACGGTGTCCATCGCCTGTTCTGCAGCGACCGTCATCACATGCTCAAGACCAGGCTTCTCGTTGACCGCTTTCTCGGATGCATCGGCGCATTCGCGGAACACCGTGAGCATTGTTCCTTCTTTTGGCTCCGGAACGGCTCGGTAGGCGATCTCCGAGGCTATACGCATCCCTTTTGCGAATCCTTCGCCGCTTATGTCGTAGCCATCGGCCAGCGATTCGGCCAGCCCCTTGAAGTACTGGGCAAGTATCAGGCCGGAATTACCGCGTGCTCCGAGTAGCGCTGCGCGTGCCATTCGGGCCGAAGTGATGCTGGGATTTGCGTCGATGTGCTTCTCAAGCTCGTCGCGGATTGAGCGCATCGTCAGCACCATGTTTGTGCCGGTGTCACCGTCTGGAACCGGAAAGACATTCAGCCTGTTGATCGTGTCCTGGTTCGTTTCGAGCGCTCGGGTTGCGCCGCGTACGAAATCTCGAAGCAGGAAGCCATCAGTGCGGCGAGTTGACCGAGCGGTATCGGGGATGTCTGCCATTGGGTTGTGATGCCGTTTCCGGATTGGCCCCAATCGGGCCGATTTCTGGCTGTTGGTGTTTATTGCTCGCAACTGTGCTGCATGGTAGTTTAGTAGATCGGCGGCTCTCAATTTATCATTAGTGCCGCCGCCAATCGTTATCTATGTTCTACCGCCGTACTCTCGATACGGCTAATTGCGAGGATCCAGCATGGCCAAGTGTCACGTCTGCGGAAAAGGGCCACAGTTTGGCCACAACCGCAGCCATGCGTTGAACGCAACCCGGAAGATTTCACAGCCGAACGTGTTCAAGAAGAGCCTCGTTATCGATGGCGAGAAGAAGCGAATGAATGTCTGCACTCGCTGCATTCGCACATTGGAAAAGCGGGGCAAGCTGGAGATCGCAACCAAGTAGGCGAGTATCAGCTGCTCTTCTAGAGGCTTTTGATCTGCCTGACTGCGGCGGCCATTCCATCCGGATAGTTGAAGATTCCCGTTCCGGAGATCAGCGTATCTGCGCCGGCGGACAGGACTGCGGCCGAGTTCTCCACCTTCACACCGCCATCAACGGCGATCTCGATTTCACTTCCTGAGTGTCTGGCCGCCGATCGCAACTCTTCGATCTTAGGCAGCACTTCGGGCATGAGCGACTGACCGCCGAAGCCGGGCTCGACGCTCATGACGAGAAAGCGGTCGACACTGGCCGTATATCGGTTCACGGCTGAGGTTTCGGTCGACGGATTGATCGAGATTCCGGGGCGCATGCCTCCTTCCACGATGTCTGCGACCGTTGCTGACAGGTCCGAGCAGGCCTCAGCATGCACGGTGAAGATATCTGCCCCGGCATCTGCGAACTGGACGGCGAACCGACCCGGCTCGGTGACCATCATGTGCACGTCGATCGGCAACGAAGTGAGGTCCCGGATGGACTCCAGCACGACTACTCCAAACGAGATAGCCGGCACGAAATGTCCATCCATCACGTCGAAGTGGATCTCATCGCAGCCTGATTCTTCGACCAGCTGGATTTGATCGCCGAGGCGCGCAAAATCGGCTGCGAGGATCGATGCTGAGATTCGGGCAGGTGCGGACAATCGGCGCTCCGTATGACTTAGGCCTGCGAACCAGATGTCACCCTGTTAATGGCAACAGAATGTTAGCGCCGAATCTGAAAGTTTGCGGTGGGATTCAGCTCTTCACGGCTGACTGCACCTCACCTGGAGCGCAGGGGTCGCCGTTCGGCAACAGGCCTTGCTCGGCCAGCCTTTTCATCCTGGCATCGAAGTTGGCGCAGTCTTCACAGACCGACTCGGGTATTACACCGATTCGCATCAGAATGCTGAACACCTTACAGCCGAGGCAGTATCCGAACACGGACTCCAGCCCGGCTGCGAGTATCAACGCACCCAGCACGCCATATGAAATACCGGTGAGGCTAAAGCCAAAGTGCAGAACTATCGCTGTAATGCTGAAGGTTATACCGATAGCGGCTGCGAATCGCTTTGGCGGACCGGCAATCGGCTTGTACGGGAGCTTGAGTGCAGGAATGACCACTCTTAACGTGAACTGAGCAAGGGGGCTCAGCCTGGGTCCGGCAGCGACTCGTGCGATGAAGCCGTAGGCGAGTGCAAACATCAGCCACGGGAAGTCGAATGCGATCGTAGCCGCCGCAATGATCACGACGCCCGCCGCCACTGTCCGAGCCACGCTTTCGTTGATCGGGTTCGGGAAGCTGAAGAAGGACTGTTTGCCTGTCTGGGTTCCTGAAGCGATTGCCATTTCTTTGATTTGATCTCCCGGCTCTATCGAAAATGCCTAAAAAAGAACCCCCGGCCGCGTCGCTGGCAGGGGGTCTGGTTTCCAGATAATCGCGTGCGCGGCCTAAGTAGTTGTCGTCCTGGTACAGGTGCAGCAACAGAGGCAGGCATCGGTGATTTGAGTTCGCGTAGTCATCTGTGGAAACAATATTACTCTTGTCGTCAACTGATGGTTAGATGGGCTGGGTGGGGCGTCAGGTTCGAGAACGTTTGCGTGTCTGGAGAATGGCGACTTTCGGACACGCGAAAAGGTCGCAGTTAACAGTCACTGCGACCTTCGCATCTACCACAGACAGCTTTTTGACCGGGCTCACAGCCGTCTCTACGTATATGGCCTCGAAGCCAGCACCGTCGCAACCGCCCGCACCCCGCTTATTTTCAAAGGTAGCTGCACGTTCGAGGCATGTTTAACGCTAGTGGCAGGCAAGTCACAATGGGGGCACCGGAAGGTGTCCCTGCGGTGACAGTTTCACATCTCGACGGTGGATGGTCGGCACTTGCCAGAAGGCGGTCGGGGAACGCGCAAATCAGGTAACTCGTTAACCGGCCCTTTTCCCACGCTTTGTTGGAGCGTCGTTTGAGAACTGACCAATTCGGTGCATCGTGTGTGAGGACCGTTTTCCTAGACAACTCTCACATGCATCCGACACCGACCTGACCTTGCTCCGGTTTCATGGTGCTCAGGCTCGGCGTCGGAGCGGATTGTTTAGAGAGCAGAAGGTGGACTGAACATGGCCGTGATCAGCGTGGTTTCGCACTGCAGGGAGACAGCAATGCAGTTGGAGACAGCGTTGCGCGGACGCGGCCATGTGATCAGTGCCGTATCTGATTCCGAGCTCAAAGATGCAAGGAGATCCCACGGTCAGCCCCAGCAGCTGGAGACAGGCTTGTTCGTGGTCGACATCGACTGCGACCCGGCAATGGCTGCAGGGCGGATCAGGGAGATCTCTGAAGAGCCATCGACGGGGCTCATACCGGTGTTGGTGGCTTGTTCTGCAGAGTTCGAAACAGAACTCGCCCGGGCGTGTGCCTACGGAGCAACCGGGCTATTAAGAAAACTCTTCCGTACCGTGGAGACTGTGCCAGATACAGAACGAGCGCTTGTTGCGGCTAGCCCGGCCAAATAGCAGCAGCTGTGCTTTGGGCGGCATGCGTTCGAGGGGGCGCGGTCAGCCTGGTATCTCCCGGCCTTTGTGCCGGTCTCCTCATCCGGCCAGCGAGGCCGGGCCGACGTGAATTGTCTCCTCACGTGCAGGTCCGGCCTCGCAATAAGCTGAGTTTTTCTTTCTTCGTGAATCGGACGCGCCAACTCGACGGGTTACGAGCTCTCGACGACTGGCAATGTGACTCTTGAAGGGTGCGTAGCGTCCAGATAAACGGTGTTTTGCGCCTTTTCGAAGCGAGTGTGACGGCCCAGTGGCTCACCAGTGTTCGGGTTCGCGTCGAATCGCGGGAAGTTCGAGGACGAGATGTCTATCCGTATCCTGTGGCCCACTGCGAATAGATTTGAGATCGGCGGCAGCTCAATCTCGACCTCGGACACCTCGCCCGGTGTCATGAGCCGTTCTGCATCGAATCCCTCGCGGAAGCGGGCGCGGATGATCGAGTCGGCGAGTGGCAGGTGAAAGCCCTCCGGCCAGTCTCCAGATTCCGGAGAAGCTGGATAGATGTCGAGCAGCTTCGCCGTGAAATCTGTGTCAACCGCCGTTGACGATACCCAGAGTCGAACTCGAGGCGCTCCTGTCACTTCGAGAGGTCGCACCAGTGGTTCCGTTTCAAATACGACCACGTCGTGCCTGTCTTTAAGCAGCGGATACGGTTCGTGGCAGCACAGCAGGTCTGGGCGCTCTTTCTGATGCAACGGGCCGTCCGGGATGAGGGATTTCATTCGGGCTCGCTGTGGAACATAGGCGGCGTCCAGCCCCTCGTTCAGCGAGACCCATTCGTACATTCCGGTCACGTTGGCGCCAATACTCGGGACGGGGTTCTGCGGGTCGTGGGTCCACGTGATGGCACCGTCGTCTTCGGCACCGGTCTCTGCGGGCTCTGGGGTGAGTGTGCCATCTGTGCGTAAATAGAGGACTGTGTCCACAGCCCTGGCAAGAGGCCACTCCTGCTCCTCACGCCAGTCGCCGCCGTGCACGATGTGACCTGCTGAGTTCATTTCTCCGGAGCCTCCACCCGTGACGAAAATCCGCACCGGCGCATCGGCCTCAACACCGGTCTGTTCGCCCTTCAGCCACCGGTCGAACCAGCGCAATCTCTCAGCGTTGAGAACCTCGTCGCCCCATTTGGCTTGCTCTCCGAACTCGACCTCGCCGATCGATGTCGACCCCTTGCCTCGCATCAGCACATGGTTCCACGGACCGACCACGAGCCGCTGAGGCGTGCTGTTCTGCTTTGCCATGACCGCGAACTGTTCGGTCACGTCCGCCGGGAACGGGTCGTACCAGCCGCTTGAGTAGACCGCCGGTATGTCTGCCATCCGGGCGAAGTGCGGAGTCTGGTCGAGGCTTTCCTGGGACCAGAAATCGTTGTAGACGCCGTCGCAGTAGTAGTGGAACAGGATTTTCTCAAGATTCGGCACAGCTGCGATTGGCGACTCGCCAGGCCGCAGGGGCTCTTTTAGAAGGCGAAGTAGTTCACCGCGCAAATTCTCTGCGCCACGTTCGATCTTCTCGATGGCTTCCGGGTTGCCACGCAGTTCGTGCGAGTCGTAGCCGTGGAGGTAGAGCGCTCCGTACATGTGAAGGCCCATCGCTCCGCCTTGCCGCGCCTCCCATTTGAAGGCGTTCGTTGGAGCGACGTCGACCCACAGCGCGGCCAGGTGAGGCGGACGTTCCAGCGATGCCATGTTCTGGACGATACCGCCGTGCGATGCGCCAACCATGCCGACTTTGCCGTTGCACCAGGGTTGATTGGCGGCCCATTCGATGGTGTCGTAGCCGTCTTTGCCCTCGAACCTGTTGGCAGTGTGGAAATACTGCCCTGTGCCCTCCGATTGGCCGCGGCCACGGAGGTCTTGAAGCAGTACCACGTAGCCACGTGGCACGAAGAAGTTGGCGACAGGATCGATCCAGATCACCGGATTCGACTTGTCGTACGAAGTGCGGCCGAGAATGACAGGGAAGTCGCCGTCCAGCGGGTTGCCGTTTTCGTCTGCTGGCCGATAGATATCGGTTGCCAGCCTTACGCCGTCACGCATGTGGATCATTACGTTGTGGCTGGCGTTGACCGTGTACATGAGTAAGTGGGTTTCGTGATCGTTCGAGTGTGCAGGATGCGGTTGGACGATCTTAGCCGAACACCTGATTGAAGGCCATGAATCCGGTTCTGGCGGCAATCATCAGGACGAAATCACGGGCAGCAGCACGTGTGATGGACGCTCTGGGTCGTGGAAGACCGTCTGGTGGGCGATTCTGATTTCGGAGTCTGTGGCGATTGGATTCCCGGTGTTCAGGTTGCGGTTGTAGCGAGGGAAGTTGCTGGATGAGACCTCAATCCGGATGGATTGGCCGGCGAGGAAGACGTTGGATGTGTCCCACATGTCAATCGTGAACTTGTACACCTCACCCGGGTTCAGAAACTCCGGGTTCTCGGTGCCGTGACGGAACCTAGCGCGGCAGATGCCCTCGGTCAGGATGATCGCCCGTCCGTCCGGAAAGACGTCTATGAGCGCTGCTGTGAAGTCCGTGTCTACCGCTGACGACGACGCGTAGACGGTCGCTGAGATCGGTCCTGTGACTTCGATCTCGTCGGCCAGCGGCTCCGACGTATACACGAGTACGTCTGCTCGCCGCTCGATCTCACGACGGTCGCGCGGTCCTGTCCTGTCCATGGTCTGGTACTGCGCTCCCCATGAAGGAACAGGGTCATCCGGGTCGTAGCGGAAGCGATCAGGTGGTTCGGCTGACTCCGCGGTATCGAAGTTCAATGAACCGCCGCCGAGTGCATCCTCCTGCGCATCGTGCGGGCCATCGCCTCGCAGGTAGAGCTTCGTCCACTCGGTTCTCGCCAGCGGATACTCGTTCTCGTGCCGCCACTCGTTGCTGCCCATCACGAAGATCTTCACCGGCGGCTCATTGTCGATTCCCGTGTCGACATCCTTCAGCAGAGCGTCGTACCAGCGCAGGTGAATGTCGGCGATGTCGCCGACGGCATGTGCGCCGAACTCCACGTCTTCAAAGGCACCGTTTTCACCGATCGGGATCCGGCCCCACGGGGCAACCTGGTGGCTCCAGGGGCCGATCAGCAGCTTCGTGCGGTTGCGGGTCTCTTCGGACCCGGAGTGCTGCTTCCAGCCGTTGAATACCGTGATCGTCTCGTGCAGCAGCGAGTCGTACCAGCCTGTGACGAATAACGCAGGTGTGTCCGCTTCGGAGTAGCGGTCGCGTAGCGAGTAGCTCGACCAGAACTCGTCGTACTTCTCGTGCTCAATTACGCCCCGATAGTAGGCACAGTTGCCAATCTGGTCGAGCGTTTCGACGATTGGCAGGTGGCGGTAGATGGCTTCCCAGTCCAGCCGGTCTAGAGCCTCGTATTGCATAACGCGGCCCATCATGTTGGCGAAGAACAGGCTTGTTGCATGAGCAATCACACCATCGACCCTGTGATGGCCGTAGTTGTCCTGCTGCGATGCGATGGGCACGAGCGCCTTCAGGTATTTCGACTTCAGCAGGGCGGGCGCGGTCTGGGTGAACCCGGGATAAGACATGCCAAAGGTGCCTATGCGGCCGTTGCACCAGGCCTGTTGACCGATCCACTCATGGGTGTCGAAGCCATCCGGGATCTCGCAGGTGTATGGCTCCCATGTGCCGTCCGAGTCGTGTCTTCCCCGGCAGTTCTGCATTACGACCGCGTAGCCGGATTGAACAAACTTCTCCTTCCAGTCCAGGTAACGCGACTCTTTCGTGTTGTAGATCGTACGGAGAAGCAGCGCGGGCCACGGGCCGTCGTTGGTAGTCGGCAGGTAGATATCCGCAGACAGGATCACGCCGTCTCGCATGGGGATTTTGTGATCAAGTAGGAGGCGATAGTGTGGCGAGAAGGTTTGATTTGGCATGGCGGATTCTTTTCAATGGATCGGAACTCAGACTTGCGCGTGAGGTCGGCCGCGGGCATCCTGCTGTTGCAGTCGAATCTCTACGCCATCTACCGGCGCCAGTCAACATGGAACAAGCGATGCCATCACGACAAGTCGTCATCACCATCAACAACCGCCCGCCCAGCGAAATCACGCTCGATGTGATCGCAGAGGCCGGTATCGACGTTCAATACGTCTCCTGTGACACAGAAGAGCAGGTGATTGCTGCGGCGAAGGACGCAGATGTACTGCTTGTTGGAACGGTTCCGCATACGACTCGCAAGGTGCTTGAGGCGTTGCCGAACTTGAAGATGGTGGGCCGCAGCGGGGTTGGAGTGGATTCAGTTGACCTGGAGGCTGCAACGGAGCTTGGAATTGCGGTTACCAATACACCGGGCATCAATACGAGCGAGGTCGCGGACCATGCGATGGCCCTGTTGCTATCTATCACCCGACAGATTCCGGAGCTGAGGGAGGCGACTAAGGACGGAGCGTGGAGCGACAGGCCGAAAGAGGTCAATGCGGTGCGGGGGAAGTTGCGACGGATTGCCGGTAACACGGTAGGAATCTACGGACTTGGCAACATCGGCCGCGCATTTGCATCGAGGGCACGCGGCTTTGGTCCGGCTCGGATAATCGCCCACGACCCCTATGTTCCGCAGACGACTGCTGATCTGTACGGCGTACAACTGGTCGACTTCGACACATTGCTCAGCGATTCCGATTTCATTTCTGTCCATTCACCTGCGACGGCCGAGACCAACCACGCTTTCAATATCGATAGCTTCAGGAAGATGAAGCCAACTGCGGTTTTCATCAACTGTGCCAGGGGTCCGATTGTTGACGAGGCCGGATTACAGGAGGCGCTGGAGACGAATTTGATCTACGCGGCGGGTATAGATGTCACCCAGATTGAGCCGTTGGATGCCGAGAGCCCACTGCTGAAGCTGCCGAACCTTACGATCACTCCGCATTTCGCAGGCGGTTCGGACGTGACGACGGTGGAGGGAGCGAAGCGGTGGGGCGAGAACGCCGTTTACGTGCTGACGGGTCAGCCATTACACGGTCTCGGCAACCCGGATGTGGTCAAGGTGATCGCCGTGAAGCGGTCTCAGGGCGACAAGCGCTGGGAAGGTGTTCCGGATCCGGTAACGAACAGAGGTTTCTGATTGGAGTATCAACCTACCGCTCCGCACTGACCCGAAGCCTCTCGCCATCTGTTCGCACGGTCACGTCGCCGTGGATAGACGTCACAAAGAGACTCTCTTTGGGAACGGCTCCTCGCAGCCGTGCCATTACGCTATCCGTTGGATGACCAAACCGGTTGTCCATTCCGACCTGGATGATGGCGACACTCGGCTCCACTGCATCGATAAACGGCTGTGTAGACGAAGTGTCGCTGCCGTGGTGCGGGATCTTGAGCACGGTTGCGCGAAGGTCGTAGCCAGACTCGATCAGGCGGCGTTCGGTCACAGCAGTGATGTCGCCTGTGAGCAGCAGTGAGATATCGCGATAGCGCAGCATCGTCACCACAGATGCATCATTGATCGTGGCGTCCGGAAACGGTCTCCCACCCGCAATCACCTCCAGGGTTAGGTCATCGTCCAGGGCGATTACGGCGCCTGCTTCAAGGGAGACCGAACCGCCTCGGTCCTCGACGTATCGCTGCCACGCAGCGTGCACGGTGCTTCCGTGAGCGGCGGGAATTTCGGTGATATGGGTCACGTCGTAGCGCTCTGCCACAGCCCGCAGGCCGCCGATGTGGTCAGCGTCAGGATGGGTGACAAGGAGCAGGTCGAGCGACCTGTCCCAGAACGGCAGCGCACTGTCGAGCCGACGGACGGCTCCAAACGGGTCTCTACCGCCGTCGATCAGTGCGGTGTTGCCGTTCGGTGTGCGAACCAGGATCATGTCGCCGCGATCTGTCTCGAAGAACGTCACGGTAAGTTCGTCGTTACCTGCAGATGTGACCGCTCCAGCCCACATTACAGCCGCAACAGATCCAGCCAGCGCCACCGTCCAGAGCGGCACCCCGGAGCGAACGAACGAACGCTGTGACAACGGTTCGGCAGCGACCGACCGGAGCCACCTGGTGGTCCGGAGCATAAATTTGTGGGCCGTGGACCAGCTGAAAGCAAGAAAGATCAACGAGTAAGCCGCGATGGCGTTGATCGCGCTCCAGCCGGAGGTGTCAATGACGCGAGGCGGCAGATCGCTGAAGAGCTTCGCGACCTCTGCGACGTACTCACCGAGTAGCCAGGCTGGCCAGCCAATCACCTCTCCCAGTTGAACTGAAACACCGGCCGCCAGGGCTGACAAGGCACTGATCACTATCAGCAGCGGCACGGCGGGTAGCATGGCGATTGTCGCAATTCCGCCCCAGACGGGTGCGCCACCAAAGTTCACAGCGACGAGCGGCCACGTGGCCAGAGTGGCCGCAATGGACACAGCAGCACCACGGACGATCGCATGGACGATGCGGCTGCCGTCTTGATCGTTTATTCGGAGACGGGGGAAAAGCCTGTCCACTGCGTCGACAATTCGCGGTGTCAGCAGAGCGATGCCGGAGATGGCGGCGAAGCTCAGTTGGAACGATAGCGAGCGCAGGATCTCCGGACTGACGGCAACCATTACTGCGGCTGCGAAACCGATTCCCGGGAGCGATGCGTTCTGGCGTCCGGCTGCACGCGCCAGTATCACAACACTGAACATGATGGCTGCTCTTGTGACCGATGGCGAAAATCCGGCCAGCGCAGCGTAGCCCCAGGTGACGGCGAATGGCAGGAGCAGGTAGTACTGCCCGCGTCTGCCGAATAGCGATGCTGCGAAGGCCATTGCAAGGCCGCTGATCAGAGCGACGTGCAGCCCAGAGATCGCCAGTAGGTGGGAGGTCCCGGACTCGCGGAAATCCACGTTCAATTGCTCAGACAGCCCGGTTCGGTCACTCACCAGCATTGTTCTTGCGAGTGCAGAAGCGGGCTCGCTTGCCGTCCGGCGCAAGTTGTTTGAGATCCACTCACGAATCCTTCCGACAGCTCGACGAGCGGGATTGCCGTGGTCGGCTTTTACGAGTGAAACTACGCCTGTGAATACAGTTCCCGCCGAGCCCTCAGCGAATTTGCCGCTCGCTGCGGAGAATCGTCCGCTGAACTCGTAAACGTCGCCGTAGCGAAAGCCGCTGGATGTGCGACCTGATCCGGTGAGGTCTGAAAGTCCGCTGGCAAAGACCGTAAGCGGGAAGTCTGCGTCGTTGCCGTTCACGGAGAGGGCTCTCAAACTCAATCGAACCCCGTTACCGGCACGATTCGCATCGTCGTTTAGCCAGGCGGCCAACTCCACTTGCTCTCCGTCTTCCGGAACGTTCTGCCAGTCCGTTCCGGCGTCATTGCTCGTTGTGGCTCCCCTTACGAATCCGAGCACCAGGATCAGCGCACCCAGCGCAATCACAGCGCGTTTTCGTCTCCTGATCTGGAATAGGACGGAGAAGACAAGCGATGCGGTCACCAGGATTGCGACAGCCTGAACGAGCGGCTCGTCGATCGACAGGCCCGTGCCAAAGGCGAGGGTGACGCCGATCACGAACAGCGCGGCGCCGGTTGCCAGCTTCATTGCTGAACGACCAGAGACCGCAGAGTATCGACGGTTGCAGGACCGATGCCGTCGATAGCGGTCAGGTCGTCGACGAAGAGAATCGGACCGTTCCGTTCTCGAAAACTGACGATCGACGCAGCGCGTGCAGGACCGATGCCAGGCAGGTCTTCGAGTTGCGTTGGGCTTGCGGTGTTCAAGTCAAGCAAAAGGTCATTCGGGCTGCCAACCAGCGATCCATCTCCAGAATTGGGCCCCACGCCCGATGCGGTTTCAAGACCGGAAACAACCACTTGCTGCCCGTCACGGAGCACCGCCGCAAGGTTGATGCTCGACGGCTCGGAAAGCCCTCCGGCTGCTTCGACCGCGTCAGAAACTCGTGACCCTGGCGGTAGCGTGTAAACGCCGGGATTTACGATAGCCCCGGTGACGTGGACGGCGAACGGCCCCGGCGTCGGAATGATGATCTCGACGGTGCGTGAATCAGGCCGTGCGAATGCCCATGCCACCGCACCCGCTCCAGCAGCGACTATGGCGAGCGTCAGCAGCACAAACGAGATGGACGGCAGCGAAGACTGTTTGCCAACCGGCTGCCTGGTCCGTCCGTCCGAGGAATGCTCCAGTGGTCCATCTGCCTCGGACCCTTCAGGCGGGACATCGTTCCGATTCATGCCACCTCTCATCTGATCGTCCTACGGAATATTCGATAGGGGTCGTGAGCCCCGCCATCGAAGCCGCAGTCTATTCGACGCGACGCACAACGTGAATCGACTTCGTTCGCTCTGGATGCTCATCTGAACGCGGGATCACTGTGCCGGTCGACGATACGGTCCGGCCGAATGTAAGCTGCGGCTTCCGTCTCTCAATCTCAATCCCGGCAACAATTCCAACGGTCAGCCGGATCGAAGTCGCCGACGAAACAGGAGAAGCAGATGAAGATCGAACAGGTCAAAGTAACCGTTTTTACCTACACGTCTAACACCGTTCACGACTCCGATGGCCATCAGCATCCCGGTGATCCACACGATTCCGGCCAGGCATTGATCACGATCACTGATGATGAGGGCAACAGCGGACATGCATTCGGCGCACCGGAATCGCTACGCCCACACGTGATCGAAAACTATGTGAAGAAGGTCCTGCTGGGTGAGGACCCGATGGACCGCGAGAAGCTCTGGCTCGGCCTTGCAAGGTGGCAGCGTGGCAGTGGGACTCAGTTGACAGACCGGGCGCTGGCCTCCGTTGAGCTTGCACTGTGGGACCTTGCAGGCAACGCGTTGAAAACACCGGTTTGGAAACTGCTCGGCGGCTATCGAGACAGGGTTCCTGCATACGGCAGCACCATGTGCGGAGACGAAATGCCGAACGGTCTGTCGACGCCTGACGACTACGGAAAGTTTGCCGAGTGGTTGATCAACCGTGGCTACAAGGCGATCAAGCTTCACACCTGGATGCCACCGGTCTCCTGGGCTCCGAGCGTCGAGATGGACATCGCAGCCTGTGCTGCGGTGAGAGAGGCGGTTGGGCCAGGCGTTCCGCTCATGCTGGATGCAAACCACTGGTACAGCAGGACCGAGGCGTATGAGCTTGGGCTTGGCATCCAGAAATTGAACTACTACTGGTTCGAAGAGCCGATGGACGAGCATTCTGTCTCGTCGTATCGCTGGCTTGCCGAGAACCTGGATATTCCGATACTCGGTCCCGAGTATGCCGAGGGAAAATTCCACACCCGTGCTGAGTGGATTGCCGGTGGTGTGTGTGACATTGCGCGGACCGGCGTGATGGATGTCGGCGGCATCGGTCCGAGCATGAAGATCGCTCACCTTGCAGAGAGCTTCAACATGGATGCCGAGATCCACGGCGGCGGATCTGGCAATCTTGCCGTGCTCGGGGCGATCAGCAATTCCCGTTGGTACGAGCGCGGATTGCTGCATCCGTTCGTTGATTTCGATCAGCCGCCCGCGTATCTGAACAGCATCGTCGATGAGATGGACTCAGACGGCGACATTCGCATGCCAATGACACCCGGCCTCGGTGAGGACATTAACTTCGACTACATCAAGAGTGCCACTGTGAGCGAGCATTGAACATGGGGTTGCCGGTTCGATGACCAGTAATCACCATGACGAAGTCCGCGCAGCTTACGATGTGATCGCTGATGAGTACCTCAGACGGGTGGCTGTGGCTCGGGAATCTGCTGGCGTGAGGTCGGGTGTCCAGTCGCTCATCAATGAGCTTCACGAACGCGTGCCACGTGGCGGCAGGGTGATTGATCTTGGTTGTGGCGCTGGAGTTCCATTCACTGCGTCTCTGGCGGATTCGTTCGATGTCACAGGCGTGGACTTTTCTGAACGCCAACTCGAATTCGCCCGTCAACGAGTGCCAGAGGCGTCGTTCGTGCAGTCCGATATGACTGAGGTGGAGTTTCCGGTCGGTGAGTTTGACGCGGTCACGGCGTTCTTTTCGATAATCCACGTTCATCGCGACCGGCATCAATCGCTATTTCGCAACATTGCCAGTTGGCTAAAGCCGAATGGGATTTTCGTAGCGTCGCTCGGTAAACACGGAAAAGAGGAGGCGTGGGAGGACGACTGGCTGGGTGCGCGAATGTTTTGGAGCTATCACGAGCCTGAGACGGCACTTGAGCAGATCTCGAAAGCTGAAATGCAGATCGACCGCTCCTGGCATGAGACGGTCGAAGAGGGGATCGATGGGCCAGAGACCTTCTTCTGGGTGATCGCCTCGAAGAGATAGCAAACGGTTCGTATCGTCCACATCAGCTCAGCCCAACTTGTCGAAGACCTGTTTGGCCTCTGACTCCCGGTCACCAACGGTCACCGTCACTACCGACGCCGGTTCCCCATGCGTTTCATGTGGATGGCTGAAGCTGAAGCGACGAGAAATTACCGCGACTGAGATGGCGACTATGATCGCTCCTGCCACAGCCCCGATCAGCGCAGCTCCAGCGGAGCTCTCTTCGGTAACCCTCTCGTTTGATGCCCAGCTGAAAGCGATGCTCACAAAGAACCCGGCGAGCCCTCCGATGACGCCGCCGGCGAGCAGGCCTTCCACAATCCGAGCAAACGAATCCTCTCTAGAGAATGCCGCTACTTTCTTATGCTGCCAGACTCTGATTTCATCTTCGCTGAATCCGGCCTGCTTCAAACTCTCCGTCGCTCCACTGGCTTCATCCGGCGTGTTGAAGCGGCGCGAAACAGTTAGCCCCCAAACGCTGGTTCCCTGTTCGGTCATCTAACTCACCTTCTGCTGCTGCATGATATGAATGGATCGGGTTCGATTCGCTCCGGTCTGTAAAGGCCGGACTCTGGTGTTCTGTGTTGAGTGCAGATTAACTCAACTGGCCCGCCAGAGTCATCAGGTTTCTCTTACTGGGGCCAGTGTGGTTTGCCGGTGGGATGGAGTGAAACGTCACCAGATGAAAAGCCGTAAGAATTCACCAGTTGTCCGGTGTGATTCCGAACGTATAATTGCCCGGCTTGCCTGCGTAGTAGGGCATGCGAACCGCCCGCGGAATGCGCGGCGCGGCTGCGAACGAGCGATACAGACACGGAGCAGATAGTTATGGCGCCAGATGGATACGCATTTCTGGGCGGGAAACAGGTCCCTCTCAAGGATGCGAAGGTAGGTGTCATGACTCATGCGCTGCACTATGGCACCGCGGTCTTCGAAGGCATTCGTGGCAACTGGAACGAGGGGCACGGCAAGATGTACGTGTTCCGGTTGCGTGAGCACTACGAGCGTTTGCTGCGCGGCTGCAGGATGCTTCGGATTGATATTCCCTATGACGTCGATCAGCTATGCAAGATTACGACGGACCTGATTGAACTGAACGGGTTCAGGCAGGATGTCTACATACGTCCCCTGGCGTTCAAAGGCCAGGAGGCCGTCGCCAATCTGAAGTTGCATGAACTGGACAACGAGTTCACGGTCGTCGTTCTGCCTTTCGGTAACTACATCGAGAACGACAGACCACTTCGTTGCCAGACTTCGTCCTGGCGTCGGCCGGAGGACTCGATCATGCCGACGGGCGTGAAGATTACCGGTCTGTATACGACGAGCATTCTTGCCAAGACCGAGGCTGTGACGGCCGGATATGACGAGGCGGTGTTGCTGAACTGGGACGGCACGGTTTCAGAGGGCAGTGGTGAGAACCTGTTCATGGTCTCGGACGGCCGTATTTCGACACCATCGGAAACGGACAACTGCTTGCTTGGAATCACTCGTGATTCGGTGATAGAGCTTGCCTCGCGTGAGTTGGGGATGGAGGTGGTCGAGCGTCGAATCCACCGCAGTGAGCTCTATCTGGCCGATGAAGTGTTCCTGACCGGAACAGCGGCGCACGTCACGCCGATGGGCGAGCTGGACAACCGAAAGATCGGTGACGGCGAAGTAGGGCCGGTGACAAAGAAACTACAAGAGCTGTACTTCGCAACCGTCAAAGGTGACAACCCGGACTATGCTGACTGGTGCACCCCGGTTGTGCCCGGCGGTGGATAGCTTGCTCAGCCCTTAACGTGTGCCACGATCCCATCATGCTTTTAACGGTGTTTTGCGAACCCTGCTCATTCACAGTGATGTGTGCTGATGGCACGAGCTGGCCTGTAAATCCTGTAGCAATGGCAGCAGTTTGAATTGACACCTGACCCCGTAGACGTCCAGGCGCTCTTCGCGCGTCACTACTTTTACTTTGCCGCGCTGGCGACCCTGGGAGCACTGCAAATTGCGCTCTCGATTGGCGGCTATCGTGGCATGTGGCTGGTTCCGGGGCGGATCAGCACACGAATTACCGGTGCACTGTTGATCGCTGCTGGTGTGGCGCTATTTTTCTTGCTGCCACTGTGGGTCGACGGCCCCTGGGCGGCGGGCTCCGTTGAGGCAGACTCATCAACGCGTCTCTGGGGTAAAGCCGATTGGGAAGATCTCGGTGCGGCGCGCAATGTGAATGACGTTGACGGCGGTCTCGCGGGCACCGGGCAGGCAACGTGGTTCCCGCTGTCTGCTCTGATAGCAGTCGTTGTTTCGATTTCGGCCGGTGCGTTAAACAGAAAGCTATTTCCGGGCCGGATGACGGTCACAGTAGGAGACAGCAGCGCTGAATCGGCTGATGTGGACGGTGTCGACCGGTTGCGGAACAGCTCCTACCGATCGGCACTATTCGCCTCATGGAAGAGACTGAAGCGTGATGTGCGGGTGGACGCTGCGGCGCTGCTGGAACGAGCCGACAGGTGGAGCATCTCGGTCCTGGTCTGGGGAAGGCTGCGCAAGTGAATCCCGTCGACAGAGAACTGGTCATCTGGCTGAATGGTCTCTCCGGCAACGTCGCGGTGATCGATGATCTGGTTCGCATTATTGCCACGGACTACCTGATGCCACTTGTGTTTTCGATGGCAATGTTCGGCATGTGGTTCGTGGGGCGAAATCCTGACGACCGAGCGCGATTTCAACACTGGGTCCTGATTGGGATCAGCTCGATCGGCCTCTCCAATGTCGGCGTGGTGCTGGTCAACGTAGCCTGGAGAAGACCTCGGCCGTACGTTGATCTCGACGAGATTGAGCTGCTCTTCTACCGTGCGACGGATCCATCGTTCCCCGCAAATCCGGTGGCTATCGGTTTTGCTGCTGGCTCAGCGGCGTGGATGGTGAATCGTAGTTTCGGGTACTGGCTGTTCGGGGCGGCGCTCATCTATGGACTGGCCCGCGTATACGCCGGTGTTTTCTATCCGACGGACGTGCTCGGGGGCGCAGCAGTGGGGATTCTGGTGACGTGGTGGACGACGTATCTGCATCGTCTTTTCCAGCCGTTGAGCAACCTGTTCATCAGGCTTGCCCGCGGGCTGGCACTGGGATAGAAAATCTGAAGTTCAGCCTCGGCCTCTGAACAGACCCGCTGGTGTGAAACGTCGCCACGACCTCTCTCGCGATTCTGGTTCGTCCGTCTCTGCCTCGGGCGAGTGGCCCTGAAGGATCATTCGCGGTTGATCTTGCAGAAGGCGTAGAGCAGTCGCATCGTCCGATGCTCGTTCAATCCACCTGTATGTTCGCCTGAGGCCGGGGGGCCTTGCTCCTTCGAGTGCGTGCATGTCTGAGACAACAGCGTGTGCAATCTTCTGGCGAATCATCCGTAATCCGGCTCGCTGTGCCTCTTTACCGAAAGATCCCGTGATGCTTCCTGCAGTCACAATGAACAGATTTCCTTCTTCGATAAGTTCTTTCATTCGACCTGAGTCTCGCCTGAGGACTTCGTTGCGCTCAGGACGCACGAGGATTGGCACAAGACGCTTCATGCGCATTCGGGTGAGGACATCGTTCACGAATGATGGGAAGTTTGTGAACGGAGTCGTTAACAACACGAAGCGGGAGCCGTTGAGGGTCAGTTGATTTCCGGGCACGATCTTGTCTGGGAGGTCCGGAGTGATCCGATTTTCCATGCCGGGAACGACTCGTACCAGCGGAGCGCCTTCGCTTGCCTCCCGTCTAAGGCGTGAGTTCAGGTCGGCCAGCAGTTGCCGGACCTCGTCAAGGCTGGAGTTCAGCTCAACATCGCTGATGTGAGGCGCGGAGACCAGAGTGGTGCTGCCTTCAGCGGCCGCCACCTGGGCCATGCGCACACTCTGGTCCATCGTCGCAGGACCGTCATCCACCCCCGGCAGGATGTGTGTTAGCAGGTCAAAAAACGGCATGAGCTGTTGTTATCGCCTTGCTGTGATTCTGCGAAATCTCTCGGCGTGTTGGAACCCGAAACCTTCTGCGGCCTCTTCCGCCCTGTTGCGTAATCTGCTGGCTGCATCGACATTTGTTGCCAATCCGCCAACCTGGCTTTCGTGCTTGAAGAGTGCCTCGACCTTGGATTCGATCGTGCTACTCACATCAACGATAACGTTCGGCTCGTTCGAACCCCACATAAACAGGTGTTTCACCTTCCACGGCTCAAGACCCTCTTCGTCGACATGGTGTGGGAAGTGGAGGTGGTCGCGGGCATAGGGGTAAATGGCGTCTCGGGCGGTGATGCCAACCGCGCGGTGGTCCCTGTGATTGAACCCTCCAAAGCGGTCTGGATCATGGGCGAAGACGATGTCAGGTCGATGCCTGCGGATCAGTCGGACCAGCTCTTCGAGGAATACCCGGTCAGGATCCAGCCAGCCATCGGCGTGATCCAGCACTTCAACCGTTTTGACACCAAGCGCGTCGGCTGCTGCCCTCTGCTCGGCAGCACGAATCGGGACGATTGCTTCAGAGGTCATGGACCTGTCGTTGCTGCCACTCGATCCGCTCGTGCACTGGACATACGTGACGACACAGCCTGCGGCAGCCCATTTGGCCACGGTTGCTCCCGTACCGATCTCAGCATCGTCGGGGTGGGCGAAGACCACCATTGCGCGCTCGGGTGTTTCTGTGATCAATTCCAGCTTGTCACCGTTAGTCGGGTCCGATTGCTGCGTCATGGAACTCCTGCGTTGTGTCGAAAAAGAGGTAGGTCGTCCGAGCTTGCGCAACTGAGAATAGCGTATCCGCCCGCGGCTGTACTTGATGTTCAAAAACACGGAGAGAGGCCAGAGCCGTGCGTGACAGATACACTGATGCACCGTTCTGCCGAACATTTTGAGTTTTGTCCGGAGTGTGCAATGTCCGAAACGTCAGCTCTAGCAGCCCACGATCCTGATATAGCCCGTGTAGTTGAAAGCGAAGAGCGGCGTCTGCGCGAGAACCTTGTGTTGATCGCTTCCGAGAACTACGCGAGTGCTGCCGTGCTTGCCGCCACCGGGTCCGTGCTCACAAACAAGTATGCGGAGGGCTACCCCGGCCGTCGCTACTACGCCGGGACCGAGCACGTGGATACTGCGGAGAACCTGGCGATTGACCGTGCGAAGGAGCTGTTTGGCGCTGAGCATGTGAATGTGCAGCCGCACAGCGGGTCACAGGCGAACATGGCGGCGTACTTCGCCGTTCTGAAACCCGGTGATCGCGTCCTCGGCATGTCGCTGGATCATGGGGGCCACCTGACCCACGGCTCACCCGTTAACTTCTCCGGAAAGCTGTTTGAGTTCGGTCATTACGGCGTCGACACTGAGAGCGAGCAGCTCGATTACGACGAAGTTGCGAAGGTTGCGAACGAATTCAAGCCGAAGATGATCGTGTGTGGATATACGGCATATCCGAGGACCATCGATTTTGCCCGATTCCGTGAGATCGCAGATGAGGTCGGAGCGTACCTGTTAACCGATATGGCACACATTGCCGGGCTCATCGCTGGTGGGGCACATCCTTCGCCTGTCGGGCATTCGCACATCGTGACAAGCACCACTCACAAGACGTTGCGCGGTCCGCGTGGAGCGATGGCTCTCACGACCACAGACCTCGCCCGCAAATACAACTCGGCGGTGTTCCCGAACATGCAGGGAGGACCGATGATGCACTCGATCGCTGCCAAGGCCGTCGCGTACAGAGAGGCGGCACAGCCAGAGTTCAGGCAGTATGCCGCAGCGATTGTTCAGAACGCCCAGTCGCTGGCAGCCGCCCTGGCGGCCGGAGGACTTCGTATCGTTTCGGGCGGAACCGACAACCACCTGATGCTGGTTGACGTCAGATCGCTCGGACAAACCGGCAAGGAGGCAGAAGCGGCGCTTCATGCGGCCGGAATCGTCGTGAACAAAAACACGATTCCGAACGATCCGCAATCTCCGATGGTCACGAGCGGTGTGCGCATCGGAACGCCAGCGGTGACGTCCCGGAATATGAACAGCGCAGATATGGAGTCGGTTGCAGGATTCATTCTTGACGCAGTCAAAGCTGCAGGAGACGACTCAGCGCTCGCGGCGATAAAAGGCGCCGTGTCGAAGTTCGCATCGCAGTTCCACGTACCGGGGCTGGATGACGCCTGATCGAGTCGCCATTTAGTTCCGCCGTCGGCAACAAATTGCCTCCTTGCCAAGTGAACCGCAACGCAACTGCGTGTTATACTTTTGCGGTTCTGCCAGATCGCCGGGAGACGGCGTATTTATTCTCAGTATTACTTGGAAAATAGATTTTGCGCGAATACGAACTGATGTGGATCCTGCCAGGCACATCTTCCGATGAAGACGGAGAAAAGTCTGTAGAGGTTGTCAAGGGTCTGATCACCGGCAACGGTGGAGAGGTCAATTCAGCGGCACTGTGGGGTCGGCGGTCACTGTCATACCCGATCCAGAAAAACAGTGAAGGGGCGTATTATCTGGCACGGTTCAGCATTGAACCGACAGCGACCGCCACGATCAATCGAGCGATGGACGCTGACCAAGGCGTCCTTCGTCACCTGCTCGTGAAGGAAGCACGGAAGAAAGCCGTCAAAACGGAGAGCTGAACCCCCGTTAACAGCCCTTAACCCAGGGGGGAACCCAGATGAGCCTTAACCAGATACTCCTGATCGGTCGGGCAGGCACCGATCCTCAGATGCGTTACACGCCGAGCGGCACTGCCGTGACGGATTTCCGGCTTGCTGTGAACAATCCGTCACGTGGCCAGGACGGCGAGTGGCAGGACAACACGGAGTGGTTCACGGTTACTGCATGGGACAGACAGGCAGAGTCTGTCAACCAGTATCTTTCGAAAGGCCGCCGGGTGTTCGTGGAAGGAAAACTGAGCACGAACACGTTCACCGGCAATGACGGACAACAGAGGACAAGCCTGGAGATCAGGGCCTTCAGGGTGATATTCCTTGACCGACCTGAAGGCCAGGGTGGTGACGATTTTGGTACGCCAGCAACGGCCGGCGCGACAGGCACTACAAGTAACGGCGGTGAGCCGCCAAATGCAACAGAAGACGTGGAGGAGCTGCCCTGGTAGCAGTTTCCGTTCCTGACGAGATCAGGGCGTCCGTTCCACAAGGAGAACAATGACGACTTCGCAAGGTAGGGACACAAGAGGCGGTGGTGGTGGTGGCGGCCGACCGGGCACGCGCAGATTTTCTGGCCGACGCCGGAGGCAGTGTGTATGTAAAGAGGTAGGCACTGTCGGCTATAAAGATGTTTCCGTGCTCAGGCGGTTCATCTCCGACCGTGGCCGCATTGAGTCCGGTCGTAAGGCAGGAAATTGCGCCAAATGCCAGAGAGAGTTGAGCACCGCCATTTCACGGGCCCGGTTCCTGGCTTTGCTTCCGTACGCACCAAACCATCTGAGAGTTACCGGATCCATCGCACCGGCAGCCCAGCCGCCAGCTCCCGAGGAAGAATCAAAGACCAAGGAAGTAGAGGGCGAAGAGGCCGTCGCTACCGCAGATGTCGCCGATGGTGAAGCTTCTGAGGACGCCAAGGCCGACGGTGAGGCGGCTGAAGAGCCACAAGAGGCTGCTGAAGCCACAGCCGAAACTACAGAGGCCGTGGAAGAGTCACCGCCATCTGACGAACCGGTCGAGAAAACACCTGCAGATGTGGTTGAAAGCGCGGCGGAAAAGTCTGAAGAGGAATCCGACGACACCTCGGCCAGCGTTGAATCTTCTGAGGATGAGAAGCCTGCTGACCAGGATGGCGACTCGACTTCCGATGATGGATCAGATGAGCCTGATGAGGCGGAAGAGACCACGGAATCTGAAGAAGAGAAATAGTTGGATCGGCGTCCGGGTGTTTGGGCAGCCAGATCAAGTACATCTGACAACCGATCCGCAAGCTAACTCCGGCCTTTTCTCATCCCACGAGCAGTTTCAGAAATGACCAACCAGGAAAATATTGCTGGCCTGTCCCCGGAAACAGAAGGCGAGTTTCAGGCCGGGCAGCGGAGCATAACTCAACGTGTCGCCAAGTCACGGTTCGAGATTCTTCGCGAGAAGCAGGAACGCGGTAAGCGCGGTCGGCCCTTCATTTACGTGGGGCTGGTGATCCTCGCCCTGCTCATGGTGGTCATTGGGGTGGAGTTCTGGAACAAGTTTGTAGCTCCCCCCCGAGCGCTGGCGATTCGGGTAGGCGAAGTCGAGTACTCTCGCGGCGACGTAGTTGATCTGATCAGATTCAACCAGAAGCTCAGTGAAGAGTTAGGGATTCCGTTCCAGCTCGGTTCGTCCGTCTTCGAGGCGCTTCAGGTCATTCAGGAGGCGGAACTTTCTTTCCAGCTTGCCCCCCAATTCGGTGTGTCGATTTCACCCGAAGATGTTGACGAACGCGTCGAGTTTATTCTCGGTTTCAACGCGATTGCCGAGGGCGGAGATAACGAGGAGTTCCGGACTAATGTGAACGAGGCCAAACGGCAGTTTTTGAACCGTGTTGGCCTCCCTGAGAGTGTGTGGCGTGAATTCTTGAAGAAGGTTCTTTTCCAGGAGCGACTTCGAGAGGTAGTGGGGGATAGCATTCCGAGAATTCAGCCCCAGGTGCACGTCTTCCGGATCATGCTGGCAGACAGCGATCCGGCGGTTATTGGGCTCATCGAGCGAGAGTTGGATACTGGCGCCACGATTGAGGAAATTGTCCGAGAGTTTTCTCAGGATCCGGCAGCGCCGCGTGATCGAGGTGATCTCGGCTGGACACCACAGGGTGTTGTGATCCCTCAGCTAGACAGGCTTCTTTTTGGGCTTGATGAAGAAGGTAACCGACTGCACCCCCTGGGTGCGCTTACCGTGCCCCAGTTCGACGATGCCACCCGTCTCTGGGCCGTCTTCATTGTCGACGAGTTCCAGGAGGCTCGCGAGGTCGAGCCGGAAGCGCTGGAAATCCTCAAGGATTCGGCAATGAGCGTGTTTTTGAACGAACAGCGAAAAGATATTGATCTATATCTCGATCTGAACAGCGACATTGCGAACTGGGTGAATAAGCAAGTTTCACTGAACGCCGCTGTTGCGCCACCGGCTCCGGCGAATCCACAGGACCAGTTCGGGGGGCTAATCCCGGGTGCGGCCCCGACTGTGGCTCCGACACCGGCGAGAGGCATTCCCGGAATTAGCATTCCTGTCAATTAGCTACAGGTGGTGGATAAAACCCACTGTTCACTTGATCTTATTCACTGCGACGGTCGTGTTCGCCGTGATATTTAGTTAGACGAATGACGGACGACCAGTGCCTGTTTGCTCAACTGGTCGAGTTAACTGCCGGGTAGAGTCCGACTGGAAATCTGATGCGCACGGTAAGAATAGGTCTTCTCGGACTTGGTGTCGTTGGATCTGCTGTAGCGAAGGCGATTCTTGATGAGCGTGGGATGTCCCAGCGTTCGGGAGTGAGGCTGGAGCTTGTGAAAGCCGCGGTGCGCGACCTTTCCAAACAGCGCTCGGTGGATCTGCCCGATGGCATCTTGACCACGAACCCGGCAGACGTTGTCGGAAACCCTGATATCGATATTGTTGTTGAACTGATGGGTGGCGAAAACCCGGCGTTCGATCTCATCTCGCGCGCTCTTTCTTCAGGCAAGCATGTTGTTTCAGCCAACAAAGAGGTGCTTGCCAAGCGCGGAGGAGAGCTGCTGGAGACTGCGTCGGGCTCCGGTGCGAAGCTGATGTACGAGGCAAGTGTCGGCGGCGGAATACCGATCCTCAATCCGATCTCCGACGATCTGCTCGCGAACCGAATCGACTCTATCCGAGCCATCATCAACGGGACGACCAACTACATCCTGACGCGTATGTCAGGAGAGAGCGCGGCCTATGACGCGGTCCTGGGCGATGCACAGCGACTTGGCTACGCGGAGGCTGATCCGACCGCGGATGTGGACGGCTTCGATGCCCTCTACAAGATCGCAATACTGGGACAACTGGCGTTCGGCACCAGCGTTCCTATCGATGGAATACACAGGGAAGGGATTGGCAGGATAGACGCGAGGGACTTCCGGTACGCCGATGAGCTCGGTTACACAATCAAGCTGATCGCTGCTGCCCAGAGGACCGATGTCGGTCTCTTGCTACGCGTTCACCCTTCACTTGTTCCTCTTGATGTGCCAATGGCCTCGGTGAATGGCGCAATGAACATGGTGGAGATTGAGGGAGACCTCGTCGGCCCGCTGTGGCTCCAGGGTGCTGGCGCCGGTCCGTCGCCCACTGCTTCCGCGGTGCTTGGTGATGTCCTGAATATTGCCCGAGAGCTGGGAAGCCCGGCTGCAGAAAATTCGTCACAGTCACCGCTCCCGCTGGCGCCGATGAGCGGTCACACCTGCCAGTACTACATTCGCCTCACCGCCGCCGATCAGCCCGGTGTGCTGGCGCAGATCGCAAAGATGCTTGGTGACGCCAACATCAGCATTCGCTCCGTCATCCAGATGGATACTGACGAAACGTCGGGACGGGCCGACCTGGTCATAATGACTCACTCGGCATTAGAAGCTAATATGCAAGAGGCGGCTGACAGGTTGCGAGGGCTTGAAGTAGTAGTTGAGCTGGACAACCTGATCAGGGTGGAGTCATACGGCCAGTCCCAGTGATCTCGGCCAGTCCGTCGCCAGTACCGATGGCGCTGCCTTCGCTAGCCGCAAAGACCACTTTTTGGATCCTGGAGCAGTGCGCGCATTGTCCGTGAGACCGGGCGTAATCGAGCGATACCGTGAATATCTTCCAGTTTCGGAAGATACGCCGCTAATTTCGCTTGGCGAAGGCAGCACGCCACTTGTGCTTTCGCAAAATATCGGTCCGAAACTCGGTTGCAAGGCGCTGTATTTCAAGCTGGAAGGGTGCAACCCAACTGGATCGTTCAAGGACCGCGGGATGGTTTTGGCGGTCGCCAAGGCTATCGAAGCGGGCAAGAAGCGCATCGTTTGCGCATCGACCGGCAACACCAGCGCCTCTGCTGCGGCCTACGGCGCGAAGTACGGTCTCGAAACGATTGTCCTTGTGCCCTCGGGCGAGATTGCACTGGGCAAGCTTGCACAGGCCATGGCATATGGTGCCCGGATACTGGCGGTGAACGGGAGTTTCGATGACGCGCTGAACACTGTTTTCGACGTCGTAGACGCTATCGACGCCGAGCTCGTGAACTCGGTCAACAAGTTCCGCATCGAAGGGCAAAAAACGGGATCGTTCGAGATCATTGAGGATCTAGGTGACGCGCCGGACATGATGTGCCTCCCGGTCGGCAACGCTGGCAATATCACCGCCTACTGGAAGGGATACAAAGAGGCGAAAACGCTCGGCATGTCGAAGTCGTTGCCTCGCCTTATGGGATTCCAGGCTGCGGGCGCGGCACCAATTGTGCTTGGTCGGCCGGTGGCAAAGCCCGAGACTATTGCCACTGCCATACGCATCGGCAATCCAGCCAGTTGGAAGAGCGCTGTTGAAGCGAGGGATGAGTCTGGCGGGCTGATCGACAAGGTGGAAGATCGAGAGATCATCGACGCCTACCTGGCGCTTGCACGGGAAGAGGGCATTTTCTGTGAGCCTGCATCTGCAGCATCGGTTGCCGGGCTGCGAAAGCTGGGCGAACTTGGAGTAGATGTGACCGATAAGACGGTAGTCTGCATCTTAACCGGGAACGGTCTGAAAGATCCGGGAACGGCGGAGAAGCGTGCTCTGGTTGAGCTCGAGTATGTAGAGCCTGACCTGGAATCTGTTGTTAATCTGCTTACATGAGCCTTTTCCCCCTGGAAGGACCACTGTTCATCAATCCGCGTCCCTGTGCGTCGTATCACTGTCAGAAAGAGACCGCATGACCTGCTGTTCTGTTTCGGTCAGTCTTGAATCCTTTCAAAGCGCCTCGAGTCGGTGGGAGACGCTCGTAGCCTCCAGCGACCAGGCCACCGTGTTCGACCTGCCGTCCTGGCAAGAGACGTGGTGGGAACACTTCGGTGAGGGCAGGCAGGACAAGATACTCTCCGTAAATTCAGATGAGGGCAGCCTGGACCTGCTGGCGCCGTTGATGCAGGAAGACGGCGTCGTCTCGTTTCTCGGCGGCACCGATCTCGTCGACTATCATGACTTTGTGTGTCTCGGTGATCCGCCACAGGCCTGTCTTGACGCCGTGTTACACGAGCTTTCGGCTGACTCTGGAGTGAGAAAACTCATTTTTGAGTCGGTCGTCGAATGCTCGCCTACTTTAGAGAAGCTGCCATCGCTGGCACGAATCCTCGGATGGGAGGTCAGTGTTGAGAAGGAAGATGTCTCTCCTCGGCTAGAACTGCCAGAGGACTGGGACGCGTATCTTGCGAGCTTGAGGAAGAAAGACCGGCATGAACTTCGGCGCAAAATCCGCCGGTTGGAAGCAGCAGGCGAGATTGGGCACGTCGAACTGAGCTCACCTGAGGACGTTGAGACGGCAATATCGGACTTCTTCACTCTTCACCGGCAAAGCACCCCCGATAAACAGGAATTCATGACACCGGCCAGGGAGAGATTCTTCCGCGACGTTTCGGCCAGGCTCGCAAATAGCGGCATGACCCGGCTCAATTTCCTTGAACTTGACGGCAAACGGGTTGCCGTGTCTCTGTCCTTCGTTGTCGGCACCGTCCGCTACCTGTACAACTCAGGTTACGATCCGGCACTCGGGCGGCTGGCGGTGGGACTACTGAACCATGCCTTCACCATTCGCCGCTCAATCGAGCAAGGGCATACTGTATTCGATTTCATGCGCGGCAACGAATCGTACAAGTATCATCTCGGCGGCGTTGACCGCGATGTATTCCGCATCGTCGCAACACGATAGTTTTTCTTATGAAGCGTATTGCAGTGATAAGCGTCCACGGCTGCCCGGTGATCCAGGCTGGCCTGAAGGACGCCGGTGGCATGAACGTATACGTTCTCGAGACTGCGCGTGCACTGTCTGAGCGAGGCATTCAGGTCGACATCTTCACTCGCCACCACGACCCACTGGACCCGATGATCGTGCACCTCTCACCGGGGGCAAGGGCAATTCACCTTCCGGCAGGGCCGACGTCAACCGACAAGTCCGGCGCCTACGACCTACTCCCCGAGTTCATAAAACAGGTTTCAGGCTATGCCGCGGCATGGGGACTGGAGTACGACCTTGTTGTGAGCCACTACTGGCTCTCGGGGCTGGTAGGGATTGAGCTGAGTGCACAGTGGAATGTCCCGCACACCACCAGCTTTCACACACTTGCGGCGGTGAAGCAACAGGCGCTGCCGGGCGAGCCGGAGCACCCGGCCCGGCACGAGTCCGAGATCAAAATTGCTCGCACTGCAGATCAGGTGATCGTCTGGACCGACCATGAATGCAGAATGCTCGTCGACACGTACGGCACGGAACCTGAGCGGATTGCCATCGTGCCACCCGGCGTGGATGGGGACCGGTTCGCTCCAAGTTGCAAGGCTGACGCAAGGGCGGAGCTTGGTCTCAACGGAGAGAAGGTGCTGCTATATGTTGGCCGGCTGGAGCGGCTCAAGGGCATCGACACTCTCTTCGAGGTGCTAACGCAGCTTGAACACTCGGATGGCATCAGGCTCTACATTGCCGGCGGCAGCAGGGGCACGCCAGCGATGCGCAGGCTGCTCTGCCTTGCACAAGATCTTGGAATCAGGCACAAAATCAAGTTCCTTGGCTCAGTTCCACATGATCGTCTAAAGACCTACTACGCCGCAGCCGACATATGTGTCTTGCCGTCCTATTACGAGAGCTTTGGTTTTGCTGCGCTCGAGGCGGCAGCGTGTGGGAAGCCGGTGGTGGCATCGCGGGTAGGCGGGTTGACGACGGTCGTTATCGATGGCTCAACCGGATTCCTGGTCAACTGGCGGTGTCCTGGCCTGTTCGTCGAGCGTCTGGACCTGCTGTTGAACAATGAGACTCTAAGTGACGAGATGGGCGGTGCCGCCAGGCTGCACGCACAAACTCTCACATGGGAAGCGACTGCCGACCGTCTTATTCATGCATATTCGCGATTAGTCTCCTGGACCGCCGGGCGTGAGTCAGACTCATTGGTTGCGCTTCAGCCAACACCTTAGCTTTCGTTGGGCATGTGACGATGCAAGTTTTCCAGTTCTCTCGAGGGGTTATTGATGCCATATCAGCCGATAAGCGACTACGGGATCATCGGTGACCTTCACACGGTGGCGTTGGTTGGTAAGAACGGCTCCATCGACTGGTTCTGTGTACCTCATTTCGATTCACCCAGTGTCTTCGGCGCTATTCTCGATGACGAGAAGGGTGGGCGCTTTCAGATAGCGCCGTGCGAGTCCGAGTTCACGACCACTCAGCACTACCTGCCGGAAACCAACGTCCTCGTCACGCACTTTCTTTCAGAGGAAGGCGTTGCAGAGGTGACGGACTTCATGCCAACCAGTCCCGGTGATGAGTCAGAGGCGCACCACATGCTGATCAGGAGGGTGCAGGGAGTTCGCGGTTCGATGCACATGGAGATGCAGTGCAAGCCGGCTTTTAACTACGCAAGGGATGGACACCAAACAGAGATTGTTAACGGCGGTGCTGTGTTTAATTCCAGCGACCTGGAGATGAGGTTGAGTACGCCGTCCGAGTTAGAGCAGGTCGACGGCGGTGTGTCTTGCCGGTTCGTGGCGGAAGAAGGCGATTCGACGTACTTTGTTCTCCAGGAGCAGGGGCACGACGAGAAGCCTCTGACGGAGATTGCTGCCGATGAAGTGGAGCTTCAGTTCCGGTCGACCGTCGATTACTGGCGAAGATGGGTTGCCAAATGCACCTATAAAGGTCGATGGCGGGAGATGGTTCACCGCTCTGCTCTGGTCCTCAAATTGCTGACCTATGCACCCACAGGCGCCATCGTCGCAGCACCGACAACCAGTCTGCCCGAAGACCTCGGAGGCGAGCGCAACTGGGACTACCGCTACACCTGGATCAGGGACGCCGCATTTACGGTGTATGGCTTGATGCGAATCGGCTTCACCGAAGAAGCAGCCCGGTTTATGGACTGGCTTGAGGCTCGCTGCACAGAGCTGAACGCTGACGGCTCGCTGCAGATCATGTACAGCATCAGCGGTGAACATGAATTGAAGGAAGAGACGCTCGAACACCTTGAAGGGTATGAGGGCTCGAAACCGGTACGCATTGGAAACGGCGCTTTCGATCAGCTTCAACTGGACATCTATGGCGAGTTGATGGACGCGGTCTATCTGTTCAACAAGTATGGATCACCGATCTCATACGATTTCTGGACGCACCTGACGCGGTTGATCGACTGGGTGGCTGATAACTGGCAGCGGACCGATGAGGGAATCTGGGAGGTCAGGGGCGGGCAGCGCCATTTTGTGTACTCGAAACTGATGTCATGGGTGGCGATTGATCGGGCAATTCGGTTGGCCGATAAGCGTTCGTTCCCGGCGCCGCGTGTCCGTTGGCAGAAGGTACGTGACGAGATCTACCAGGACATCATGGATAAAGGCTGGAACGACGAACTCGAAACGTTCACTCAGTCTTACGGCGGTCAGTTTCTCGATGCGTCGAATCTGATGATGCCGCTGGTCTTCTTCCTGTCGCCGACCGATCCGCGAGCGTTAAAAACGCTCGACGCTATCAATCGGACTCCGGCGAAAGGTGGCCTGGTCTCCAACTCACTTGTCTACCGTTACAACCCGGAGCACACGTCGGACGGCCTGACCGGAGCGGAGGGCACGTTCAATATGTGTACATTCTGGCTGGTTGAGGCGATGACTCGTGCTGGAGCAAGAGACCGTAAACGGCTTGATCGAGCAAGACTGACGTTTGAACAGATGCTTGGCTATGCCAACCACCTCGGCCTGTACTCTGAAGAGATCGGTCCGAGAGGTGAAGCGCTTGGCAACTTTCCGCAGGCGTTTACCCATCTCTCACTGATCAGTGCGGCCTACAACCTCGACCGTGCTCTCGGTGGGCAGGCTTGAGCATCTGTCGGTGACAGCTTCGATTCAGGCAGTGTTACGGGAAGAATATCTCGATACCCGGCTTTGCGATCGAGATCGAGAACCACATCGCTCTGCGTGATGGCAATGGAGCAAGCCGCTCCCCGGCTAACTCTCCGGAAACGGCTCGTCCGGTGAAGTCCCACGTCGATCGAGTGTTGGAATCAACATAAAGACCGCTCTCAGATCCGCTGAACGTGAGCGTGGTTCCGCCGACGACCGGGGCATACGCTGCCGCGGAAGGTCCGTTTTGCTGTGCAAACACGACGACCGGCGTGCCGTCGATCTCGTCGTTTGCCGCGTTGTCTCCGATGCGACCGATTGGATACGCTTTCTCTATCTCTCCTACACGCACCGAGAGCACGATCTCAGACAGTCTCAGCTGCTCGCCCACAAGATCTTCGTCAACCGGGAACGGAAACCGACCTGCGTCAACGCTGTTCGGATAGGTTTCAAAAGGATCATTGGCGTAGCGAGATATTTGCCTGCCGAAGCCCTGCTCTCTGGACAACACCAGTGTTTCCGGGTTGAGTGCCAACCAGTCAGACCACGGCATCATCACCGAAGGCAACAGGTCGAGATGAGTGCCGGAGAGCGGGCCTATCACTGCCTCGCCACCTGTCTGAAACCAGTATGAGCCGGTCTCATGGTCGATCATCACAAGGTCGTTCTGATACAGCGCGCTGGTGTTCCCGAAGACATGCGTCCCACCGTCGATTCGCCGATCGAAGACCACTCCGGAGGCACAGAGCGGGCAATAGGTGATGAGAATCGGTATGCCGTCGATCTCGTCGTTGACGATCTCGTGAGAATTGAGGAACTTTACCGGGTAGGCGTATGTCTGTGTTTTGCCCTCGTAACCCAGCACGAGATCGCGCGGCAACAGCCAATCGCCGCCTGATGGGCCCTCATACACCGGGACGTAGACCGGCCTGATGGCGTTGAAAAGCCGGTCGATCGTCGCCTGCGGTGCATCGGGTAAGCGGAGAGAGCCACCGTCGAAGGTATCGAAAACGATATTCTCGGGTTCCACGATGCCTTCGAATATGTCAACGGGTGGAGGCGGAGCAGGCCCGGCGATTCCGTATGGAAGGCCGGTGCGGACGACGGGAGTAGGCACGCCGGTGGTCGGTGTTGCGACGAGTGGCACACTGGCAGTCGGTGTGGCAGCGCTGGTGCTGCTTGCAGGCGACGCGACAACGACCGTTGGACTGTCGCCCGAACCGCAGGCCACGGCGATGACGGCTATCGCTAAACCAAACCAAGCAGCGATGCCGCGGCTGCGAACTGCACGCCGGGCGCGCATTTTCTGCGTATCCCAGGAAGTAAGAAACATGCTGGCGGTTAGATGCGCGAGCGCGTGAACCGGTGAATCTTGAGCCAGCGGAAGATCAGTCTCCGGCGACCACGGGTTGACCGGCGGCCGCAGTCTGGGCCATCGCTATCAGGCGCTCTCGGAACTGCAGGATCTGCTCAAACAACGCGCTGAGCTCCTCGATCCAGTCCGGGTCCTCGCGGTCGATATCAACTCGTATCTGCATGTGACCGACGTTCACACCGCGGCCGAGCCATTTCTGCAGAGCTGACCTTGCGCCGCCTGTCGGCTCTTTGAGATTCAGCGTGGCACGACTCTCGGTGATTGATACGGTGTCCATACCTGCCTGCTTGGCCAGCACGCGCATTCGCTCGGCCGCAAGCAAAAGGTCCAGGTTTCGGGGAACCGGTCCAAAGCGGTCGCGCAGCTCGTCTTTTAGATCGGAGATGGCATCAACATCGTGGATTCGTGCAAGGCGCTGGTAGACACTCAGCCGTTGGGCCAGGTCTTCGACGTAGCTATCCGGGATTCGAGCATCAACGCCAAGATCGATACGAACCGTTGAGAAATCGAGCGGATCTGCCTTCTGAGAAATCCCATCTGAACCGGGTTTATTTCCGGACTTCATATCGGCCACCGTATCGGAGAGCAACTTCGTGTAGAGATCGAAGCCAATTGCGGCGATGTGTCCGCTCTGTTCTCCTCCCAGGATGTTGCCCATGCCGCGGATCTCAAGGTCCCTGAGCGCAATCTGGAAACCGGCGCCGAGCTCCGTTGCGGCGAGAATGGTGTTGAGCCTGGCGTCTGCCGTCTCGGTAAGCGCCTTGCCGCTTGGAATCATCAGGTAGGCGTATGCGCGGTTGGTGCTGCGGCCTATGCGGCCTCTGAGCTGGTACAGCTGCGAAAGACCGAACATATCTGCCCGGTCAACTATCAACGTGTTTGCGTTCGGCAGATCGATTCCAGATTCAATGATCGTTGTGCAGATCAGGACATCGAATTCTCGCTTCTCGAACGCAGCCATCACCTGTTCCAGCTCGTCTTCTGCCATCTGGCCGTGGCCGATGTCGAACTGCGCCTCAGGAACCAGCTTCATCAGCTTTGCGGCCACGAGGTCAATGTCCTTGACGCGGTTGTGCAGGTAGAAGACCTGGCCGCCGCGGTCGATCTCACGCAGGATTGCCTCCCTCGCCAACTCATCGCTTTCTTCCGTCACGTAGGTCTTGATGGGTAGACGCTCTTCGGGGGGCGTTTCGATGGTGCTCATATCGCGGATTCCGGCGAGCGACATCTGGAGTGTGCGTGGGATTGGCGTTGCGCTCAGGCTCATGACATCGATCTGTGTCCTGAACTTCTTGAGCCGTTCCTTATGGGTGACGCCGAACTTGTGTTCTTCGTCGATGATGACGAGACCGATATTTTTGAACCGGACGTCACGCTGCAGAAGTCGATGCGTTCCTATGACGATGTCGACAGATCCCGCCGCCAGTCCGGCGACGGTTGCCCGCTGCTCGGCATCGGTGCGAAAGCGTGAGAGCATTTCGACGTTTGCGGGGAACGGTTGGAGACGCTCTGAGAAGGTATCCATGTGCTGCTGTGCCAGGACCGTTGTCGGAACGAGGATCGCCACCTGTCTTCCCGATTGAACGACCTTGAACGCGGCTCGCAGTGCGATCTCGGTCTTGCCGTAGCCGACATCACCGCAAATGAGCCGGTCCATAGGGTGTGGCGCTTCGAGGTCCTTCTTCACCTGCGCGAGCGTCGTTACCTGGTCGGGTGTCTCCTCGTATGGAAAGCTGGCCTCCATCGAGTCCTGCCACGGCGTGTCGGATACAGCGGCGAATCCCTCTGAGAGCTCACGGGCGGCGTAGAGGGCGATGAGCTCTCCAGCCAATTGCTCGGTCGCACGCCTTGCACGTGCCCTTGCGCGGCTCCATTCCTGCGTGCCAAGGCGAGTCAGCCTGGGCGCGTTGTCTGAAGGTCCGTGATAGAGCTGTATGCGATCGAGCTGCTCTGTAGGCACGTAGAGCTTGTCTTCCTCGGCATACTCCAGCACCAGGTATTCGCGACCCTCGTCCCCCATCACCTGCGTGCCCTTGAAGACGGCGATTCCGTGCTCGATATGAACGACGTACGAGCCTGGCTGGAGCTGCTCGAGCGCCGGGCCTTTTCTGACCGGACGCTTACGAACCCTTCGACGCTCTTTGGCGACACCAAGCAGTTCCGCGTCTGTGATGACTCCCAGGTTGCGCTGGTCCCTGGCGAGCACAGTGAACCCTTGCCTGAGCGTTCCCTGGACGAGGACAAGATCACCCGGTTCGAGTGGTTTTGGCAGACTCTTTTTCAGGCTGATCTTGACGGAACTTTTCTTGCTGAGCTCGATAATTCGGCTGGCGTGGTTGGACATAACGGCCGTCCGCAGTGAACTGTCCTGGCGGTCAGCGAGCAACTGCATGGTGTTTTCGAGTCCGCTTGTTGTAAGCGGAGCGGGCTCAATGGGCAGCCGAAGCGCGCCACCTGGCAACTCAGCATCTACACCCCACGGCGAAAGCGAAACCAATCTCCGCGGCCGATTGAGCGCGTCAGCCAGGAGACCGGACTGGATCTGAGGCTGGGGGAACTTCCTGGGCACGTCACCACGCCGTTCTTTGTTGGTGCGAAGTTCCAGCAGCCTCCGGTCAGCGGTTTCCGAGATGTCCCTGATCTCGCTGGGGCGGACCTTCACAACCAGAGTGTCATCCGGCAGGAAATCGAATACAGAGCCTTCATTGAAGAACCCGGCGTAGTAACCGATCTCGTCCAACCATTCACCTTCCAGGATGCGGCCGAGTTCAGCCGGTACCCGGTCCCTTGACTCGCCTGTGGCGCTATCGAAATCGACCTCGGTTATCAGCTTCTTCACGCTCTCGTGGTCGGAATACGCCGGGATGATCTCGGAAGCGGGGGGGATTAGAACGCTCTTCAGGCTGGTGGTCGAGCGCTGTGTATAGGTCTCGAACTCACGAATGCTGTCCACTTCATCGTCGAAGAACTCGATTCGGACAGGTGAATCGCTCGATGTCGGGAAGATATCCAAGATCCCGCCGCGGTGGCTTGCAGTGCCCGGAATGTCAACGGTCGGCTCCAACACGTAGCCTGCGTTCGTCCATCTGCGGAGCAGGTCAGATAGGTCGAAGCGATCGCCAACCGAGACGGTGTGTGTAGCCTGATCGAATGCTGTAGTAGACGGTGTACGGTAAGAAACGGCGGGGGCTGAAGCGACTATTAGCGGAGCGCGTCCCTTGCCCTTCCAGGTCCTGAGAACAGACAGGACCCTGAGGCGCTGGTGCGTCGCTCCCAGGTCCGGAACGTAACGCTCGAACGGGATATTGTCCGTCTCATGGAACTGCAAGACCGGCGCCGAATCCCCGCACCAAATCGTCAGCTGGTCCGTCAGTCTGCGTGCAGAATCCGCGCTGGGCGTGACAACGAAGATCGGCGCGCCATATTCGCTCCACAACGTCGCGAGAGCGTACGCTGTGGCGGCATCCGGGACGATCACCTCTCGGTCGATTTGCGAGCTTCGAGCCTCGCCGATCAGATCCTCGAACTCGATCGTCGAGGTCAGTGCAGAGAGTAGTCCGGCCAGAGTCATTCGATGACCACCTGTGGGGTGTCGTTTCGGCAACGCGCGAAAAAAGGCGACCTGACGATTTGACGCAGGCACCTAATGTGTTAAACCGGTTTCCGGCAACGGATCACCGGGTGACTTTTAGCTTAGCACTCACAATTTACGAGTGCGTGCGTGTCGGAGTCGCAAACGACTGGACCCATATAATTAGCTCACAGTGAGTTGAATTTAGACATCAGGCTGGCTTGATATCGCCCACAGTGTGGTTTCCGGCGAGAACAAATGGCACCTACATCTGAAAACGTCCGCCAGTCCAGGCAGGACGATGAACCTGTACAGGCGGTGGAAACGCGGCCGCTCCGTCGGATAGTCGTCAAGCTTGGCACCAACCTGATCACGGGCAAGAGGAACGCCAGGGGTGATCGGCGTGGAATCGATGAAGATTCCATGCGTGGCCTCGTGGCGCAGATTGCTGGCCTTCACGCGGAGGGGAAGCAGGTCATCGTGGTGACGTCGGGTGCGGTCGGCGCCGGGCGTGAAGTGCTGTTTCAGAAGAACGGGAACGCCGGTCGGAATCCGAAGACAGTGGCGTTTCGACAGATGCTCGCAGCGTTGGGACAGACACAGTTGATGCTGGCATACGAGCGTCTGTTTAGCGAGCACGGTATTCACGTTGCCCAGACGCTGATCTCCAGGAGTGATCTGACACAGCGGCAGCGTTACCTGAATGTAAGGGACACGTTGGAGGCGATTCTCGATTCTGGCGTCATTCCGATTGTGAACGAGAACGATGTCGTCGCAGTCGAAGAGTTGGCCGGAGTGGTTTACGGGGACAACGACCGGCTTTCTGCGATGGTGGCGAACGATCTTGAGGCGGACCTGCTTGTCCTGCTCGGGGAGATGGACGGGCTCTACGAGAAGGATCCGCACCTTGACCCGAACGCCCGGGTTATCCCTGAGATTCGGAAGATCACGGCCAGCATTCGGAGGGAAGCCAGGGGTCCGCATGACGGTCGCGGATCAGGTGGAATGGAAAGCAAGCTGGAGGCGGCAGAGCTGGCGATTTCATCGGGAACTCCGATGGTCATCGCCTCAGGCCGGGCTCCGAATGTGCTCCGGCGTATCTGTGATGGTGAAGCGATTGGAACGCGATTCACCGCAACGATCTCGAAGGTGGAGTCTAAAAAACGTTGGCTGATGACCGGAATCACCGATAGCCACGGAGCTGTCTATGTTGATGACGGCGCTGCTACAGCGCTACGAGAGCGTGGACGCAGCCTGCTCGCTGCTGGAATCACTGGTATCAGAGGTACGTTCGATCGCGGCGACATCATCAAGATCGAGGATCGATCGGGCCAACTTGTTGCCTGCGGGCTCGCTACCTATTCGTCTGATGACATGGATAAGATTAAAGGAAGGAAATCGGGCGATGTGCAGGCGCTTCTGGGCCACTTCTACGGGGTGGAAGTAGTGCACCGCAATAATATGGCGTTGGTCTGAAACCAGATCACGGGTATATGTAGAAACATGACGGCTCTCGCTGTAGACATAAAACAGATGGGAGCGGCTGCAAAGGCCGCTTCGAGGAAGCTTGCCGCAAGTGATTCGAGCGTCCGCAACTCCGCTCTGGAGGCCATCGCAGAGAGCCTGGAGCGCAGCGAAATCGCGATCCTCGCTGCGAACGAACATGACGTCACGGCTGCTCGGGAGTCTGGCCTGGGCGTGCATGTGATCGACCGGATGGTGTTGAATCACGCCCGGATTGCTGCGATGGCTGACGCATGCCGCGAGATAGCGGCATTGCCAGATCCTATCGGGAATGTGCTTGATGAGCGCACCATGCCGAACGGTCTGCAGATCCAGCGAATCAGCGTTCCTATCGGGGTTATCGGCGTCATCTACGAGAGCCGACCCAACGTGACTATCGACATCACAGCACTGTGCCTGAAATCAGGCAACGGTGTGATTTTGCGAGGCGGCAAAGAGGCGTTTTACGCCAACTCTGTGCTCGCAGAGATTGCCCAGCGTGCGATCAGGAGCGTGGGCCTGCCGGAGAACTGTGTTCAGTTTGTAGCCTCTACTGACCGATCGCTCGTTACTGAAATGCTGCGTTTGAAGCGATACATCGATCTCGTGATTCCGCGGGGCAGCGCCGAGTTGGTCCGATTTGTCGGAGAGACTGCGATGATGCCGGCGATCACGGGTGGAGTCGGCGTCTGTCACACGTATGTGGACGCGGCGGCAGACCTGGACAAGGCATTGAATGTTGTGATGAACGCAAAGACGAAACGACCAACGGTCTGCAACGCAATGGACACGTTACTGGTCCATTCGGATGTCGTTGATCGGTTTCTGCCGCAGCTTGCAGACAGGTTCGGAGTTTGGGGCGTTGAGATGCGCGCTGACGACCGTGCGATGGAAACCCTTAACGCAATCGCAGCCGGCCAGCAAGTCGTGCCAGCGCGGGCAGACGACTTTGGCACCGAGTTCCTGGCACTTATCGCCGCGGTGAAGGTGGTCGATTCGATGGACGAGGCGATGGATCACATAGCCGAGTACGGATCGGGTCACTCGGAGGCGATCATCACCGAGGATACCGATGCTGCTGAACGGTTCCTGGCAGAGGTGGATGCCGCGGCGGTTTTCGCCAACACTTCGACCTATTTCAACGACGGCGGCCAGTTCGGGCTCGGCGCGGAGGTCGCGATCAGCACGAGCAAGCTGCACGCTCGAGGACCGATGGGCCTTCGTGAGATCACAACCTACAAGTGGGTTGTGCGCGGCAACGGTCAGGTCCGCGAGTAGGGCGAGTCAAACGCGAAGACGCTGCCGTGAAATTCGGCAGCATCTGATTTGCAGGATATCGACAACTTGAGTCGCTACAGGCCCTTACCCGCCATGAAGTCTGCAAGGTCTGCTGTGCGGGAAGAGTAGCCCCATTCGTTGTCATACCAGCCGACAATCTTGATGAATCCATCGCCGACCGCAACGGTAGAGAGGGCGTCGATGGTGCATGAGTTCGGGTTGCCGATGTAGTCGACCGAAACCAGCGGCTCATCCGAGACACCAAGGATTCCCTTCAAACTGTTCGCAGACGCTATCTTGAACGCCTCGTTGATCTCGCCCGCCGACGCCTCGCGTTCGAGCTTGCAGGTGAGGTCGGTTACGGATCCTGTGATGACCGGCACGCGGTACGCCATGCCGTCGATCCGTCCTTTCAGATCGGGGATCACCTGCGTTACAGCCTTTGCCGCTCCAGTGGTCGTGGGGATGATGCTGTTAGCCGCCGCTCGAGCACGTCTCAGGTCGCTGTGGACCTGGTCAAGGATGCGCTGATCGTTCGTGTAGGCGTGGATAGTGGACATCAGCGCGCTCTCGATGCCGAACTCATCGTGCAGCACCTTCGCCATTGGGGCCACGCAGTTCGTCGTGCATGAGGCGTTCGAGACAATATTGTGCTGCGCGGGATCGTAGCTGTCCTGGTTGACCCCGAGGACCACCGTGATGTCTTCGTTTTTGGCAGGCGCCGAGATGATGACTTTCTTGGCTCCGCCGTTCAGGTGACCCGAGGCCTGGCTCGCGTCAGTGAAGAAACCTGTCGATTCGACAACCAGTTCGACACCGGCGTCGCTCCATTTGAGGTTGGCTGGATCTCGCTCTGAGAAGACCGTGATTGATCTGCCATCGATAACCAGATCGTCGCCTTTTGTTTCAACAGTGCCGCCGTAAACGCCGTAGGTTGAGTCGTACTTGAACAGGTGCGCGTTCGTTGCGGCGTCGCCGAGGTCGTTGATCGCGACCACCTCCAGGGTGTCAGGATGCCGCTCGGAGATGGTCCGAAAGACCTGCCTGCCGATTCTCCCGAAGCCATTTATGCCGATCTTCGTCTTTGCCATATCCGTTTAGCCTTTCCGGCGATGTGCACTACTCCAGATCACGCTGTCTTACCGCGATTCTGGATGCTCCGCTTGAGAACCCGATTTCCGGCATATGTAGCTTCCGCGCCCAGGGTCTCTTCGATGGCCAGAAGCCTGTTGTACTTGGCGACCCGCTCGCTCCTGGCCGGCGCGCCTGTCTTGATCTGTCCGGCTGAAGTCCCGACCGCCAGGTCTGCGATCGTTGTGTCTTCAGTCTCGCCGGAGCGATGGCTTATGACCACTCCAAACCCGGCGTTCTGGGCCATTTTTATGGTATCCAGAGTCTCAGTGACCGTGCCTACCTGGTTTAGCTTTATCAGAATGGCATTGCCAGCAGCCTGCTTAATGCCGCGTTCAAGGTAGCGTTCCTGCGTGACAAAAAGGTCATCTCCTACAATCTGAGTGGAGTTTCCGATGCGCTCAGTGATTGTCGACCAGCCTTCCCAGTCATCCTCGGCAAGCCCATCCTCGATTGAATAGATGGGAAAGTCTCCGCAAAAGTTCTGGTACTCGGTGATCATTAGATCCGAGGTGAACCGGTTGCCTTCCCGTTGCAGATTGTAGCGGTCTGCTCCGGGTCTTCCGGAGGGGTTGTTGTAGAACTCCGATGCGGCCGGGTCCAGCGCTATGTAGACCTGTTCGCCCGGAATGTAACCGGCGTTTTCTATCGCCTGGGTGACGTAGCCAAGCGCCTGGCGGTTCGTGAGTCCGTGCGGAGCGAACCCACCTTCGAATCCAACATTGGTCGAGAGCCCCAGCTTCTCGAGCATTCCGCCGAGCTGATGGTAGATTTCAGATCCGGCTCTGAGCGCATCGGAGAACGTGTCCATGCCGACCGGGGCCACCATGAATTCCTGGAAGTCAGTGGAACCTGCTGCGTGTGCTCCGCCGTTCAAGATGTTGAACATTGGCACAGGCAACTCGTTTGGTGAGTCATTACCGGCAAGGCTTGCGACCCGCTGATAGACCTCTCCCTCGTTCTCAGATTTGTCTTTCGCGGCGATTGCAGACGCACGGAGGACGGCAAGTGAGACCGCCAGCAGGGCGTTGGCTCCGAGCTTCCCTTTATTTTCCGTACCGTCCAGTTTGCGCATCCGGGAATCGATGGCCGCCTGGTCTTCTACGTCGAGACCGATCACAGCGTCACGCAGTTCTCCGTTGACGTGTGAGACGGCTTTGAGGACACCTTTGCCTCCGTACCGCTTGTCGTCAAAGAGCTGATCGGACTCGTCGAGTTTGCCGTCGCGAAGTTCCACGGCTTCGCGGGATCCTGTGCTGGCGCCGGACGGGACGGCAGAGTTTCCAACAGCCCCGGTGTCGACAGTAACGCGGGCGTGAACTGTGGGATTACCCCTCGAGTCAAGAATCTCATTGCCGCGAACGTCTGTGATTTTTGTCATGGCAGTAAGTCCGGGTTGATTCGATATTGGCGGAGTAAGACGGGATTATGGGGCTGAATGTAGCTCATCAGGGTGGTGTTCTCCCGATCACCCTTTACAGCATACCTTTGGACCAGTCTGACGACGCCTTCCAGATGGCTATTTGAACTAGATTTGGCGGTGATCACGGGTATCAGGTTTTTGAGTTACCGGCTGCAATAGCTCGATTCTGCTCCCGAGCTAGTTCGGTGATACCCGATCCAGCAAGAGCCAGGAGCTTGTCCAACTGTGCGGCCGAGTACGGCTGGCCTTCGGCAGTACCCTGCACTTCGACAAAATTGCCGTCGCCGGTCATCACAACGTTCATATCCACATCTGCCTTGAAGTCTTCGTCATATGCGAGGTCGAGCAGTTCAGCTTCATCTACGATGCCCACGCTGACGGCAGCGATTTCTTGAACAATTGGATCGTCAGTCAGACGCCCTTCCTGTTGCAGCCAGGAGATGGCTCCTCGCAGCGCAACGTAGGCTCCGGTGATGGCTGCCGTTCTTGTACCGCCGTCTGCACGCAGCACATCGCAGTCTATGAGGATCGAGTTCTCGCCCAGTACGTCGAGGTCGACTGCCGCCCTCAATGATCGCCCGATCAGTCGCTGGATCTCCTGTGTCCGGCCACCCAGTTTGCCACCACGATCGCGTCGTACTCGCTCGTTTGTCGCTCTTGGAAGCATCGAATACTCCGCTGTTACCCACCCTCTGCCCTGGCCCCTGAGCCACGGCGGCACACGAGATTCGACTGAAGCTGTGCAGATCACATGGGTCTCTCCCGTCTCTATGAGTGCCGAACCTTCGGCGTTTGGCATGAACCCGGGAGTGATTCGGACCGGCCTTAGCTGGTCGGGTGAGCGGCCATCTGTTCGGACGATCTGGTTGGTCAAGTTGGTTTCCCTTCGAGCGGATCAATGCGTTTCATTTATGGAACCGATGCGCCAATTCTGCAACTTGTTTGCAGTTTGCCGCAGTGCAGTAATTTGTGCCGAATGTCACTCTGATAGAAATGGAGATCCCACCCAACGAATCGGATCAACGGTCCGGCCCGGAGCTAGATGGCACGGTCAGCCTCCCGAAGCCCTTTCCGTTGGTGCGCTACTACCTGCTTGCCAGCGTCCTGCTGGTAGTTGGCGCGTTTGCAATATTAAATTTCTCCACTCTGCGTATCCAGAGCGGAACCGCCATAAACAGTCTCAGGCAGGACGCTGAGGCGGATATTGAACGGGTTGTATTCGATGTTTCGTTGGCGGTCACTTCATACATCGGTCCTGGCGACGACCTTGCCACGGCTATCGACTTGGTAAAGCGCGAGTTCGATCGGGACATCATCAATGCCCTGAGCGGACATCCCATATCACGCGTTGACCTCTTCACCCCGTCCGGGTCGCTCATTTACTCTACTGACCCGAATGCTGGTGACCCGAATATCGGACCTGCAATTTCTGATGGCGATGCCCGTCGCGTTGTCTCCGGTGATTCGTTTAGCAGATACCACGAAGAGTACGCCCTGACGCTCTTCAATGGACAACCCGCGGACATTGCGACCGTGATAACCGCGAACCCGGTCAACGCAGAATGGAGTGTCGAGAGCACCGGTCCCGTGGCGGTTCTCGTTGCATTTCGCGATGTGACCGATGCAGTGCCCGGAGTCACAGGGCTGGTTGCTCCGGAGCGTATCGCCGTCCTCGGCGGCACCATGGCGGCACTATTCGTACTGCTGTCCTGGATCGTGATCCGTGGCCATCGGTTCACGGTGGAGGCGAGGGAACGACTATCCGAGTTGCTGGAGACGGAGCGCACGATGCGCGAGCAACTTGATGTGCACAATACCGAGCTTCAGGAAGCGAACCAAGCGAAATCCCAGTTTCTTACAATGATCTCCCACGAGTTAAAGACGCCGCTGACTTCGATAGTCTCGTTCGCTGGAACCCTCAGAAAGAGTCTTGGGGACTCGATGAATGAACGAGAGACCAAGCAGTTCGACGCCCTGTCCGGGAATAGCACGCTACTGAAGATGTTGATAGATGAGCTGCTCGATGTATCGGCGGCGGCAACAGGCAAGCTGAGTTTGAACTTCGAGCAGGTGACTGCAGGTGGGATTGCGAACGAAGCGGTTCAACTTGTGCAGCCGATGCTCGATGCTCGAAACCAGAAATTGACTGTTTCAGTTGCTGATCCGAAGCTGGAATTCAGAGGGGACCCGGGCAGGCTGCAACAGGTGATTGCGAATCTGCTGAGCAACGCCTCGAAGTACTCGCCGATCGAGTCACAGCTTGAGTTTGATGTGATTGAACACGTGGGCAATATCTGTTTCAGGGTCACTGACCAGGGGATTGGCATTTCACCCGAAGATCAACAACAACTGTTTAGCACATTCTTCCGCTCGGAAAAGGCTGTTGCATCAGGCGCGCCAGGGACCGGGATCGGACTGGTGATTGTCAGATCAATTGTCGAAGGACACGGCGGAGTCGTGAAGATCGACAGTGAGGTCGATTCCGGGACGAGCGTTTGCGTCGAACTTCCTCTGACCTATGTCCCGGGCAGCACGGTACTTGATGAATCGGTAGACGCGGCCTAGAGCTAGTTGTCTGCGGCGGTTGAACCAGATTCTTGAGACTCGGAGATCTGCCCATCACTGAGAGACGGAATTTCTCCACAGGCTGTAAACGTGACGAAATCGGCAAATGAGAGATGAAGGTTGATGGCGAGTTCTCCGGTTGCCACGTCACTCACTCGTATGCCCGGCAATTCGGTCAATGAATGACCGCGAATGATGTTCGCCAGGCTGTGAACTACGACACCGAGCGCAGAGCAAGTGCCCATGTGGATGTGTGCCGGTTGGGCGACCGCTTCGGGCGGAGATACCTCCACCTCGACGAACAGGCTGCCGTCTTGTTCCCATAGTTCGGCCCAGCCTTGTTGGTGTTCACCCGTTGGAGCGACGAGCCAGATTCGTCCGCTAGTCTCGGCAATTACAGATACCGGCGCGTCCCGGGAGGCATTTGGGGTCTGAACGAGTGTGGCCGGGAGCGCACCTTCGGCGTTGCCACAACTGACGGCTATCAACACCAGGGCACCGACCAGGAGACCGACTGATCGGTTGCGTGTCCACAATGGCATAGGTCGTTACTCGTGCGAACTCGGTTTCGTTGTCTAGAGCTTGCCGAACCGGCGTTCGATTGGTGATATCGTATGTCGGCTCTAGTGACGGCGAGAGTGCGTGCCCAGTGATTGCCTCTAAGTGCTCACCGACATGATCCCGGTTCGGAATCCCGGTAAACGCGCTGACGAACGAAATCCAATGAGACTTGAGGTTGCTATATGAAGATCGCCGTGATGGGAGCGGGAGCCGTTGGCGGTTACTTTGGCGGGGTGCTGGCGCACAGTGGCGAGGACGTCACACTGATAGCGCGTGGGGTGCACGGAGACGCAATTAATCAGAGCGGGCTGGTCGTTGAGAGTCACTGGGGGAGCTTCACGGCCAGGGTTGCTGCTACGCCTGACCCTGCAGAAGTCGGTCCGGTCGATCTGATCCTGCATTGCGTAAAGCTCTACTCGAACGTAGATGCGTTGCCGCTGATAAAACCGATGGTCAGTCCATCTACCAACATACTCACCATCCAGAACGGTGTTACGAGCGGTGAGACGATCGCCGGGTACTACGGGTGGGATCGGGTGCTCCAGGGTGCGACATATATCGAAGCAGCGATGATGGGCCCGGGTCGCATAGAGCAATCAGGATCGACGGCACGAATCGAGTTTGGCGAAAATGATGGTTCGAAGTCTGAACGGACCGAAGTCATTCGAGCCATGCTGGAGAGACCGGGCATCCAGGTTGAGGTCAGTTCAAATATTGGTTCGACTCTGTGGACGAAGCTAGTTGCGGTTGGCGCATTCGGAACGGTTATGACCGCCGCTCGCGCCAGTCTGCCCGAGGTACTTGCAGGCCCCGAAGGTGAAAATACCATCCGCGCCGTCATGGAAGAAATAGTTGCCATCGGCAAGTCAGAAGGAGTCGAGTTTGCTCCAGGGGTTGTGCAGGAGAAACTGCGGGGCGGCGTGGAAGAGGCGGAAGAGTTCAAATCCTCTCTGCAGTACGACCTGGCCAACGGGAAGCCACTTGAGCTCGACGATCTACTTGGCGCCGTTGTGCAGAAAGGGCGGGCGGCAGGCATTCCGATTTCGGCGTCAGCCGCACTTGTGATGACGCTGGAGAAGTTCAAGCACGGCAGCTAGTGGCCTGCGGCTATGGAGTCGAAAGCTCGGGAGTTAAATTTTGGCCAACGCATCGGCAACGGTTATTTCGGACGAGATGCTGACAAAGCTCGGCGAGCTTCCAACGCAGACGCTGATAGACGCTCTCTGGGTTCATGGGTGGCCGCAAACCATGATTCACGGAGCCCGCCCGCTTTTTCCTGGACAGAAGATGGTTGGCCGCGCAGTCACGCTGCGGTTTGTCTATCACAGGCAGGACATCCTGGCAGACAAGCCAAGTGGTGAAGATTCTCCGGAGTACAGGGCGTTCGAGTTATGCGGCCCAGGCGAGGTGCTCGTGGCGTCCGCGGTCGGCCAATGGGAGTCGATCGGCGGAGACATCAAGTTCCTGAGACTTTCGCAGCGCAAAGTTGGCGGACTTGTGACCGACGGATCTGTCAGGGATACCGCTGTGCTGAAGGAGTACGGATTTCCTGTCTTCTGTCATTCCAGCACGGCGAAGCAGGGGCCGGGTGTGATGCAGCCCTGGGCAGTGAATGATGTGATCTCGTGCGGCGGCATCGTTGTCAGGCCGGGTGATGCGGTTGTTGGCGACGATGATGGCGTTGTGGTCGTGCCAGCGGCCATGGCTGAAACGGTGCTTGAGGTTGCTGCTGAGCGTGAGGCCGTAGAGCAGGTGGTGAAGAAGGAGCTGGAGCGCAATCCCGGCTCTCCAGGCAAGTACTATCCGTTCAACGACGCCACCTGGAAGTTGTTCGAGGAGTACAAGCAGCGGGGCGAGGCATAGGCGTTAGCTGTTCAGGCGGATGTTCAGCTCCGTGGGGTGCCAGGTGAGCACCGCATCGGGACTAGTTTCTGCCGCCTTCTGGGCCTGTGCAACGTCAGCGGAAACTGCGTCGCCAGAAACCATAATCTTCTTCCCCACGGCATGGACGGATTCCACGTCGACAACAGAAGGCACGAATCGGCCATATATCCAGCTGGAGTACGGATCGCTCAGCGCCAGAGGTAGCGTTTCAGGTGACTGTGCAAGAGCCGCGCACTGAAACTGCGCGTTGCCTTCGTAGAATCTTCGCCTGACATCGACAGACTGCGGGATTACGCCGATGCCCACGGTCCTGTCCATCACGCCATGTTGGTCCAGTGCTTCACAGATCCTGTTGATGATTCCCGGCTGCAATGTCTTAACGTCTAGCGCAATGGCAGGATCCAGGTCAGGGTAATTCGCAACAAGATCAAGCACCTCGTCGAACGTCGGGATCCTGGCTCCGGCGAACTGTTTTCCCTTCCATGAGCCAGCATCGAGTTCTTGTATCTCCGCCAGTGACATCTGATCGGGTCGACCCGTGCCGTTGGTTGTGCGGTCAACGGTGGCGTCGTGCAGGACAACTATGTGCTGATCAGAGGTCATCGCCAGGTCGAACTCGATGCCCATGCCCAGTTCCAACGCGGCTTTGAAAGCCAGCATCGTGTTCTCCGGATAAGAGTCGTCAAGGCCTCGGTGCGCGATCAGCGTTGTTTTCGTCATGACCATTCAGATTATCCTCGAGTCGTAACTTGAGTTCATACTCACCCTGGGTTACGCCGCCGACCGGTGGCGGGTCAGGGCGCAATTCCAGAATCGTCACGGTAAAGCGATCAATGTCGAAACTGGGCTGACCACTGGGACCGATCTCCAATCTCGATTCCTGGGGAGATCCACT
>JAJCYY010000101.1 GCA_029262735.1 Chloroflexota bacterium | reverse complement strand
TGGTCCATGGACGCCAATGCTCTCGACGGGATACTGGAGACACCTAATCTTGATGACCGAGTCTACGAGTTGTCCTCCGCCGTTCTGAAGTACCGCGAACTCACAAAACTCAAGTCGACCTATGTGGACGCTCTTCCTCTTCTTGTTAACCCCCGGACCGGTCGCGTCCACACCAGCTTTAACCAGGTCGGCTCGGCAACCGGCAGGCTGTCGAGCACCGACCCGAACGTCCAGAACATTCCGGTGCGCACCGAGCTTGGACGCAGGGTTCGGTCTGCGTTCACAACCGATGCGGCGAACGGTTGGATGTTGCTGGCGGCCGACTATTCACAGATTGAACTGCGGATTCTCGCCCACCTGTCGAAAGAACCGAGTCTGCTGGAGGCGTTCAAGCAGGGCGAGGACATTCACAGTGCGACTGCGCGAGCGATGTACGGCGACGAAGAGGTCACTTCCGATCAACGTCGCATCGCAAAGGTTCTCAACTTTGGGGTGATCTACGGTCTGGGACCACACGGTGTTGCCAGGCAGACCGATCTCACGCGTCAACAAGGGCAGGAGTTCATCGATCTCTACTTTGGAAAGTATCCGGGGCTCCGTGACTACATCGATGGCACGAAGGAGCTGGCAAGGGAGCGCGGCTACTCAGAAACCCTGCTCGGCCGACGGCGGTACCTCCCAGAGATCACCTCGCGAAACGGGATGCACAGGTCTGCCGCTGAACGGGTGGCGGTCAACATGCCTATTCAGGGCACGGCAGCAGACATCGTGAAGATCGCAATGATCAACCTGGATCTTGCGATGACCAGGGAAAAGATGAAGTCACGGATGCTAATACAGGTGCATGACGAACTGATCTTCGAGGCAGCGCCCGGTGAGCTGATGGAGCTGCGGGCGATGGTCGTTGAGCTGATGCCGGCCGCCATGGACCTGGAAGTTCCTCTAAACGTGGAGACCAAGACCGGTGTCCGCTGGGGCGACATGGAGTGAGATTGGCAGATGCCAGAGCTTCCTGAGGTTGAGTCGCTTCGCCTGTACCTGATGTCCCGCGAACTTGTCGGGCGGACGATCACCGACGTTGATGCTGATTGGCCAGGCGTTGAGAACACCGAAGACGGCCGGGGTGGGCTTTCGCATCTGCCAGGCCGGAGAATCGAAGGATTCAGTCGCACCGGCAAGAATCTGATCGTCGGGCTGGATCGAGGTGTGCTCTGGCTACACATGGGGATGACTGGCAAGCTTGCGGTAATGAACCCGGGCGACGAACCGCTACGGTTCACACGGGTGACCTTTTACCTGGACGACGAACGGCGTGTTGAGCTGGACGACCCGCGTCGGTGGGCTGGCGTCAGGTTTGAAGAGTCGGCCACAGACGTCCTAGACGGCCTTGGGCCGGACGCGCTCGATGACAGCCTGACGGAAGACGCCTTCGTCCGGCGAGTCAAGAGACGACGTTCACCTGTGAAATCAGTCCTGATGGACCAATCGGTGCTGGCTGGCGTCGGGAACATATACGCGGACGAGGCGTTGCATCGCGCAGGCATTCATCCCGGTCGACGCGCCGACCGAATTTCACAGAAACGGCTGGTGCAACTGCACACCGCAATTCGTGTCAGCCTGATGCAAGCTCTAAGCTACATCGTCGACCACCCGGATGAGCTAGGCAGACCGTATGTCGTGGACGCGTACGACGATAGGATGCGGCTACAGCGCAAAAAAGGCTCAACTTGCCCAGACTGCTCAGCGCCGCTTCGGACGCAGAAGTTCGGAGGCCGGACATCCTACTTCTGTCCTCAGTGCCAGTCTTGAACGAAACCTAAGTAGTGGAGCCCGAAGCCAGAAATCCGCTGGCCACATCGGGCACTTTCGCGAGTTCATTCTGCGCCCAGCCAGCTTCGACTCCGCAGTGCCGCTCAATCGTCTCCGCTACCCCGCTAGCCGCAGCAACCGATGCCTCTGCGTTCAAGAACAGTGACCGCGTGCGCCGGGCGAGCACATCTTCGAGAGTCTGTGCCATCTCCTCGTTAACTGCATAGACCGCATGGGAGAGCCGGTATGGCAGGGCCTGAGCAAGTGGTGCAGCTAACTCAGGCGATCGCTGTTCCAGCTCAACAATCGCCGAAGAGTTTTCGCCGTACAAAGAGTCTGGATCGTCAAGTAATGAACCAGGCAGTTCTCCAGCTGCCCGACTGAATCCTTCGAGTCGCAGAGACTCGGTCGCGGAGCCAGCGGTAGGCAGTCCTGCAACCTCTAGTGCACGGTCAACTGCCTGCTCCGCCATCAGGCGTGCGGTTGTCCACTTACCGCCTGTCACAGTGACAAGTCCCGACTTCGAAACGAATATCTGGTGTGATCGTGCCAGTTTGGATGTGGACGACGAAGCACTATTCGAGACGAGCGGTCTAATGCCAGTGAATGCAGAAATGACCTTCATTTCGGCGGTCTCGGGCAGATACGTGCTGATCTCCTTCAGCAGGAACTCGACATCTTCTGCCGGTGGGGTTAAATCGGCGTCCGGTGATTCAACCGGCACGTCCGTCGTCCCTACCAGTGTGGCTCCAAGCCACGGCAGTGCATAGATAACTCGCCCATCACTCGTCTCAGGGACCAGAATCCCGTGGCCGCGTTCGAGTATTGAACCGTCCACCACCAGGTGAGTACCGCGGCTCCACCGCATCAGGCCAGGGCCGCCTTCTGAGTCCAGTTTGAGAGTCTGATCGGTGTACGTTCCCGTTGCATTGATCACGGCTCGGCCGGTGACCCTGATCATGTCACCAGTCAGCAGATCCTCTGCTTCGATCCCGGTAACGCGCCCGTTTTCGGTCCTGAGCGACTTAACATCGGCGTAGTTCAGCAGCGCTGCGCCGTGGGAAGCCGCCGTTTTCGCAATAGCCAGTGCCAGCCTCGCATCGTCTGTCTGACCATCGAGGTAGACGGCGCCCCCGCGAAGATTCGCTTTACGAATTCCGGGGACGGCCTCCACGACCTTACTGGCGCCGAGCCTGCGAGTTCCACCCATCCTGTGCCCGCGGGAAAGGGCGTCGTATCCCATCACTCCTGCCGTGTACTTGAGGCGTTGCCACCGGGAATACGCGGGCACAACTATGGGCAATGCTCGCACCAGGTGCGGAGCATTGTTTAACAGATAGCCGCGTTCACGGAGAGACTCGCGGACCAACCTGATCCGACCCTGCTGCATGTATCTCACGCCACCGTGAATTAGCTTCGTACTGCGGCTTGAAGTGGAGGATGCGAAATCTCCTCGCTCCAGCAAAATGGTCCTGTAGCCCCTCGACGCAGCATCCAGCGCGACGTAGACGCCGGTGGCGCCACCGCCAACAACTATAAAATCGAACGGATCATCAACCGTCTCGACATAATCGAGCACCGTTGGCCGACGAAACGGTAGCGGCTGAATGTTTGACATCGCGTTCGAAGCCTGCTGAAAAAAACTGCAACGGCGTAGGCGGAAAATGCTCTAAGTATCGAGGCCGTGTGTCAATGCTCGCTTATTCCCGGCTCCGTGGCATACTGCGCTACCCGACATTAGCGTTCACCACTTCCACTCGTCACTTGCCGCGCTTGCGGTCACTTCCCAGCCATGACAGAGCCGAAAAACCCGATCGTCCTCGCCATCGATATCGGAACGTCGTCCGTGAAAGCCGGACTCTACGACAGCGCGGCAAGCTCGATCGGCGGGACGCACTACTCCGTTCCACACGAACAAGACATCGCAAACGATGGGACGGTTGAAGCGCCTGTGGAACGGATCGCGCGAGCGGTCGAGCAGGCAATAGATCGGATGCTGGCAGTCACTCTGGAGCAGGGACTGACAATTAGCGGAGTCGCGATGGATTCGATGGCATCAACGGTTCTCGCAGTCGATTCCGATGGCGCACCTTTGACCCCTGTATACACCTATGCAGACACGCGGACTGCACCGGACGTTGACCGGCTCAAAAGTGAGATTGACGAATCTGAGGTTCATCAACGGACCGGCGCCATGCAGCACACCTCCTACGTGCCCGGCAGGGTTAGGTGGCTCCAGAGGACTCGGCCAGATATTGCGTCTCGCACCGATAGATGGCTCGATGTGTCTACGTACCTCCATACCCGATGGTTTGGAATGCGTGACGTCGCAGCCAGCTTCTCAATCGCCTCCTGGAGCGGAATGCTCAACCGGCACCAATTGCGCTGGGACGAGGAGTTACTTCGTCACATTGGACTAACGTCCGCAAATCTGCCCCGGCTTGCACCGTTCAGCGAATCCCAGGCGAATCTTTGTCCGGAGTTCGCAGCACGCTGGCCACAGCTGGCAGGCGTGCCGTTCTTTCCTGCAGTCGGTGACGGTGCCGCTGTCAACATCGGGACAGGGTGTGCGAGCCCGGATCGTGTGGCTCTTTCCGTCGGGACGACAAGCGCGATGCGCGTGTTGACAGAAGCCAAATCGCCGGAGGTTCCAAAAGGCCTCTGGGCTTACCGGCTCGGCAAGGATGCAACCCTCATGGGAGGAGCGTTCAGCGAAGGAGGTCTACTGATTGAATGGGCGAAAAATGTGCTGAACCTGCCTCCGCTCGAGAGACTCGATGCCGAACTCGCGGGCCAGGCTCCCGACAGTCATGGTCTAACCGTGCTCCCGTTCCTTGCAGGCGAACGGGCAACGGGCTGGTCAACCCGTGCGACCGGTGTGTTTGAGGGGCTTCGCACGTCCACATCTGCGCTGGAGATGGTTCAAGCAATGATGGAGGCCGTCAGTCTGCGCTTTGCTCTCGTGGCGGAACTGCTGCTGCCACAGCGCTCTCCAGACCTGGTCTTCGTTGCGTCTGGAGGCGCAGTTCGAAGTTCGGAATGGTGGTTGCAGACGATGGCAGACGCACTGGGAGCGCCGGTTGTTGTAAACATGGAGCAGCAGGGTACGAGCCGCGGGGCCGCCGTCCTGGCGCTTCACGCCCTGGGAGCTATCGATTCCCTGTACAGTTTGCGCCCAAACGTCAGCGCCACATACCAGCCGAGACCGGACGCAAGCGCAGTCTTGAAAAAGGCGGCTGCAAGGCAGAAAGAACTCTACGCTCGGTCACTTAAGTGAGCACATTCCAGCGCTCAACTCCCAACGTGATGAGCCTTTCGAATCGCTCGAGCAGTACTCTCACGGCTCGTACCCCCTAACCGTTCAGCCCGGTGTGTGAGCGTCGTGATTTCTAACATAGGCGCCGTCTTCGCTATCGGTTTGCAGCATGACTAAACAGTCGGTTCGTGCACGACATTGTCTGCGCTTGCCTCAAAGCCGACCAAATCTCCTTCATAGGACACATTAATGACAGAGACGATGCAGTTTCTGAGTAGTGTTGAGCACATCATGAATGCTCGCGTTCCGGTCGTCTTCGCTGACGAATCTATTCCAAACGCAAAGGCTATCGTCGAAGCCAATGACGGCGATCCCGTCGCAGTTATTGACGCTCATCGCTCACTCGTAGGTGTTCTTGCCGAAGACTCACTGCTTGAACAGCAACCGATCACGGCGGGTGAGGCTGCATTTGCTCCGCGCATGACGGCAGCGTTTCACGAGTCGGCGTTTTCGGTCGTCTCTCGGATGCTGTCTCGCCATGTCGATTGGGTGCCCGTTCTGAAGCAGGGCAAATTCATCGGCGCTGTTTCTCGGCGCTGCGTGATGTCAGCTTTTGGTGAATCCCACAGAGCTTAACCTCCGCGCGGTGACGTCTCGTCTGAATGCCGCTCCCGTTGCTCCTGGAGCAGCAAGTTGGCGACCTCTCTCACCGACTCGACTGATGCCTCGAAGACCGGTGTTAAAGGCAGGGGATCAGGTGCCGCCTCAACGATCTGCAGCCAGCCGAACAGCCGCTCCAGGTTTTGGCGTAGTTCCGACGCAGACATCAGTTGCGGATTGAGCCCATTAGTGTCGGGCAAGTCCGGGATTCCCAACTCGTCCGTCAAAGCTCTGATCCGTGGCCGTACCAGACTCTGTTCTCACCCAGGAACTCATCGGCCGTCTCCGGTCCCATCGTTCCCTTCTCGTATGGATACAGCTGCGACTTAAGCGAGTTCTGCCACGCCTCTACGAACGGGTCGATGATCTGCCACGACATCTCGATCTCGTCACTGCGCGTGAACAGCGACTGATCGCCTTCAACGGCGTCAAGCAGAAGTCGCTCGTAAGAATCGCGAATCACCTGTGCTGGGAAGTGATACTCGAGCCGCTCTGGCGCCGTGCCCATCCGCGTTCCGGGCTTTTTGTTCTCGAACGTCAGGTGAACACCTTCATGAGGCTGAATCGATATCTGAAGCAGGTTTGGCGTGACTTCAGCACCGTGAGTGTCGAAGATCGTGTGAGGCGGTGCTCTGAACTGAACAGAGATCTCTGAAGATTTTTCAGCGAGTGCCTTGCCCGAGCGAACGAAGAACGGCACGCCCTGCCAGCGCCAGTTGTTCACATACAACCTGATTGCACCAAATGTTGCTGTGCTCGAGGACTCTGCGACGCCCTCTTCGTCCCTGTAGCCGACGTACTGCCCGCGAACAGAGTTGATCGCCGCCGAATCAGTCTCATACTTGCTGACTGACTGTAGAACCTTCGCCTTTTCGTTTCTGAGAGCGTCCGAGCCGCCTGTCGCGGGAGGCTCCATTGCGACTAGCGCCAGCAACTGGAGCAGGTGACTCTGCATCATGTCACGCAGCACGCCCGCTCCGTCGTAGTATCCGGCACGTCCTTCGGTGTCGAGGCTCTCCAGCACCGATATCTGCACGTGGTCCACGTAGTTCCGGTTCCACAACGGTTCGAAGATTGTGTTTGCGAACCGAAAGACCAGCAGGTTCTGCACAGTCTCCTTGCCCAGGTAATGGTCGATTCGAAAAACCTGGGACTCGTTTAGCACCGAGTGGACCACTTCATTCAACGCCTGTGCAGACTTCAGATTGGTGCCAAACGGCTTCTCGACGACAACCCTTCGATATCCGCTGCTCTCCTCCAACATGCCGCACCTGCCAAGTGCCTGCAATGTGCCGGTGTAGAGAGATGGCGCAAGGGCCATGTAGTAGATGCGGTTGTCTGTGCTCCCGTCTGAGCAGTACCCGGAAACGGCCTGATCGATCCGCTTCAGGGACTCATCATCTGTCGAACTGCCTCGGATGTAAGTTATCTTGCCTGCGAACTCGTCCCACGCTTCATGATCGTAGGCGAGAATCTCCTCGGCGCCTTCGACGAGCGCGCTGCGGAAAGATTCGTCGTCCATCTCAGATCTTGCTACGCCGACGAAGTGGCACATCTTGGGAAGTGCGCCGGTTTTGTAGAGGTGGAACAGGGCAGGTGCCAGTTTCCGACGCGTCAGATCGCCTGAGGCACCAAAGATGACAACGGTCAGACGCTGGTCGTCTCCGGAGTTACTCACCATCACTCTTCCTCACGGCATGCCCACCGAAGGCGTTTCGCATCGCTGCAAGCGCGCGCCCGCCGAGTGGATTCTCCTGGCGCGACCTGAACCTCATCTGCAGGGCCAGCGCAATCACAGGAGCCGGAACGGCGAGTTCGACTGAGGCGTCGACTGTCCAGCGGCCTTCTCCGGAGTCATCTACATAAGATGTGAGCTTCTCAAGTTTTGGATCGTCGGTGAACTCATCAGCCGTCAGGTCCAGGAGCCATGACCGAATCACGGAGCCGTAGCGCCAATTTTCTGCGATCGCTCCGAGGTCGAGCCCGAAATCTTCCTTCGCCGCCAGAAGCTCGAAACCCTCTGCGTACGCCTGCATCAGGCCATATTCAATGCCGTTGTGGACCATTTTCGTGTAGTGGCCGGACCCGGAAGGTCCCACGTAGAGCCCGCCGTCGTTCTCCGGAGGAGCAAGGGTCTTAAATATTGGACGGTTACGGTCGTAAGCTGCACGTTCTCCGCCAATGGTCAAACAGTAGCCGTTGTCCAACCCCCACACGCCACCGCTGGTGCCGCAATCGAGATAGTCGACACCGTGCTCGGCCAGCATCTCACCTCGCCTGATCGACTCCTTGTAGTTCGAGTTGCCTCCGTCAATCACCGTGTCGCCTGCATTGAGCAGAGAAGCAAGGTTGCTCACCGTTTGATCGGTGATCTTACCGGCAGGCACCATTACCCAGACCGTTCGCGGCATCTCTAACTTCTCAACGAGTTCCTCGAGGGAACCAACGCCTGAGGCTCCTTGGGCGCTAAGCTCGGTCACAGCATCTGGATTCGGGTCGAAGGCGACGACATCGTGATCGTCACCAAGAAGGCGTTTCGCCATGTTGCCGCCCATGCGGCCAAGTCCAACCATACCGACTTGCATGTTGCCTTCTCCTGGTACCGAGTTGTGGATAGCGGAGCGATTCCCTGACGGTTAGATGCAGAACACCTCAGTCGGTGCTGGCACATGCGGAGCATTTGGCTTCAGGTGCCGTGTAACACGAGGTTAGCAGCCTTGCCCTGAGATGCGGCGGGCCACGGCGTCACTTAGACCTGACGGATCCCAGACTATCCACTGCGGGTCGAGCTCGGAATCGGCCCTAAGCGCCTCTTTCGAAAACTCCGTCGCCACACACAGCCATCTGGCGCCTGAAGCCGCTGCTGCCCGTGTCCCGCGCGGTGAGTCTTCCACTACTAACGTTTCTGTCGGCTTTGCGGCCAATCGTTCCATAGCCAGCAGGAATGCGTCGGGCGCTGGTTTCGGATTGACCACGTCATCGACACCGACGATAGTCTGAACCGTTTCTGAGAGCCCGATCACCTCGATCACCCGTCTCGCTTCTGATGCGAACGACATTGTGGCGACACCGACAGGAAGTCCTTCGGAGGACGCGGCACGCGCCAGTTCAACGTTGTGAGGATAGGCAAGGCGTCTCAGGTTTGCTGCAGTGCCGTAGGTGTTTTGATAAATAGCCATACGGTGTCGGTGCAGGGCTTCTCGGGGAGTGTCATCTTCGAGCGTCTCCAAGACCGGCACCAGATCAAACCTGGCAATCATGGCGTCACACACCGCGAGATCGGTCGCACCGACAATCGAGCGATAGAGTTCAATGGCTTCAGGCTGCGGCGCGTCTCGGCCGGTCAGATTGCCGACAAGCTCGGCGTAGGCCTGCGCTTTAAGATGCTCCGTCTCTACGAGAGTGCCATCGAGATCAAAGATGACGGCTCGTATCGCACTGGTTTCAAACATCAGTCAATCTTGATGTAATTGGAGCCGCTATTTCAACCACCTGTCTGCCCAGCCCAGCCCTTCCCTCGTGCCCTTTAGAGGAGCGTACTCACACCCAACCCAGCCTCGGTAGCCGATCTCATCAAGGTATGGCAGCAGGTAATCGTAGTTGATCTCACCGGTCCCCGGTTCATGGCGGCCTGGAGTGTCCGCCATCTGCATATGAGCGATCAGGTCAAGATTCTCTTTCACAGTAGGTGCAAGATCACCCTCCATGATCTGCATGTGATAGAAGTCGTACTGGATGAACAGATTGCCGTGCCCGACCTCTTCGATAAGGCTTCTAGTCTGGGCAGTCGTATGGATGAAGAAGCCTGGCTGATCGCGGGTGTTGATCGCCTCGATGAGCCCTTTAACTCCAACGGCCTCAAGCTCTGCTGCGGCGTACTTCAGGTTGCTGACAAGCGTCGACCAGGCCTCTTCGTCCGATACGCCGTCCGGTAACGGTCCCACGCCAACGTTCACACCCAGGCAGCCGAGTGCACTGGCGTATTCAACGCCCTGGGCAATTCGCTCCCTGTACAGGTCGGTGCGATCTGGTTGAAGCGGAACGTTGTTCAGCCCGGTGTCTGGATCAGACATCGGCATGTTGATGATGATGTGCCGAAGTCCGTTCCGCTCCAGGCGGTCGACGATCTGTTCAGCAGGAACCGAGTACGGGCTCTGTATCTCCACGCCCTTAAACCCGGCTTCCGCGGCCGCGTCGTACCGGTCGAGCAGGGCCAGCTCGTTGAACATGTACTGGAGATTGGCTTCGAGTCTGGGCATCTGTCTGGCTGGTCGGCAGCTACAAGAAGGAGACCGAGAAATAAGAGGTCAGCGCATCGTTTGCGCCGCGGGTAGTACGAACCGGACAGTGGGAGTCGTCAGGCGTCGATCTGCGAAATGGCAACGAGTACCAGAACGATAGAGATGATGAACGAGAGAATCACCGCGGCGGTGACCATCTGCTACTCCTTGATTTCGATGATTTGCCAACCAGGATTGGGTGGCCGTGCGTCTGCGTGCCTGACGATGCGCAAAGGATACTCTGTCACCATCTTAGATGCGAGAGTCAGCAGATAACTGACTGGCCTTTGTTTAGCGTGTCGTCAGCTGATCAAGGAGAGACGTACTCGCTCGCCCATGAGAGGCCGGTAACGGTGCTACCGGCAGGGCGATACTCGCATCCGACCCAACCGTCATAGCCGGACTCATCCAGGTGGTGCAAAAGATTGACGTAGTTGATCTCCCCTGTTCCCGGCTCATTCCGTCCCGGATTATCGGCGATCTGGAAGTGGCCGATCTTGTCACGATTTGCGTCAATCGTGCGAATGAGATCGCCTTCCATGATCTGCATGTGGTAGACGTCGTACTGGAGCTTCAGGTTAGGCGGCGATCCTGCGGCCTCGATAACCGACAACGCGTGGTTGGTTCGGAAAAGGAAGAACCCCGGCGTGTCGATCGTATTCAGTGGCTCCAGCAAGACCGTGATGCCGAATGGCCCGGCTTCCTTAGCCGCGAACTTTAGATTTTCGACGAGCGTCTCCTGGAGTTGCCCCGCCTGAATGTCTTTTGGCGCCAGGCCCGCCAGCACAGTGAGGCGCTTGCAGCTCAGAGCCTTGGCGTACTCCAGGCCTTTCCCCACGCCGTCCTGGAACTCGCTTATTCGGTCTGGCTGAATGGCCATGCCGCGCTCACCCGCCTCGAAGTCACCTGCAGGAAAATCGAACAACACCTGCTGGAGGTGGTGCTTGTCCAGCTGTTCGCTAATCTCATCGGCAGGGAACTCGTAGGGGAAGAGGTACTCAACGCCCTTGAAGCCAGCGTTAGACGCAACTTCAAACCTGTCCATGAACCTGACTTCGTTGAACATCATCGTAAGATTTGCTGCGAGTTTTGGCATGCCTGTCCTGGTCCTTGTAGTGCCTGCCTGTCGAGCTCCTTGCTCAGTGCAGTTACCGGCTCACAGAGTAGCTCATGGTTCGACTATCTGTAGGGCGCCAAACAGCACCTGTCAGCCAATGTTAGTTGTTGGCCGAGGCGATAGCGGGGCGCGTGCGACCAAACTGCGTTGCCGACTCGAACGCTTTCGCAATCTGCAAGACCGATAGATCTTTTCGGTATCCACCAACGATCTGAAGCCCAACCGGCAGTCCATCGCCTGTGAAGCCCGCAGGCACCGATATTGCGGGGTGTCCAGTAACGGTGATGGCATAACACGATGCCATCCACTCGATGTAGTTGGTCAGCTTCTTGCCGTTGATCTCAGTCACGTACTCCTCGTCTATCGAGAAGGGAGGTACGCTGGTCACGGGGCAGAGCAGGTAATCGTAGCTGCTGAAGAAGTTCGCCACTCTTTCGTGTAGAAGAGTCCGTTTGACCTCGGCCTCGGCAAGGTCCATAGCCGACAGTTTCAGGCCTTCTTCAATGTTCCACGCCACGGTCCGCTTAAGCTTGTCGGGATGTTCCTCGAGGTGTTTTCGGTAGTCCGAAGCGAATTTGTAGGCACGGAAGACCTGGAAAATCTCGTCTGCGTCACTCAGGTCGGGGCTCGCCTCCTCAACAATGCAGCCAAGATCTGAGAAGACCTCTCTCTGCTTTTCGAGAACCGCAGTGACACGAGCATCAATCGGGTATCCGCCAAGGTCACGGCTCCAGGCGATACGTGTGCCTTTGAAATCACGCTCCAGGTCTATGGAGAATCCGGTTCCCGGCTCCGGTAGGCAACCGGGTACTCGGGGATCCGGACCGGCGAGCACTGAGAGTTGTAGCGCGACATCGTCAACACTGCGGCCCATCGGACCCTGCACCGAGAGTGAGTTAAAGCCTAGCGTGTTCGGATAAGAGGGTACTCGGCCAATTGAGGTCCTGAATCCCACCACATTGCACCAGGCGGCCGGGTTGCGAAGGGAGCCGCCAAGGTCCGATCCGGTAGCCAGCGGGACCATTCCGGAGGCGAGGGCAACTGCCGAACCTCCACTGCTACCGCCGCATGTCTTCGTAAGGTCATACGGATTTAACGTTGGACCGAATACAGGATTGAACGTCTGCGAACCAGCTCCAAATTCCGGTGTGTTCGTCTTGCCTATCACGATCGCTCCGGCCCGCTTTAACCTCTCGACGGGCAACGCGTCGTAGTCTGGCACCCACTCCGAGAATATTGGTGAACCGAACGTCGTCTTGAGCCCCTTCGTCGCAGATAGATCCTTGATTCCAACCGGCACTCCGTGCAAAGGACCAGTCACAGGGCCATTGTCGAGTTGCCGCGCAGTTTCCATCGCAGTGTCCGCCGCCAACGTGCAGATTGCATTCAACTCCGGGTTCAGTCGTTCGATCTGTAGCAGATGAGCTTCAACCGCTTCAACCGCTGACAGATCTCTTTTCTGAAGCTGATCTGCGAGAGTGACCGCGTCGCTAAATACCGGTTCGTTGTTCTTCATGTAGTTCACTCAAAGTTGGGCGTAGGTGTTGGCGACGTTTGCGAGCAAGCTGTGGAAGGTTACCAGCCAAACTCAGCGCACACCTTGGGAGGCTCATCATGGGACTTTCTTCCCATATAGATGAACTGTGTTCAAACTGACGGCACCTTTTACTCGTGTGAACTTTAGGTGCAGACCAACTACGTGCCCTGCCCAATCTTGGAGCACACCTGGAGCAATTATGGCCAAGCGACGCATCATCCGGCGGAAGACCAAGAGTCATGCAGCATCAAAAGGGCGCGGATTCGCGGTTCCTACCACGAAGCAGTCCTTCGGCCTGAAACCCGACGAAGACTGCCAGATCCTTGTCGTTGGGGGCGCCCAGTACTGTTCGTTCACGCTGGCCCGGCTCAGCAGGCTCGGAATCAGCGGGCAGATCGCCATCACGAACTCCGAAAATCATGCCATATGGGCTGTCAGCAATCTTTCGCCGGATGTTGTCATCGCAAGTGTTGACCACGAGCGGAAATCGGGCGGGATCGATCTAATGCGAAAGCTAGAGGCGGTCAACCCGAATATTGCCGTGATCGTCACATCGTCTTCGATGGACATAGCTATCGAGCCTCGGACTCTTCTGGACCTGGCGTACAGCATGAGCGACACATGGTCATTTGTGACTCGAAGGAAGACTGACAACGGCGATCCGCTCGGTGTGGCCGTTGTTACCGCCAGGCAGGGCGTTGGCTGGATCGATTTCCCGGTCCGCAAGCAGCTTGAACAGTGGCGAACAGCGAAGCCGAACACAAGAAGCGAGATGCCAGTTGCGGCTTGAAAAGAATCGCTGCAATGCGCAGATGGTCCAACAGTGCGCTCTAATGAAGGTTAGTAGTGAATTGCTCGACCAACACCTCCTCCTGCTGCGATTGCATCCCCTGATATTGCGACGGCCAGCGGTGAAGCCAGGAAGGCGACGATATTCCCGATGTCGGACGCGTTGATGATTCGCCTCACGGAGTTTCCCAGCGCCATCTGAGCCTCGATCTCGTTCTCTGAGCGCCCCTCGCTCTTGGCCCGAGCGTTTATCACACCGGTGGTTGCCTCCGTTCGGGTCAGGCCAGGATGCACAACAGTCACGTTGATTCCGTCGGGGCCAAGTTCATCGGCGAGGTTCTTCGTCATCGCCGCAACCGCGACGTTTCGCATGCTGCCAATCACGGTTCCCGAGCTTCTGGCTGCCAGACCGGAGATATTTATGATCCTGCCCCAGCCATTTGCTTTCATATGCGGAGCAACTTCCCTGGCACATCTCAAGTAACCCATCACCTTTACGTTCATATCCTCGTTAAACATCTGGTCTGTGACTTCGGCGAGGGTAGGAACAGGCCCCTGTCCGCCCGGCCTTGCCGCGTTGTTGACAAGAATGTCGATTCCACCAAGTTCCTCGACGGCAGCGGATACGAACTGCCGTACCGACGCATCAACGCCGGTGTCACCGGTCAACGGGACGACTTGACGGCCGGACTCCGCAGCGATTTCAAGCGCAGTCTCCTGCAGAGGCCCATCGGTCCGTGCCACCAGTGCCAGGTCAACGCCCTCGGCCGCCAGCGCACGAGCGATGGCCTTTCCAATCCCTCGGCTTCCACCGGTTACGATCGCCCGTTTGCCCTTCAGTTGAAGATCCAAGCTTCTACTCCTTATGATCGCTACTCGGCCTGATTGCCGGAAGAGCCGCCGCGTTGCATATCAATCGCCTCTTCGACCAGATTCGCTGCGAGTTCGAACGACGCCTCGTTTCGGAAGTCGATCTGCGAGATTGCCAGCACTCTGTACAGCAGGCCGGTGGATGCCAGAGTTGAAACAGAGTCCCCTGACGGCGGTATTCGAACCCCGAGTGCTTCAGCCATTGCCGCTGCCGCATTCATTCCGCTCCGATTGAGATACACACGGGTCAAAACTCTCCCGTGATGTCGAAGCACCACACCGTTGGTGACCTGTGCCAAATCCACGCGAAGATGGGCTCGTGGCCTTTCGAGCAACGAGTAGGCGTATTCGAGAGCTTTCTTACGGCTGGTGCCCACTTCACCTTCCGATGTGTGATTCAAGTAGATTGGTCGTGACCAGATTGGAGGCGCAGTATAATCTGTCCGCCTGCGAGTCTGGAGACGTAAGCGGATCTGTATGCGTCTGTCAGGCACGCCCGGAGGAGGAGAAGCATTTTGTTATTGAGCGGAAGAGTGGCGATTGTCACCGGCGGGGCGACCGGGATTGGAAGAGCGATCGGGTTAAAGCTGGCCCAGCAGGGTGCGAGTATCGTCGTCTCGGACATCAACGCACAGGCCGCAGAAAAAACCGCAGACGAGATGTCCTCCCTGGGCGTCGAGTCGGCTGCGCAGGTCACAAACGTTGTCGACACAGACGCCACAGAGGAAATGGTGAGTGCTGCGATCCAGCGGTTTGGTCGAATCGATATCCTGGTTAACAATGCTGGCGTGGCTGGAGCGCCGGGATGGTACGAGCGTGCAAGCTCTACGGAGGAAGACTGGCGTTTCACCTTTCAGGTCAACGTGATCGGCAGTGTGAACGCGGCCACCGCTGTCATTCCTCATATGAAAATGGCGGGATACGGCAAGATACTCAACCTTGCCTCGATCGCCGGTCGGGAAGGCCGCCCGTCGCTGCCGCACTACTCCTCAAGCAAATCAGCCGTTATCAACTACACACAGGCGCTTGCGACCGAACTTGCACCTGACAACATCAACGTCAACGCCATCTGCCCGGGACTGCTCTGGACTCCTATGTGGGAGCAGGTTGGAGCCCGTTACGCCCAGAACGATCCGCAATACGAGGGCCTTGAGCCGCGGGCGGTGTTCGAGAAGATGATCGCAGTAAACATCCCATTTGGGTCGGAGCAGACGCCGGAAGATATCGGAGATGCCGCGCTGTTTCTATGTTCGGAAGAGGCGAAGAACATCACCGGCCAGGCGCTTAATGTTGATGGCGGATTTTTCATGCGCTGATGGGCCTTAGCAACGAGAATCACCACTAACTGGACTCAGGAATGACTCAGGAACGAAGCTACATAGACCTGGCTGGCAAGGTTGCGATCGTGACAGGCGGCGCTACCGGGATTGGCCGCGGGATTGCCTTGCGACTCGCTCAGGCCGGAGCTGACATATTCATAGCGGACATAGACGCCGACGCGGCAAAGACAATGAGCGGCGAAGTGGCTGCGCTCGGACCCCGAGGAGAAAGTGGTGAGGTCGACGTTTCAGATCAGGCTGCGACTGACGAGATGGTGAAGTCAGCGCTAGCGGCGTTTGGAAGGGTAGACATCCTCGTTAACAATGCTGGCATAGCTGGAGCGTCGGGCTGGCCAGAGCGGGCCACCGGTTCGATCGAAGACTGGAACAGGATCTTTGAAGTGAATGTTCTTGGAATCGTCCACGCTTCGAGGTCTGTCTCTGACCACATGATCGAAAGGCGTTCCGGCAAGATCGTAAACATCGCATCGGTAGCTGGCAGGCGAGGTTCACCAGGTTTTGCTCACTACTCAACCTCAAAAGCATCTGCCATCAACGTCACACAGGCCTTTGCCTACGAACTGGCGGCCCACAAGATCAACGTAAACTCAGTCTGCCCGGGAGTGCTGTGGACCAGTTTATGGCACGATATTGCCGATCGGAGGTTAAAAATAGATGGCGACCCGAAAATGTCCGGCAGGCAGTATTTTGAGAATCGATTTGAGAACATCCCGCTCGGTCGCGAACAGACACCAGAAGACATCGGGAACGCTGTGGCATTTCTATCGTCCGACCGGGCGCGAAATATCACGGGTCAGGCGTTAAACGTCGACGGTGGCCTGTATATGAACTGACCAATCCCGGCTAGCGCACGCCGAGGGTCCAGTTTTTGTAGAACGCGCCGACGTCGGAGAGTTCCCCTGATGCGTCCGGGCTGTCGAGCAAAGATAGACCGTTTCCCCAGTCTTTCTGACAGACGTCGATGTCTCTGAACGTGGAGAAGGTAAACCACCGTTCAATGTTCAAAGGATCGGCGTTCGCTTCCAGCCATTCGTATGTGCGCTGAAGATACGTGATCACATCGTCGGTTAGATAGTCACCGACAGGGGTGGGACGGCCTCTACAGCCCTCAGCGTCGAACGTAATACCTGGAAAGCCCCAGTGGAGACCGTACTCCGTGATCCAGATCGGTTGGTCACGCGTCGTCTCGCGCTCATTCAACCAGCTTCGATAGCGCTGAATCTGCTCCACGACAATATCGTCCCGCACGGTTGGAAAGGCCTCGCTGGCCGTTAGGCCGCGTGCCGGCCAGACGATCGGGAACACGTCGATCGCCCAGATGTCGATAGGCGGTTCCGCTCCAAACAGGCTCACATACTCGGAATAGAAGTCCTCGATCCAACTCTCTCCCCGCGGATAGCCGCTACAGTTGGTGCAGGTGAAGTTGAAGTTGAGGATCGAGGGGCTCGTGATTAGTGCTGTCGGATCAGCACTCTTGATGGCCACATAGGTGTCGTGAAGGCCTACCACGACATCCGGCACAGCCAGTCCTTTTGCGTTCGGTTCCCCGAGCACATACCAGACAGATCCAGGAGCCAGTGCTGCCGACTCCTGAATCCGCTGCAAGGGCACAGGGTTTACGTTTGAGATAAAGAGAACCTTGCGTGCTCCGACCGGTACATTGGACGGGTTGGCGGAATAGTCGATGTACTCAGCGGCACCCAACAGCTCGAATGCTCGGGCAGCGTTGCTACTAACGATTAGTCCGTATCGGGGATCAGGCGTTGGTACCGGGGTAGAAGTAGGCGTCGGCACCGGCGTTGGGGTCGCAGTGGGTGCAGGTGATGGAGTTGCAGTCGGCGTAGGCGTAGGTGAAGGTGTAGCCGTCGATGTCGGCTGAACTGTTGGTGAGGGTGTCGGAGAGTTAGTCGGAACAGGTGTTGGAGATTGCGTTGCTACTACTGTCTTCGTCG
>JAJCYY010000100.1 GCA_029262735.1 Chloroflexota bacterium | reverse complement strand
GATCCACTGTCAACTGTCGTCCTCAGGACCACAAAGGCTTCACCTGCCCGAATGCACTGCACTCCGGCTGCGCAGCGGGAATCGTTTTCAACGCGTACGAACTGAACGTGTAACCCGTCGTCGTCGCTGCCGAATCCGAGGAAGTTCGGTATTGTAACCGTGCCTTCAACTGGAGAGGTTGAACTTGCAGTAGCACAAGCTGACAGTGCCATCAGCGAAAAGATCAGCATCGTAAGCAGAACCGATTTTCGCATGATTATCCCTCTGCAACCGACGCATGAAGTCTGCCATACGCCTTCTGCAAAGCGTCTAGCACACGGGTTGGCGCGGTGCCGCCGGGCACGTCCCTGGCCGCCACCGCACCGTCCAGCGTCACGGACATTACGTCGTCATCGAACAGTTCCGACGCCGATCTAAAGTCGCTCATGTCCAGCTCGCTAAACCCTTTTCCTGCTGCAATACTCTTCTTCGCCAGAGCAGCAACGGCGATGTACGCCTGCCTGAACGGAACTCCCTTACGCACCAGGTAGTCTGCGATGTCGGTGGCGAGAACGTAGCTGTGTTCGGCCGCGTTCCGCATGCGATCGGCTTCAACATTCATGCCAAGCACCATCCCGGCAGCTGCTGACAACACCGGCATTACAGTGTCAGCTGCATCGAACAGGCCTTCCTTGTCCTCCTGCAGATCCCGGTTGTATGTCAGAGGCAAACCCTTCACGGTTGTGAGCAGTGCCAGTAAGTGACCATAGACGCGGCCTGTTTTGCCGCGCATTAGTTCGGCGAAATCAGGATTGCGCTTCTGCGGCATGATGCTGGACCCTGAGGTGTATTCATCTGGAAGCCGGATGAAGCCGAACTCGTCTGAGGACCAGATGACGAACTCCTCAGCCAGTCGGGAGAGATGAGCCATCGTCACCGAAGCAGCGAACAGGTAGTAGAGGATGAAGTCGCGGTCGGACACGGCGTCCATGCTGTTGCTCGAAATCGCGCCGAACCCAAGCTCCTCAGCCACCGACTGGCGGTCAAGTGGATACGGTGAGCCGGCCATTGCACCGCTGCCGAGGGTCATCACATCGGCAGCGCGTTTGGCTGCCAGAAACCGGCCCGCGTCGCGGTCGAACATCTCGAAGTAGGCAAGGAGATGATGCGCGAATACGACCGGCTGCCCGCGTTGCAAGTGTGTATATCCGGGCACTACCGTGCCGGTGTGTTGTTCGGCCTGTCCCAACAGTGCTCGCTGCAGGATCCGTACTGCCGCTATCGCCTCGTCTGCGGCAGATTTGACCCAGAGCCTCGTGTCGGTCGCAACTTGATCGTTTCGCGAACGCGCTGTGTGCAGTCGGCCCGCTGTTTCGCCGATGATCTCGTGTAGGCGTGACTCCACATTCATGTGAATATCTTCCAACTCCGGCTTCCAGCCGAAACTGCCTTCCGAGATCTCCTGTTCGATCTGGCGCAGACCCTCGACGATCTTTTCCGCATCCGCTTCCGGAATGATTCCCTGGCGCCCGAGCATGGCGGCGTGTGCGATGGATCCGGCGATGTCCTCCCGGTACAGGCGACGGTCATAGTGCAGCGACTGTGTGAAGTCGCTTGCCAGCACTGCTCCGCGTACTGCGGCCGCTGGATCTTTGTTAACTTCAGTCATCAACTGCTCCGCGCTATGCCCGGTATGGAATGCCGTGGCCTCTGCCAAACGTCGTGAGGCGATTATCGTCGCATACCCTCGGCAGCCGCTACACAACTTCTGGGGGTAAACTCTGCCCCAATAAGCCGACCAGACGCCAGCCACATCATTCCCGCCGCAAGCCGGGACAACCGAAAGACAGTTATGAACGGATTCGCGTACATCGCCCACATCCTGAAGCAAGAGGGCGTGGAAGTCATGCCCTGCTACCCGTCAAACCCGCTGATTGAAGCGGTAGCGAAAGAAGGGATCCGGCCCATCGCGTTCAGGCATGAGCGTGGCGCTGTCATGGCCGCTGACGGCTTTTCAAGAGTCAGTGATCGTAAGCGCTTCGGCGTCGTCGCAATGCAATCGCAGGCCGGGGCTGAAAACTCGGTGGGTGGACTGGCACAGGCGAATGCAGACAACATTCCAATGCTTGTCTTGCCGGGTGGAAATGTGCTCGACCGAATGAACGTCAGGCCGAATTTCCTTGCAACGAAGACGTGGGAGAGCGTGGTCAAGAGCGCTGAGGTCGTAGTCCGGGCGAACCACATCGGCAACAACATGCGCCGGGCGTTCAATGCACTGCGCACCGGGCGCGGCGGCCCGGTCGTGGTGGAGATGACGGCGGACGTGTGCATGGAAGAGGTCCCAGAAGAGACGATGAACTACACGTCACCGGCATCCCCGAAACATCAACCCTCTAACTCGGATGTGCAGGATGCGGTGAAAGCACTCGTCGGCGCTAAGAATCCGCTCATCTGGGCTGGCGCAGGCGTGATGAACGCAAGGGCGACAGACCAGTTGCGGGAGTTCGCAGAGCTCATTGATGCGCCGGTATTCACGAGCATGCCGGGCAAATCAGCGTTTGACGAGCGGCATCCGCTTTCGCTTGGTGCAGGCAGCGGCGTGACGACTAAGGCGGGAAGGCAGTGGATCGACGACTGCGACGTGTTGTTCGCAATCGGGGCATCTCTCACGACCACTTCCTATGCCCAGCAGATTCCGGATGGAAAATTCGTTATTCATGGCGTGCACAACCCTGAGGAATTGAACAAAGACGTCGCTGCGTCGGTCGGTCTGGTCGGCGATGCTCGCCTCACCCTTGAGGCGATGATTGATGAGACGAAGGGGCAGATTGGCGAAGAGGGAAAGTCGACGGGCGTTCGCGACCGGATTGCCGATGTGAAGAGAGAGTGGTTTGGTCGCTGGAAGAAGTATCTCGAGGATGACCAGGAAGCGATCAATCCGTACCGGCTGATAAACGAGATGAACAAGAACCTGGACCTGGAGAACAGCACGGTCACTCACGATGCCGGCGCGCCGCGCGACCAGATCGTGCCGTTCTACACAGCGACCACGCCTCACAGCTACATCGGCTGGGGCAAGACGACGCACCTGGGATTCGGCATTCCACTGACGATTGGCGCAAAGCTCGCCCAGCCCGAACGGTTCTGCCTGAACATGATGGGTGACGGTGCGTTCGGAATGTCCGGACTGGACATCGAAACATCCGCCCGCGCCGGCGTTCCAATCACCACGATCGTGCTGAACAACGGCGGCATGGCGACCTATCCCGGCGGATTTCCGACCGCGCGTGAGCAGTTCGGCGTCTCACACATGCAGGGTGATTACGCCGCACTTGCGATGGCTATGGGCGCGGAGGGTATTCATGTCACGAAGCCTGCGGAGATCGGACCGGCGCTGAAGAAGGCGCAGCAGTTGAATGGCGAGGGCAAGACTGTGCTGATCGATGTGAAGACTCGCTTCGAGGACAGCCGGGCGCCCGAGCGGTTTGCGTAACTGGAAAAACCGCGGCTGTCTCTAGTTCCACACGTTGACGTGAATGTGCCATCCTGAACTTGTAGAGGGTTGGCGGATGTGCGTGATTCCTTCGTGATCGAGCGGTCTTCCGTGATCCGCGCCGCACCAAAAATAGATTGAAGGGGACTTGAGTTTTGGACCTGGGCAGTTTTTCGGTGAGTCTGGCGGTGAAGGACATTGAGGCTTCGACGAAGTTCTACGAGCACCTGGGATTCGAGGTGATCGACGGACAGTTCAACTATGACGGTGAGATCGACCTGGAAGAGGGTCAATACTGGGTGATGATGAAGAGCGGCGAGGCGAAGATTGGCCTGTTCCAGGGCATGTTCGATGAGAATGTTCTGTCATGGAACCCGCCGGATGCCCGCTCGATTCAGGCGCGCCTGAAGGAGAACGGCGTGCCGATCGAGTTCGAGGCGACTGGCTTTGAAGGTCCGGCCACTGTGATGCTGTCAGACCCTGACGGCAACCAGATCATGCTGGACCAGTTCTGAGACTCGTCTCATTCTCCGGGTGTTGCGACCAATTGAATCGAAAATTGCCGCCACCGTTGAATACTTCCAAATCGCAACACTACCGCGCGTCGTGCCGCGTCTGGGCCTTGTACTGCGTACGGGCCGGGAGTGAGTAGATGTCGATGAAGCCCGTCGCAGCAACGTGGTCGAAGGCATCCTCCGTCGAGTAGGTCGCAAGGTCGAAGTCATACAGCGAGTACTCTGAGCGGCGGCCGGTCACCACCGCAGCGCCCTTAAAGAGTCGTACCCGTACGTCGCCGGTCGTGTAGCGCAGCGAAGAGTCGACCAGTGCGTCCATATCTTCACGCACGCCGGTGAACCACCGGCCATCGTAGACAAGGTCCGAATACTGCCCCGCGATGTAAGACTTGAGCCGCTGCTGATCGCGGGAGAGAGTCGCCGTCTCCAGCGCTCGCAGAGCCGCATGCAGCACGACAGCCGCCGGGGTCTCGTAAACCTCACGTGACTTGATTCCGACGAGCCGGTTTTCGAGGTGGTCGATACGGCCCACGCCGTGCGAGCCTGCAATATCGTTGAGCGCTTCGATCAGCGCCACGCCCTTCATCTTCTCGCCGTTCAGCGAGACCGGAACGCCTGCTTCGAAGCCTATTTCAACTTCGTCTGGCTCGTCGGGTGTATCAGCGATCGGGCGCGTCCACGAGTAGGCATCTTCAGGCGGAGCAGCCCAGGTATCCTCCAGGTCCTCGCCCTCAATCGCCTGTCCCCACAGGTTGCGGTCGATGGAGTAGACCCGTTGGTCTTCGCCCACCTCACGAAGCTCAAGTCCGGCCTTCGCAGCGTACTGCTTCTCCTCGTCGCGGCTCATCCCCCATTCGCGGGCAGGGGCGATGATGCGAAGTTGATCGCCGTGTGCAGAAAGCGTCTTTACACCGGCGTCGAAACGCACCTGGTCGTTGCCCTTGCCTGTACAGCCATGTGCCACGGCGACCGCACCGGTCTGGCGTGCTGCCTCGACGAGCTTTTTGGCCATAAGCGGTCTGCCGAGCGCCGTTGAGAGCGCGTAAGCACCTTCATAGAGTGCGCCAGCCTTAAGGCCGCGCCAGACATACTCGTCAACGAACTCGTCGCGTACGTCCCAGATGAGCGAGTCCACGGCCCCGGCTTGAGCGGCGCGTTCTTTGACCCCTTCGATCTCGGGACCTGCTCCGAGGTCCACTGTGAGCGTCACGACATCCAAGTCGTACTGCTCCTGGATCCAAATGACGGAGATTGTTGAGTCCATGCCCCCGCTGTACGCGAGGACGCACCTGTCTCTTGCCATGGGTCTGTTCGCCTTTGTGATCGTGAACCGAATACGGGAACTAGCCGGACTGTTCGGGAGTCGGTGAACGTGCTGATTCCGCTCACGACCGATTAATTGTGTCTCAGGTAGAGCCGTGTGTCACGCCAGGTTCCCGGTTTATGCTTGCACGACGCGAATGATCGCAGCCTGTTTCGACTGCGATCGTTCCTGATTACCCGGCATGACCCCGCCGACGCTTACTCAGCGCTGGCCTTCGCAAGAGCAGCATCCAGGATGTCCACAGCCTGGTCGATCTCTTCATTCGTCACTGTCAGAGGAGGCATGAAGCGGAGAGTGTTCGGCCGCACTGCGTTTAGCAGAAGTCCATTCTCCAGCGACTCAGCAACTGCCGCCCCAGCGATGTCTCTAGTCATCTCCATTCCGATCAGCAGGCCCATCCCCCGGACTTCTTTGATGAAGTCGTACTTCTCTTTGAGTGCTGTGAGTCTGCCCACCAGGTGCGCGCTGGCCTTCAACGACTCCGCAGGGATGTCCTCGTCGACCATCACCCTGGCTGCGGCAGCTCCGGCTGCGGTCGTGAGGGCGTTGCCACCGAAGGTTGAGCCGTGGTCGCCAGGTTCGAGAACGGAGCAGAACTCCTTGCATGTGAATGCGCCGAGCGGGGCTCCAGACCCGAGAGCCTTGCCGAGAGTCATCACATCAGGTTCGACGCCATCGAACTGCTGATAACCGAATAGAGTCCCGAGTCTCCCCATTCCGGTCTGGACTTCGTCGAGCATGAAGAGAATGTTCTTCTCGTGGCAGAAGTCCATGACCGCCTTGAGGTAGCCGTCATCCGGCATATTCACGCCGCCTTCGCCCTGTATCGGCTCAAGGAGCACTGCGCAGGTTGATTCTGTGTATGCCGCCTTTATCGCCTCGAGGTCGTTGTACGGCACGTTCACGAAGCCGGGCATCAGGGGACGCCAGTTGTCCTGGTAAGCCGGCTGTCCGGTAGCGGCCATCATCGCCTGGGTGCGCCCGTGGAACGAGTCGAGCGTGGTAATTATCTCGAACGCGCCGTCCAGCTTTAGCTTCCCCCACTTGCGAGCAAGTTTGGCCGCTCCTTCGTTTGCCTCGGCGCCGGAGTTGCAGAAGAAGACGCGGTCTGCAGCCGAGTTGTCAACGATGACCTTGGCGAGAGGAAGCTGGGGCACCGTGTAGAACAGGTTCGACATCTGCAGGATCTTCCCTGCCTGTTCCTGGATTGCCCTGGTCACCTCTGGATGGGAGTGGCCAAGGTTCAGTACAGCCCAGCCAGCAGTGAAGTCCAGGTATTCCTTGCCGTCATTGTCGATGACCTTCGTGCCTTCGCCTCGGACAAGCACCGGCGGCATGCGCCGCACAACCTGCATGTAGTACTTCGACTCAAGCTCTTTGTATTCAGCGGTGCTAGTCATCTTCTCGCCTCTTTGTGTTGCGCGACTCCGTGCGTAATTCCGCCCGGATATGGTCATTCAAGAGTTGGAAACGCGATTGCAGCAGATGCTCATGACCATTTCGAGCGCAGGGGTCGAAATATAACGCAATCTCGATGGCTTCGGAGGCCCAATTTCGTGCTATGTCACTATCCGCCGATCATGCACCTTCGGTATGAGCCTTTACTAGGCCAAAAGCACCATGCGGCTCGCCACCGGCCGAACCTAAGGTTGAATCCGGTGTAGAGAAAGTTTGCTCAAGCGGACAATCTAACTTGATGTTCGTAGTGCGAGGGATATTGCATGAATATTCGTGGCAACAAGCGGCTTCTGGGACTGATGCTCACCCCGTTCGCCCTTTTCACAGCCTGTGTTGGACTGACTCCTGAGGAGCAGGCCGAATACAAAGAGTTGCAGGAAGAGGTGCGCCGGATCCAGGTGGAGGAGATCCAGCCTCGCCAGGCGAACCTGAGAGACATCGTGGAAGGCAATCTAACGGTCAACCTTGATGAGCTTCAAAAACAGATCAACCTGATTCGGAATGAGAGATTGGATCCACTCGAGCACAAGCTTGCGGTACTCCAGTCCGACGGGACTGTCTTCGCCGCGCCTGGCACACGAATTGAACTTGAAGAGCTGAATGACCGGCTCAATGAGTTGCAGTTGCTGTACTCAGGACTTCAAGAACAGATCGAAGAACACAACGGTCTGCTTGAGGCAGCGAAGAAGGCAGCCGGACGTGAGATCGAAGAGAAGATTTCGCTCCTGGAAATAGAGCTGGAAGAGTTACTCAATCAGCTTGAGGAGATCGGCCGGGACACAGATCTACGTGCGGTTGAGATAGATGACGCGATTGGCGAACTCCGTGACGACCTGGAAACACTTGATGAAGGTTCCGAAGATGCTACGGGGATTCAGGCTCAGATCGAGGAACTCGATGCCGAATGGACCTCGATTCACGACAGTGAAACGGCACTGAAATCTGAGATTAACGACTCGATCGAAGTCATCGAAGCCGAAATCAACCAGTTGCGTGAGGAAATCGAGAGCCGCCACAGTGCACTGCGCAAACAGTTCGGTGGCCTGATCCACGGAATGGAGATCTCTCTCCACGATGTATCCGAGGACAAAGAAGCGGTAGTCCGCAGAATTCAAGAGCTGGAACTGTCGGCTCCCGAGGAGCTCGAGAAGGCCATTGACGAGCTTGAGGGTCTGATCGAGAGCATCATCACAACGGAGCTTCGCCCACTGATTGAACGCCTGAACGAGGCGACAAGAGGTGAGGACCCGAACGATGCGGCGCGTGAACAGTTGCGAGCAGAACTCGAGGAATGGCTGACGAAGATCGCAGTTCTCCGAGCCAGGTTGAACGAACTCACATCGAAGTCGTTCAAGTCGCTACTCGGCGGGCTTGACCTTGGTGGGTTGGCAGCCCTCGGACGGTGATAAGCGGGTCCTGTTTGGTCTGACCGAAAACGCATGATTAAGATCGGGCCGGCGTAATTCCGCCGGCCCGATCTTTTTTGTCTACACCAGGGCGCCGTTACGTGATCCGAGTGCCAACGTCCTCGCCCGCACAGCAGGCCAGGAGCGCTCCAGCAATCCGACCGTCGATGATGTGACTAGATTTGACGGTATCCAGGGCGTCGGCGCAGGCTTCGAGCTTTGGGATCATGCCGCCAGCTGCGATTCCCCCTGAGACCAGATCGTATGCCTGCCGCTTCGTCATCCTTGGAATGAGCCTGCGGCTGGCGTCGAGTACTCCTGCGACATCTGTCTGGAATATCAACCGATCGGCTTCGAGAGCTCTGGCCAGGTGGCCGGCGGATGTGTCCGCATTAATGTTCAGGATTCGATCTGGTGTCTCGGCTGATGCTTTTGCGGACAAGGCGGTGGGTGCAATTACAGGTATTGCGCCTGAGTCGAGAACGGAAACTACCGTTTTCGGATCGGTCTCTACGATCCTGCCGACGTAGCCGAGGTCTTCGTTCATCAATTCGGCCTTGAGCATTCCGCCTGATACACCTGAAAGTCCGACGGCATTCGCCCCGCGGGTACAAAACTCTGCTACCAACTCCGAATTGACCAGTCCGGCCAGGACAGCCACCGCTACATCCAGTGTTTCACGGTCGGTTCTACGCAGACCGCGCACGAATACGGGTTGGATTCCTTGCTTCACCACCCAGTCGGAAATTACCTTTCCACCGCCGTGGACAACGACCGGCTTTGCTCCGCGGCTCCAGAGGTCGATGATGTCCGGAACGGTGCTATCGCCCTCGCCGAGGGTGGAGCCGCCAATCTTGATGACAATCACTTTTCCGGTGATGTTTTCGTCGTTCACCATAGCCCGCTCCGAGTTCCGTTGAGAGCGCGCTGAATAGAAAAGCTAGCAACCAGCCGCTTCTCTGCCGGAGCGGTGTCTGGGGGATGTGACACAGGGCCCGTCTCAGCTGGTTTAAGTGGTGTATGCGGAGTTGAAGACGACGTACTCTTCGGTGAGATCACAGCCCCAGGCAGTGCCTCGGCCTTCACCGACATCGAGAGAGACACGAATACGCACCTCACCCTGGCCAAGCGCAGAAACCACGCTCTGGATGTTGTAGGCGATGGCTCTGCCTTCAGCAACTATCTGGATATCGTTGATGAACACTCGAACTTTCGGCTCTTCGAGTTTGATTTCGCTCTTGCCGAGAGCCATCATGATGCGGCCCCAGTTCGGATCCCGTCCGTAGACAGCGGTCTTAACCAGAAGCGACGAGGCTATCGACCTGGCCGCTTTGCGTGCGTCCTCGTGGGACTCAGCGCCTTCTACAGTTACTTCCATCAGGGTTCGAGCGCCTTCGCCGTCACGGGCGATCTCTTTGGCGAGGTGGCGGGCGACTGCGTACAACGCCGCTCTGAACTCCTCGGAAGCCTCATCGCCGCCGGAAATGGTCGGATTACCGGCGGCTCCATTGGCCATCAGCAACACGGTGTCGTTGGTGCTCTGGTCGCCATCGACGTCGATCTGGTTGAATGTGAGCTGAACAACCTCTCGCAACGTCTGCTTCATGAAGGTGTTTTCAATTTCGGCGTCAGTGGTAATGAACGCCAGCATAGTCGCCATATTGGGGTGGATCATTCCGGAGCCCTTGGAGACGCCTCCAATCGTTACGCTCGATCCACCAACCTTGAAAGTGGCCGCAATGTGCTTTGTGCGGGTGTCGGTCGTGAGAATTGCGGTAGCGAACTCGTCGCCACCTTCTTCTTTCAGCGTTATCTGAGGGACGTGGTCTCTGATTAGAGCCATCGGAAGCTCGACTCCGATCACTCCGGTTGACCCTACGGCCACCTCGTCCGGGTTGATGCCCAGTTTGTCTGCCGCAATGGCTGCCATCTCCTGTGCGTCCTTCAGGCCGTATTCGCCCACTGCGCAGTTCGCACAGCCGCTATTTGCAATCACGGCTCTGATTGTCCGACCGGATTCGACGAGACCCCTGGTAACCGTGACCGATGGAGAGACAACGGAGTTCTGGCTAAACGTCCCGGCGGTGTCGCACGGCCTGTCAGAATAGACGATTCCGATGTCGAGCTTTCCTTCACCGGGAGTCTTAATCCCGGCGAATACTCCACCGGCTGAGAACCCAATCGGCGAGGTGACGGTGCCTGCCGGGACGATCTTGATATCACTCATATAGATGTCTGTTTTGAACGATTCGCAGTGGTCGCGTGGTACTTCTGGATCGACCGCACGGCCACTACGAACCTGATTGTGAAAATCACATTATCGGCTGCAAACTGGCGGTCAGTTCATCGCCGAGTATAGCAGCGCGAGGGTGCGGAATTGAACTGCGCCAAGTGTGAATTCAGGCAGCGGCGGCGATATCTTCGTACGCATCCAGGGCACGATAGGCGAGCTGATCGAGCAGTGGCGTGGGAACGCCCTGTTCTTCGGCTTCACCCCAGTCTCCGAGCGCTGTGAGCAGACGCAGCACAGACTCAGGCTCCGGCTGCGTGTTCGGGAGGCCGATGTCAAGTTGATTTCGCATTCTGCGAGGGTAAAGATCAGGTAAAGATGGTGCGTTGGTACAGGGCAACGAGGTTGAAGAACTTTTCGCCTGAATCCGCACAAAAACCTCCTGTGAGTGAGGGGTCAAACTCACGGACGTGAGGGGCTGTCCCTCGTGTGAGCTACGGGATCGCGGACGACAATTCATGCATGTTGAGCACTCACGAAACGACGATATCGTGTCGTCGATTGGAATTCAGTTAGATCGTTACGACAACTTCGCAAACGGGCGTAAGGCTGTTACGCGCACTCCGGTATGACACTGCCGGTCAGGTAGTCGTGCAGCTGGCCGCGCTTGGTACGGGAGTGGTACTGGCGCGTACGCTTGGTCCGCTTGAGTTTGGCCGTCTTGCACTCGTGCTCGCTGTCGCTGCCAGTGCAGCTCTGGTGGCGAATCTTGGGGGGACGGAGGCGACGACGCGTTTTGTTGCCGAGCTAAAGGCGAAGGGGCGGCTTTCGAGCCTCGTTCGAGTGGCATGGCCGCTCTTCGTCATTCGGATTGCGGTGTCACTCGTGGCGGGCCTGGCAGTTATTGCACTTCGAGGCCCCATCGGTGATCTGATTGGACTCGATGGTCACCTCTCGCTCCCGCTTGCGTTAATGGCCGCAGCCTACGCTGCAATCTCGGGTTTCCAGGGTCCGTCACAGGTCTTTCTGGTGAACCTGGACCGGCAAAGGTTCATAAATCTTGTCACCGGCGTCACGAATCTTGGCGCATTCGTCGCTCTGATTGCGCTGGCGGCGGGAGATTTACTTTCCGTCAAACTGGCTATGTTAGTTGCGTTGCTGTCACTGCTGGTGCGAGTGGTTTTACTTGTTACCAGTGCGTTACATACGGTGTCCAGTGGAAAATTCGCAGCTAACTCCGTCGTCGGTCAGAGTTATACAAACGCCGTCCGCCAGCGGATGTTCCGTTATAGCGGGATCATGTTCCTGATTGGAGTCGGCGGATTTCTCCTGCAAAGCCGTTCAGACGAATACCTGGTTGGGGCGATGCTCGGGGTCCAGGCGGTCGCTTTCTACCACCTTGCCGAAGGTTTTAGCCGCACAGCGTTCTCACTTACGTCATCAAGATTATCCGGGTTCCTGATGACGGGAATGCTAACCGAAGGTTATGTGCAATCGGGCGCCTCCTCTCTGAGGCGAAGATTCCGACACATAGTCAGGCTTCGGTTCGCGTTAAGCGTGCCGATCGGTATTGGCGGCGCTCTCCTGGCTGGCGAGATAGTAGATGCTGTGTACGGGCCGGAGTATTCGGACGCTGCTGCCATCCTGGCGCTTTTCTTTCTGCTCCAGATGCCCTTGCAATGGATCGGTGCGATTAGCGGAGTGCTGGTCGCCGTAGAGAAACCGCAGTGGTTTCTCTGGACCAAGGCGGTGAGCCTGGTCACCATTCCGCTCACCATCTGGTGGCTCAGGATCTGGGGTATCGAGGGTGCTATAGCCGCGACAACACTTGGCGTTGCTATCGCCGCAGGGATCGAGTTCATCATGGCGCGTCGATACACCGGCATCTCGTTCCCGATAGCCGATGTGGCGAGGTATCTGTTGGCAGGCGGCTTGATGGCAGCGCCCGTAGCAGCCATTGCCGAGTTCATGCCGGGTGCACCGTGGCAGGTTCTCGCAGTTGCGATTCCGGTTGGTGGAGTGACTTATATGGCGGCAACGATCGCTGTTCGCGCGTTCTCAGTTGCTGAGCTGTCAGCGCTGAAACAGTCGTTGCAACCGGCGAGATCAGAGGTCTCAGAGCCGGGTCGCTGAGTGCCAGCCCACACGGCTCCCTGCCGTACAGCGGCATCGCGTATCCGTATCTTCCACAGGTTTCGCAAAAGGCGCATCGCAATACGCTGCTCCGCACGAGACTGCCTGCGCGCGTGCAAGGCGGTACCGAAAGCAAGGTCGAGGTTTCACCATGAACACTCCACAGATCAGCGTTGTCATACCCACATTTAATCGCCGCGATCACCTGCAACAGGCGATCCACAGTGTGAGCCAGCAGAACAGCGTCGACTTCGAATGCCTGATTATCGACAACGGTCCATCGACCGACGGTACTGCAGAAATGTTCGCATCAGCAGCCGGTGGAGACGTGCGGTTCAAGCTTGTCACCACCGGCCCGATCGGAATCTTTCCAGCGGTCAACCGCGGATTCGCCGAAAGTGTGGCGCCTGTTGTCCTGGTGATGGATGACGACGTTGAACTGGTTGATCCGGGGACTCTTTCGTATCTGGTCGAGCAGTTCAATACCCACACCGGATCAGGTGTGATCGGACTGAGCGAGTTCTACCCACAGGGCAGGCACGAAGGACATCAGAACACAGTAAAATCTGCCGGATTTGTTGAGTCTCTCAAAGACACTCGACTCTATTCGCCGGGCAGGATCAACAAGTGGGGCATGATTGGGACGAAGTTCCATCAGCTACCGTTCGGTGAGACGATCAGGCTAGATCACGTTCGCTCTAGCGCGATGGCAGTTCGGCGGGAAGTTTTTGATCTTGTCGGAGGGTTCTTCGAGCCTTATACGCCGATCAGTGCTGGCTACCGTTGCGAGACAGACTTCTGCCTGCAGGTACAGCGAACCGGCTGGGATGTGATGTTTTCGGCCCAGGATCCCCAGGTGCTGCACAAGCAGGCGCCTCGAGTGACCGGATACGGTCGCGACGGACTGGATCGCGAGTACCTGGTGGGCACGGGCAGCGGGAACACCTTCTTTTTCCTGAGGAACTACTGGGGCAGACGGTCTGCGCCGTTGTTCATGGCACTGGACCTGTTGGTCGGCAACACGTCGCAGCCCGGGGTATTGCGGCTTGTGAAACAGGGTGCCTGGAAGCCTTCAACTTACTGGCACGCGATCAACGGAAAATGGCAGGGCCTCAGGCTGTTTTTGCAGTACGGACCGGTGGCCGCTAGATGAACGTCACGATAGTCGTCGACCGTTACTACCCACACGTCGGCGGGATTGAGCAGTACGTTCGCGGTCTGAGCAAGCAACTGACGCTAGACGGTCACCAGATGACGGTCATTACCGGGCCTGCGCCAGATGCAACCGGAGCGGAAGTAACTCCGGAGGCTGCGGTTATCCGGACGCCGGTTCTGGAGGATGCCTCGCCGAATCCGCAAAGGGCGCTGGATGGCGCAGGTCAGCTTGCTCGACTACTTGAAGCAACGAAGCCGGACGTCGTCTACACAAATAATCATGCGTCCCTGGGAGCAATTCGTGGAGCGCAAATCGCCGGACTGCCCGTGGTCTACGGATGTCATGGGTGGGGCCTGATGTGCCCGTCGAGGATTCGACTTCTGAAGCACAACGGAGAGCTGTGCGAGGCCGAGACCGGGCTAAGGGCGTGTATCAGGTGCTATGCAAGCGGTCCGGCTTCCAGGAGGATAAAGATCCCTGGTTTCGCGAAACAGGCTGTCCGTGTACGCAGATACGTCGGATACCACGACATATTGAACTCGGCAGACGCTCGGATTGGTGTGTCCCAACTGGCGGCCGACATGTTCCGTGAGCAGCGCAACACTTTTGCCATTCACCCCGGGCTGGACCTGGACGAATACCGGACGGTTGACGCTACCGGATTTCGCGAACGATTTGGCATCAGGGGCGACTATGTGCTCGTGCCGGGTCGCATAAACCCCATCAAAGGGCAGATGGATGCTCTGCGGGCTATTCACGAGACTTCGCTCGACCTGGCGATCGTTTTCGCCGGGAACGTGGCACTGGACCCGAACTCCAGGTCTGACACCGGCCCTTATGGGCAGGCAATATCGGAGCGCGCTGAACAGCTCGGGTTGAGCGGCCTAGTGGTTTTCACTGGCATGCTCTCCCAACCGGAGATGGCTCAAGCCTATTCAGGGGCGGCCGCAACGGTCGTGCCATCTGTGTGGGCAGAGCCGTTCGGGTACGTTGCTGCTGAATCGATGGCCTGTGGCACACCGGTGATTATCACCAGGAACTCTGGTGCGGCTGAACTGGTTGACGATGCGGTTGGACAGACGGTGCCGAGACAGGACCACGTTGCAATTGCGAGGGCTCTTGAGCGAGTGGTGCCCGCAAGCGAGAGACTTGGCGCAGAGGCGAGACGGCGTGCCGAGGCGAGACTGTCCTGGCCTGGCGTTGCGAGACAGGTGTTACATGTGCTTGAGAGTGTTAGTACACGTAGTGCTGAAGTCGCGATGGTGGCAGCTTGAAGACCGAGACGGTCCAAGAGGTGATCGGTTCTGCTGGCGAAATGGCTTCGGAGACTGAACTGATTGGTCGTCCGAAAATTCTCGTGCTTGAAGGTGCCAGTCGAATCGGTGGCGGCCAGCAGGTAACGCTTAACATTGCGGAATCACTAAGAGACCGTGCCACTTTCGAAGTGATTGTTCCGGGTGGGGGCAAGCTGGAGAACGAGCTGAAGTCCGGTGGCATCAAATCCCATCGGGTCAGCTATCCCGCACCTGCTGGCAAGTTCAGCCTACCGGACCGAGCACTGTACTTACCGCTCGGTTCCGTATCGCTCGTGTCGCTCATCTCGCTGATTAGAAAAAGCAAACCTGACCTGTTGTACGCGACCTCGCGGACCGCACTCTGGGCCGCCATCGCGGGTCGTATCACTGGAACGCCGGTCATCGTCCATCTGCACATGATTCCTGCGACGGACCGAACCGCCTGGTTTCTCAAGCGGATCTGTTCAATGAAACAGGTTGAGAGAGTCCTTATTGTGTCGAACGCTATTGCCGATCGAATGTCCCTGCCGCCGGACAAGATTCGGATTGTGCCCAACGGCATTGAGTTGCCAGAAACTCCGGCGCGGCCAGAACTGCGGAGTGAAATCAGGTCCGAGTTCGGGCTGGCGAACTCCACACACGTCGCAGCCGTGGTCGGGGAGCTCTTGTCCGAAAAAGGACAGTTGGAAGCTATTAAGGCGCTGGCGCAGACAACTGAGGCAATGCCGGATGCCGTGCTTTTGTTGGTCGGCACGGCACGAGAAGGGAGTGAGAAGCACCATCAGCGATTGCGACTCACAGTCTCGGAGCTGGGCCTGGAACAGCGGGTGATATTCGCCGGTCATCGCGATGACGTGGCCCGATTGTTGAATGGAGTGGACCTGCTAATTGTTCCTTCGGCGGGACCGTCCGGGGAGGCCTGTCCGCTGGCAGTGCTGGAGGCCTGGGCGACCGGTGTGCCGGTTCTCGGAGCGAATACCGGTGGATTGCCGGAGATGCTTGGTGAGCGTCGAGGTGCGATCTTCGACGACGACGGCTATTCCCTGGCAACGGAGTGGCAGAGATTATTCCGAGACCAGCCTCGAATGGACGCTCTGTCGCGAGCCGGTCTTGAAGCCGTGAAAACCGACTATTCACTCAACAGGGCATCCGAACGAATTCTGACGGCTGTCAACGAGGCTATTTCGGGCTGAAGTCGTGTCAGGCGGCTTCCTGCAGATCATCCTCTTCGCCCTCGTTGGCAACTGGAGACGATATATCTGGTGCGGGTGTGAACGGCACGATGTTTGAGGGCAGAGAGCTCTCTGCACCCTGTGTACTGACCGTCGGAGCCAGCGAGTTGCCGGAAGCACGCCCCCAACGTCCGAGCAACGTGTTCAAGCCCGCCAGGATCAGCAGCTTTGCGTCTGTGAAGATGCTCATTTTGCGAATGTACTGGAGGTCATAAACCAGTTTGGCAGACGGCAAAAGATCGTAGGCGCCGTAGACCTGTGCCATGCCTGCCATGCCCGGTCGAACCTGCAAGCGCTTGTCGAAATCCGGCGTCTCCGCAGTGAACTGTTCATGGAGCTTTGGTCGCTCAGGTCGAGGGCCAACAAAACTCATGTCGCCTGCAAAGACGTTCAGGACCTGTGGCAACTCATCCATTGCCGTGTGCCTCAGTATCCGGCCAACGCGGGTGATCCGGCGGTCGTTGCGACTCGCCCATACTGCCCCTGTGCCTTTTTCAGCATCAACGACCATCGACCGGAACTTACGGACCTTGAACCGCCGTCCTCCTCGTCCCATTCTTTCTTGCGAGTAGAAAATGGGCCCTCTATCGTCCAATTTTATTGCAAGCGGAATGAAGATCCATAGCGCGATCCACAGCGGGGCGAGTAACAGATGTGCAGAAACCAGGACTGCAAGGTCGAACGGCCTCTTGTACCGTGGCTCCTTCACAAGCGCCTCTGAGATTTCTGATCTAACACTCTCGGATCTGATCGCCATTTCACCTGTTCCCTTTCGACTTCAGGCAGCTTCAGCAAGCTCGCCAGTGCGCTCGTGTGGCGCAGACTCACGTGTATCGATTCCAAGGAGCTCGTCGTAGATATCTCCCACGGACGCGTTCATCTGCTGGACGCTGTACCGTTCCTGCACCCGGATCCGGCCGTTTTCACCGAGCCATGAACGTAGCCCGTCATCCGCAAGCAGCCGGTTTATGGCTTCGGCAAGACCATGAGGTGATCCTGGCTCGACAGTCAGTCCGGTGACACCATGCGGACTCACTTCCGGCACGTCCGTGTCGAGCCGCGTATTAACAACTGGCTTCCTGCACGCCATCGCCTCAAGTTGGACGATTCCGGTTGTTTCAGCATTGCCGTCCGAGGGCAGGACGAACACACTGCAGCGTCGATACCAGGCGTCTAGCTCTTCGTCGGGTACCTGTCCGGTGAACAGAATCCGGTCTGAGTAGTCCGCAGACTGCGCAATTTCCTTGAGCTCGACTTCCCGCTCACCGGTTCCGACGATAACCAGCATCGCGTCGACATTACGCATCGCCGAGATCAGATGCTCCGTGCCCTTGTAGTAGGCGAGCCTGCCGACCGACAGCACAACGGGGACATCGTTCGGCACGGCGGCGACCGGAGCCCAGAGGGGTTCTTTCTCAGGGATGGGAATACCGAGTGGGACCACGCTGCACTTGTCCCGATACGGAGCCAGGTCCTCAGATTTATCCAGCACAGATCGAGCAGGGACGATGATGCGGTCTGCTCGCTTCAGGAATCGCTTCATAAATGGGCCATAGATGGGCATAACAGCTCGCTGGCGAACGAGGTCGCTGTGCCAGGTTGCGACAACCGGAGCGTCGACTCTACCAAACAGCACATGAGATATATCCGCCGGAGGGAATGGTAGATGGAGGTGCGTGATATCCGCCCGCCTGGTTAGCTTTCGGAACTCGAACAGATACGCAGGCGAAACCGGCATGCCGAGGAACATACCGAACGACATTGTTCGCCTTACAGTCACCCCGTTTAGAACGTCATTGCCGCCTCGGCCACGTGGGACGCACGCAAGCACAGTCGATTCATACCGGTGTGAAATACCCTCGGCATGCCACTTGATCACCGCTTCCATGCCGCCTCGCCATGGGTGATAGAGCTTGCCTGCGTGCAGCACACGCGGTCGCGCCGGGTTCTTACCGGGCTTCGCAGTATTCGGGAACAGTGAGAGTCGCACAGTCACAGCATCGTTCAGCACGCACATGTGGTCGATGTAACAAGACCGCAGATGTCTGTGCGTGAGTACACACACGGGCGCACGTGTCTGCCTTCACTGACCGGCCAGCAGCAGACCCTCAAACTTGATAGGCGGAACGCGGAACTTTCGTGATGACTGTGTGCAATTCAGAATTCGCTGGCTCAACCTGAACCGGAACGAACCGACTACTCATGCGAACCGACGCGCCGACAATCTCAGCTGTGATCATCGCTCGAAATGAGCAGGCGACGATTCGCCGTTGCGTCCAGTCTGTTCTCGATCAATCTGTTTCCGTCTCCGAGATCATCGTGGTCGACGGCAACTCGACTGATGGCACACCTCGATATGTATCCGACCTGTCGAGTCGGCACAACGTTATTCGCTTGATCACTGAGGACTCAGGTGCGGTCGAGCGCGGTCCTGCCGCTGCGCGGAATACGGGTGCGGCGGCGTCCAGCGGCGAATTGCTGCTATTTATTAACGGTGACGTGACCATCGGGCCGGACTACGTGTTGCAGCTGCTTTCGTTGATGAATGAAGTTTGCCTCGATGCAGTCGCTGGTCTCCGATGGAACGTTCGCAGCTCTCTCGTGAGCGGGCTTATGAACGTCCACTATGTGTTGAACTACAACTCCCAGCCGCAGTCACTCTCATCCCCGGCGTTCCTTTCGGGTGATGCGTTGCTCATCAAGGCTGAACGGTTCTGGAACGTGGGCGGATACGATCCTCGTATGCCGGCCGGTGAAGACGCCGATCTCGGATACAGGCTCAGGGGAGCTGGCGGAAAGCTGGGTTACAGCAAACAATCGACAATCTGGCATGAGGGACGGCACTACCGGTCGTTCGGCGACTGGTTCGAGCAGATCGAATGGTACGGGCGCGGCGCGGCTGCACTGGCCAGAGCCCACTCATGGAGGTTGAACCGCGAGCGCGACGGATTCAAGCGACACCTGCTTTTACCAATATCAGCGATGTTTTCGTTTCTGCTGATTGTGATCGTTGTTGGAAACGCGATCGGCCCTCTCACCTGGGCTGTCGGAGCGCTGGGCTTCACCGTGGCGGGCATCAAATACCTCAGATCTGCGGCTCGTGTACAGCAGGTATGCGCATCAAGCTCTCTGCCAACGGCGCCTTTACCGCAGGACATCGTGCTCTATCCACTTTTTCGATTCGCTCGTTACGGGCTGCTTTCTGCTTACACGTGGCGTGCGCTCGTGGCCACCGAAGAGGCCGACGAAGCAGGTCAGCAGCAGCAGACTGAGGACAGCGCGCATTGAGCCGGTTTCTGGAACAGGAGCACTGGAAGCGCATTAAGAGATTCGTGTCAGGCTGGCGTACGAACATAGAGTCGTGGCGAAAGCGTGCCACCGAGCGATTGAGTGAGACTTCGATCAAGCCGAAGCTCATCCGGCTTTTCGCCAGTGAGCGGCCACCGATGGCGATTACGCACGTTCAACCGCCTGCGCTTCTGATCATGATGGCCGGAACCACCGTTCGCCAGTATGAGCAGGCAGGTCAACTGGGACGTCTTGCTGCTTCACTTGAGAGGCATGCAAAGTTTTTCCGGACCGTTGTTCTGATGACGACCGACAGGTCGGACTATTCGCAGCAATTTGAGTCGGGGCGCGTGCGCCACCTGAGGATGCCGCTGCCTGTGCCGAACGGCGTAGTTTCTCTTCTGCTTTCCGCTGCGTTTCGCTTCAGAACCATGCGGAGAGTGACATCCGTCGTGATTTTGGATGAACCGGCAGCGCCTGCCGGTTGGCTGGCGGGCCGGTTGAGCAGATCGTCGGCTTCAATGTCGGCAGACGCTCAATGGGCTCCCCCGCGTAGCCCGAACGTAAATGGACTGAGGCACTTGCTGGTCAGGGCAGCACTAAGAAGGATCGAGCAGGTTTTCGAATGGGGTGCCACCGAGTTACCTCCCTACACTCCTAACGCCACGCGAGTAGTCATTCCGAGCCTGATCGATTCCGATCTCTATTGCCCGCTTACCACGACGGACCCGGCGAAACCAAGAACCGTCGGTGTCTTTATGGGCACCGAAAGTGAGGTTGATGCCAGGGTGGTCATGGGAGTTGCAGAGAGACTTGCGAGGCGGGGGCAGAGCGCTGCGATCCGCGTGCTGATGGACGGGCAAGGTGCTGAGGCTCTTGCCGCATCGCTGCAGGCAGAGGTCGAGGAACGTGGGCTGGATGTCGAGTTTCTGACAATGCCTCCGGTCGAAATGCTACCGGATGCGATCAATCAACTGCGTATCTGTGTTGCCTTCAACGATTCGGAATCCGTGCAAAATCTGCTTCGCGCCATGGCGTCAGGCGTGCCTGGCATTGCCATCGAACCACGGTCTGGATCGGAGTTTGTCGAACAGGAAGAGCCAGACTGGACGTACTTCGTGCTCCGATGCGGCTCAAGTGAATGGGAGATTGCTCAAAGTATCGAGACGCTGTTTCGGGAGCCCGGCGTCCGTCTTCGCATGGCGAGGGAAGGCCGTCGCTTTGTGATTGCCAACCATTCACTGGAAGCCCTAGCAGCTCGCGAGTCGAAGCTTCTCCTCGGTGCGGACCTCCTGGTTCAGTCCATCGTCATCAGAGAGCCCGAGTTCGATGCTGCAGCCGAGGCCGAGAAGCTGGCCCAGATGTTGGAATTGGTTGGTGTCACCAGGGATGATCTTGAGACTGAAGTGGAGCAGGAGATCGCCGCATGAGAGTGGCTATAGTCTCCGACTACTTTCCTCCGGTCAGTCCCGGCGGTGCGGAATTGAGTGCCCTTCACCTTGCGAACGCTCTGCATCCTCATGTTGGTGTTGAAGTTGTCACGACCGACTTTGGCGTTAGACCTGAATTGCCGTTTCCAGTCCACTACATTTCTCTGGCTGGAGTTGATCGTTCCGGCGGTGCGGCAGTGGATCCGCGGCTGCTTTTCGAGGACGGAACGGCTCCGTTCAGCCGCGGAGTTCACTACATACAGTTCAGCCGAAAGCTGGCTGCGCTGGCGAAATCTAGGGATTTCGACCTCATCCACACTCAACAGATAGGCAGCGAGGTTTCCGCCTATATCGGGCGTCCGCTCCACAGGTTGCCGCGAGTCACCACGGTCCGCGGATATCGGCATCTGGCAGGCAAGTGGGTGGATGATGCCGCGCAAAGGCATGGAGTTGCAAACGCGGCCGGAGGTTCGAGCGGTCTCTCAAAGATGAAGCGGATAATTCCAAGAGTGGCTGTACGCTCCGGTGAGCACATATTCACAGTGAGCGAGTTCGTGCGCCGGGCATTTGTCACCGGAGGACTGGCAGAAGAGTCGTCCAGTAGCGCGGTGTTCAACATTCTGCCTACGACTGAGCCGTCCGATGCAGACGATGCCCGCGCTCGCGACCTGCTTTCAGAAATGAATGGGCCGGTGCTCTTGTTCGTCGGTCGGCTCACAGATGGAAAAGGACTCTCATTGCTGATAGACGCAATGCCAGACTTCCTAAGGCAGATTCCCGAGGCGACGCTCGTGGTTGTAGGTGGCGGAGACCAGACCAGCTACCGGGCAAAAGCGGCCGCTAACCTCGCGTCGTACGGTGTCATCTTCGCCGGCCATGTCAGCAATGGAGTAGTTCGATCACTCATTCGGCAAGCCAACGCGGTAGTGATGCCATCACTTCACCATGAACCGTTGGGCCGCGTGCTACTTGAGGCCATCGCGGAGAGTGTTCCTGTTGTTGCAACGAGATATGGCGGCACACCTGAAGTGATCGAGCATGGCAAAAATGGATTGTTGATCGACCCGGTTGACTCAAAATCCCTGGCCAGCTCACTTCTGACAGCAGTTAAGGACCGGGGACTGGCCGATCACACAGACGAGTTCGATCGCGAGCTCGTTACGGGCCGACTAAACCCGATGCGGACTGTCGAGGCAACGCTAGATGTGTATGAGCGGGCGGTCGCGGCATGAACGTCGCCGACTCTGCACGGACATATCTCAACTATGCACTGGCATCGGTCGATACTCGTGCGAGATCGATAGCGGCAAAGCAATGGAGCCGTGTCTGGTACGTGGTTGAGCAGCGTAACTGGTCGATCAAGTGGGACGGTAATTATCTGTCATCGCACCTCCGGTCGGTCGGAATAGATATGAGGACCACGACGATACCGAGCGGTGTTTCATCACAGATTGTCCACTACGGCTCTCGATCCCTGTTTCTGCTTGGTCGCCGTTTGAGGTGTGATGACTCGAACCGGATCGTGTTCACGTGGTTCCACGGATCAGAGCAGAACCTCACACCTGAGAACCAGAGAATGATCGAGATGGTTCCGCGAGCTTCACAGAACGCAGACGCGGTTGTGACGTCGTCTTCGATTGCGAGGAAACGATTGGCCGGTTGGGGAGTAGACGAAGCGAAGATCAAGGTGATTCCCCTGGGAGTAGATACGCAGGCGTTCGTTCCGGTGGTTGAGTCGGCGCGAACGCGGATGCGGGAAAGTGTTGGCGTGCCCCCTGACGCGCTCTGCATCGGTTCTTTTCACAAGGACGGCGAAGGCTGGACCGATGGAGACCGGCCGAAGTACGAGAAGGCGCCTGAAGTACTGGTCGAGGCTGTCGTCGGACTGGCCAGAGCGGTTACGCCCCGACCGGTCCATGTTCTGCTGACCGGACCTGCTCGCGGTTACGTGAAGACTCAGCTTGATAGGGCGAACATTCGGTACACGCACGCCGTTGTACCCGACTTCAGGTTGCTGCCGCCGATGTACAGGGCGATTGACCTCTACCTGATTCCGTCCCGCGACGAAGGTGGACCCAAAGGGCTGTTAGAAGCGATGGCCTGCGGAGTGCCGGTGGTTTCGACCCGCGTTGGAATGGCGGCTGACATCGTTGAACATGGTGTGAATGGTGCGCTTGCCGAGGTGGATGACGCCCATGGCCTTGCGGCGGCAATGCGTTGGCTTGCTGAAGATCGTCTCGCTTACGAGCGTTTAGCCCTTAACGGAAGAAGGCTCGCTGAGCGGCATGACTGGGCGCACATTGCAAGCAGATATGCGAGCGAGCTTTACCGACCGTTATGTGAGGCAGGCAGATCGGGCATGGGATTGGTGGAGCAGACGCCGGGTGAGAGATCAGACCGTGCTGCCTAATCGTTCGCAATTTTCGGTCGTCACTATTGCCTCGTATCGCACCTCGTTTGAGACGTGGCGTCAGGCCGGAATCCTGAAGAGGGAACAACACTATCTCAGGTTGTTAAGCGAACAGCTCGGCTCTTCGGTTCTCCTCACATACGACGCAGACGATCAGAGCTCCGAAACCGAGAGCGAATTAGTCGCCGTTGCCGGGCGAAATCGGTTGGTCCCGGCGTTTCTGTACAGCGTACTGGCGCCAGTCCTTCATTGGAGACTCCTGAGACGAGCCTCTGTTGTCAGATCATACCAGTTGAGAGGCGCGTGGACAGCAGCACTTGCCGGTTGGATCCACAGAAAACCGTTCGTGCTCCGGACCGGCTACGTGTGGTCACAGTTCAAGAAGGCCGATGGAGGCAGCAAGCTCGGATACCGAATTGTGTTCTTGCTGGAGAGGTTCGCCCTCCGCCGCGCAGACATAGTCATAACAGCGTCTGAAGCCGATCGCGATCTGTTGATCAACTTGCACAGAATCCCTGCTGAACGTATTCACGTGATCCCTAACCCTGTGGACACGGATCCGTTTCGTCCAATTGAAGGCATTGAAGAGCAGTCAGGACTAGTGACATATGTCGGACGGTTGGAGGCGCAGAAGCGGATTGATCTTCTGATCGAGGTAATGCGTGAACTGCCGGGCGCCAGGTTGCGCATCATCGGTAACGGCAGTCTGCGGGATAGTCTCGAACGCCAGGCTGAAGGACTGTCAGTCGAGTTCGTCGACACCGTTCCGAATGAGAATTTGCCTGCTTTGCTCGCAGAGACGGCAGTTTTCGTGCTTCCGTCTCGCTTTGAGGGCACGCCGAAAGCGTTGCTCGAAGCGATGGCGTGTGGACGTGCTGTCGTGATCCCGCATTCACCAGGCAGCGAGGAGATTGTTCAAGAGGGCATAACTGGTTTCGTTGTCGATTCAGAGCCAGCGACGGTCGCGAAGGTCGTTCGGAGACTGCTAGATGACGCCGCCCTGAGAAAACGGCTCGGCAGTGCGGCCAGGGAAAGCGTCCGCGAAAAGCATTCCATGTCGGTGGCAGCGGTGCGTGAAACCGCTCTTATCCGAACTATTGGACCGGTCTTAGCATCGAGCGATGAACCTGGCTCGAATCAGGAGCTGGGTGGAGACCAACAACAAGGATTGGATAGAGCCGCATGAGCCAACGTGCACAGGAGATTCCGTGACCAGATACAGCTATACACCCGCGGCGGATGAGATCGTGCGCCAGGTACCGGTCGACGCCCCGTCTGTGTCGGTGGTCATGGCGGTTCGAGACGGCGACCGCTTTCTGGAAAAGGCAGTTCGCAGCATTCTGTCTCAGAGCCTCAGAAACTATGAGCTGATCATCGTCGACGACGGCTCCGAGGACCGGACTTCGGAGATACTCGATCGCTTTGGCGACACGAGGTTGAAGATCGTCACTCAGCCGGGACGAGGTTTGGCAGCTGCCTTGAATCGGGGAGTTTCGCTCGCACGTGCGAGTCTCGTAGCCCGGATGGATGCTGACGATGTTGCAATGCCTGCACGCCTGGAAAAGCAGTTGAATTTCATGGAGGCCAATCCCGAAGTTGGGCTGCTAGGCACAGCGACTACTCTGATCGACGAAGAGGGCAACGTACTCGGGAATTGGTCTGCACCGGATTCGGACCGCCGGATTAAGAAGGCGCTTATCCGCGCCAACCAGTTTGCTCACCCGACCGTGATGTTTCGCAAGACTCTGTTCGAAGCAGCGGGAGGGTACACCGACATGCCTTTTGCGCAGGACTACGACCTCTGGCTCAGGATGGCGTCACTCTGCAAAATGGCGAACCTGGTCGAGCCGCTGCTGCTACGTCGAGAGACTGCTGAACAGTTCGGTTCGAGGCGCGAATCCAGGCAGATTCGCGGGGCTATGCGGGCACGGATCGGGGCAGTGAGGCGGGGCGACTACTCTCCACTCGCAGCACGCCATTTGATCAAACCCGCGGTTGCTTCATTGATGCCGGGTCATGTCCGACAGTTCGCACGGCGCGTTACTGGTCAGCGAGTAGCCTGATTGGCTCAAGCAATTGCCGATATTGCACTGCTCACAGCCCTGAACGGTGAAAAAGCCGCGTCGAACATTCGGTATGTGAGCCCGCGGATGATCAGCTTCGAATGCCAGTCGAACGAACCATCTTCATCAAGAAAACCGCTGGCTTCAGCTATGCGCAGCAACCTCTCGATCGCTGGGCCGTCGAGCCGTTCGAATATTGATCTTGCTATTCGACCCACACGCAACTCTCTGCCAAGCACCGACTTCCAGGCTGTGTCGTATGAACTGAGTGATCTAACGCTCAGATCGTCCGCTCTCAGGCTGCGGTCCAGCGTCTCGGCGGCAAGATCGGCTGCAATTAGCGAGTAGTAGATTCCTCCACCTGTCGCCGGCTTGACCTGGCCCGCTGCGTCGCCGACCAGTAGCGCCCGGTGATTGACTGTCACGGGCGCCGGGCCGACTGGTACAGGCCAGCGCTGCCAGTCGCCGCTCCTGGCTCCGGCGAGACCCGCAGATTGAGCAGCAAGCAAAACCTGCTGCTCGACCCCCGTCTGCCGAGGCTTCCCCAGAACTCCCAACAACGCTTTGCCGTCACCCCTGGAGACCAGCCAGCCAAAATGACCGGTAGGGAGAGCGCCAGGGAGCATTACGGTCACTTCAGGGTCGATGTGTGCATCAACTACGGCCTGTGACGCATATGCAAGATTCCTGGCAGGAGAAAGGCCGGCCATCTCCGCCAATTTGGATCCTGCACCGCTTGCAACCACGATGGCCCTGGATTTTAGCTTTCGGAACTCGCCGTCTGCTCTCAGGCCTACTTCGACACAGTCAGCACCAACATCGATGCTTGTCACCAGTGTGCCGGTCATATATGAAGCACCCTTGTCTGCGGCACGGTCAGCGATTTCTGAGACAAACCTGATCCGGTCGATCACGTATGCCTGGGGGTTCTGACGGGCGATCACTACCTCGCCAGGACTGGCGGTCGTGAACCTGGCAGATCGTGCCTCCTGGAGCACCATCTCTTTCGGGACAGAATATCTCTCGAAGCACTCCCGCCCAATGATTCCGGTGCAGAGCTTATCGCCGAGGCGGGTCCGGTAATCCACGACTAAGACATCGTGTCCGGCTTCCGCCAGTTTGAGAGCAGTCTGATTGCCTGCTGGACCTGCGCCGACCACAATGGCATCTAACAACGTGATAAAACCTGGTGGAAGATCGTGTAGGAAGGCTCTGAACTGCAGATCGATAGCATCTGGGCAGGGTGCCCCAATCACCGTTGTGATACATACACGGGGGTAGTGCGAGAAACTGCCGATTTTGCCATCGACACTGGAAACGGCTCCTCATAACCTAGTCCGCAGGACCGCTTGCAACTCTTGCGCGTCGTGGGACGAGCATACGGGAAGGTGACGAACAGATATGAGTGAAGTTAGAGAAGCTGACCTACTGATAGCGGGGCAGGGCGCAGCGGCGTTTGCTGCAGCTCTGTATGCGGCTCGGTACCAGATGGATACGGTGATCGCATCCGAGCAGTTCGGTGGCGAGACCGCCATCGGTGGAATGATCGAGAACTATCCCGGAACGGGCGATATCGACGGCTTCGAGCTGATGATGAAGTTCAAGGAGCAGGTGGATCACCTCGAAGTCCCAACGCTCAACTCGAACGTTACCGGCGCAAAGGCAGACGGCGATCGATTCCGGATCGAACTCGAAGATGGGAGTGTTGTTAACGCGCTGTCTGTGATCCTGGCTGTTGGACGGGAGCGCAGGAAGCTGAGTCTTCCGAACGAGGAAGAGTGGACCGGAAAAGGTGTGTCTTACTGTTCCACATGTGACGCACCGCTCTATCGGAACAAAGATTCAGCGGCCGTTGTGGGTGGTGGCAATGCTGCAGTCGAGGGAGCCATTCTGCTCGCCAAGTATGCCAAGACTGTTTACCTGGTCTATCGGGGCGATACGCTCTTCAGGCCGGAGCCGATACTGCTGAAGGTGCTCGCCAAGACCGAAAACGTGAAGGTGCTGCTTGAGACTGAAGTCTCTGAACTGGTTGGCAGCGATGAAGCGGGACTGACCGGAGTCAACCTGACGAAGCCTTTCGAGGGCAGTGATGAGCTGACGCTCGATGGACTATTTATTGAAGCCGGTGCCGATCCGAGGCTAGAGGTGCCGAAACAGCTTGGCCTCGAGACCAATCCAAATACCGATGAGGTCCATGTGGACAGGATGCAGAAGACGAATGTCCCGGGCATCTATGCTGCAGGTGACCTGACCGACGGCACAGACCTTAAGCAGACCATCACGGCGGCAGCACAGGGCGCGATTTCTGCGCTCTCTGCCTACACTCACGTCATGGAGCATCCGTCAAAACTGGGTGAAGAGTCAGAACCGGTTGCCGCAAGCGCGGACTAAGCTCGCACGAAGTGCATCGGCATCTGCCATCAGGAAGTAACGGCGCTGGAAAAAGACGTCGATCAGCTTCGAGCTGACAGAGCAGGACACTAGCCGAACTTAAAGCGGCCCGCCAACACATTGTTGGCGGGCCGCTTCATTTGTACCTTGAAGCAAATGGTCGGGGAGCCGGGATTCGAACCCGGGACCTCTTCGTCCCGAACGAAGCGCGCTACCAAGCTGCGCCACTCCCCGTCATTCATTGCAACTACGTAATTATAGACAGTGAGAGCCGGAAGCGGAGCGGCACTTGTTGGCGTTTCCAGGGCGAATCCTGCTTCTTTATACGTTTCGCTCGCAGTGCCGACTCTCGCCGCTCCTTGCCTGCATACGGGGAACGCGGCATCCTGACGGCGAATCTTGGTTATCGGAATCAACAAGGAGAGCCAGTTGGGTGATGTATTTGATCTAAATTTCGAGCTTTCACGGGTCATAACCAGCGGCGCCACTATCCTCGTGATAGCAGCAGTGACGTGGCTCGTGGTGCGACTTGTTTCCAGAATGATCACCTCGGCAGTCGATCGCCGCATGCAACGTATCGTCGATATGCCGGAGGAAGACCGGCAAAAACGAGTTGGGACCGTTGCCGGAACGCTCAACAGGGTTGCGAAGATATCAATCTGGGTCATCGCCGGTGTTACTGCGATGGCGGAATTCGGTGTGAGTGTTGTACCTATCATCGGCGCGCTGGGGATAGGCGGCCTGGCACTGGCATTTGCAGCACAGAACATCATTAAGGACTATCTGCACGGGTTCTTGATTGTCACTGAGGACTGGTACAGGGTTGGCGAGGCTGCCACCGTCGCCGGTACGTCCGGACTGGTGACAGCGATAAATCTCCGAACGACTATTCTTCGCGATGGGAATGGCACGCTGCACCAGATCCCGAACGGCCAGATAACAGTGGCGTCTAACATGACCCGCGAATTCGCCAGAATCAACTTCAACGTCGAGGTTGGATACAAAGAGGATCTAGACCGAGTCATTGAGGTCATCAATGACGAGTGTGAGAAATTCAAGGCTGATCCGGACTGGACCGATCTGTTGCTCAACACTCCGAGTGCTGTGCGTGTCGACAATCTTGGTGCGTCGGGTGTCGAGATCAAGGTGATGGGCGATACCAAGCCGATGAGCCGTATCGGGGCGATGGGCGAGTTGAGGAAGCGGCTTAAAAAGCGGCTGGATGCGGAAGAAATCAAGATTCCGTTCCCGCAAACCGTTGTTCATTTCGGGAACGGGCTGCCGAAGGATGGCGATGTCGCGTAGGCGACACTGAGCGAACTAGACCGGGGCAACTATCCATTCGGGTCTTTGACCTGCTGCAAGGCGCGCAATGTTCATGATCGCGTATTCAGCTGCGTTGTATTCTGACTCGATTGCGCGTGTTGCAAGGTGAGGCGTCAGCACCACGTTTGACATGTTCAAGAGCGGATTGTTCATCTCGATCGGCTCGATCTCGGTCACGTCCAAACCAGCTGCGAATATCTCTTTCGATTCCAACGCCCGGATGAGAGCGGCCTCGTCGACAACCGGTCCGCGGCAACTGTTGATCAAGATTGCTGTTGGTTTCATGAGCGACAGTTCACGGTCCGAGATCATGTGGGTCGTGATCCTGTCCAACGGCACGTGTAGCGTGACGATGTCGGAAGTCGAGAGCAACTCGTCCAGTTCAACGCGTTGCGCACCGGCCGCAGCAATGTAGTCCGGATCATGGTCGACTACATCGCTGTAGACCAGTTCGCACTCCCAACCTGCGAGGCGCTTGGCGACCCTTGAGCCGATGCGACCGAGACCAACAATTCCGACCCGCTTGCCGACCAGAGTGTGGAACTCCGTTCGTTCGCCCTCGACTCCCAGCATCCATGTGCCGGCCTTCACGCTAGAGATCTGCACGTCCAGTTTGCGATTGACTGCAAACATTAATGCGATGGCATGCTCTGCTACAGCTACGGCGTTAGCGCCACCGTTGTTCGCAACGTCAATGCCGGCCTCGGCCAGCATCATTTTGTCCAGGTAGTCGGTTCCGGCAGAAAAGGTCTGTATTAGCCGCAGGTTCGGCAGTTGCTCGATCATCTCCGGCGTGAAGCTGCGAGCGCCGTTTGGCATGATGGCGATGGCGTCCTTCAAGCTCTCAAGCATCTTGTCTTCGGGCAGTTCGCTGTCTACGAACCTCAATTCAAGCCCTCCAACGCGTTCAACAACCGCCTGGCACTCTTTCATCCGGGTTTTGCCTGCTGGTGATTCGGGGCCAAGGATGGCTGCGACTTTGGACATTGTTGAGCGGACCTTTCTTCAGGATTTACCTCAAGGACAAGCCAGAGGCTTCAATAAATTAGCCGATGCAGGAACTATCGCGGCCGGCGGGATTATACTTGCAAGGTTGCGCGGAACGGACAGGCAAGGTTCGATCTGTGTCCGCAGGATCAACTTATAATCACTATTTCGGGTGTCGACGAGCGCCTGCGGACAGAATTCTGTGGACAGAGTAACCGTAAATGCGCCGGCCACCACTGCCAACATGGGGCCTGGCTTCGATTGCCTGGGCATGGCGTTCGAGATGTGGAACGAGCTAACCGTGGAGCGCGGGAACTTCCATGTCGGCATCGAGGGCGAAGGTGCCGGAGAGCTACCCGAGGATGCCAGGAATCTTGTGGTCACGGGTGTCGAGGCGGCATTTCACAGGGCCGAAAAAGAGGTTCCTCCGCTCAAGTACACGTGCCGAAATCGTATTCCGCAGGGGCGTGGACTCGGATCGAGTTCCGCGGCGATTGTGGCGGGACTGATTGCCGGATCGGCTCTGGCAGGCGCTGATCTCGAAAACGGTGATCTGGTCACACTGGCGGCCGACCTGGAAGGCCATCCTGACAATGTAGCGTCGGCAATTTACGGTGGGTGCACCATTGGCGTCCACGACGGCGGGCAGTGGGTGGTTGACCAGGTGCCGGTGCCTGATGGCCTGTCGGCTGTTGTCTTCATACCGGATCTGCAGACCAATACGCACGAGTCACGGGCCAGGCTGGCGGATCGAATCCCGAGATCCGACGCCATTTACAACATCGGGAGAGCGGCGATGCTGGTCAGCGCACTACACAAGAGCAATTTCGCTCTCCTCCGCCAGGCGACTCAGGATCGCCTGCACCAGCCCCAACGCAGCCAGGTGTTTCCAGCACTGTCACGTCTGATAAAGGCAGCCCTGAACGGAGGGGCCCATGGAGCGTTCCTTTCAGGTGCTGGGCCGTCGGTGATGGCACTTACAACGGGAAATGAAGTTACGGTCAGCTACGAGATGGCTGAAGCGGCCCGAATTTCGGAAGTGCCTGGCAAAGCTGTGGTTCTGCGACCTGCCCACCGCGGTGCGTACGTGGTTGAGTCAGAATGACGGAGACAGAACAGCAGAGCGTCGTAGTTCAGAAGTACGGCGGTTCGTCGGTCAGCACTGCTCAGAAGATCCGTGCGATCGCACGTAAGATCTGTGAGCGTGCCCAATCTGGAGTCGGCCTCGTGGTCACCGTTTCAGCCATGGGCGATACGACGGATGAGCTGATCGATCTTGCGAACGCAGTAACCGGTCCTGACCTGTCACCTTCGCCCAGGGAGACGGACACGCTTCTCTCCACAGGCGAACTTGTGAGCTCAACGTTGATGGCGATGGCGATCCATTCTTTTGGCCTGGATGCCGTCAGCCTGAGCGGACAGCAGGCCGGTATTCGGACCAATGCGGTACACGGCTCGGCGCGGATCGCAGCAATTGACACCGAACGCCTCAACAGGGAGTTGGGCTCCGGAAAGGTTGTGATCGTTGCCGGGTTCCAGGGACTGGGCGATACGGGCGACGTGACCACTTTGGGCCGCGGCGCCTCTGACACCACTGCGGTTGCCCTGGCGGTTGCGCTGTCTGCTGAACAGTGCGAGATCTACACCGATGTTGATGGGATCTACACGACGGACCCGCGAATAGTTCCTCGTGCTCGCAAACTCAAGGAGATCGGATACGAGGAGATGCTTGAAATGGCGTCTCTCGGTGCAAAAATGAATCCGCGCTCGATCGAGCTTGCTGCGGTGTATGGGGTGCCGGTGCTGGTCGCTTCGACCTTCGATGACGTTCCAGGAACACTTATCCACAGAGGAGAGCCAACCATGGAGCTGCGGAGAGCGGTGACGGGCATCGCGATAGACAAGAACGTGGTCAAGATCATTGTGCGAGGCGTCGAGGACCGTCCGGGCGTTGCAGGCGGGCTGTTGCGGCCTCTTGCTGACGCCGGAATCAGCGTGGACGTGATTGTGCAGAACACAAGTGACGACGGCACCACTGATTTCACCTTCACCGTTGGTGACGCCGATGCTCAGCGTGCTCTCGATCTTGTCAGGCAGCAGCAGGCAGTGAAGTTCCGAGACGCCACACACGGAGGAGAACTTGCGAAGGTGAGCATCGTCGGGACAGGGATGCAGAACGGTCCCGGCTACGCTGCCACTATGTTCAGTTCCCTGGCAGAGGCGGGTGTAAACATCGACATGATTACGACGTCGGAGATTCGTATCACGTGTATTGTGCGACGCGACGATGTTCCTGCTGCGGCAAACGCACTGCATGATGCGTTCGAGCTGGACCGAGCTGATTAGTCTCAACTGAGTTGTCAGTGGCGCGTAATTGCTGTGGCACTTCCGTACCGTTTCTGTAAAGTTTCGGCCACAGTTCGCCCGACAGTTGCTTGCAACCCGATTGGAATCGCCCGACTGAGCGGTTAGAGGCCGTGATCGATTGGACAAACCGTTTCTGGCAATAGTGGTCCCGGCATTCAACGAGGAGTCGCGCATTGGCGGCTCGCTCGACCGGTTGCGTGAATTTCTGCTGGAGTTTGAGAGGTCATGGGAGATCGTTGTGGTCGACGACGGCAGCTCTGACCGGACGGCGGAGATCGTTGAAGAGCATTCGAGACTGGACGGTCGGATCAAGCTCATCAAGGCAGCTCATGGCGGAAAGGGAGCGGCTGTGCGGCGAGGAATGCTGGAGGCGGAGGCCGAGTGGCGCTTTTTGAGTGACGCCGATCTCTCAATGCCACCGGGGAATCTCAGGCGCTTTTTTCAGTCGGAGCACGGATTCACGCCAGCATTCGATGTATCGATAGGCTCAAGGGAGGCTGCGGGAGCACGGCGGATCGATGAGCCATGGGTTCGTCACTTCCTGGGCCGCGTTTACAACTGGACCGTGAAGCTGGTCGCTCTACGGGGGATCGAGGATACTCAGTGCGGCTTCAAGCTTTACAGCGCCGAGGCGGCGACTGTGGTGTTTCCGGTCCAACGACTTCAAGGGTGGACCTATGATGTGGAAAACCTGTTCATCGCAAAAAAGGCCGGTTTTTCAATTGGCGAAGTGGCGATCGATTGGCAGTACTACGAGGGAGGAAAGGTGACTCTGGGAGGCAGCGTGGCCGCGTACCTGGATATTTTCCGAGTGCGGTTGAATCACCTTATGGGCAGGTATCGGACAGCAGGGCGCAGATGAGTACCGTTCTTACATCGGATGCGGAGATCCGCACGCTCTTGCAGTCGGTGCGCTCGATCGCCGTGGTCGGTTTGTCAGAACGGCGATCGCGACCAAGTTTCGGCGTGGCAGAGTATTTGATCGAATCCGGCTATGAAGTCATCCCTATCAATCCTCATATTGACCGATGGCAGGGCATTCCGGCATTTCCGAGCATCGCCTCGACAGGACGGAAAATTGATCTCGTGGATGTGTTCAGGAGGCCGGAGTTTGTTCTAGATGTTGTCAATGACGCGATCTCAGCTAATTCGACGGCAATCTGGACTCAACTTGGCGTCGTGAACGACGAGGCGACCCGGCGATCGATCGAGGCCGGTCTGCCGATCGTCGTCGATAGATGCACAGCGATTGAACACCGGCGATTGATCGCCGGATCGGAGCCGATCCGATGACCTCCTCCGGCGGAGAGGGGCACTCGCTCAAGGTCGCGATCGTTGTGCCGACTTACAACGAAGCTGAGAACCTGCCTCTGCTTATCACCGAACTCATCGCGCTCGATATCGCAGGGCTTGGTTTTATTGTCGTCGACGACGGCTCACCGGACGGCACAGGTGAGATCGCTGACGATCTGGCGGAAGAATATGAAGGTCTGTTCGAAGTTATCCACCGGGCCAGTAAGCAGGGGCTCGGAAAATCGTACATAGCAGGTTTCACAAGAGCGCTGGAGCTCGGCGCCGAGCGGATCGTTCAAATGGATGCCGACCTCTCACATCCACCTGTCGAAGTTCCCGAGATGCTGGCAGCTCTTGAAGACGCAGATATCGTCGTTGGCTCCCGTTATACGAAGGGCGGCGGAGTTGATCCTTCATGGAGCTTCATACGTCGTCAGATCAGTTACTGGGGCGGAGTCGGGATCAGGCTTGTTCTGGGTCTGAAGATCCACGATGCCACTTCAGGATTCAAGGCATATCGACGGGCCGCCCTGGAGACGGTGGATATTCACCGGTTGAAGCTTGCCGGATACGGATTCCAGCCAGAGGTCGCATACAGGGCGCAAAAGGCGGGACTGCGCGTCGTGGAGCACCCGTTTACCTTCCTGGACAGGACGGCGGGGAAGTCAAAGATGTCCGCCGGAATCGCGGCCGAGGCGATCTATCGTTTGATACTTATTCGCCTACGCGGGTAGAGGTATCGGCGCCCGGTCAGTTCGACGGTGATCCGGTAACGGTATGCCGACCCTGTAGATACCAGGCTAACCGGTCACGAATGCATAACTGCCATGTGGGTGTACAGACGCTCTACTTTCGGTGAAACTCCACATTGCAAGACTGGACTAAGGCAGATATCAATCACTAGAACTTAAGAACGTTTTTCAGTCAACCGAGTATTTCAGCTGCGTTTCGCAATGGAGTCAAATGGTTCAGCAACCACAACAAGAAAACTCCAGATCATTCGGTGAGTTGAAGGCCGCTGCTATTACAGCTGCGCTCGACGGTAGTTGGGATGAGGCAGCGGACCTGAACTACCAGGCTATCCACGAAGCGCCCGAGGATGCCAGCAGCTTTAACCGTCTGGCGACTGCGCTCATAGAGCTGGGACGATTCTCGGACGCACGACAGGCAGCTGAGCAGGCTCTTTCGCTCAGTCCCGACAATAGGATCGCTCGCAAGCATGTCGACCGCCTATCGCAGCTCGACGGTGCGGTAGCCGCTGCTCCGGTGGCCTCAGGTTCTCGGGCCGCTGTCAGGTTCATTACTGACTCTGCAAAGGCGACGGTCACAGAACTGGTGAATCCTGCGAGTGCCCGGATACTTGCAACCGTCGCCCCGGGTCAGGAACTTCATGACAGCGACAACGGCGTTCGCATAGAACTGCAGACGAAGGCCGGAGAGCGAATCGGTACCCTCGAAGTGCACATCGCCCATCGCATCAGGAAGATGCGCGAGAAGGGCAACCTGTACGAGTTCAGCGTTGCAAAGCTTTCTGAAACTGCGATTGCCGTGATGGTAGCCGAAACCTACTGCGCACCGGGCATGACGTCCGTTATCTCGTTTCCGCCAGCCTTACAGAGATCTGCGAGCGAAATCGGTTTTGAAGACGATCCTATCGAAGAGGGTGATGACGGACTGGAAGTTGTTGAGACGGACGATGACGACACGATCACACCCGAAGCCGAGCGATCTGAACGGCTAAAGTCGATCATGTCCGGCAGGCTGGGCGGAGCCTACGGCATTGAGGATGAGGGCCTGAGCATATAGCCGGTGGTTCCCTACGCGTAGCCCGTCCTGACCAGAACCCTCCTGAGCGCGTCAACGAACGCATCGAGATCATCGTCCGTGTGGACCGCTGAAACATTTCCCGCACACCGGCTCGACATCAGGAATCCCTCGTTCAACAGACCGGTGAACACCGTCTGATTCATCTCTTTGTCGTTCGTCGCGAAACTACGGTAGTCCGTGACATTCTCCGTTGTGAACTGCAGGGCAAACAACGATGTCGCTCCCGTCACGCCCATAGGAACTTCCAGCTCGCTAATCAGGTCGCGGATCATCTGCCTGAGGCGATCGCCCTTTCGTTCTAGTTCCTCGTAGACCTCCGGAGTGAGCAGATCAAGAGTCGCAACTCCGGCTGCTGCCGTCATCGGGTTGCCGTTGAATGTTCCTGCGTGCTGTACCTGCTCCGTTCCATAGTTCGGGTCCCACATCGACATAATCTCGTCCTTGCCACCAAAGGCCCCAACGGGCATGCCACCGCCGATCACTTTGCCAAAGCAAGTCAGGTCCGGCGTGATGCCATACCATTCCTGCGCTCCGCCAGCGGCTGCCCTGAACGAGATCACTTCATCGAATATCAGCGGGATTTCCAGCTCTGAGGTCAGATCGCGAAGTAGCTGGAGGAACTCAGGCTTTGCCGGGACCATGCCGCACTGCCCATTGATCGGTTCGACGATAACTGCCGCGAGATCTTTGGCATGGCTGCGAACGACACGCTCGGCAGCTTCAGGATTGTTGTAGGGCATGATCACAATATCGTCAGCCGCAGCGGGATTGATCCCGGGGAACATGACGACAGGATCAGGATGCTCGGCCTCTCCAGCGTCTTTGAGAGGCGGTGTGACGGAGATCTGGATCGCATCGTGGTTGCCGTGATACGCGCCTTCGCACTTGGCGATCAGCGTCTTGCCAGTGAAGGCACGGGCGGCACGTATTGCGTTCAGCGTCGCCTCGGTGCCGGAGTTGACGAACCTGACCTTCTCGACAGATGGGACTCGCTCGCAGAGGATTTCGGCCCAACGGATCACAGGTGGTGAAGGAGCCGGGTAACTAACGCCGTGATCAACCTGGTCGTGCAGGGCTTTCACCACGTCCGGATGCCGGTGACCCATAATCAACGTCGTCATGTTATTTACGAAGTCGGTGCGTACGTTTCCGTCCGCGTCCGTCAACTGCACGCCATCCGCATGTGTGACATACACGGGAAACGGGTTCCAGAAGATGGAGTTTCGAGTGTCGCCGCCAGGCATGAATGCGGCAGCGCGTTCATGGAGCTTCTTCGATTTCGGGTTAGCCGCCGTGTACGCAGCTATCTCAGCTTCAAGCACAGTCATATTCTGTTCCTCAGAGTCTAGAACCGTTTCGCGACATGCTAGATCGTACATCCGATTCATGCATCGAGTCCGGATTGTCGAGACTATCCTGCTCCGGATCGAGGACAGATGCCAGCTGGCTCAGTGCTTCGCCTGCCCTCGCCCTGATCACCACATCGCAAATAGAGGTCAACTTGGTCTCGAACGGGTTGATCTCTATGATGGTTGCTCCCTGCGACATAGCGATCCACAAAAGACCGCTTGCCGGGCGGACAGAAGCAGAGGTCCCGACCGCCAGCACACAGCTTGCGCGGTCGATCTGTTCTCGCGCGGCTTTCATCGTGTCGGAGGGCACCGGTTCGCCGAACATGACGGTGTCGAACTTGACGACCTGGCCACACTGACCGCATGGCTCGGGAGGCTCTTCAGGCACGATGTCACCGAGTGCGGTACGCCGTCCGCAACCGATACAGCGCAATCGGGTTCTGTTCCCATGAATCTCGATCAGGTTTTTTAGTCCGGCCTTCAGATCGAGCCCATCGATGTTCTGCGTGATTACGTGTTGGACGGCACCGGCCTGCTCAAGTGCGGCGAGAGCATGGTGGCCTGCGTGCGGTCTGGCTGCAATGAGAGCGTCCCGCAGTTCAATCATATGATCGTCCATCTCGCGATTGACACGCCGCTCCCACCACCCGGCAGGATCCTCTCGGAACCGGCTAAACCCGTCCATTGGCGGTGGGCCATATCGTGTCCAGAGACCGTCTTTGCCGCGAAATGTCGGTATGCCGCTCTCAACGGACATCCCGGCTCCGGTCATAGCCACGACGTATTTGCTCTTGCTGATTATTTCAGCAGCGCGGCTGATCGGATCGTCGAACGATTCTGGCTCAGACCGGAACAGAGGTCACCTTGCCTTCTTTGACCGAGAACCTGTGCGCGCCATCAAGAAACGCTGGCGCCACTGAATCCGGCTCCGCAGTCGTTAGCAGTACCTGTTCGAACTCAGATGCGCGTTCCAAAACCTGTCGTCTCCTTCCGGGGTCGAGCTCCGAAAGGATATCGTCCAACGCCAGTATCGGAGTTCGGCCGGTGAGAGATTCGACGACCGCCGCCTCCGCCATCTTTAGAGCCAGTGCGATCACCCTGGCCTGTCCCCTGGAAGCGAATGAGGCAGCCGGTTGATCGTTGAGGAGAATCGTGATGTCGTCTCTGTGCGGACCCACGACCGTCACACCCTGGCCAATCTCTCGTCGTCTTGCCTGTTTCAGTCCCTCAGCGAGAGCCTGCTCAAGCGCGGGGTGAGTTGCAGGGTCAGGTAGGCTCTCACCCGGTCCCGATTCGGTCAATTGTGGCTCGTATCTGAGCCCGAGCTTATGGCCTTCAGTTAGTGCGGAATGAGTGGGTATGGCTGCATCGCTCAGTTTTTCAACCGCTTGCTTTCGGGCGAGAACAATTTCGGCGCCCTCGTAGGCAAGCCGCTCATCCCAGAACGTTATCTCATCGTGAGCCGCAGAGCCTTCCCTGATTCGCCTGAGCAGGTGATTACGCTGTGTAACTACCTTTGAATAGCGCTGTAACGACTTCAGATATGCAGGCCTGCTCTGCGAGATGAGAATGTCGAGATATTTGCGCCGGGTCGATGGAGATCCAAGAATGATTTCGAGATCGTCTGCATCGAAAAACACGACGTTCAGGTGCCCCACAAAATCGGAGGAGCTCCGAACGATGCCGTTAAGACGGAGCGCCTTTCGAAATCCGGGTCCGGCACTGCTATTAGCGGCTGCGACATCATAGTCAAGCTGTGCCTGGACTGTTGCATCGCCCTCACGACCGACGCCCATCACCTGGACATGTCCGCCTGAGTCACTCAATCGCCAGTTGATCAGCTCTCGTTCACTGGCAGTGCGGGGTGATTTCGCTATTGCCAGCATGTAAACGGCTTCCAGCAGGTTGCTCTTTCCGTGGCCGTTCTCACCTTCGAACACATTCAGGCCGGGACCAAGCTCCAGAACGGTCTCTATATGGTTGCGGAAGCCTGAGAGAGAGAGGCGGGCGATATGGATGTTTTGGCTCCCGGCGAGGACAATCCGCCGCGTCGATGGCTTCACGTAAGTTTGGGACGGCTGATTAGAAGGGTTGACAGAGGGCACTGAACGTATCCCCTGTCAATTCCAGCGTAGAACGATTCTACCAATCGTCCGGTTCTGGTCGTGGCTGGCCGATCAGGCCCGGAACCGTGGTCCAAGTAGCCGCATCTAATAGTTCGCACGCAACTGCAACAACGGTAGGAGAGCCGTCTACTCGTCTTGATAGCAAAGTACTCAACCTACATCTTCATCGCCGGCGTGGTTGGATTTGGCGTATTCGTTGTTTGGAGCCTATCCAACTCAAGCTTTTTGGCTGGCATTCTCAGGAACACCGACAATATTACTGTGACCGGCACCAACGGAGCGTCAAATTCAGGCCAGCCCCGCGATCTGGAGCTGGTAACACTTTTGCCGTTCGACGCCATTCGTTCTATTGAATCGCCGGTGTTCCTTGATCGCACCACCGCGGACCAACTCTACGATCCGGACGAGTTGGTGCTCGGCATCGATATCGATGGCGACAGGAGAGTGTACTCCGTACCGCTTCTGAGCAGGCATGAGGTGGTGAACGACGTTGTCGGAGGTAAACCGATCGCGGTGACCTGGTGACCGCTCTGCTTTACTGGAATCGGGTATTCCAGAGAAATTGAAGGCAGAGTGCTGGAGTTTGGCGTCTCTGGAAAGCTGATCAACAACGCACTCGTTATGTTCGACCGGCAAACGGATTCCCTCTGGAGCCAGTTTCTTTCGTTCAGCGTGCGCGGCGAGTTCGAAGGGACCGCCCTCGAGACGGTGCCGCTGGTTCTTACGACATGGGAGCAGTGGACCAAGGAGAACCCGGAGACAATAGCCCTCAGAAAACCGAACTCGTCATCCCAGGACCAGTACGAGGGCTATTACTTCAGCAACGATGCAGGGGTCATTGGTGAGAAGATCAGCGATGACAGGCTGCCTCGCAAGGAATTGGTGCTTGGAATCGGGTTCGATGATGGACCCAAGGCATTTCCGCACTCGGAATTGCGAGAAACCCGGATCGTGAACGATGAGGTTGCTGGAAAAAAGACGCTCGTCTTCTATCAAACTGAGTCAACGACTGCACTCGCCTATGGCCGAGAGGTGGACGGCCAGGAGCTCACGTTCAAGCTGGAGCAGTCAGATGGGCGTGAATGGCTCGTTGATGAGGAGACGGGAACGCGCTGGCTGCCGTTCACTGGCCAGGCGGTAGAGGGCCCGCTGGGCGGCAAATCGCTGGAACGCCTGCACGCTGTCAATGTCTTCTGGTTCGCATGGACCGATTTCTATCCGGACACCGAACTGTTCGGAGTTTCATGATCTGCGTGCGATTTTCAGAATCAGGCAGGGTAGAATCGACTCCGGCCGATCTTATTCTTGATCGAACAGCGATCTCATAGATCACACATGACACGCGTCCAGAGCGCCATTTTCTCCAGTCGATGACCTCATCTGCCAGCAAGCTAGACCTGAAGCAGTGGATCCGGGATGTGCCGGACTATCCGCAGCCGGGCGTTTTGTTTCGAGACCTCACGCCGCTCATGGCACACCCGCTAGCCATGAAGTACGTGACTGATTGCATCACCCGGCACCTTGCTGAGACCGGCGCCGAGGCGGTTGCGGCGATCGATGCCAGGGGTTTCATCTTCGCTGCGCCCGCAGCTGTACAGGCTGGATTGCCCTTCATTCCACTTCGAAAATCGGGCAAGCTCCCGCCCGAAGTGATAGGCGCCGACTACGCCCTGGAGTACGGCACGGCAAGGCTGGAGGCGCGGAACGACGCTATCGCTCCGGGAAAGCGGGTCGTGATTGTTGACGATCTGCTGGCCACCGGCGGCACAGCGGCGGCGGCAGTAAAGTTACTAAACGAACTTGGCGCAAATGTCGTTTCAGCCGCGTTTGTAGTTGAACTGACATTCTTAAACGGACGCGATCAGCTCAACGGCACAGATATTTTCACGCTCGTGGATTATTGAGTTGTCCACTGCGTGGTGATCGATTGGTCCGCTGGCACGGGACAAGAGGGAACGAATAGTGGATGTCTTAGAACAGGCGACACAAAGCGCGGCGGTTACGCTGGACCTCTGGCTGACACTGATTGCCGAACGAGATGGCAGTAACAGGTCACAGCAGCGGATCGAGACACGGGCAAACCTCACAAACGATGTGTTGAGTCGATTCGGACTGACAGTTGACCAGCAGTCGCTGCGAGAGGCGAGTCGCAACATCAGTGAGATGGTCACCTCGGACCACGATTTAGGCATCGACCTTGAGTTCAAGGACAGGATTGCCCAGATGCTGTCGCTTGTGGATTCAGACATCACTGTGAGACTCGGAGATGGCGGTCTAACCGATGTTGCCGACGCCGTGGACCAGGCATTTCTGGGGCACCCGCCATCGTTTCTACCCGGCGCAATAGACGTTCTTCAGCATCTTGAAACGCTCGACATCAAGGTGGCCTTGATCTCAAATACCGGCTTGACCTCCCCGACCGCATACCGGGAATGGTTTGATGCTGAAGGCGCTCTGGGCTATTTCGATCACCTTACGTTTTCGAATGAAGTGGCCTGCGCCAAACCCAACCCTGGCATTTTCTGTCCAACGCTCGAGAAGGTGGGTTCTGTGCCGGAAAGCGCACTGCACATCGGTGACAACCTGCTGACAGATATCTCAGGCGCAGCAAATGTTGGGATGAAGACGGGATGGATTTCCGGCTTTGACACCCGAGAACCTATCGTCAATCCGGACTACACGCTCGCTTCGATTACGGAGTTACCGACTGTCGTTGAGCACTGGATGCAGTCCGGCAGTGCGATCACTGCCTAGTCGATTGCCGGGAGGTTGACTTTGAACACCGCCGATGTGCTGAGAGATTCGTTTCAGCGAATAACCGACCAGCTTCGAGCCGTCCTGGATGGAATGTCGCAAGAACAGCTTTCATACCGACCGCATGAGGACGCAAATTCGATTGCATGGCTCACATGGCACCTGACGAGAGTGCATGACGATCACATGTCAGAGATAGCGGGCAAACAGTTGTGGGTCACAGACGGCTGGGCAGAGAAGTTCGGCATGACGTCGGACCCGCACAACCAGGGCACAGGTCACGGCTCGGCCGAGGTTGCGTCTATTAAGCCGGACGGCGAGTTGCTGCTGGCGTATCAGGACGCAGTTGGTGCTCGCACGAACGAGTACCTGGACGCGCTCACGTCCGAGGAGATGGATAGGATCATCGACACTAGATGGGAGCCGCCGGTCACCGTCGGAGTACGCATCATCAGTGTGATCAACGACAACACGGAGCACGCGGGTCAGGCCGCGTATGTGCGCGGCCTCGTAGAAAAACGACGCTGGTACTTCGTCTAGGTCGCTCGTCCCACGAGCCGTCCTTACGCCATCACCTGGCCGCCATCGCACTGAATCACCTGGCCTGTGATGTTGCTCGCGTCATCAGATGCCAGGAACGCAGCCAGCGCGCCAATGTCTGAAGGCGTCTGCGGCCGGCCGAGCGGGATCACGTCCTTCGCCGCGGCCTCGAACACCTCAAAACCATCCTTGCCAATCACTGAGGTGTCGCCTTGCTTCTCGCGCTCGGCCATCCAGTCCTGGTGGAATGCCGTCCAGATGCGTCCCGGAGCGATTGCGTTGGAGTTGATGTTCTCTGCGGCGAACTCCCGGGCGACCGCCTGGGTGTAGGCGATGACCGCCATCTTCGTCGTTGCGTAGTAAGCGGTTACGTAACGGGCTGCCTTCGCAGCAACTGACGATATGTTGACGATCTTGCCGTACTTGCGCTCTCGCATGTGCGGGATGACGGCCTCTGTAACGTCCGCCAAACCCTTCACATTCACCTTCCAGGTGAACTCCCAGTCGACATCTCTAAAAGCAACACCGGTTGAACCGGGCGCTCCGGCGACACCGGCGTTGTTGACCAGGATGTCGATCTGACCGGCCTCCGCCAGAATCTTCTTTACTGCGGCGTCTATGCCGTCTTTGTCCATGACGTTCATCTTCGCCGTGTAGGCGTTGCGGCCCAACCCGCGGACCTGTTCCGCAGCCTTCTCTGCGTTCTCCTCGCTCAGGTCTGCAATCGCAATGTCTGCCCCCTGCTCTGCCATTCGCATGACAATTCCGAGGCCCAGTCCCTGGCCTCCGCCCGTGACGACTGCAATTTTTCCGCTCAGGTCTGCGAGCATGCTCTGTACCTCTGGAGATTCTGTTGTGATCGTGTCGTGGTTGGCCAAGTCTGCCTAAGATGGCGCAAGAGACAGTGCATATTAACTCTCGTCGGTTGCGTTCGCCCGATCGGGAGAGTGATACCGCTGGACGTGATGTCGTAACGGTTACTATGTGGCTCTTGTCCAGCCGCATTCATAGAGGAGTCAGAATGGTCCCCCCTCCGGTCACAAAGGACACAAAGTTCGAGCCGGTGCCCGGCTGGGCGAAGATACCGCATGGAGTCTGGCTACGTGAGGCGACGGCGGTAACCGTGGGCGCTGACGATCGCGTCTACGTCTTCAACCGTGGCAATGTTCCGGTGCTTGTGTTTGACCCGGACGGGAACGTCGTGGACTCGTGGGGCAATGACAATCCGCCCGGAGATGTGGTCATTCGCCGCGACTCCTACGGCAATGCGATGCAGTTCTGGAACACGTGGTTCAAACGGACACATGCCATCACTGCTGATCATGAAGGTCATCTGTGGCTGGTCGACGATGTGGGCAATCAAATCCACAAGATGAGCGTTGACGGAGAGTTCCTGCTGACGATTGGAACCGGCGAGACGGCACCGAGAGAGAGCGGCGAATGCTTCAACCGCCCGACAGATGTGGCCGTCTCGAAGAGTACGGGTGAGGTGTTCATCTCGGACGGGTATGGGAACTCACGAATCCATCGCTTCAGTCCCGAAGGAAAGCTGATCGCATCGTTCGGTGAGTCTGGAACTGATTCGGGGCAGTTCAGCCTGCCGCACAACCTGGCTTTGCTGGACGACGAGGAGATTGTCGTCTGTGACCGGGAGAACCACCGGGTACAGGTATTTTCGCTCGACGGAGAGTACCGACGTGAGTGGCGAGCGCACAAGGCGGTAGCGGTTGAGATCGTTGGCAGCGGGCCTGACGCGCAAATCTATGTTGCAGAGCAGGGACCGCCGCCGGTGCAACAGGGTGTTGCGAGGCTCGGCAACCGTGTTGACGTTTTCAACAGAGACGGCGAGTTGATTTCACGGTTCGGCGCCGAGCACTACGGGCAAGAGCCTGACCAGTTCCTGTGGCCTCATTCCTTGGGTGTCGATTCACAGGGCGATGTTTACGTGGCCGAGGTCTCGTTCGTTGAGTGGGGTCGCCACCAGGACCCGCCTGTGGACAATCCGGCAAGCCTGCGAAAATGGCGGCGTGTCAGCGGGTGATTCGCTGAGTCCGGTTTGTGTAGTTGTTGGAGGTAGTGCGATGACGAGAATCAGTGATGCACAAAGCGCTTTCGTTCTCGGCTCTGCGCTGCTTGCCGTTCTGGCTGTTTCCTGTGGCAGTGATAGCGATACGGCATCTCAGTCAACCGCCACTGCTGTGGTGAGTGCAACTGAAACGCCTGTTTCGGAGCCATCAGAGTTCAGGCGTATCCTGCGGCTCATGCCGGATACTCCGGAGAGCCGCGTATATACCCGCGTCAACCGACTGCATGCGCAGGCTGCTTTGCTGGGTATTGCGGTTCCCGAGGCAGGTGCCACATTTTCGGAAATCAAACAGTACCGAATCGATCTTGGATACGAATCGTTCAGGTCCGGTCTTTACCTGGCCGGTGAGGAGTGGTTATCCGGATTTTTTAGGGATTATCTCGAAACCATTCCGGACACGACTTCGTCGCTTGGTTTCGGCTCACACGATATTGCGATCTCCGCTGTTTCTGGTGAAGCATTCGATAATCCCAAACCTATAGTCGAAATCGTGACCGGAGAAATTGATCCGCAGAAAGCAGCCGTGTTGCTTGCCGAGTGTGCCGAGTGTCCAGGGCCACCGATAGTCAATGAATACTCTAACCATCTGTACTATTCGTGGGGCAGAGATTTTGAGGGTCGTCTCGATAATGACATTAAGCCCCCGGCTTTTGACCACATAGGGCGGGGCGGCAGGTTGTTTTTCGAGGACGGAATCGGGGCGCGAGCACTCCGAGACCAGGACATTGAGGCCGTTATTGATGTTCAAGTGGGGACACGAGTGAGCCTGGGAGATATAGAAGCATGGTCCCTTGCCGCTGACGCGGTGGCAGAGCTTGGAGCCTTATCTGCCACTTTCACAAACCGCATTGACACGACGATTTCAAACTGGCCCGAATACGTTGCTCTCGACAAGATACGTAGATCGAACCTTGAACCTGAGGTCGCTGAAAGGTTCGACAAGTACGACGAAATAGCGGCGGCAATCTCCGCGTCGGCTCCGATTCTGCCCGAGTTTGAACTTGTTGCGACAGGCGTGGGCATAGACGATGACTCGGGTTTCGCCGCACTCGCGATAGTGTTTCGCGATGAACCGACAGCAGAGCAGGCGGCGTCTGCCCTTCGGGAACGCGCCACAACCGGCCTTGCAATAACAGGCTCACTTGAACCAGCACCGTGGGCGGAGATGATTGAATCCGCTGAGATTAAGGTGCGTGGTCGGCTGGTGACGGCAAGAATATTCTCTGTGTCACCAGAGGGTGGTCGCTTGACCGGCCTATCGCCGTTTCTCATGAAGTATCCCTTCATAACCGACGTACCGTTTGTTAGTTTCTTGCTCAGGTAGTTAGAACTGCGTTGGTAACTTGTTTACCCAGCGGAACAAGCCGAATTACCGGCATTTACAAGGAGGCAATAATGCAACAGCGTGAATATGGCAACACCGGCGAGATGCTCTCGATAATCGGCTTTGCCGGGATAGTCGTGAGCAAGGTCAGCGCGGAGACCGCAGCCGACGATGTGGCGTGGTCAATCGATCACGGCATTAACTATTTTGATGTCGCACCTGCGTACGGCAACGCACAGGACATGCTTGGCCCGGCGCTCGAGCCTTACCGCAACGATGTATTCCTGGCTTGCAAGACAAAATACCGCGACGCAAAGACCGCACGAGAAGACCTTGAGAACTCGCTCCGGTTGCTACGGACCGACCGTTTCGACCTGTATCAGCTTCATTCGATGAAATCCCACGAAGACCTGGAGCAGGCGACGGGTCCGGGCGGAGTGCTTGAGATGGTGAGCAAAGCGCGTGACGAGGGCTTGATTCGGCACGTCGGCTTCTCCGCCCATTCATCAGAGGTGGCGGTTGAACTGATGGGCATGTTCCACTTCGACTCGGTTCTCTTTCCCGTCAACTGGGTGAACTACTTCGAATCAGGATTCGGCCCGGACATCATGGAGAAGGCACAGGCGGAGGGAACGGCAAGGCTGGCGCTGAAGGGCATGGCGTCGCACCAGCTGGCAGACCCGGGGCAGCGGGTGCGGGAGAAGTGCTGGTATCACCCTCTCGAAGACCCGGAGCTAGCCGCGCTGGCTCTGAGGTTCACGCTATCGCAGCCTATTACTGCTGCCATACCGCCGGGCGACCCGGACCTGTTCCGACTGGCCGTCGAGATCGGTCAGGAATTCACGCCGATTACTGAGGAGGAGACTGAGCGGCTCAGGCAGGCTGCTAATGGTCTTGCGCCGATTTTCGAGCTTGCTCACGCATGATCTGAGGTTACTGGTTAAAGCGTTCCAGCCTGTACGGATCCAGGATGTCGACCTGTTCACTGTCCAGGATCTCAATAGCTGCGAACTCACCCGTCAGAGCCGCAAGCGTCACGCCGCTGTGCATTACGGCCAAGTAGAGATTTGGCACCGGATCACTGAACCCGATCACCGGGAAGCCGTCTTCTGGCATAGGACGCATACCGCGCCTGATCTCTTTGAGTTTGGCCCCGGCCAGAATTGGGATGAAGCGGGCGATTTCAGCCAGAATTTTTTCCGGATCATCTTCGCTTGTGTCGCTGATTGCACCACTGTGAGAACCGGCGTGGACCATCACCGATCCATCAGTGAACTGCCGAACGTTCATCAGAAGGTCCGGCAGGTCACGCGGCGTGTGCATGCAGACGATGTTTCGAAAGATCGGGCTTTGCGGCTCCGTCACGACCGTGGCGCCGGGGCTGTTTCGTTGCGAGAACTCGATTCCGGCCATGGCAGCAAGCGCCGTTGTGTCGAATCCGGCGGCAAGAATCAGCACATCGCATGGAATTTCTCTGCCACTCGACAGCAGCACAGAGGTCACAGCCGACTTGCCGTCAGCTCCAGACTCCATTTCGATTGAAGCGACGGAATCGTTGGTAATCAGTTCTCCACCGGCCTGTTGCAGATGGTTCAGGCAGGTTCGAACAACTCTCTGGGTGTCGACGTGCCCCTCGATACCGCAGTAGACGGCGGATGTGAACGGCTCCATCACCACGCCGGGTTCCATTGCGCGCGCTACGTCCCTCGTGATCTCAGCTACCGGATAGCCCCATGATCGCAACTCAGCCGCGCGATTCAGCAAGGTTTCCGCACCTTCGTCGGAAGCAGACCAGCGCATCTCGCCACCCCACCTCAGCCCGATATCTGCGTTCAGGTCCTGTGCGAACCGCGACCACATATCGAGTGACCGTCGGTTCAGGTCGTGGTATCCCCGAGGCGTCTTATCCCTGGAATTGATCCACGCGTATGAAGCGAGAGTTGCGCCACTGCCCGGGCGGCGTGCTTCGACCACCGTGACGTTGCGATGCCGCTTGCTTAACTGGAATGCGATTGCCGATCCAACTATGCCGGCTCCAACTATGACGATTTTGGAAGTAGAGTCCAACGGCTGCTCGAAATTGCTGGTGATGTCCGGTGAGTTACGGATCAGATGATGCGCCGACTGTCCTGCTTACGCTACTCCGGCCGATCCACAGACGCTGTAGCTCTATCCTCCTACACGGCTTTTCAAGAACTGCAGGACCTCTCTGGGATTCATACGACCGAGTTGGGTCGAAGAGTACATAGAGGCTATGACCTCACCCTCCGGATTCAACACGAACTCGGCAAGTTGGATGATCACATCGTCTTGCCTGACACCTGGAAAGGCTCCCATGGCTTCGATGTTTTTGCTCGTTACTCCGTAGGCGATTGGGAAAGTGATGCTTTGCTCGCGCCCGAACTTTCGGGCTCCAGCCTCATCGTCGGCGCTGGCAGCGACGACCTTTACCCCCATCCTCTCAAACAGAGGCAGGTTTGACTGCACCTCGGCCAAATGCCGGGCACAGTAAGCTCACCAGTGGCCGCGATAGAAGGCGATATATGCCCAGGAGCCTGCAAGATCTCCAGGAAGATTGATCTCGTCGCCTCGCAGAACCGGGAGGGTGATGGACGGGAATGTTTCACCGGGGTTTAGCACATTTCCTCAGTTCTGGCTGGTGTATTGCGGAGGCAGTGGGACGAGATTTCTCAAACGCTGGTCAAGAGCGATCTATTGCCGAGATCGTACAGGCTTCATCTGGAGCCGAGTGACTTTTAGGAAGAATCGGACAACGGCAGTTCTTCTGGTGGCCATAGGCCATCGTAGCTCTCGTACTCAGTTACCCGCCATTCTTTGCCTATCTTCCGCAGCATCATACGATTTGTCTGGATGCCGCCGCTCGCCAGTTGGACCCGCGTATGGGCACGAGCGATATCCCCCGATGCTTCGTTCAGGACCGTCCAGTCGAAAAGCCTGTCCGCTGGGGGTGCAGTCTCTCGTGACCTGTCGATGAACTGCTCGCGGGTCAAACCGTCCCGGTACTTCGGAGCGCTCAGGTCCCACATAGTCTCGAAGTTTCCACCAAAGACTGCTGTCTCGAACTCGATCACGGTGTCAGGGATCGAAAGATCGCGGTCCCGGGTTGAGATGAACGCGACTATCGCTATCACGATGTTCAGCGCAACGAAAGCGGCAATGAGTCCGAGCGCAAATTTTTTGAACATTCGTTATGACGGTTGGATGTGACTCAGACCGCGGAATTGCTTTGGTTCAGGCGACCACAGGTAGATACGTCGCTCGGCGCACCCAGTTTTTATTTGACCGGCTTTACCACGATGCTCACGAGCCTGCCGGGAACAAAGATCTTCTTGATGATCTCAGAGTTCTCAAGGTGACGCTGAACCTTGTCACTGGCCAACGCAGCTTCAAATGCGGTGCCCTCTTCGACACCCGCTTCAAGATCGATCTGGTCCCGTACCTTCCCGTTTACCTGGACGACGATGGTCTCTATCTCTGACGCAGCTTTTGATTCATCCCACACGGGCGTCGCCTGTGTGTGGATTGAGTAGTCATGTCCCGTCCGTTCCCACAATTCCTCAGCGATGTGAGGCGCGAGTGGAGCTATGTGCAGCAGGAGGCGATCAATTGCGGCAGACCATGAATCTGTTGAGACGTTCTGTGCCTCCCGGATTCGGCTAAGTTCGTTCGTGTACTCCATGAGTGCCGCGATGATCGTATTGAACTTGAACTGTTTCATGTCGGCCACAACGCGACCCGTCAATGCATGTGAAACCCGTTCCAGTACCCGCTCATCTGTCGAAGAGCCGTTGCTTGTGGAAACGGTGTTACGTAGTGCCAGGTCCCAGACTCGGTTCAGCCATCGATGAACGCCGTTAATAGCCTGGTCTGACCAGTCTCCGCCCTGGTCCCACGGACCGAGGAACATCAGATAGCAGCGAAGAGTGTCTGTGCCGAATTTTTCGACGATCGGCTCAGGGTTCAGTGGATTGGCGCGCTTTGAGATCTTCATATGATCTCGCGTCAACGTGCCCTGGTTGAACAGTCGGGCGTACGGCTCATCAAAGTCCACGAAACCAAGATCGCGAAGGGCCTTGTTGAAGAACCGCACATATAGCAGGTGCATGACGGCATGCTCAGAGCCGCCAAAGTACTGGTGGACTGGAATCCATTTCTTGACCCGATCGGAATCGAATGGTTCTTCCATCAGCCCCGGACTCGTATAGCGCAGGTGATACCAGGACGAGTCGACGAATGTGTCCATGGTGTCTGTCTCGCGCTTTGCGGGACGGCCGCAGTCCGGGCAAGGAACGTTTACGAACTCATCATCCAGCGTCAGAGGTGACTGGCCCGTGGGCGTGAATTCAACGTTTTCCGGTAACAGCACCGGCAGATCATGTTCAGGTACAGGAACCGTTCCACACTCATCGCAGTAGATGATTGGGATCGGAGTCCCCCAGTACCGCTGGCGAGATATCAGCCAGTCCCGCAGGTGGTAGGTGATCGTCCGGTGGCCCCATGAATTGGCCTCGATCTTGTCGGCGATGCGCCCCATTCCTTCGCCGCTGTCAAGACCATCGAACTTGCCTGAGTTCACCTGTATGCCTGGAGCAACGTACGCTTCCGCCAGCTCTCCACCGTTCCAGCCCTCTGGAGCCACGACAACTCGAATCGGCAGTCCAAACTTTTTCGCAAATATGAAATCTCTCTGATCGTGTGCTGGGACGCCCATCACGGCACCAGTGCCGTAGGTCGCCAGGACGTAGTCACCGATCAGCACCGGAACCATTTCGCCATTCAGCGGATTCGTGGCAAGAGCGCCTGTGTGGACGCCAGTTTTCTCTCGCTCGGTCGAAGTGCGTTCAATTTCAGACTGTTTTCGGGCGTTTTCGATATATGCGTCGACCTCGGCCTTGTGCGCCGGTTGTGTCAGCTTCTCAGCCAGTGGATGCTCAGGAGCCAGGACAACGAACGTGACACCGAAAATTGTGTCGATCCGGGTAGTGAAGGTCTCAATCTTTTCTTCTTGCGTTCCCGGCACGTAGTCGGAGACATCGAACCCGATCGTCACTCCGGTTGAGCGGCCGATCCAGTTTCGCTGCATCAGCTTGATCTTCTCCGGCCAGTCGATACCGTTCATCTCCAACAGCTCGTCCGCGTAGTCGGTGATACGGAAGTACCACTGCGGCATTTCGCGACGAATCACCAGCGTTCCGCAGCGTTCGCAAGCACCGTCCTTAACCTGCTCGTTTGCCAGTGTTGTCTGGTCTTTCGGGCACCAGTTGGCGGCCCCGTTCTTGCGATAAGCGATGCCCTGTTCGAAGAACTTCAGGAAGAAGTGCTGATTCCACCGGTAATAATCAGGATGGCTCGAGGCGAGCTCTCGGCTCCAGTCGTACGACGCGCCCATGAGTTTGAACTGTCGCCGCATGTTGTCCATGTTGGCGAGCGTCCATTCACGCGGATCGGCACCGCGGGAGATTGCGGCGTTCTCCGCAGGAAGCCCGAACGAGTCGAATCCCTGCGGATGCATCACGTTGAAGCCCTGCATGCGCATGAAGCGGGCGTGGGCATCGGCGGGCGTGTATGCGAACCAGTGGCCGATGTGCACGTCACCCGAGGGATACGGGAACATCGTCAGCGCGAACCAGTTCTCTTTGCCGGGAACGGTGTCTTCTGCCCGATAAAGTTGGTCGTTCTCCCACTGCTTCTGCCACTTCACTTCAATCTCGGCGGGCCGATAGGGCTCCGCAGTTCCGGGCACTGGTCTCGAAGCGGTGTTGGTCAAATGTCGCTCTCCGCGCAGGTCGGTCGTGCCGCTCGTATCTGATGGTCGTTCGACTCAAGTTTACGCAGGATGTGGTGTGGTGGCATCCGTACGATTCAGCATCATCACAGCACTCTACGACGAAATATGTCTGTCGGACATGCTGAATTCTAGCAACGGAACAAGGAGAGACGCGAGACGAGTTGTCTAGTCGAGCAGGGTGAGAGCATTGCCAGCTTCGATCAACCGTGGACCGGAGGCCAGTTTCAGTATCACCCCAAATTGTGGCTCGTTTGGTGTGAAGTGACGAACCAGCGCGTTCATGACATCGTGATCCCGTTGACCGGTGGCTGGATTGGCGTGCGTCACCAGGCAACGAGTCACAGGCTTAGTCACATCGAACTCTGCGCTGCCCAAGCGAACTGTGCGGCCGACCCACGACATCTCTCCAAACGGTTCACTCACACCGCTGACTGCGATATTTGAGCGGAACCGACGTCCATCAAGTGCGCTGTCGTTGAGCGCTCCAGCCAGTGCATTCAAACTCTCTTCGCTGTGCAACGTGAGTAGACCGTCCACCCCATCATGGAACAGCGGCTGGGCTCCGTCGCCAACAAGAACCGCCGGCGCCCGCTCTGGATGACCGGTAAACGGATTGACGTCAAGTGTGAGCACATAGTCGGAGATGCTTTGTTGCATCTGTGCCCTATCCGTCTCACTATCGATCGCCCCTGCCGTCAGTAGCAATTCGTCTGCGTGGATCTGGAGCGTTCGGCTGTTCTCATCGAATTGAACGGAGAGTCTCGCCAGTTCAGGAGTGTTGACCAGGCCGACAAAGTTTCGCTTGGTTTGCCATGACCAGTCGGATGGGTCACCGGCGTCCTTGAAACGAAATCCGAGCACTCGATCGCCCGAAACGCGGCCGTCGGAGGTGAGTTCAAGAGTTTCGACCCGCTGCGGCGTCATCGACTTGACTGGATGTTTGTACAGAGCGCTGACGGTTATCTGAGGCATGTTGTCAGTTTCGCAAATTTACCGGGTGCGCGTTTTGGAGGCTTATGGCTTCCACGTCGTCCGTCGAGTTTTCATGTTACGGAGAAACTCAGACCAAATTGCAAACCGTACACTGTACTCCCACACGGTTCCTGATGTTCTCGACAGTTTGGGGGACTCTAACCCTTCTTGAATCTTGACACCTTTTTCCACTGCTACGTAGTATCAAAGCACAGGTCGTGGCTTCGGCCACGTGCTGACAAGTGAAAATAAACGGCCAGGCAGGAGTGTCCAGTATGGATATCGTCCTAACGGCCGTCCTGACCGCCCTTGTTACAGGGGTTCTAGCTGGCGCAGGTGGTTACTATCTGCGCAACACGCTAGCGTCGAACTCGATCAGGGCTTCGGAGGAAGCGGCGAAACAGCAGATCCGCCGAGCCGAGGCCAGAAGTAGAGAGATCCTTCTTGAAGCCAAGGAGCAGACTCTTCAGATACGGACAACCGCTGAAGAAGAGCTGAGGAAAGAACGCCAGGAACTGCAAAGGACGGAGAGCCGTCTGGAAGCCCGCGAGGAAAACCTCGAAAATCGGGCCGGGTTGCTGGAGCAAAGAGATGCGGAACTACGCCAGACACGTGATGCAGTCGAAGAGGAGCAGCGCCAGCTCGCTACTGTTCGGTTGCAGGAGCAAGAGAGACTTGAGCATATCTCAGGTCTCTCGATGGCAGATGCCCGCCAGTTACTCCTTGACCGTGCCGAGGAAGAGGTCGAGTTTGAACTAGCCCGTCGCTATCGCGACTCAGAACTCCAGGCAAGAGAGGAAGCGGACGGCAAAGCGAGGCACATCCTCGCAGCAACCATTCAGAGGCTGGCATCGGAAGTTGTCTCTGAAGTTACTGTAAGCAGCGTTCAGCTGCCCAGCGACGACATGAAAGGCCGGCTGATCGGCAGAGAGGGCCGGAATATCCGGGCCATCGAGGCTGCCACCGGCGTGGATTTGATCGTTGACGATGTGCCGGAAACAGTGACTCTTTCTTGTTTCGATCCGATCAGGCGTGAGGTCGCACGAGTTGCGCTGGAGCGTCTGATTCAAGACGGAAGAATTCACCCGGCGCGGATTGAAGAATCTGTTGAGAAGGCGCGCCGCGAGGTCGACGAAACGGTGCGAAAGGCCGGGCAACAGGCGGTTTTTGATGCCAACGTGAAAGGTCTGCACCCGGAGCTTGTGAAGCTGATGGGTCGCCTCAGGTACCGCTACTCATACGGCGAGAACGTGCTGCAGCATTCGATCGAAGTGGGCATCGTTGCCGGAATGATCGGCGCACAGGTTGGCGCAGACCCGCAGCACTGCCGCACGGCTGGATTCCTTCATGACATTGGTAAGGCGCTTACTCACGAGGTCGAAGGGCCTCATGCTGAGATCGGTGCCGACATCGTTTCGAAGTACAACATGCCGCCCCGCGTTGTGACCGCTATCCGTGAGCACCACGACCGCGAGATGACGACCATCGAGTCGTTCGTTGTCGCAGCCTCTGATGCAGTCAGTGCCGCAAGACCAGGAGCGCGGCACGATACTGTTGAGAACTACATTCAGCGGTTGCAGGCACTTGAAGACGTTGCAAGAGGGTTCGAAGGCGTCGAACGTTGCTATGCGATCCAGGCAGGACGTGAAATCCGAGTCCTGGTGCGGCCAGAAGAAGTGGACGACGCTCGCGCTGCTGTGCTGGCAAGGGATATCGCAAAGCGGGTTGAGGAGACTCTCGCGTATCCAGGCCAGATCAGGGTTGTGGTGATCAGGGAGTCGCGTTCAGTCGAAATTGCGACGTAGTAGTACAATTCAAGAGAGATCCTGAGATGGCGGAGCGCAAACCCTGACCAAAGGTGATTCGCTCCGCCGTTTCGCGTTTTTTGGATTGGCACGGCGACATGATGATTCGTGCCGCAGGATTACGGGTTGTGATATGCGGATATTGATGGTTGGTGATGTGGTTGGCTCGGGCGGCAGGCGCACGGTCAAGAAGGTGTTGCCGAAGCTGCGACACGATCTTGGGCTGGACTTCGTGGTACTGCAAGGTGAGAACCTTGCCGGTGGCTTTGGCCTGACCACCGACACTGTTTACGAGATGGTTGAGGCTGGTGCCAACATCATCACTTCTGGCAACCACGTCTGGGACAAGAAGGACGCGGTCCGTAAGTTGGACGACCCGAACTTTCCTGTCTTGAGACCGCTGAACTACCCGGCAGAGAATCCCGGCCGGGGCGCCAATGCAGATGGTCCCGTTGCGGTAGTCAACCTTATCGGCAGGGTCTGGGTCGGCGAATTCGATTCCCCGTTCGCTGCAATCGACGATTTACTGGCCGGCGGCTGGGGCAGGAGCAAGCCCATCGTTGTCGACCTGCACGCAGAGGCTACGTCGGAGAAGGTGGCGATGGGTTGGCATCTTGACGGTCGGGTCGCCGCTCTGGTTGGCACGCATACACACGTTGCGACTGCAGATTGCCGTGTTCTGCCCGGCGGAACCGCCTATGTGACCGATTTAGGGATGGTTGGTGGGACCGAATCTGTCATTGGCATGCATACTGAGGAGGCACTTGCGCGGTTTCTGACCGGAGTAGGACATCGATTCCGTCCTGTTGAAACCGGCCCGATGAGATTTAACTCGGTGATGATCGAGACCGATGATTCGACCGGGCGCGCGGTGTCCATCGAGAGGGTGGATAGAGAGGTGATGCTTTGAGCGAGGATGACGAGGCTTCCAGGTATGAACCGAGCGCCAGCCCGTGGCGTCCGGGTTGGCTTGTTGAAGTCGACCTTCACCTTCACACAATTGCTTCGGACGGAAGTCTCTCACCGACGGAGCTCATCAATCAGATCTTGAAGACGAGCTTGAGGACGGTGGCGATAACGGATCACGACTCGACGGCTGGAGTCGATGAGGCAATGACTGCTGCCTCAGGTACAAACCTCACAGTGATCCCTGGTATCGAATTTGGATCCGAGGTCGACGATTCAGAAGTCCACCTGATCGGGCTGTTCATCGATCACACCTCACCGGCGCTTCAGACCGTGCTTGAACGATTCCGCAACCAGCGTGTTGAGGCAGCGCAGGAGATGGTGAGCAAGTTAAACGCACTCAACATGAACATCACATGGGAGCGGGTGAGTGAACTTGCAGAAGGATCGGTAGGCAGACCACACATTGCGCGTGCTCTGCTGGAAAAGGGTTTCGTCACGAGCATCCGTGAGGCTTTCGATCTTTACATCGGAAATGACGGTCCAGCTCGAGTCCCAAGACCCAAATTCACACCGGTTGAGGCCCTTGAGATTGTCCATGCCGCCGGTGGGGTTGGCATAGTGGCTCATCCCCGGACGGTGAACAATCTCGACGGAGTGCTACCGGCACTGGTTGAAGCAGGTCTGGCCGGTATCGAAGTGTTCGCCGAGAAGTACGGCACATTGCACCAAAGACGGTTCAGAGAACTGGCTGACAAATACTCACTGATTCCCGGCGGCGGTACCGACTATCACGCATTCGGAACTGAGAATGAGGTCAAGCCTGGCATGAGCGGGCCCCCGCCGGAAACTGCCCGTTTACTGTATGAGGTCGCTCTTAAAAAGCACAACGGCACGCCGGGATTTACTCCCTCTCGACCCCTTTAGCGAGTAACGATGGAAGCACTGGCAACAGTCCTCCTCATCATTGGCGCCTATTTATTTGGTGCAATTCCCACCTCGTTCTGGATGGCCCGGCTTGTCCGCGGAATCGACATCCGCCAGTACGGCAGCGGCAATGTCGGAATCTCGAACTTCGCACGTCATGTTGGCAAGAAGTGGTCTGTCGCAGTCATCCTCTTCGACGTAGCCATCAAAGGCCCGCTACCGGTGCTTCTGGCTTCCAGCAAAGTGCTGGACCTGGGTCTTACAGTCGAAGTATGGGCTGGCCTGGCGGTGATAATTGGGCACAACTGGTCTCCGTTCATCAGGTTCTCGGGTGGCCGAGGTATGGGCACGGTTCTCGGGGTTGTTGGCTCATTCAGTTTCTGGCTCGTGTGGCTCTACCTGCTTTCATCGTTTTCGATATGGCTTCTGACGTGGGCGTTGAGCGGGAGACGGGACAGCTCAATCAGCTGGGGCATTTCCGTCGCACTGCTGCCGGTCTATTCAGTCTTAATCGATCTTCCAATGGAGGTGACTTACTACGCACTGGTGTTCCTTGGTATCACCGTGATCAAGCGAGCCACTTCCAACGATCCCTCGTATTGGAGAGAAGTTGACGGCGTTTTACCGGCAGTTAAGCTGTTAATGATCCGGATATTGTTCGACCGCGATACGCTGTCGAAAGAAGGCTGGGTTGGACGGAGTCCGGGGCCGGGAACGCCGTCAGAAGATACTCAAAGGTGAACCGGCTCAAACTGAACTCCGAGGCTATCGACGTAGCGCCGAGTTTCCGGTCGAGTAGACTGAATTAGATGCAACACACGCACACCCCAGAACAAAGTGATCGAACGTACTGCGTTCGTCACCCTGATATCGAATCGAACCTGCGCTGTGGTAGATGCAACGAACTGATCTGCCCCAAGTGCATGGTGACTTCGCCTGTGGGTGCACGGTGCCCATCGTGCTCCCGGATCGGCAGACCAGCGATCCTCGATACATCCTCGACAGAGATGGGACAGGCCATCCTGTTCGCAGTTGGGTCTGGAGTTCTGGGTGCGCTGGCGCTCAGCGTCGCTCTTAAGATACTTATCTTGCTGCCTTTTGCGTTCACAGTGATCGACCTGATCGTGGTTGCCGGAGGAATGGCCGGAGTTGGCTACGGCATCGGTGAAGCCGTGCGTTACGGTTCGGGAAAGAAGTTGGATAGACGGCTGAAGTACGTCGTCGCGGGCGGAGTGTTCGTTACGTGGATCGTGACCATTGCCTTGCTTCCGGTCTTCGACGTGCCTAACGGCATAATGGCCGGCCTGAGCGGGATCATTGGGCTAATCGCGGCGTTCTACGTAGCCACGAGTCGAGTTCGAATCTGACCGAGTTCTCGGCGACTGGTGCAGCTGGGCGGGACGCCTGTTGGAACGTCGCGGCGGAGTGAGGCTGTCTTACCCGGTATTGTTTCTGCGGAGCGCCCGCCCGGCCCTCACATGAGTATGCTGGCCATCACGCACCACAAGCCGGCCATTCACGATTACGTGCGGCATCCCGGTCGGACCGTTTCTAGGATCTTCGAATGTTGCGTGGTCGATCACTGTGTCAGGATTGAACAGCACGATATCTGCAAACGAACCGACGCTGATGGTGCCGCGGTCTTTCAAGGAGAATTTTTTCGCCGGGAATCCCGACATACGCCAGATCGCACCCTCCAGCGAAAGAATGCCTTCCTCGCGCACGTACTTTCCGAGAATGCGCGGGTACGTCCCCCACGCCCGGGGGTGCGGCTTAGATCCACGGTCAAGCCCGTCGGTGCCGATCATCGTTGATGGGTGAGCCATGACCATGCGCACATCACCCTCGTCCATTCCGAAGGCAGCTACAAGCACCTCAGTGCCGTTTTCTGCGATGATCCTGTTAGCGGCATCTTCGCCCGGCAAATCCCACTCCTCGACGAAACTTTGCAGTGTTCGCCCCTCGAGTTCTGGTGAGCCCGGAACAGAGCAGAGCAGAACTTCATCCGGCGTTGACCTGCCCATGGGGCCGCCAGAACCAGAACCGAATGTTCCGTTCTGGACGAGGGCGAACAACATTGTGCTGCGTGCGGTATATGGATACTGATCGGCAGTTACGTCCATCCCGTTTGCTTGCGCGGATTCGATCAACTCGAGCGACTGCGTGACCTTGCCCCAATTCTCCTTTCCAACGGCTTTATGGTGAGATATCTCTACGCCGCAACCGGCTGAAGCGCCTATGCCAATGGTCTCCCGTACAGCGTCTAGAAGCCCATCACCCTCGTTTCGCATGTGCGATACATAGATCCCTGAGCGTTCCGCAACCTCCTCTGCCAGCGCGACCACCTCATCGGTTTCCGAGTGACGGCCGGGTTCATACACGAGTCCGGTTGAGAGTCCGAAAGCACCGGCTTCCATCCCCTCCGCAACTGATCTTCGCATCGCGGCCAGCTCATCCCGAGACGGCGCTCGCTTTTCGACGCCACCCATCGCGGCTCGTCGAACCGTGTGATGACCAACGAGCGCGGCTACGTTGAGCGAGGGCGGATTGCTGTCCACAGTGTCGAGATATCCGCCGTAGCCGTCCCACGATTCAATCGACCCGCCCGGCTCCTGGATGGCTTTCATTTGAACCCGTGCCGCTTCAGCAGGCGCAGCGCCAAAGCCGCAGTTGCCAACAATCACCGTTGTGATGCCTTGAAGGGCATTGTGAGTTACATCGGGCTCTGTCAGAACATGGAAGTCATCGTGACTATGCACGTCGATGAAGCCGGGTGCCGCGGCGAGCCCGTCGGCCTCAATTACCTCCCTGGCAAGGCCATGGATCTCGCCAATTTCAGAAATGCGGTCACCGTTTATGGCGATTGAGGACTTCAAGCCGGGTGAACCGGTGCCGTCGTAGACGACTGCGTTGTGGATGACTAGATCGTACATGGGCGGTCTTCAGTTTCCAGTTGGGGACGATGAGTTCGAGGCCGGAATCTATCACGATAGGCCGATGGATGAACTGTTCCTGAATAGAATCACAGGCAGGCAATCAGCAGCTACTGTTATGGAGAACTTGCACTTTCTATGTTTCACGGAGAACAATCATGCCGAGGTTTGTAAAAAGCATCTCGTTCTACAACCGGGCGTTGTTGGTCGGATTCGACTCAAAGAAAGATGATGCCGATGTCAACGCGATGCTCGACGGATTGCGAGACGCAGGTGCTGAGATTATCGAGATCAACACCTCCATAAGCGGCGGATTCCTTAAGCACGTATCGACATATGTTGTGATCTACGAGGCACCTGAAGTCGTCCAGTAGAGCATCAGTCAACTGCTCAAGCTCAATGAACGCCTAGTCGGTTTGTCCAAAATCGTCAACTACGCGGACGATGTCATCGTCGCCAAGGTAGTCCCCGGTCTGAACCTCGACAATCTCCAACGGATCGATTGATGAGATGTTCTCAGCGCGATGCTCTACAGTTCTGGGCACGTCTATTGACTGGCCTGTGCCAAGCGTCCGCTCGACACCGTCGACGGAGATTCTTGCCGTTCCGCGAGCAACTACCCAGTGCTCGTCCCTGTGCCGGTGCCAGTGGAGCGAAAGGCGTTTCAGCGGGCTTATCGTCAGCCGCCTGGTGCGAAAACCGGGACCGTTGGCCAGCACATCGATCGAGCCCCAAGGCCGCCGTTCTTTTTTCTTAAGACCTGTGCTGTCGAACCCAATTGGCTCAGCTTCTGCCATGGAACGTACCTGCCCCGATCTTCACAAAGACCGCAAATTCTACGCATATCACTGCCAACCCGCAGCGTAATCGCTGACAGAACCGCCGATCCTGCGTACTCTTCCTCGGCCTGACCTGGGCAAATCGTCAAGTGAAAAAGCGGAGCGCAATGTCTGAACGACCAAACATTCTCTTCATCCTGACCGATCAGCAGCGTTACGACTCCCTGGCATGCTACGGCAACGACTGGCTCCAGGTGCCAAACCTGAATTCGCTTGCTGACGAGAGCTTTGTGTTCGACGCCGCGTATGTGACACAACCTGTCTGCACACCGGCTCGAGCTTCGATAATGACCGGTCTCTACCCTCAATCGACGGGCCTGCACCGCAACAACATTCCGCTGCCGGCAGAGGTTCCAGTAATCGCCGAGATGGCTCCGGAGGAGTACTACTGCGCTCACTTCGGAAAATGGCATCTCGGTGACGACACGATCAAACAGCGGGGCTTCGATCACTGGGTGAGCGTCGAAGATTTTCACAGGCCGCGATACACGAAGCGTGAGTATCGGAATGTTGAGGCTGACTACAACCAGCATCTTCGTGACCACGGAGTTGAAGTGCCGCCTTCGGATGTGTCCTATGAGGGCTGGGTCGCCGGTGCCAATCTTTCTGAAGACGAGACGCAGGCAGGCTTCCTTGGCCAAGCTGCGTCCGAGTTCATCGAGGATTTCGCTGACGGCGAGCACTCAGACCAGCCGTTCCTGATGTACCTGAACTTCTTTGAGCCGCATCCGCCGTACACAGGCCCGCTGAACGATCTCTATGACCCGGCGACGCTCCCTGTAGGTCCGGCGTTTCTGAAGCGCCCGGATGGCGGCTCGCTGGTGAATCGACTGCGAGCCGACCATTACATGGGTGGCGGACTCAATCCGCTCGGCACCCGAGGCGGTGATGTCCACGACACGACTACCGAGGAAGGCTGGCGGAAGCTGCGGGCGCAGTACTTCGCGAACATTACTCTGGTGGACCGGCAGCTCGGAAAGGTTTTTGCTGCACTTAAAGACAGTGGCATGTGGGACAACACGGTGATCGTGTTCACCAGCGAGCACGGTGAGATGGCTGGTGACCACGGGATGCTGGAGAAACGGTCGCTGTACGAGCAGGCATCGCGGGTTCCAATGCTGATGCGTGTTCCCGGAATGAACAGCAACCAGACCAGGATCGACGGTTCGTTCGGCCAGGTTGATCTTGTGCCGACGCTGCTGGATATGATGGGTCAGGAGTTGCCTGGTCACCTTCAGGGCAGGTCCAGGGTTCCAGTGCTGAACGGCGAAGAGACGCTTGAAGACAACGAGGTTTTCGTACAGTGGAACGGAATGGGAGACCGCAACCTCGGCTCCCCTGCGATCAACCGGATGGTCTCGGTGCCGTGGCGAAGCGTGGTGACCGGCGACCGCTGGAAGCTGAATCTTTCTCCCGGTGACCAGTGCGAGCTGTACGACCTGAACAGTGATCCTGCCGAGTTAGAGAACCTGTTCGATGTACCGGAACATCATGATCGTGTCCGGCAGATGGCCGCAAGTATCAGGATCTGGCAACAGGAGACGGGCGATACGATGCCGCTACCGGCTGTCTAGGCGGGCAGTTCGGTCGGACGGATTGGAGCGGCGAATGGGATTCGAACCCACGACCCTCTGCTTGGGAAGCAGATGCTCTGCCAGCTGAGCTACCGCCGCTCATTTTGACTTCAGATACACCCGATAAGTGGAATCTGGATTGCGCTTAGCGCTGATGCCCCCGATTTTACACGACACCCGAACTGATCGAAGCAGAAGCTCTGCTGGCTGAGCCGCCGCCGGGCAATAGTCGAGTTCCTCCAAATTAGTGGTGTTTACAGAGGCTCGATACTCTATCGATCCTGACCAGATTTGAGTATGTGAAATTTCACACATACCTCACCTGAATGGTGATCCTTCTCTACTGAAAAGTGCTGGAATGACGGCTGTGATCGGCAATTCGATGACCCCCCGGTCTGAAAAGGTCAGTACTTCGCATGGAAACGATCTCCAGACGGAAATTTCTAAAACTCTCTTCAGCGTCGTTCTTCGCCACTGTCGCAGCTGCAACTGTTCCAGGCGTCACTCGCGGCGACACGACTCCAGTCGGATCGAAACAGCTCCAGGGTGTCGAATGGAACAAGGCGCCGTGCCGCTTCTGCGGTACAGGCTGTAGTGCCCTGATAGGTACCAGGGACAGCAAGATCGTCTCGGTGAAGGGTGATCCTGAAAGCCCTGTGAACAAGGGTCTGCTATGCGTAAAAGGCTACGGACTCCTGAAGATTCAGAACGGCAAAGACCGTCTTACCGATCCGATGATACTGGTTTCGAAGAAGGGTGATCCGGGACCTCCGCAGTATCGGAAGGCTAGCTGGGACGAAACCCTGGACCTGATTGCAGACAAGATGCAGACGGCCAAGGCGGAGCACGGGCCTGGATCGATAGCAATGTTCGGTTCCGGCCAGTGGACCATCTGGGAAGGCTATGCGGCCGCCAAGCTTTACAAGGGCGGGATCGGTTCCAACAACATCGAGCCAAATGCCCGGCACTGCATGGCCAGCGCTGTCGCAGGTTTCATTACCACCTTCGGTATCGACGAGCCGATGGGTTGTTATGACGACTTCGAACATGCGAACGCGTTCGTATTGTGGGGCTCAAACATGGCGGAAATGCACCCCATGCTCTGGGCTCGCGTCACTGGTCGCAAATTGGCCGCACGTGACACTCAAATATTCAATCTGACTGTCGCGTCCAACAGGACTTCAGAGATGTCAGACCAGGAGATCATCTTTAATCCCCAGGCTGACCTGGCGATCGCGAATGGAATCGCAAACCTGTTGGTCGAAAGGGGGAAGGTCAATACAGACTTCGTAAACGACCACGTTCAGTTCAAGTCCGGAAAAACTGATATCGGCTACGGCCTTGAAGACAATTTCCAGTTCGCGGAAGAACCAAAAGTTGTCGACTTTGCCACGTATGCAGATTTCGTCAGCGAATACACGCCCGAGGTTGTGCAAGAGATTAGCGGTGTCACCCCAGAAGAGTTGAGCACCCTGGCAGATGTGTATGGCGACCCGAACACGAAGGTGATGTCGCTGTGGACGATGGGCGTAAATCAGCACACCCGTGGAACGTGGATGAACAACCTCATCTACAACCTTCACCTGTTGACAGGCAAGATCGCCGAACCCGGCAACAGCCCATTCTCGCTTACGGGCCAGCCCAGCGCATGTGGCACAGCCAGGGAGGTTGGCACGTTCACCCACCGGCTGCCTGCGGATATGGTCGTGGCCAATCCAGAGCACCGTAAGATCACCGAGGAAATCTGGGATTTGCCGGAGGGCACGATTCCACCGAAGCCCGGATACCACGCCGTCGAGATGTTGAAAGCGATCGATCGCGGCGAGATAAAGGTTTTCTGGTCACAGGTTTCAAACCCGTTCCAGGACTACGCCAACCTCAACCGGTACAGGGACGCTGTGAACAGGGGCGATGTTTTTGTGATCGCCTCGGACGCTTACCCGACACGGACGACCGAGCTGGCCGACGTGATTCTGCCTACCGCGATGTGGATCGAGAAAGAAGGCGCATTTGGAAACAGCGAACGCCGGACGCACTTCTGGAAAAAACTGACGAACGCACCAGGGAAGTCAAAGTCCGATCTCTGGCAGACCATCGAAGTGGCAAAGCGCCTCGGGCTCGGGAAGCTGTACGAGTTCAACGCAGGTAAGTACCCGCTTGTCGACGGACACCCGCACTCGGATGCTTCGATTGAGGCCGGGTACTACATCGAGAAAGCGATCTGGGACGAATACAGGAAGTTTGGACTGGGTAAGGCACACGACCTTGCGCCATTCGACCTGTATCACCAGACACGCGGATTGCGATGGCCGGTTGTCGATGGCCAGGAAACGCCGTGGCGTTTCAACGAGCAGTACGACCCTTACGTTCCTCAAGGCACGGGGATCAATTTCTACGGCAATGCCGCCTCCAACGGTGGTAGGGCGGTGATGTGGCTACGGCCGTACGAGCCGCCGCCGGAGATGCCTGATATCGAGTACCCAATGTGGCTGGTCACCGGTCGCGTACTGGAGCACTGGCACTCAGGGACGATGACCCGGCGTGTGCCGGAACTCTGGAAGGCCTACCCGCACGCCACGGCCAATATTCACCCTCGTGACGCCATCAAATGGGACATTGAACACGGCGAAAAAATCAAGGTCACTTCAAGGCGCGGAAGCGTTGAGATCACCGCAGACATCAACGGCAGAGTAAAGCCGCCGCAGGGCATGGTCTACGTCCCCTGGTTCGATGAAGACGTGATGATCAACGACGTGACTCTTGATGCCTACTGTCCTATCTCGAAGCAGACAGACTTCAAAAAGTGTGCGGTCAAGATCGAGAAACTTGGAGGTGTGTTGTGATTTTCCGCACCTACGCAGGAACGATCGGAAAAGGTCTTGTTGTAACGCTGGCATTGACCGGACTGGCGGCTTCGGTCACCTGCTCATCAAAGGATGAGACTCCGGTGCCACCAACGGCCCTTCCAACGGTTCAATCAACACTGACAGCTACACCGTCGGAGCCTACGCCGACCACTCCGCCGGCGGCCACTACGGTACCTACTGTTGCGCCTGCTACGCCACCTGCTGCCACGCCTACGCCTGAAGAAGACCCATTTTTCACACTGACGCTCCTCGCAACCGGACAAATAGATCCGAATCGATACGCGGATGTCCCTCCCGGAGACGCCGCGTTGCTTGCCCGCGCCTACCCGGGTGCGCCACCACAGGTTCCACATCGTGCAGGTGATCTGACCATCACGGTGGACAAGAACAGCTGCATGAGCTGTCACGAATCCGGCAAGACGATCAATGGCGACGTAGCGGTCCAGGTCCCGATAAGTCACTACACGGATTTCACAACCGGGACCGTTAGCGGCGAGCTTCACGGCGGAAGGTACGTGTGCACCTCATGCCACGTGCCGCAGGTCATTGACGATCCGCCCGAGGTTAGTCAGTAGCCGCTCGAGTCGATAACGGCCGGAGCCGGTGAATTGTGGTGACATGGATTGCTGATTGGGAGAAGGAACATTGGGCGCAGATTCCGACAAAGAGCAGGAGCAGCAGGAGAACCTCAAAAAATGGGACATAAGCCGACGCCAGCTTATAAAACTGATGGGTGGAGCGGCCGTTGCTACCGGAGTGGCGGCAACGGGATTGCCTCTTGCTCTCAGAGATGACCCGGTTTCTGCCCAATCAGCTGAAGACTCGACAGCGTCGCTTGCCGGTGACGTCAGCAGCGAGGGAAAGAAGCGCCTTCGCCAGTGGATGATGATTATTGACCAGCGCCGCTGTGACGGTTGCCAGTCCCAGGGCACAGGTCCGCAGTGCACAGAGGCCTGTAACTTCGGGCACTTTGTACCCGATCCAATGCAGTGGATAGAGGTTTACGAGCACGAGCTGAGTGAGGACATTGGCGAGGTTCGGCCGCTGGATGCTTCTTCAAAGCCACCCGAAGAAGGCACATCTTTCTTGCCGACGCCATGCATGCAGTGCCAGAACCCGCCGTGTGTGAACGTCTGTCCTGTCGGGGCGACGTGGACCACTCCAGAGGGCATCACCCTGATCGATCAGAAGCGGTGCATCGGCTGCCGCATGTGCATGGCCGCATGCCCGTACGAACGCCGGTCATTCACCTGGGGCGAGCCGCCGACCCAACCCGCCTCCGTGTTCATAGAAGAAAGTCACGAGCACCAGCTGCCGATGAAGAAAGGCGTTGTCTACAAGTGTGATTTCTGCCCGGAAATGGCTCGCGCCGGCAGGCTTCCATTCTGCGCAGCAGGCTGCCCACAGAAAGCAATCTACTACGGCGATCTGGAAGAAGATGTCGCCACTAACGGTGATGAGGTCGTTCGCATCAGTGAATTTCTGGCCGACCACTCAGCGTTCCGCTACAAGGAAGAACTCGGAACGCGGCCGCGGGTCTACTACATCCCGGGGCACGGAGAACTTGCCGGCCGTAGTCCGAAAACCACCGGGCTAATGCCGGTCAAGTGGATCACCGATGTGAAAAAAGACGCCAAGCATTGGGAGCGGTCGCGCGAATGAACAACACGACAGAAGCTCTCGAACAAAAACTGATCAACTCGATGCAGCGGTTCAGCCGCCGCTATGTGATGGCGGTCGCCATCTTGTCGATCTTTGTTTTGATCGGTGGCCTTGCATGGTTGTACCAGTTGCGCGAGGGACTTGTAGTCACCGGAATGAGGGACCGCATCACGTGGGGTCTCTACATAACTATGTTCGTTTTCTTCATTGGCGCCAGTATGGGCGGGACATTCGTCTCCGCGGGTCTTCGCCTGGCGGACATGGGCTGGCGTTCACCGATCAGCCGGGGGGCAGAGTACATAACCGTCGCTGCACTGCTGACGGCTGCGCTGTTCATCTTCGCAGACATGGGTCACCCGGAGCGTTCGTTCAACATTCTGCTGTTCGGCCGCTGGGAATCGCCGCTTGTGTGGGACGTATACGGACTCACAACCTACCTTGCCGGCAGCATGATTTACCTATACCTGGCCGTGCTCCCTGATCTGGCGCTTGTACGTGACCGCATCGGGGCTCAACTCGATCCGATTCGTCGGCTGTTCGTGATCATGTTTTCCGCCAGCTGGACCGGCCACCCTTCACAGGTCCGCGCGTTGAACCTGTCCCTGCGGGTAATGACAGTTGTCATTGTTCCAGTCGCCGTAATGATGCACACCGTCACGTCCTGGATATTCGGCATGACGCTGCGCGAGCCGTGGGACAGCCCAATGTTCGGCATCTACTTTGTGGTCGGCGCTATCTATTCGGGGATCGGGCTGATCGCCATATTCATGGTCATATTGCGACGAATGAACGGGCTGGAGGCGTTCCTCACGGAACGGCACTTCTTGAACCTCGGGAAACTGCTTGCCGGCGCGGGCGGCGTGATGATCTTCTTCCAGATCAGCGACCTCGTCACATCCGGATTCAAATTGAAAGGCGACTCAGCATTCAACCTGTACCAGCTGGCAGACGGTGCGATGTCTCCGATCTTTTGGACCTACATCTGGTTAGGCTTGATCCTGCCGCTGATACTCATGCTCAACCCGTGGACTCGCTCCATCAAGTGGGTTGTGATCGCAGGATTGCTGGCAAACGTTGGCATGTTGCTCGAGCGCTACTTCATTGTTGTTGGCGGCCTACGCGTCCCATTGAATCCGTACGAGCCACCGAACTATCTGCCAACCGTCACCGAACTTCTCATTGTGCTGGGTCTCTGCTCTTTCTTTGGCCTCGTTCTGCTGATCATGCTCAAGCTGGCACCACCAATTTCGATGCAGGAAATGGTCGAGACCGGCGAGATTGAGGCTGTCCAGGCTGACATGCAACCCCAAGGGGCAGCGTCGTGACCGGGTTTTCAAATACCGGGATTCGACCGCTACGCGTGGCGTTGGCTTTTGCGTCGTTTGTACTGGGCCTCGTTTTAATTGGCCTGTGGACCACGCCTGTAATTGCACAACAACCCGAGCCGCTGATTGATATTGGCTTCCAAGAGACGGCATTTGCCGGTGAGCACATCGCGATCGGCGCCTATCTGATCGATCCTGCCGGTAATCCCGTGTACGACGCAGAAATTAGTTTCGAGCTGGCTGTCGAGTTCATGAACGTAAGCGACTCTGTTGATCTCGGGACCGCCATAACCGATGAAAACGGGCTGGCGATGATTGAGTTTGAGCCTAGGATCCAGGGCTTCAACGGCATTACGGCACGGTTTGCCGGGAACGATGTTTTTGCACCAATTGCGTCTACCGGACAGCTGGAGGTCGAAAGTGACGGCCAGGTGTACCGGGAGTTCAAGCCCTATCGCATTCCCGGGGCGAACATGTGGCTGACGGCTGGGCTCATTACCGTCGTCTGGATTGTTTTCACGGGATCACTCGGGCTCATCGGTTGGGTGAACTACAAAACAAGAAAAGAACGGGAAGGTTCAAGTGTTCAAGCTTTCGAACCTTAACCGTCATGCGGGAGTCATAGGTCCAGCTATCGGTGTCGTCATCCTCGTCGTCACCGTTACGGCAATGGTTCTCCAGGCGACCATTCGGCCGTGGGCGACGGATAATTACGGCCCGAATACACACTTGAACACAAGCGAGGAATTGGACGACTACACGAGGACAGGCGTCACATTTGTGGGTGACCTCTCCGACGGGCCCGATGGTTGGGTACCGTCCGCCGCGGCGCGCGAATCAGAATTCCCAGGCTACGCGGCCTACGTTGGTTATGGCTGTGCCAGCTGCCACGGTACAGACGGTGCCGGGACATCTGTGGGCCCTTCCATCAACGGCAGTTCGGAACGAAGAATCGGCAACCTTGTGCGCAAAGGGCCGAAGACTATGCCCGGCTACGATGACGCGCACCTGATCGGCCCTGAACTCGACCTCATAGTCGCCTATCTCACTTCGCGTCCCGAGGCGACTCCGACTCCCGAACCAATCGCCAGGTCTACGGCAACTCCATTCCCGCAGCCGACGGCTACAGCGGCTCCATTGCCGACGCCTTCGCCCGTACCGGTCGGTACGCCGGTTCCGGGTGTGACTCCCACCGCAACAGTTGTCGTCCCAACGCCGCCAACTGTAGACGTGGCCCGGTTCAACAGTGCCAGAACCCTGTTCCTGGATGTTGGTTGTGATATTTGCCACGGTGAACTTGCCAAAGGGGACACAGGCGGTCCAGCGATTGAAGACCTGACCGCCGAGCAGATTCGTGAATTCGTTCGGGATCCGCAACGGGACCCGAATTCCCGATTCAGCGAAGCGATGGACCCTTACGACGTCTTATCACTGTCGGAAGCAGAACTCGACGAACTCATCTTCTTCCTGCTGAACCTGGAGTGAACAAATGAAGAGAACATTGCGGAATAAATTCGCATCGCCGCTGCGTATGCTGGTGATCGGGGCTCTCGGCATTTTTCTCGTTATGGCAATTGCATGCCAGGGTGCCTCCGGTGACGAAGGGGAGCGAGGCCCGATCGGAGTTCCTGGCCCTCCCGGGGATGTCGGTCCAGGCGGTCAACAGGGTGGTGCAGGCGCGGTGGGTCTCCAGGGCGCCGCAGGATCCCAGGGTCCAGCAGGACCGGGCATTTCTGCGGAATCTATTGAGGCATTGATCGCAGAAGCGCTCTCTGCGAATCAAGGAGCGCCAGGTGACGTCGACCTGATCGCGGCGGGCGGCCGAATATACGATAACTGGATGAGCGAGACCGGGATTGAAGCTCTGCCCGGTGATCACCCACTCTGGGCAACACAATCAACGAACACACGCGAAGGACCCGGTACATACCGCTGCAAAGAGTGCCACGGCTGGGACTACAAAGGTGCAGGGGGAGCATACGGGTCCGGCTCGCACTTCACTGGATTTACCGGCGTTATGAAAACCGGTAATTCGTTGAGTGTCGAGGACATAGTTGCGGTTCTGAAAGGTGGATTCAACTCAGATCACGATTTCCGGTTCGATATTTCGCGTTCGAACCTGAACGCCCTTGCAACGTTCCTGCACGGCGGTTTGAAGAACTACTCGGACCTGATCGACTACGAAACTAAGTTGCCTCGAGGCATCCCGGTGCTGGCAAACGGACAGACGCGCTATTCAAGGACGTGCTCCAGTTGTCACGGTGACGATGGAAAAGGAATCAACTTCGGTTCGGAATCGTCGCCGACATACATCGGTGACATAGCGACTGGGAATCCGTGGGAGTTCCTGCACAAGAGCCTCTACGGGCAACCCGGAGAGAGTGCAATGCCAGCGGTTTCAACAAGAGGCTGGACGAACCAGGACCTCACCGATCTGCTTGCCTACGCGCAGTCACTGAACGACTGACCACAGAGCTAGAGGCAGACAGGGCAGAATTCACAAAACCCCGACCAGCCTGGCCGGAGACGCTACGGGTGTCAAAGCAATCTCGGGCCTCTCAACAAGATCGCGTCATATAGATGGAGCATGGCAAGTTAGCTTCCACTCTGGAGAATATTCCCGACTCGCGTGGCGGTCGACGATGTGCCGACTGATCTGCTGCAGATGCGATTCGCGGAAGTCCCAGGGGTTGCACCGACCTTTACATGGCCGGAGCGCGTATAGTCATCGCGAACAGGCGTTGATCGAGACTATTCAGCTACCGACCAGACAACGAAGTCCCTGTACTCAGTCGCAAGCCCGCCTGTCTGGTGGTCCGGATTGAACGCGGCTATCGGGGCGATAGAGAAGGGCAGATCCTCAGGGAGAACGCCAATATTCGTCAAGAATTCGCCGTTGAGGTAAATTTTGTTTTCCTGCCCCGTACTCAGGAACTCAAGCACATTTTCACCGCCTGCGGAAGTATCAAGCAGTTCCGCCGTCCCGTTCGCAAATATGAACTCAGCGCCTGAATCAGAGCGTCTGAGGTGTCGCCAATTTTTTGAATCGTCAAGAACGAGCCAGTTACTGGAGCGGATTTCATCCGACCTGAACAGGAACCCGTAACTGTAGTCACCCGAAAAGGCATAAGTCGGCGACAACAGGACCACGCGGGAGTATCCCGCTGAGGTCGGCAAACTCAAAGGCCCCACAGCTGGCTCGTCAGGCTGACCCCTCACCAGTTCTCCGGACGAGCTATGAGCGACCATCCCGGCGCTGTTGATTGCCAGATCCAGGAACTCGGTATGGGCTCCAACCACCGTGGTCTGGTTGAATACGTCGGTGACTATTGAAACCTCTCCGCTCCTCTCCGGATCACCAACCTGGTAGATCCCAATAAGGAGCTCGTCCAACAATACGAATGCCCGGGTTTCTACCACCAGTAGTGTGATGTCGTTTCGAGCTCCACCAGAGGTTCGCAGGGATTGGACCGAGATTTCGCTCACAGTCTGCAGATCCGTTCCGTCTCCTTTGATATAGCTCAAGACGCCTTCGTGGTTGAACACAAACATCTGGAAAGTCTGACCATCATCCCTGAACTTAACGCCGTAGTCCCAGGGCGAAAAAGCTGGATGAAACGGATTGGTAAATGAAACCCTGATTCGGAAGTTCGCAGCTATAGCACCCGGTGAATACTGCACGGCTCTTCCAACCCCTGGTTGCAGCTGCAGAACACCGCGCTCCTCGTTCACCAGCTCTCTGCCGCTTTCGATCAACATGGGTGTAGCAGTCGGGGCCGGAACCTCAGTCGGTGTCGCTGTTGGTTGCGGCACTGATGATGCGACAGGAGTACTCGGAGAAGCGAGTACGGTCGGCGTTGTGCGTGCTTCTGTCGAAGACGCTGTTGGCGCTGGAGCGGTTGATGTAGGCGTCTGCCGTGCTGACGGATCGAGAACGGGTGTTGGCGGGATGGTTGCTATGGCTGTGATGGCCCGTTCAGAGGCGAGCGGGGTCGGCGTTGGCGTTGGTGGTCCCGATTCGTTGTTTGCAGATCCACAAGCGACCGGAACAACTGCCGCAAATAACAACGTTGCTGCTAAAAACCTTCTATGGACTGGTGAAAACAGCAAACGCCCACTATTCCCCTGGTAAGCCACCTGTCCAACCTGTCTGACCGGCGAATTCTAGTCCGTTTGAGAAGATGATGAGGACCATAGTCTGCAAAAGAAGATCGAGAGCTCAGCTGCCAAACGACCACACCGTGTAGTTGGTGAATTGAGTAGGAATACCAGGCTTTTGGTCCGTAGGAGAAAATCCTGCGATAGCAGAGATCTGGGCCGGTAGCTCGCCCGGGTCAATGTTGATCGTCGCAGTCCGAATGCCGTTAATGTACAACTCGTTGACGCCGTTCCTGGCGAGCACCATCAGTCGGTTAACGTCGAGGTGTCCGCGTAGAATCCCTGGCGCAGTGCCGGTGTCGATTTCCACTAACTCACCAGAAGTGCCTGTCTGGCGAACATGCTTCCACCGTTGTGTGTTATTTATCAGTATCCAGTTCGAAGATCCGGTCACAGGGTCGACGAACTCGAATCCAACGCTCCACTTGCCCAGAAAACGCTGGAATGGCGAGACGAACTCGGCTTCAACGACCGAGTCACGTATTGGTCCAGTTTGCTGTGTCCGGGAGATTTCGTCGAGTTCCTTCGTAAGAGCGCCGCTGACGATGAATCCGGCTGTTTCTCCGACTCTCACCTCAACGTTTGTGAGTTCGGTGGCTGCCCCGCCGATCTGTGTCTCATTTTCAAGCTCGGCGACAAGTTCAATGTCAGCCGCTATACCGGCGCCGGACACCGTGAACTGCGTAACAAAAACGTCGTTGACGAACAGCCATGCTCTATCGTCAATAACTGTCAGGTGAAGTGAATTTGAACCGGACACACTCGTATCCAGCCCTGTGATGCCAAAGGCGATCACCTCGTTGAACGTGTCCTGTTCCCCTTCGGCCCCAACGGTTCCGACAATATATCGAACCAGCCCGATGCTGTTGATTGTTACTGCCTGGTAGGTACCCGCAGACTCACGGAACTTCACGCCATGGCTGTATGGACGAAATGTCGAACTGACGGGATTACCGAATGTGGCTGCAACCGAGAAATCTGCCGCTTCAACTCCGGCGGCGATTGACTGAGGAGGGATCAGGGCTGGATCCAGAACGATAGATCTTTGGTCGAACGCGAGGACGACGCCCCCCGGCGCAACAGGAACCGGCGTCACTGTAGGCGTTGCGGTTGGCTCGGGAGTAGATGTTGGCTCAGCAGTCGTCACCGGGGTTGCGGTGGACTCGGGTATCTGCGTTGGCACTACAGTTGGCGCAGCCGTTGCCGTGGGAGCTGGAGGTACGGTTGGCAGGGCCGTAGGCTCAGGTCCAGGCGCGCCGACCGTTGCGGACGGCGTCGCTGTCGGTTCAGCGGTAGCTACGACTATCGGTGTTGCAATAGCAACGGTCGGCACCGTAAGAATAAACGGCGTAGCGGTCGGAGTTGGCGTTTGGCCAAACGGGCGGGGAGTCGGGATTGGCGCGAACACATCCGGTGAGATCGTAGGTGGTGTTCTGCCTTCAGCAGATCCTGTGCACGCAATCACAACCATCAGGACCAGCGGCGCACTCGCAACAACGAATCGTTTAACGATCGACTTCATTCCCGGCAACCTTTTGGAGTCCAATTCGACTCGGAGCTAGTTCTGCTTTAAGAGTGACCGCGCGCCCACGAACCATGGATACGTTGTCCAGCTTGAGCATGAATTGAACTCAACGTAGTCAGGCCAACCCACAAATTGGGTTAGCACACGGCAGGTTTACGGTGTGTATTGCGGGTGTCGTAGTTGCCGATGCGAATTTCGTGGAAGCTCGCCGACCATGTTTGAGGGCGCTATGAAACGCACCGGACCGGCCGGAGTCTGTCGATCAAAGTAGGGTCGAACTGACCGGTTAGCGGTCCTGCACAGAGCCGTCGAACCCAATCGGCGTGTCGAGGACTTTCGGGCTCTCCGGTCGTGCCAGGGCGGCCTCGTTTAGCTCGATTCCCAGTCCAGGGCCTTCCGGAACGGTCAGGTAGCCGTCCTTGAGCTCCAGAGGCGTAACCAGCAGATCGCTTTTCGGTGGCTCAGATTCACCTGTGTATTCCTGCAGCGCGAAGTTCGGGATGCAGGCGTCCAGCTGTATGCAGGCCGCTGTGCTAACCGGCGACAACGGGTTGTGAGGAATCACCTTTACGTGGTGCGCCTCAGCCATTGCCGCTACTTTCTTGCAGCCGGAGAGACCACCGCAGATGCACAGGTCCGGTCTGATGTAAGAGGTCGCTCTTGCGTCGAGAAGCTGTTGATACTCGAATATTGATGAGAACCGCTCGCCCGTCGCAATCGGGATGTTGCACTGCTCTTTCACCTCGGCCATGATCGCCGGGCTGTCAGGCAGCATCGGGTCCTCGTAGAAAAATGGGTTGAACTGCTCTAACCGGCGTCCAAGCCAGATCGATTCTGCCGGATTCATCTGTCGGTGAATCTCGACGCAGATGTCCACGCCCTTGCCAACGGCCTCTTTTACCGCTCCTACTCGCTCAACTGCTTCGTCAGCCCATTCTGAATACGACTTGTGCAGATAGTAATCCTTAGTGAAAGGGGTGAAGCGAACGGCTGTAAAGCCCTCCCCGGCGCGCTTTATGGCGTCCGCCACCAGTTCGTCCTTGGTCTCCCCGCCGACGTGCATGTAGCATCGAACGCGGTCGCGGGTTTTACCTCCCATAAGGTCATAGATCGGAACATCGAGCCGCTTTCCCTTGATGTCCCAGAGAGCGATGTCGATAGCGGAGAGCGCCCCCTGGACAACTGAGCCCATGAAGTGGGATGAGCGGTACAACCACTGATAGTGGTGCTCAATCTGGTTAGGATCCTTACCCTCAAGGTAGACGGCCATCGTCTCGATCATCGTCTTTGTGGGCCGCTGCCATCCGTGGACGCCACCCTCGCCAATGCCGACCGTTCCGTCCTCACAGTGGATCTTAATCAGCAGCCAACGATCCCAGAGGATGGTCTCTACTTTTTCGATTCGTGTTGATGCTGGCATTGCGTGCTCCGATGACCTGTGAAGACGGCCGGGTTGCGATATTCGCGATTATGCGCCGCGTTGACACACACCGAAAACTTACGCCTGCGAACACACATTGTCACTCTGCGGGGATAGTCGGCCTGCCCAGTGTCCGATATTTGAATTCCGCCTGAAATCTCCAATGAAGCTAGCTGCCCCTGTTTCAGCCTGCAGCGCTCTGCTAATCTCGCGCCTCTGTCACTAACAAGGAGAACGCTTGTGGGCGCGAAGAATATTGCCGGTCCGCCAGAGGTCACCATCATCGGCTGTGGAACGCCGACTCCGCTGCCAGACAGGTTCGGCTCGTCATTCGTCATTGACGTGGCCGGTGAGAAGCTGCTGTTCGACTGCGGTCCCGCAACCACATGGAAGCTCGTTAAAGCCGGAATCTCTCCAACCGAGATCGACAAAGTCTTCTTCACACACCATCACTTCGACCATGACGCCGATTTCCCGACCTTCATCCTGACCCGGTGGGACCAGAACGTTCCCGTGGACAGAGAGTTGGAGGTTTACGGGCCGTTGCTGACCGAGAAGTTCACTAACGGCATCATCGATGAAGACACCGGTCTTTTCGCGCACGATTGGCTTGCTCGCGTCCATCACCCGGCGTCGCAGATAACGTTTGCTGACAGAGGTGGGAAGCTGCCGCGCCACAAGCCGTTTGTCACGCCGAAAGACATGGAGCCGGGGCTAATCAAGGCAGGTGCGAGCTGGCAGGTGACTGCAGCGCCAGCCGAGCACGTTCAGCCGTACCTGGATTCACTGGCCTACAGGCTCGATTCGGATGAAGGCAGCGTGGTCCTCACCGGTGATACAAGACCGTGCGATTCAGTGACTGAACTCGCTATGGGCGCTGACGTGTTGATGATGATGTGCTGGGAGTCGCACGATCGCATGGACGGGAATGAGCATGCTGCTGCAAGTTGCTCTGTACGTGGCGCCGCTGAGACCGCCGCCGAGGCAGGCGTGAAGCAGCTCGTGATGGTGCATGTTGGCGCACGGCTGAACACGACGGAGATGAAGGGCCCGCGCGAGATCGAGGCGCAGGAATCCTGGAACGGTCGCATCGTCTGGGGTGAAGAGTTGATGAAGGTGCCGTGGCCGAAGTGAGCCATGATTGCAGCGGGTAAAGACACTAAAAACTCGGAGAGTTCGCATGGTCGTGACGTATGGAGACAATAAGCCGGTTATCGCCGAATCAAACATGGAATGCCGTGCTCGGGACGGCGTTGTCCTTCGAGCTGATGTCTATCACCCGCAGGATGGTGGCAAATACCCGGTTTTACTGTGCCGCACTCCCTACGACAAGCTGACGCCTCGCTACGTGAGTGATGCTCGGGCAATGGCATCGCGTGGCTACACAGTCGTCGTGCAGGACCATCGCGGGCGGTACGCTTCAGACGGCGAATACACCTGGATGTTCCGCGATCACACTGAGACGCATGACGCCGAAGATGGATACGACACCGTGGAGTGGGCGGCGGCGCTTCCATGGTCCGACGGTCAAGTTGGAACGTGGGGCCACTCCAACGCATCATGGGCGATCTGGCTTCTGTTCTCGGCGCTACCGCCCTCGCTGGCAGCCGGACTGTCGAGCG
>JAJCYY010000099.1 GCA_029262735.1 Chloroflexota bacterium | reverse complement strand
TGTCTTCGTCGGGTCCGGCGCCATCGGCGAAGGTGTAGACGCAACTACTTTTGAACTGCATGCGACAGCCATCAGCACCAGTAGCAAAATCGCTGTGTAAATTCGCCGGTCTGTAGATCTCACCAACACCACTCAGCAGTTTCTGGCTCGGAACCGTCAGCTACCTGGCTGAGGAGGTTCTGATGCCCAACGCCTCATCTGTAAGCTCAGTGAGGATCCGGTCCAGGGTCCGCTCCGTGTTTGGCCCGGTGACCTTCTTCACAACCTCGCCCTCTGCCGTCACGAAGAACTTCTCAGGAATTCCACTCACACCCCAGTCGACAGCAATGCGCCCGTTGTCTAGTCCGTTTACGTACTCGATGCCGTTGCTCTGGATAAACGCGTCAACGGGCCCGGCTTCATCCCATATGGCTATCCCAACGAACTCGACGCCCCGGTCACGCCACTCCCTGTAAGACTCGGCCAGGATCGGACCTTCAGCCTTACAGGGCGCGCACCAGGAGGACCAGAAATCGACCACGACAATTTTACCCCGTAGTTGTTCCAGCGTGAGGATGTCACCATCTAGTGTGGCGAGCTCGAAATCGGCGTCAGGCTCAACCGAAAGCGCCACTTCACCGAAGTTGTCATTGACGCCGGGCCGACCTTGGGTGCCCCCGTTCTGTGCTACGCCCCATGCTAGGAGTGCAGCCAGAAGCGTTAACGGGATACCCATTCCGATCGCGATTGCCCGGCGTTGTGTCATGTTGGTTGTGCTTCGGTAGCACTGGCTGATAGCGCCGCCTGAGTCAGCGCACTTCGGCGTGCCGCGTAGTCGTCATCTTCGATTTCGCCATCGTCCCGCTGCCTGTCCAGTGTGGCGATCGTCTTAACGATCTCTTCCCGCGGGAGCCCTTCGTACTCGGGGTACTCTCCAGCTCTCACGGGCCGTGCGCCACCGGCTCTCTGCTTTGAGAAGAAAAAAGCGTATACCAGGAGACCGAGCATTGCTGCACCCGCCACCCAGGCGATAACGATTATGTAACCTCTGCCGTCGAAGAAACTTTGCGTGGCTTCGAGGAACGACGGCGTTGGCAACGAGCTGAACCGGACATCCAGCTGGGAATCGCGAGCATAGTCCTGACCATCCACAACGCTGTACGCAGTGTCTTCGATGATGGCTCCCTCGGCAGTCCCGAATCCAAGACCGGAGATGTCGCCATCACCTTCAGGGAGCATGATCCTCACCCGGTCGGCGCCGTATGGCAGTCTTAGAGGAAACGCCAGTGAGTCGCCGCTGTACTCGACTATGTAAGTCAAGAGGATATTGAACTCTCCGGGCGGCATAGGATTCGTCAGTGCAAAGCCTGTCGGAATCGCGAGGATGTCGCCTGGTGGGAGATCGCTTTCAACCGACAGATCAGTGAATCCTTCGGGCAGGTTGAACCTGAGCAGGTTGAGACCCGTGAGATTCGGGTCGTCGAGATCCGGAACCCAGACTCGGTTCCCATTGTTGATCAGTGAAATGACTCCCAGGACACCCATCAGACGATTCGTCCGATCAATGCTGGGAACTAGCATTGAGTACGTAGAAATCCTGATGTCATCGAACGACTGAGTGCGCTCATAGAAGGTAATCTCAACGTCCGTGAACGAGCTTTCACCAGGAACGAGGTCAACAGACGGAGTGTACTCGTCGTCGTCAACGGCAATCCGATACGTGAGGCCGGGGCCGGAGAGAATGTCGGTGAACGTGAACTCACCATTCGTGCCGACTAGTGTTGATTCGTTGGAGATGATCTCCTGCCGTTGTTCATCGACAACAAGCAAGACAACGGTTAGTCCTATGGGCAGCTCACTGCCGACAGTCCCCTGGACCACGCGGCCGCTGATCTCTGTAGGGAGGTCCTGGGCTGTTGCCGGGTGCACAGTTGCGGCGAAAGCGGCCAGCAGAGCGGCTATCGCAAGAACGAAAAATCCGACTCGCCCGGTCTGACCGGTACGAGTCGAGCCGGGAATCAAATAGGTGCCGGGGATCATCGAATAGTGTCTCCACCCTCGGGAGTACCGACCATGCCTCTTCGAGCTGCTTCAATCTCTCGTTCCAGCGCATCGGCATCGGAAACGATAGCGCCCAGTTGCTCCTCACGCTGCATTATTCGGGCAGCGGTCAACCGGAGTTCACGGAGCTGCAACTCGTAGTCTTGTTCGGTCAGGTCACCCGCCTGATAGTCGCCTTCAAGATCAGCGATCTGTCTGTACGCACGCATGCGCGCGACGCGTAAACGTTCAACAGCCGGGTCACCCGCAAGGGTGTAGCCGCGACTGCTAATGAACGGGTATACCAGTACGCCCAGCGATATCAGAACGAGGGTTGTCCCCAGTAAGATGCCCATGCTGTCACTCAGTTACGTCAGTTTCTCCCGTCGGCCCGTTGCGCTTTCACCCATGGTTTCCGCAGCTCCAGAGGGTGCCGGAACCCTCTGTCTACTCCGAGTTGTTGCAATACTCCGCTCGACGGCCGGGGCTGGCCAGAGAGCCACGACGGTCCCCAGCAGGAATATCGGTCCAGAAATCCACAGCCACATCGCCAGTGGATTAATGCTCATCCGCAGGGCAACACTGCCATCGCCGTTGAAATTGCTTGGAATCAAATAGAGATCTTCAACTAACGTCGACCGGATTCCCGATCTTACTGCCACCTGGTTGAACGCAGGGTAGAAAGCCTGCCACGGATCGAGAGTCCCTATCTGACGGTCCCCCGGGTAAGAGCCGCCGTTCAGATTGAATTTGTGAGTCTCAACGAAGTAGCCGCTCGGGTCGAGGTCGTACTGAGACCGATCTATCTTGAATATGTTTAGACGAGCCTGGGTCGTGATCCGATCCGGCCTGGCACCTTCCTGGGTGTCGATAAAATCGACGCGATAATTATCAATCACAGCACTCTCGCCGGGAAACAGGGCAACGTCGACACGCTGATCGAAGAACTGGGTGCCGATTATCCCGATCGACAACGCCAGCACGGCGAGATGCACGATGTATCCCCCGTGCCTGGGCCGGTTTCCATTAACGAGATGCCAGTATGCAGCCGGCCAGGTATCGCCGCCGCGATGCCGCGCCGCCGTCCCGCGCCACCACTCCTCGCCGATCGCAATCGCAACAAATGCGATGACCCCAAACGCGAGCACGGCGACCCACTGATCGATTCCGACCGCAAACAGTCCCGCGATCACTGCCGCGCCACCTACGAGTGGCCAAACGAACCAGTTGCGCATCGATCTGGCGGAAGCTCGTCGCCAGGGTAGAAGAGGCCCGACCCCCATCATCACAACAACCGCCAGGAGCAGCGGACCGTTGACGCGGTTGAAGTACGGGGCGGATATGCTCACGCTCACATCACGGGCAAGGTCGGAGAAGACGGGGAATATAACGCCCCATAGCGTTACAGCAACCACTGCGAGCAGCAGGAAATTGTTGATCAGGAACGAGGCCTCGCGGGAAACGAAGGATTCGACGGTTCGGTCGCTCTTCAACTGCGGATAGCGCCAGAGGAAGATTCCAAATGCGAACACGAGGCTGACCATCATGAAGACGATGAAAACGACGCCCAGGGACGACGAGGCAAATGAGTGGACCGACACCACCGGTCCGCCACGGTTGATGAACATTCCAAGCTGAGCAAGCACGAACGCGATGTTTAAAAGCGCGACGTTCCACATGCGGAACATGCCCCGACGCTTTTGGACCATGATGGAATGGATAAACGCAGTCATTACGAGCCACGGCATCAAGGCCACGTTCTCGATCGGGTCCCAGCTCCAGTAACCGCCCCATCCCAGGATGGTGTAAGCCCACCAGGCGCCTATCAGCAGTCCGAGTCCCAGGGTTCCCCAGACCAGGATGCCGGATATGCGGGCGATATCGACCCAGTCGTCACCGTAGTTGCCCGAGATCAGCGCTCCGGCTGCGTAAGCGAACGGGATGGTGATGCCTACCAGGCCAGCCATGATGATTGGCGGATGGCTGTACATACCGGGATGTTCCAGCAACGGGTTCAGTCCAAGCCCTTCCAACGGAACAGCACCAGCGAACGCATCAAACGGACTGGCGAAGAATATGAGTACCAGGAAGTAGAACGCCTGCGTTCCCGCCAGCACCGCAATCGTGTACGGGAGGCTTCTTGCGAACCTCTTGGGGGCCCAGAAAACCGCAGCTACCGACATCACGCTCAATGCAAGAAGGATGTATAGAAGTGAGCCTTCGTTGCCAGAGTAGAACGCAACCAGCGTGAATCCGCGATCCAGCACCGTGTTGCTGTGATCGTGGACGTACTGAATCGAGAAATCGTTCTGCATGAAGGCAGTCAGCAGCGCCAGCGCGGCGGTCAGAGAGGCCGCCGCAGACAGATAGATCGACCGCCTGGCGCTTATTATTAGCTCCGGCACCCCTCGTGACTGCCCGATGACCGATCCCACAGCGGAATAGCTGGAAAGGCCAAGTCCAAGTAACAGAGCTATGACACCGAGTTCAGCCAACTATACGTTCCTGCTCTCTTGTCCCTCAACGGCTTCAGGTCCCTGGGAATCGCCTCTCCGGTAACCGATGTCGTCGTCAACTTTCTCGAGGTACTTTTCAAGCTGTCTGTCAGACAGGGTCACGTTCTGGTCCGCGCTGTCACGTCTGGCCGAGCTCCGGCGCATGTTCTTCAACACCCACAGAACAGCCAGACCACCGCCACCGGCAATAACGGCCGGCATTAGCCAGACAAGCAGGTTGAAGCCTGATGCTTCGGGGGAAGCCAATATGACCTCACCATAACGAGCCACAAAGTAATCACGAATTTCCTGGTTTGATTCGCCTTCTACGATCTTCTCCCGCACGACCTGTTTCATGTCCTCTGCAATTTGCGCATGTGACTGATCAATCGTCTGACCGTCGCATACCGGGCACATCAACTCCCGGTCCAGGGTGTAGGCGCGCTGGTCCGGGGTCAGGTCGTTTTCAGATACGCAGGCTGCAAATGCAACCAATACGAAGGCACCTAGCGTGAGCCAGGCAAATGTCCGGGTTGTGATGAAACGGTCTGGGACGATTTTCATCGGGATTGTGCGAAGAAAGTTAGCTCTGAAATCCCGTGCTTACTGTTGCAACCAGTTTACTGCGCTATTCCGAGTCCTGTCTGCTCATCGAAGAGGTACGCAATGATGTCCCAGATGTCCTCTTCGCCAAGTAGCTTGGTGAACGCAGGCATCACGTTGATGCCGTTATTGACGGTAGTGAACCAGATGTCTGGAGTGCGGGTACCCCTTGTGGCCAGGAGATTGGCAGGTGAAGCGTAGGGCGATCCATTCGTGGTAGCCCAGTAGCTCTCGTTGGACGTTAGATGAGCTGCTGCCGGACCGCTACCGTCCCCGAAAAGTCCATGGCATACCGAGCAGTTGACGGTGTAGAGCTCGCCCGCGATCACAGGATCATATGTCCTGCGTTTGAACTCAGGGACCGCATAGGAGACGGTGGGCCCGCCGACGGATTCGTGAGCCACCGATTGCGCAGGTGGCAGGAGCCTTGGTGGCTCTTGCGCTCGTTGCGACTGTGCATAGTGCATCTCCGTGAAAAGATCCACCGGATACGCGTTGGTCTCCTGCACACTGCATGCGGCGGCGACCAGGGCAAAGAGCCCTACAAGTCCAACTAGGACCGTCCGGCGGCGGTGTGCGCTAACCGGTATGTTCAATCTGGCCGGTGAAATCATGAAGCGTGTTTAATCTCCAGGGCACCCGCAGTCTTCAGAACCGACTCTGCTTCCTGCGCACGAGTAGACTCGACGCTGATTACGACGCCAATCCACCCCTCGGTTATCCGCTCGTCATAGGCGCCCGGGTTCATGTTCGGCAATCGTGACTCGAAGATAATGCCGATCACGGTGGCGATCACCGCAGAAAGCATCGTCATCTCGTACATGATGATGATCATCGCGAACAGCGAAAGAATCGGCTTACCACCGGTGACCAGCGGGAAGGCAATCTGTGTGCCTGCAGTCAGCAAGATCGCTGTCGTAAAGCCGATGATCGCTCCGAAAGCAGGAAAGCGGAACAGGCGATGCTGCGGCACATACTCTCCGAACGCACCCTCTGGATAAGGCGTGCCTGTCAGCACGTCAAAGGTGCCTAGCTCAAAGCCGGCTTGAGCCAGCCCATCCATGGCATCGGCTGCTGGTTCTGCTTCCTGGAACATCCCAAGAATGCTGCGATCAGCCATTTTTGGCTACTCCTGTTCCCTCAAGATAGCGGGCACGTTCGCCCTGCCGATCTTGATGTTGTCGACAAATATCTGGCTCTCCTTCTGCTCGAACAGCGGAACGAGCGGGAAGAAGCGTGAAAAGAGGAGCATGAGGAACGTAACCCATGCCACGGACCAAACAAGGATTGACCATTCGACTAGGCTCGGCCGATAGGAGTCCCATGTGTAAACGAACGGGGTCCTTCGGGAGAGACCGGGCACGATGATCATGAAACGTTCAAGCCACATTCCGATGTTCACGAACAGTGAGGTCCAGAACATGAGCGCGATGTTGTTTCTCACGCTCTTGAACAACCACATGCCCACCGGGATTATGTAACCGGTCATCAAGAACACGATGAACATCATGTTCCACGGCCACGAGAATATCTGCAGCTCACGAAGTGCGATTTCCGGCGCATCGAGTGAGTAGATGGCGAACACTAGCTCCAGGAACGTAAATCCGAGCCATGCTGTTGCGACCACAATCAGAAGTCTCGCCAGAGCGTCGAAGTGCTCGGGACGGATGAAGTCGTCCCACTTCCACAGCCACCTCATCAGCGCCATCATCGTCACCACTGCCGAAACACCTGAATGCACAGCGCCAATGACGAAGTATGGAGCGAAGATCGTCGAGTGCCAGCCTTCAACCGCTGGCGTGACTGCGAAGTCCCACGAAACAATTGAATGAACAGAAACGAAGATCGGCAGCATCAGGGCTGAAAGCAGGATGCCACCAACGGTTTGGAGCTTCCATTGCCTCGGATTGCCACGCCAGCCCAGCGCAAGGAGCGTGTACATCGCCTTTTGCCAGCCCTGGGTGCGGTCTCGCAGGTTGCCCAGGTCGGGCAGCAACGCCACGTACAGGAAGAGGGTGCTTCCTGTCAGATATGTGCCGATGGCGACCGGGTCCATGATGAGCGGCGACCGGATGTTCGGGAAGATGCCCCGTGCGAAATCGTAAGGCAGAATCCAGTAAGCGATGCGCCACGGTCGACCGGCGTGAATCAGCGGGAATATCAGAGCGGTGAGCAGAGAGAAAACGGTAAGAAGTTCTGCCGCACGAGTGACCGGTCTACGCCATTCAGCCTGACTCAATCTCAGGATAGCCGAGATCATGATCCCTGCATGACTGATACCGACCCAGAAAACGAACGTAGTAATGAACAGTCCCCAGTAAACGGGGCGTGAGAGTCCT
>JAJCYY010000098.1 GCA_029262735.1 Chloroflexota bacterium | reverse complement strand
TAATAAATCCGGTAGCCGAGACTGGTGCTGGCCTTCCTCTTCAACGTTGACCTGGACAGGCAGCGCGGGCAGGGCATGGACAGCTCCTCGACTCGTTTCAGAGGTCGCTATTCTGCCCGTGCCCTGAACCCTGACAGATCCCTTCTTCAAGGCATCACATCTGTGTTCATGGTGGAGACGGGGGAGACTCCATCTCCGCGGAACCGACCACGGATGGACACCAGCAAACATCTACCGAGTCGATTGGTTGGTGGCCGCATAACCAGATAGGCCGGTCCTGATGCAATCAGATTCAGACTGCAAATGGCCGCCGGGCTGGCGTGACGAGAGGCATACGGTCAGGAGCAGGCCAGCTTGTGCTGCTTCTCCTTTTGCGTGGCCGCATACATCCCTCTGGTACTATCTGCCTTTCTATTCAAAAGCCACCGCCATGCCCGCCCTGCTGCTCCAAACAAAGCTGCACGTCCCACGCATTCGGGCCGATATCGCGCAACGGAGCCGTCTCCTCGATGCACTTTCTGGGGGTGCAGAGAAGCCATTCACGCTGATCTCAGCGCCAGCAGGATTCGGAAAAACCACTCTCGTTTCCGATTGGGTCCGGGCAGCTCAATGCAAGGTTGCCTGGCTCTCACTAGACGATGGAGACAACGACTTCGCCAGGTTCTGGAGTTACGTTGTAGCGGCGATTCAGACAGTCCTGGTTGATACCGGCGAGAGCACGCTGAAGATCCTGCAAGCACCAACGCCATCGCCACCTGAAACCTATCTAACTCCGTTGATCAACGAACTGTCCGCCTCAACTGAGTGCGTGACACTTGTACTCGACGACTATCACGTCATCAGCGCGCCGGACGTGCATCAAGGCATTGAGTTCCTCCTGGAACATATGCCGTCAGAGATGCGTCTCGTGATCGCGAGTAGGTCGGACCCGCCGCTGCCGCTGGCTAACCTCAGGGCGAAAGGACAGTTGGAAGAGATCCGTGCCGGCGATCTACGCTTCCAGTTCGATGAGGCAAAAGCCTTGCTCGGCAGCGTATCCGGGACTGAGCTATCCGATTCCGAGATTTCCGCTATCGAATCACGAACCGAGGGATGGGCCGTCGGTCTTCATATGGCCGGGTTGTCCATGCAAAGCCGGGAGAATGTGGCCGGATTCGTGCAGGAGTTTTCAGGGAGCCACCGCTTTGTCATCGACTATTTAGTCGATGAGGTCTTGAGCAGGCAGCCGGAACCGATTCAGCAATTCCTGTTGCGCAGTTCAGTCCTGGAACGGCTCAGCGCTCCGCTCTGCAATGCCCTTGTTGGCAGCGATGATAGCCAGGCAACCCTCGAGTGGCTCGAGCGGGCGAACCTCTTCGTGGTACCGCTCGACGATGATCGTCAGTGGTTTCGATACCACCATCTGTTCAGAGACGTCCTTCAAACTAGATTGGCAGGAAATCATCCCGAACTTGTGCCGATTCTTCACGGGAGTGCCTCTCAGTGGTATGAGGACGGGGGCCTGATCGGCGAGGCGATCTCACATTCGGTTGCCGGAAACGATTTCAGCCGAGCGGCAGACCTGGTCGAGGCCGAATATCAGAAGACTCTCTGGATCGAGTCTCAGTTCAGGACTGTTCGTCTCTGGGTCGAGAGCCTGCCTGATGAGGTTGTATTTGAACGACCGCGGCTTTGCCTTGCCCTCGCCTGGGGTCTGTTCGCAACCGGAAAATTCGAGGATGCGGAACCCTGGTTGGACAGGATTGATGCGACAGTACAGGGAACGGAGCGCCTACCCGACACAGGAGAACTAATTGCTGAAGCAAATGTAGTTCGGGCGTTTGTAGCGTATGAACGCGCTGACATCCCATCGTCCATCGGCCTGGCAAATCAATGCCTCGAAGATGCGCCGCCAGGTAGCCCTGTTAGTCAGTTGGCGACTTATGCCCTCGCGGTAGGCCTCCGAATTTCTGGTGACGTCGAGGAGTCAAGATCGGCATATCTGAGCGTGCTATCTGGAGATCAAACGGCCGGGAACCTGACAATCGCCCTCCTGACCACGCACGCCGCGATGAAGCTTGAGGTTGGCCAGGGCAAACTCAGAGCAGGCGCCGATCTATTCCACCAGGCAGAACGCATGCAGGCGGCAAGACCAGAATCGATATCTGGAATTTCAGGGGTTCCATCAATTCTTATGGGTGCCGTACTACGGGAGTGGAATGAGCTCGAAGAGGCTGAGACGGTGCTTTCATCCGGCATCGAAATGATCTCTCAGTATGCCGGGTTGGACGAGAATCTCCTGGAAGCCTGGATCCGTCTTGCCCGTGTTCGACAGGCCAGCGGCGATGCTGTCGGATACAACGAAGCGTTCCGCCGTGCAAACTCGATCCTCACGAAGCTTCTTACGCCACGTCGCGAGTTCCAGGTGGTCCTGGATCAACAATTGACCGAGCGCGCCAGGCTCTGGTTGTCCAGCGGAGCGGGAGAGAAGGTCGCCCAATGGCTGCGGGACATAGGTGTTTCTGAGGAAGCAGATATCTCAGAGGCAGCGTGGGTGGACCGAGTCCTGCTGGCGCGCGTTCAAATGGTAAAAGGTCGGATGACTCAGACGTTGGCGACCCTTGAAGATCTACTGGCATCTTCGGATTTCGACGATTGTCCTCGGGCGGCAATTGAGATACGGATTTTGAAGGCGCTGGGCCTGCACTCCCTCGGCAAGCAGACGGAAGCGGCTGCCACGTTGCAGGAAGCCGTGGCGATTGCCGAGCCGGAGGGTTACGTACGGATATTCGCCGACGAGGGCGAGCCGATGCGGCAAATTCTCGAGCGAGTTGCGGCTACCGAATCTTCTCCATATCTGTCCCGATTAGTTGAGGCGTGCAGCGATTCTTCACAAAGCCGCTCGGAGCCGGTCGTTAACCAATCGCCGAACGGCCACGGTCTACTGACTCCGCGAGAGGTGGAAGTGATGCAGTTGATCGCATCGGGCCTGTCGAACGATCTGATCGCACAGAGGCTATTTCTTGCGAGGGGCACAGTCAAAAAGCACGTCAACAACATCTACGGAAAGCTTGGCGTTGGCAGCCGCACGCAGGCCCTGGCAAGTGCACGTAATTTTGGGCTGATCTCATAGCCTGATCTCGCCGGACCATCACTGGCGCGCCCGGCCCTATCCGGGGAACATCGCCAGGCGCGGCACTCGCCGCACGAATTACGTCTCGCAAATACGCCTTTCGGTACCCACGTCTACACCCCTTTCGCTGGAATGATTGCTCTTCAAAGCATCAGCAGGAAAGGGGGTCCGATTGGACACTATTCGTTCGTTTAGAGCCGATTCCGGAGAGTATCGGATCACAGTCCACGGACACATCGATCAATCCTGGTCGACGTCGTTCGACGGACTCAAGTTCGCAACCGGGTTCAGGGAGGACAGGCCTGTCACGTGTTTGGCGGGTCGGTTCATCGATCAGGCTGCCTTGCACGGAGCCCTGGCAAGAATCCAGGAGATTGGCTTGAAGCTGATCTCCGTGGAGCACGTTGGCTCGCCCGCCGATTGACCCCCGAGCGGGTAAGCCAACTCCCCCGGCCAAATCTTCCGGGGGAAGCGCGGCGAAGAGATCTGCGGGCAGGATGCCTCCCGGCCGTCGGCGTCCCGGTTGCATCACCTCATGCAGGCGACGGCCAGGCCTCGTTCACGATCGCCGCAAGCCCCAGCCGCATGAACCCTCAGAAATACACCCCGGAGATACGCCTTTCGGTACCCAGGGCTACACCCCCACCTCCCGGAAGATGACGCTGTCTGAAGAGGATCGGCCTGGCTGGCCAGGGGCGAATAGAAACCAACGCTGGGAGTCATCGGACCACGAATTGAAGCGCGATGAACGACCTGGACATTGCCAGGGATCGGAACCGGGCGGGCAGACCATCACCCGTCAATAGACAACAAGGAGCCTGAAATGACTGCGGAACACACCATGACTGAATCACCGAACAACGGCGAACATCGCGGTAGCGAGCGAATACTGTCGGCGATGATTGAACATCCATGGCGTCTGCTCATGGGAATTTTTCTGCTCAGCGTCGTCATCGTATTCGCAGGGATCCAGGCGACGCCGGACAGAGACGTGTCCTTCAATCCCAGTGGTGAGATATTCGATACCGAGGCGCTGGTCGACAAGACGTTCAGACCCTCGACCAATGAGCTCACATACCTGGTAACTGACGATAACGGTGACGCGCTGGACGCTGACACCCTTAAGGAGTGGTTCCACAACGTCGAGGCGGTCCGCTCCTCCAGCGATCTGTCTGACGAGCTAACGACGTTCGTGGACGGCTCACTGAGAGTCACCGTAAACGGGATCTACACAATCGCAGATGCGGTGGACGCCGAACTGCGCGCCTCCCGTGTCCCCAGCGGATTGGACCAGGCGACAAATGACCAGGTCAAGGTGGCGCTGAGCAGTGTGCTCTCGGTTGACCGCGCCACTGTTGCACTGCGCGACAGGCTTTCGATCCATGCCGTTCAGTCGCCGGCCACGGTAAACGGCCAGGAGATCACTCTCTGGACCTCGCCCGGATTCCTGGAGACTGTAACAGTGGATCGAGCGGCGTTCCCGGTCGACCTGGAAAACGACACCGATCCGGCGACCAGGACGGCGAGCGAGCAGGAAGAGATCGACGGGGCACGCGGCTTCGAAATTGAAAAGTGGGCGAGGGACGCCCAGGACCTGCTGCGGGGCGACGAAGCCAACATGCAGGTGTGGGGTATCGGCATCGACCAGAGCCTTACCGAGGACGAAGCGTTCGAGGCAACGATTCCCTTCCTCGTAGGCGCTTTCCTGATAATCGTTCTCCTGGTGGGCGTGCTTTTGCGGTCGTACTGGGCAGCGGCGATAGCGGGAACCGGGCTTACGCTCACGCTGCTGCTGGCCCGCATGGTGAGCAACATCGTCGGCTTTGAGGAGTCGCTCATCCTGGACATCATCGTCCCGATAGCGACGATCTCCTTCGGCGTCGACTTCATGATCCACGCCATTGGCCGCGTCCGGGAGCAACAGACTGCAGGTGATCGACATCGGTCTGCATACGTCGTTGGAATCGCAGCAGTTGGAGGCGCCCTGGTGCTGGCCCTGTCCACATCCAGCATCGCGTTCGGATCCAACGCGACGTCCGGCATCCCCGGGATCATCGAGTTCGGGTACGGCGCAGCGATCTCACTCGGCTCCGCTTTCCTGGTGCTCGGAATCCTTTCACCGCTCTACCTTTTGAAAATCGAAGAGCGGCTGCATGGAGTGGTTAGCGGGCCGCGCACGCGGGTTTCAAGGATTTTGAGCGCGGTCAAACTGATCGTCGCAGCCCTGTTTGCGGCGCTCGCCATCCTGATGGTGATCGGTTTTCCGCAGTTTGCTATCGCAGGTGTGGTGCTTTACGCCGGCCTCTTCGTTGCCTTGCCGGTTTGGTGGCAGTCACGCAAGCGTCCGGCGAACGATGCTCTTCACGGAGAAGCATCGGATACCCCGAGCATCTCCTGGGCATTTGCGGGAAAAGCTGTGGTCACGGTAGTCCGCTGGAGATACGCACTGGTGGCAGTCGTTGCGGCAGTCACCGCGGTTGCGGCATTCGGTGCGGCAAACGTCGAGACGAAGACCGAATTCACAGACTTCTTGCCAAGCGACTCAGATCTCATTAAGGGATTCGATAAGGTGTTTGAGCACTCAGAGTCGTTGGGTGGAGGCGAGTTCCTGATCTACGTCTCCGGTGACCTGGACAATCCGGCGACACTCACATCGATGGCAGCGTCGGTCGATGAGGTGTCCGCCAACGGCGGAGACAACTTCGCACGCACCCCTGACGGTTCGATCGCCGTGCCCGACAGCGCTGTCGAGGTGGCAAGACAGGCCTTGCACAGTGAGTTCGCACGCGCCGCCATCACGGTCGCAACCGGTGTGTCGATCTCTGACGAGAACAACGACGGATTTCCGGACACAAGTTCTCAGGTTGGGGCGGTTTTCGAATACGCCAGTGCGAATGGCATCCCTGTCACCGAGGACACGTTCGTCTACACACCAGACGACGTGGCACAGCTGCTGGCGCGAAACGCGGACGGGACCTGGGCCACGGTCCTGCACTTCCCTGTCCAGGGAGAACTTGAGGCAGCTCAAGTTACGTCCTCGAAAGAGGTAGTCGATTCAGCATCGGACAAGCTCCAGAACGAGGTGACCGGACAGGGCCTTGCGTTGACAACTTCTGTGAGCGGTAGCGTCATCACTCTACAGACGAGAGTTGACGCAATTACCGACGCCATGGTGATCTCGGTTCCCTTGGCCGCGCTCTTGTGCATGATCGCAGCGGCGTTCGTGATGCGCTCGCCCCTGCTTGCAGCGGTTAGCATCGTTCCGATCGGGCTCGTGATCGTGTGGCTCCTGGGCTTCATGAAGCTGTTCGACTACAACTTGAACGTGGTCACAGCAACGATCACTGCGATCTCTGTCGGCGTGGGAATCGACTTCTCGATCCACTACACGCTGAGGTTCAGAGAGGAGCTTCGAAAGGCGTCGTCACGCATGGCTGCTGTTGAACTAGCAGCTGAAGAAACAGGGACGGCGCTGGTCCTCTCCGGACTGACAAGCGTGTTCGGTTTCGCTTTCCTTGCCCTCGCACCTCTGCCAGTGTTCGCCGCTTTCGGTCTCCTGACAGCGGTGATGATCGCCTTCTCGCTCTTCGCCTCGCTGACCGTGCTCCCGACACTGCTCTACTTCGTGAGCTCGGAGCCTGTGGCGAAAGCTGTGGCCGAAACGCAGCGAGGGCTGGACCCAGAGACGGAAGTTGAGCCGGTAAAGGAATCGGCAACGTAGTGATCGCCCGGAACGTTTGAGTAACTGAAACGGGCGAACGGAGGTATTCCGTTCGCCCGTTCGGCTAAGGCAATGACCACCGGCTTGCCTGGTGTGTGGTCAAATCGTGGTAAGAGGTGGACGGGCGGCAGGCACAGTTGGAGAGCGGCGCGGAAAGAGTTCGGCATGGATTTGCGAATCCAGCCCTGGATGCAGTTTTGAATCTCCCGATGTTAAATCCACGACAATTACGAGGTCGGTCGAAACAGGCTCGATTAGACCTGATAGCTCGGATCGAATCACGCACCGAACTCCCTTTGCTATTACTGGCATTCCTGACGGTTCCGGTGTTTTTCGGTCCCTTGTTGTGGGATACGGCGCCGGCTCATGCGAACGTTCTCGACGTTCTGCGGGAACTAATCTGGGCTGTGCTCGCGATCGATCTGGGAGTAAAGCTCTACATCTCTCCCGCGCCTGTTCAATACCTCCGCAGAAACTGGCTGGAAGCGCTGTCGGTGGCAATACCGGTGTTACGACTGGCTCGCATCATCCGACTATTTCTCCAGGACTCTCCTTGGTCAGGAGTTGCCAGGCGGTTTAGCGGAAATGAGTTCATCCTGGCGTACGGGTTCGGCGCGGTAATTACAGCGGCCACGTTGATAATGGCACTTGAGCATGACAGTAATCCCGCAATATCCAGGTTTCCGGATGCGCTGTGGTGGGCCGTGGTCACGGTCTCGACGGTCGGCTACGGTGACGTTGCTCCGGTGACGGTCGGTGGAAAGATCACTGCCGGAGCGCTCATGGTTTTCGGTGTTGGGCTGTTTTCGGCATTCACGGCAAATGTAGCTTTGCGATTGCTGGCGAACGGAAACACGAGGCAATCACGTGAAGTGGATGCCGAAGTGTCTGAACTCATGGAAGAGATGCGCAGCCTCCGCACGGAGCTCCAGAGCCTGGCACGGCAGTCGCGGCAGTAAGTCAAGAGCCGCGACGACCTCCTGATCGGCAGCCAGAATCGACATGATGGAGTCGATCCCGAGACATCGGCGATAGCTCCCCGAAATTTCGCAGCTACCAGTGATTCTGCTTGCTGAACGCTGGAGGGGTTTTCAGGGAGCGGATGAGTTGATCACGGATCCGGTAAAGATGGCTGAATCGGGGCTCACCCGGGGGCACTGCCAGCGCACAAATTTCCACCGAAAGTTGGCCCATTCTCATCATTCATCCTTCGCGGTCAGCAACAAGCTGCATCCAGGCCTGATACGCCGTTAAATAAGCAGCTCCCCGCTCGACGTTGCGTTGTTCCAACGTAACTCCAGGAGTAGTTCCTTCCGCCCGCACTCCTCGATTTCTTCCATTGCAAGAGTGGATTCTATCGTTCCCGGCCTCGCATTTTGGTGGAGACGGGGGAGGCTCCACCTCCGCCAAACCGACCAAATTGTTCCTGTCCTACCGTCCAGCACGTACTGGATTGATTGGTTGGACGCGGCATGAGCGACTTCAATGTGATGCATGCGCTGGGCAATGTGGGCTGGTGGGTGATCGAAGGGAAGTGGGATCCACCCAAAACTCGGGTCGTGGCAACGTTCATACGACTGGACGAGGCACTCAGATACGCACAGTGGAGAACAGGCACGAAGAATGGCCGGCCGACAGCCCACCTCAATGATGGGATCGTCTACTACGCTTTACGGGCTGCAGGAAAGGGAGGAGTCCGTCGCTCTGCTGACATTCTGGGAATAACCAGGCAAACGCTGCACCGCTACCTACGCCTAAGAGTGGAACAAAATGCCGGGTAAAGTTACACATCGAAGAGCTCAGAACCGAACCCTTCCGAAGTAATACCGTTGATCCCAATCAAATCCATGGGCAAAGAGATCGGTTCGAATCCCTCTGGGCCACCAACGTTTAGTTCAGTTAGACCGAGAAGGTTAACATCTGGAACTCGGCTTGTTAGGATCCAGCGAAAGTATAGTGATTTGACGTTGCTGTTAATCACGGACGACCAATTGCTCGTACTGATACATGCGCCACTGATTTCCAATCTCGAAAGAATTGCGTCTGTAGAGACGTGGTATGCTCCCTCAACTCGATCTTGTGGGTGGAGGGCAATGGCCGATTGCCATCCAAAGAGGCGTTGTTCAAGTTTTGGACGTCGCTACCGGTTGTCTTAGGGCAAATAGCGGCTGTGGCTGTCGCGATCACAACCCTGGTCGTTGTCTTAAGAGACGGTAACGGGCCGCCTGAGCCACTCGTTGATCCAAGTCCCACGACGTCTGCAGCGTTTATAGCCACATCCTCGTCAGTTAGTCCGATTCTTCCGCTACCGACGAGTACTCCCGGCGCGGTCTTCTTCAACCTCTCAACTGAGCCTTCGAACGGCGGAACCACGGCTGTCGTTCCGCCTCCTGGGGAGGGCGGCGGTTACGTCTCTGGCACCAACATCCTGGTTACAGCACGTCCGAGTGACGGTTTTGAGTTTCGGACGTGGTCCGGAGGTGCGAGTGGTTCGATCAACCCTCTGAGCTTTGTTATTCGCTCGAATATGTCGGTCACGGCCGTGTTCTCAAGGGCACCGACACCAACACCAACACCGACACCGACACCGACACCGACACCGACACCGACACCGACACCGACAAATACGCCTACACTTCCTCCGGAACCCACGGTTCCAACGGACACTCCGTCCCCCACGCCGGTTCCGGTTTCACTCAACGTGAATGTGCAACCAGCGGGGTCAGGCGCGGTCGATATCGTTCCTTCGCCAGACATGGAAGGTGGCTATTCACCGGGAACCAGCGTTGTGCTGACCGCGCGTCCGAACTCGGGATTTCGGTTCACATCTTGGTCGGGAGACGCGGGAGGCACAGTTAATCCCCTCAGTTTTCCAGTTGATTCAAACACCACGATCACGGCCGTATTTTCGGCATTGCCGACGCCGACGCCAGAGCCGACAGCCACTCCGACTCCTGTCTTCCTGACGGTTTCGGTGCAACCCGTGAACGGTGGTTCGGTAAACATCGTGCCGTCAGCAAACCAGAACGGTGGGTATACACGAGGCACGAATGTCATTCTCACCGCGATCCCGGCTTCCGGCTTCCAGTTCTCTTCCTGGGCCGGAGGGGCCAGTGGTTCTGTGAATCCACTTAGTTTCACGATCCAGGGCGACCTCTCCGCAACAGCCGTGTTTTCATTGTTGCCAACACCTGTCCCATCGGCGACTCCGCAACCAACGGCAACGCCGACTGCTACTCCGGTGCCGGTGCCTGAATTTGCTGCTCCGCCAAATGAGTTTTCTCCGAACGCCGGAACGTCTGGTGATTTCATCACGCTGTTTGGTTCAAATCTAAATGGTCCGAATCTCAGAGTACGCTTCGGTGGAACAACAGCCACCATCGTAAGTGTTTCGTCAACTGAACTAACCGTCCGTGTGCCGAGTGGAATCCTTGGTTCGGTGAAGATTGGAATTCAAACCGACGGTGGAGAGGCAGTGAGTGACGATTTCTTTGCAATCTTTTGAGTGAGGCTCAATCATGCCATTTAAGATATTTCCTGATCACCTGATTTCGCCCGAGACGGTTGCTCCGGGTGTCCAAAGTGCGCCCTACAGCTTTGACGCCGACGCATTGGCGCAGATTGGATCACATCCGAATCCGATATTTGCTCCCGAAAAAGCCGTCGTGATCCGCGTAAACATGTTGGGACCTGCGCCCGCAACACCCGATCTTCGACCGACAGTTTGGATTGCGGCCAAGACCCCGACCGGAACCTTTGGTTCCGGTCTAGAAATGATGCATGGTGCCAACACCGGGATAAGGGATGAAAATGACCTGACTGTCGGATTCGGTTCCGGATCTGGACCGTTGGTGGCTGGACCGTATCAGTTTGCGGTGGTGATTTCTCAGCCCGGCAGAGAATGGCAGATATCAGTCAAGAATAATGACACCGTTCCGCGACGATTTACGTGGGTTGTAGGTGGTGATGATAACCAGTCGACGCAGCCATGGATCGACGTTCTGATGCCCGGTGAAGCAGGGTTTCTGTGCGCTCCCGATCCGTTGAATCCGAGTGCATCTGTTCGCAGTCCGGTCAACCTAAACTTCAACACACTGGTAAATGGCATCCTGGAGCTTGACCTTGAAGTCTGGAACTATGGTACTGGTCAGCTCACGCTAGACGACGCATTCGGTGGGTTCATTGGCGCGTCGCGCTTCAAGCTTAGCTTTCCAAGCGCTTCACCCATCAGTCCCGGGGGATCAGCGGTCTTGAGGGTGAGCTGGGAACCGGATGCCCCAGGTCCTCAAAACCTGATCCACCCGGTCATCAGCTCTGACCCGACGGAGGATGGACCACAGGTTGCTGTGATGAACAATCCGTGTCACAACCGGCTGATTAATCTAGTCGGTACAGCAAGCAGGCTGGAACTGGGTTTAGCTCTAGATGCCTCTGGAAGCATGGAGGCCGAACCAGACGGAACCCTACCGGCGGTCAATCCAGATCGCTGGACTCGGCTCGTCCAGGCCGTAAGCGAATTTTTTGACTTCCTTGCCGCCCATGCGAACGAGTCCGGTCGGTTCGGGGTGGCTCTGTTCCCGAATACCAACGCTGGCGCGACGGGCGTCGATGCCTTTGCAGAACAGCTCGTTTCTCCACCGGCGAACCAGGCAGACAACAACATAACCGTTGGCATCGTTGGCGTTTCCCCCGATGAACTTGACCTGGCCAAAACGGCTCTGGCAGCCAAAGCGCCCCGTTGGGCTGGAACACCGATGGGAGCGGGCATGCAGTACGCCCTGGAAGGCAACCCGGCGGGAGGCGCCGGTTTCTTCATGGGGGTACCTAACAACCCGCCTCCAGATCACTCGCGATGGCTCGTCCTGATGTCGGACGGCGCCCACAACACACCTGATCCGAATGCCTCTCCGCCGGACCCACCCCAACCGACCAGCTACAACAACGCGTTCTTCGTCACCAATAACAGCATCAACGCGATAACTATCGGGTATGGCAACCCCGGTACCTGGGAGGTTGAACATGGCACATTGACGCAGGTCGCGGTAGAGGCGGGTGCAAACGTTGCGGATCCTACGATAGTCGCTTCCGAACAGAGCGTTTTTCGCTCGGCGGACGCCAGCAGCTATGACATAGCCGGCCTCCGCAACGTTTTCCAGAAGGTTGCGCTCCACATGCTCGGTTTAACACCGGTCAGTGACCCGTCCGGAGTCCTGACCCACGCCAATCCTTCGTTTTGTGTTCAAATTCTTCTGGTTCCTGCCGACGTAAAGGCGACCTTCACCGTCAACTGGGGAACGGTCAACCCGAACGCGGTTCGCATAGATATTGTTACGCCGTGTGGACAGCGGGTGACCGGAGCCGATGCGGGCAACGTTGCCGGCTTCACCTTCCACGGCGGCAACTCCTACCAGATGCTGACATTCGACCGCGGCTACCAGAACGGGCCAGACCGCGAGGAGCTGGGCGGCACCTGGAGTCTGCTTATCACAGCTCTTAACCTGCACGCCGGTCAAGAAGAGAACTTCGAGTACTCGGTTGTCACTCGGTCCGGACTCAACCTTGACGTGTTGAGCAACGAAACCAGCCGGTTCGCAGGTGACCCGATCGAGGTCCGGGCGAGACTCGTGCACCGGGGGGTCCCGGTCGATGACGCCCACGTGAAACTGCGCGTCGCAGCGCCGGAGAGTTCAGCAGACAACTGGCTGGCGAGTAAGTTTGTCAGCCCTGCTGTGATGGCACAGACCCGAACCCGCCTGGAGAACGCCGGGCACGAGGAACTGAACGCGCTTCACGTCAAGGCGGAGGCGGTCGGCGTGGCGTATCCCGGTGCGACGAACGAGATCGAGCTTGAGATGGAACCTGCGGGCCAGCCCGGGATCTATCGGGCGGCGATTGAAAACACGTCGATCCCCGGAACTTACGACCTGACCATCGCGGCGTCCGGCCATGTCGACGGCTATCCGTTCGAAAGGGAGCAGGGAACGCAGGCAAACGTGACCGTTAAACCGGAGGAAGAGTCCTCCTGGATTGATCAGCGGTACAGACGCGATCGTGCCTCGAACGGACTGATTGCGGACCTGCGCGTGTGGCCGCGTGACCGCTTCGGCAACGTTGTGCTTTCAGCAGAGCTGTTCGGCCCAGCCGTTTCAGTGACGACGCCGGGCCGTGGCCAGACCACGGTGCTCGAGAGCCAGCTCGATGGCAGCTACACGGGTCAGCTCAGCATCAATACGAACGGCGCGAACACGTTCTTGCTGAAAGTGGGTCAGCTCGATGTCGGTTCCCGATCGGTGCCTCGGATCGCTGAAATGCAGTTTCCGGGTGAGGCGAAGGTCCGGTTTGGCGGTGAGGCGGTTCCGGGATTGAACCGGCACAAAGACAAAAGCGTGATCACGCGTGATCCGTTGGATCTTCAGCCCGACGAGTTTGTTGCGCTGGGGGCTGGCGGTGAGCTTGTTATCACGTGGTCCGGGAATCTGGCGGTGGGCTCACACGCGGAAGACTTAACGGTGTTCGTTCACGTGGAGGACCGCCCCAGGTCGTTCAGGGTCGAAGTCAGAAAGGTGGGTTGGAGGCGCCGGTGGGTCGATCTTGGGACTGCGATGGTCACGACCTCGTATTCACTCCGAATGGCGGGCATACGGTACGCGGACGAAATCAGGATCACTGACTTGAGCCACGCGACGCAGGACGAGAATGGAAATCCGCTCGATGCGCCGGGTGCCAACATCATCGGTATAGGCACGCGGGAAGCTAGACCTAGTGGCTCGACAACTCCGTGCCGTGTTTGGTACTACGTCATCAGAGACTGGTTTGCCGGACTCATACACTAATCCCGAGAGCAACCATGAAAGTTCATGCAAGCGCGGTAGGCCGCCCAAGGCCTTAGCCGCAGCGTCCATACAGAGCAAAACCTGGCCCTGTTGCCGACTATTCGGCCTGTGTCTGTATGGTCATCAATCGACAGATTCTTGGAAGCGCCACTTCGATTTCGAAAGTTCTGATCAGAGAGCGGTCGCGGTCGGCCGGTTGCGGGCCTTAATGATGAGGTCGTAAGTTACGCCTTGCGAGGCGGTGGAGAGACCTTCGCTGGAAACTGTCTATTTGCGGTCTACGTCAGTCCGATGTTGTGCTGGCCGAACTGTACAGAACCACTTTCGCGCAGGCCGGGGCATACAGTGTGCAAGGCGAGTCACTCGTGTCCACGCCTGATACGGTCATGAATCCCGCTGGCCGGAATGTTCCGGTTCCAGTTCCGTTCACCCTGGATGGAAGCCGGCTAGAACTCGTCGTCGGTGGCCGTGCCTGGCACCTGCTGCGGGCTGAGTAGTTGGCCGCATGAATCCGGCGGTAGCCGGCAGCGGACAGGCTGCGTGCAACCAAGCAGGCCTGCGCGATCTAGCGGAAAGTTGGCAGAGCGCGATATCCCGGTCGGCTACGTGGGCCTACGGACCCTTGCATCGATCAAGCCGGTAACCGGATATCAGTGTCGGTCCGGATAGCTACAGAATGCAAATGCTGCAAAAGGGAAGTTCAAATATGGCTTCCACGCCGTCCGGAGACGTCGTCGTTCCTGCCGACCACCCACCCATTTATGAGTCAGGCGCACCTGATCTCTTAATTCTGGGCGGGACGGAAGGGTACAGCAGATAATTCGGCGCTTTTCGGAACGGCGGCCAAGGCTGCCGCTTAGCGCTTAGGCCCAGATTCTTGGGAAGCAGAAGGTGTACTTCGGAGATCCCGATCGAACTGGCCGGACAGTATCAAGAACCTGTGCGATGGTGGAGATCATTCCTGAGTTCAGATTGGTGCGTCATGCCGCGGTGTGGACATAGTTAATTGGATTTTTGGTGGGCCTAGCGGGACAATATCAAGAACTTTTCAGGTGACCGTGAAAATCGCTATCTGACCTTCCGCTTGCCAGAATCCGCAAAATGCGCTCGACGCTCCTGGAAACTCTCCGACGTTTTACATTTCTAGTTGTCTGAATCCGGCTTCAATGAAATCGTCACCCGAGAATATGCGATTGGCCTTGCTGACTTTCTGATTAGATTCAGCACTATGTACGTCGTCGTTAGCACCACATGCTGCGAAAACTCCGGATGACGTTAATAAAACCGGGATCACAGCAACTCCCGTGTGAGTGACACCGCACTGCTTCTGATATCCGTCCAGAGTGGAGCGTGAAGTTTCGCGGAACGCTGAGATCAGAACACGTACAAGCCGCCCTTCGGAATGAAGGACGGCTTGCACTAGCCACTCGTTCTCGGCACTCACCGATGAACTGATCAACTTCAGTTCGCAGTCACAAACATCTGCACTGAATTACCGCCGTTGACTGAGAAGGTCAACGTGTAATCTCCCGCCTTTGATCCCGTGCGGAAAAAGGCCGTCATCCGTCCAGTTGGAGCCGTGCTGATCGGTGAGTTGATCAATACCGAGGGCGATTGCGTGAACACGCTGTATCCCGTAGCACCTTTAGGCCTTTCGATGAACACCTTCCCGACGGTGTGACCTTCGTGAACCATTAGAGCCGCAAGCGATTTCGTGCTCTTTGGTGCGTGGCCGTGCCTACCGCGCTTGCCGTGCTTGCCGCCATCGACCGGCACTATCTCAACTCCGACGAATGGAACGCCATTCTTGTCCCACAGCAGGAAGTCGTACGGCAACGGAGTCAGTTCTTCGGTACCGGTTGCCTGGTAGATCCGGTTGGGCGTTCCTGGAACGAAAGCGCTCGTCACGTTGATGCTGGCTCTTGGGTTAGGAAGGATGTGAACCTTGCCAACCCCGGTCTCGACCGCACCACCCGCGCCAGTCTCTGCTTCCACAAGAATTTTGTATCGACCCGGGTGCGGATTGATAAAACTGTTGAGAATCAGGTGTATCTGCTTGATCCCTGGCTCATCAGGTGCGTTGGGGATCAAGTCCACGTTTGCCGTAAAGACAACGGTGTTTGTTCCCTCCAGGCTCAACGAATACTTCGGCGGGGCCACCGGATGCTGCGGCCAACCCTGTAGGAATACTGCCGTATTGCACTGGAGACCGTTTGGGATGTTAGGCACGCAGCCCGGAGTACCAACTTGCTGAATCGGAAGCAGGCCCGAATTTACGAAGGCGTCAGGCAACGTCACTTTGACGGTATCGCCTGCTAACAGAGTGCGCCCCGGCACACTCGGGTCCAGAGAAGTGTCCAGCGTAATCACGAAGTCAGTTGCGCTCCCAGCAGTCGTGCCGGCGGGCACTATCGGTGCTTTATCGACCGAACTTACGATGCCACCGTGGTTGCCTCTGGCGCTCGCCGGTGACAGGGCAAGAGTCGTAATGAATATGGCGATCAGTGCGGGCACCACTACGCGTATCTTCACGCCAGCCGCCATCAGGCGGGTGACGCCACTCATCGACCACTTTCTTGAAGATGGATTATGCATTTCGAATGTAGCTCCTAAAACGAACGAATTAAACACAGACCGGGCGGTTCGCCGGGATGGCACATGGCCACTCCGGCGAACCACTCGAAACCCTATTCGTGTCAGTTGGTGAGGTAATCCGCGGTGACACCCATCCTGTCGATTCAGGCACACGTAGTTTGAAAGAGGCCAACGTGCGTTCCGACGACGCGATATCACCGTCAGTAGTCGCAGGTACCCGGCGGCTATGTGGCGGACATCAGCCCGCTTGTGAAAGCGAAAGCAGTCGCGTTGGCCCTGCCGCTCGAGCCGGTCTTGCCGTAAATGTTTGATATATGACGTTCGACGGTCCGAACGCTGAGCACGAGCTCCTCGGAAATCTCCGCGTTACTCTTACCGGATGCAACAAGGTGCAAAACTTCGACCTCACGACGGGTAAGGCCAGCCGGGTATTCGGGCTTTCCGGCCGGAAGTAAACGGGCTTTTTCCTGAAGAAGCACCGCCCGTTCCATCAGAGGGCGCATGCCCAGCTCAGTCGAAATGGTCAGCGCTTGATCCACCAAGGACACCGCCCTGAATCGATCACCAATTTCGTCACGTTGAAGCAATGCATCGGCACAGTCGAAACTCGTCCACGCCAGTTCCGGTCGCGCACCGGCATTCCGGCAGAAAGACAGTGAATCCTCAAAGTGGGTCACCGCGTCATCCAACCTGCTCATTGTCTGAGCAAGTAACCCCAGAACACGGTGGCCGCACACGAGATTCAAAGGTGACAACGTGATTTGCCAGGACCTGAGGGCATCATAGTGCTCTCTAGCTGCTGCTACGTCACCTCGCTCCACCGCTATCAGCGCCATGCCAGTCCTTGTTAACTGCGTGAAAAATGAGAGAGCCGATGACGACGACAGTGCCGTATTTGCCGCTTCTTCTGCTACATCGAACTGTCGAGTCATGCCGGTTATGCGAGCAGCCATCCCAATTGCCAGGGGTGCGATTGAGTACTCCAAGGTTGTCCCCGGCGGGGAGAGTCGCATCGTCTCCACAAGTCGCTCCACGTAGGCGTCCCCCTGGCCGAAATCACCCAACTCATACTCCAATGCGGCTCGGTTGGCGACAAGGCGTGCGTCCCGGTGGTCCGCCGCCAGGCCACGGTCACTGAAATCTCGAGCGGTCTCCCAACTCCCTTGAAAATGAGCTAAGACCTCGTTGACATGAAGCGCCTGCGCAATTCTGAAGCGGATACCGAGCTGCTCTGCTGTCTCCAGTTGAGACGTTGCGTGCGGCCACGCCTCCTCAAGGTCACCTAAGGCTATGAGTGCGACCGCAGCCCACCAGTGACCGCTATGATCGTGTTGAATCTGGCTGATAATGTTGCCTTGTGCGATGGCCCGAAGGCTATATTCAAGACACTCTTTAGGGTCGATGCGTATCATCCAGTGAGTGTCCGCCATGCTGGTCAAGATAGAAGATTCCAGCACCGTATCGTTCTCACGTTGGGCGATGGCAAGCGCCTGCCCCAGTGCCTCCATGGCAGTCTCAAAGGTCCCAAGTTCCCTGCTTAAGGTCCCCCCATAGCGTGCCAGGAGGCGCCCCGCCTGGTGGGAGTCAGATGGCACCAACTGTAGAGCCTCGGCGAGAAGCTCAGTCTTACCGACGCCGATCTCTGAGTAGAACGCGTAAGAGGCAATCTCCATTGCCCTGGGAACGTCCCCTGACGCCACGCAGTAGTCGAATGCAGGCCTCACCGTTTCTACTGCCTCATGGATCCGGTATCTCTCCAGTGTTCTTGTTTGGGCGCGCGCCAGACCAAACAGCAATGCCGCGTTGTCAGCGTCCATAGCCTGTCCCTTTTTCGCGATCAGGCCACGTTCGAAGTAACCCAGCGCCTCCTCCCAGGCAAAGGTAGCCAACGCACGTTCGCCCGCCACGAGCGCGTATCGGATCACCTTCTCTGCGGCAACCGCGCTTCCGGCTTCCTCACAGTGGTACGCGAGTTCTGCACTGTGATCTTCCAGATCGTCTCCGTGCAGCCGTTCGATTGCGGAGACGATTTCGGCATGCAGGCGTGTTTGCTGGCTTGTAGAAAGTTCATCCGCCAGTGTCTGTTGAATAAGTGCGTGCGTGAACTCGTAGCGTTCGTCTGGACCGTGCAAGTCCCTGATTACACTCGCTCTCAAAGCATCGTTAATAGCGTCCAGCAACGCGTTTTCAGACAGCTCCTCGCTAACCGCCGCAAGCAAGGCAAAGTCGAACTCCCTCCCAATAACCGCGGCTGACCGCAGCGTTTGGTTGCATTCCTCTGACAACTGGTTCAGACGAATCCCCACAGCCTCACGCACCCCTTCGGGAATCCTGAAGCTCCCCACCATATCGATATCTCTGCCGCGCTCGGTGGCCTCTCTCGACAGGTCACGCACTACTTCGGCGATGAAGAACGGATTTCCTTCAGTACGATCGTGGATCTCTTCGATCAGTTCTACTGGAACCGCGATGTCTCCGACCGCTTCAACCAGGCGACCGACATCGTTGCGTTCCAGACCGCGTAATGGGATTCGCTGGAACTGACGGACTCTTGCGAGGGTTCCAAGCGTGGCGGAGAGCGGATGCTGGCGTGAGAGTTCAGTGTCCCGATAACTACCAACGAGCAGCATCGATGCCGTCGATACTTCGCGAGCAACAAATTCCAGCAAGTCAAGTGAAGAACGATCGGCCCAGTGAAGGTCGTCGAGTACGATCACCAGCGGTTGCGATGCAGCGGTCTCCCTTAGAAAGGATGCGACCGTGTCGAACAGGCGGAATCGTGCCTGTTCAGGATCTACTTCTGGAGCTTTTTCCAGGTTCGGCACAATGTTCTTAATGTCCGGGAAGATCTCAGCGATCACGGCAGCTCCGGAGTCGAGCGCGACCATGATTGCCTCAGAAGGTTCTGTTAGCAGTGATCGAATGGCCTGAGTCCACGGCCAGTAGGGAGGCGCATTTCCGCCTTCATAGCAGGCCCCCCGAATAACCTGCGTATCACGATCAACGGCAACGTGCGTTAGCTCTTCTGTCACGCGCGTTTTACCAATGCCTGGTTCGCCTGCGAGCATCACGAGCCCGCCGCGGCCATCAATTGCACCATCAAACGCTACAGTAATTCTGGCCATCTCTTGCGCACGACCGATGAAGGGTGTGCCTGTGCCAGATTTGGGAATGGCGGATCCGGCGTGAGCATGAACGGAGAGTCTCTCGGGCGTGTGGGTTAAGGAGATTCCACCGCCGCGGGCCCGACGGATCCCGATAGGAACTCCGCGGGCTTCCATCGCCTTCACGTCCGAGCGTACGGTCCGCTCTGTCACGCCTAACTTGGTAGCAAGATCGGTGGCCGTGACTACGGCCTGCTCTGCTTCCAATATCTTGAGGAGTCGCTCACGACGTTTATCGGTCTGCGTCGTCTTCGTCATTGATCGACCGCATGTTTCCGGTTAGTGGCACAAACCGGAAACATGTCATCACCGACGGGAGATGTCAATGCTTATTGCTCTGGCGACGGCTCTCAATAACATTGGCGTACAAAACAGACCGGCCGTACTTGCTCACTGGCAGCCAGCTGAACCAAATGTGGCCTGTCTCGATTGGAAGGGCGGGTGAACTGTTAGTGCTAGATCGAACCAGTTGCCGATCACGCCGTCGACAACCGGTCGAACCGGTAGATGCCAGCTGATGGAATTGAACGATCGGTACCGCGGCGATTGAGCTGACCTGAACTCGACAACCAGGTTCTCGATATTGTCCCGTTAGCTGAATTCCAACTGAAAATGGTGGAGCCAAGGGGACACGAACTAAAACATGAGCCTGCCCCGACGCGCGTGATCCGCAAAATATCAATCTGTCGAATCAATCACGATTCGACCTGTGAAGCACTGGATGAAGGCCCAACTCACCTCCCGAACCTCCACACATCGATCCCTGCCAATAGGTGCGCTGTGGGTGTCCTGCGGGTGTCTTTGCTCCCTACGCGCTCTACTGGAGTTCTTCCAATACAAATAATAGCCCGCCCACGCGGGCACGTTAATGCGCGGGCGCGCGTGACCACGCACCCTCGATCGGGCTCGAAAATGGCCTCGCACAGGCTGAATTCCCGACACTTCACGACCACACTCGCGCGATCGAGTCGTTCCTTGTCAAACCACCTCAACAACCGTCATCTGGCCCCTCATTCCCTCCTTCCAGTTGCCCGACTTGCTTTATCCGGAAACAGAGCAAAGCTTGTGAGTGGAGACGTTCACAGTCGCGCACCGTTGGGGCGGTAGAGCCGTCAACCCGCGTGCGCAGATCGGGAGCCCACCCAGTGGTAACAAAGAAACGACCTCGACACAGAGGAAACAACGAAGGCAGCATCTACCAGGAACCGAGCGGACGCTGGAAAGTGCAGATCTCCAGACCGGGCGATAGCCGCGTGAAGCGAAGACGAAAATGGTTGTCTGGCAAGACCCGACAGGAGGTCATCGAAAAACGGAACGAGTACCTGGCATCCATCCTGAACGGATCTTCAGAGGCCGCGTCGGACCAGACAGTTGAGCAGGCGACCAACGTGTGGTTGGAACGAACACGATCGTCACTCAGGTACACCACCTGGATGAACTACGAGTCGGTCCTCCGCAACCACGTCACAGCCAGGCTCGGCAAGATGAAACTCACATCCCTGAGCTCGAAAGATGTGGATCGCCTTTACGAAGACCTGCTTGCAGAGGGCAGGGCACCAGCAACTGTAGCCAAGGTACATCGGACGCTCCACACCATGCTGGAGTACCACAGAAAACGTGAGAACGTGATCAAGAATGTGGCTTCACTGGTCTCACCCCCGAGAGTCGTTCAACGAGAGAAGATGATGTTGTCACCCGAGGCCGCCAGAAAGTTCCTGGAAGTCATCAAGAACCACCGACTCGAAGCGATGATCGTTCTTGCAATCACGACCGGAGCCCGTTCCGGAGAGCTACGCGGACTGATATGGGATCGGGTAGACCTCAAGCAGGGAACGATACGAATCGACAAAAGTATGCAGATGACGGAGTCAGGGCACGAACTCGGTGACACCAAGACCCGCGGTTCCCGGCGGACAGTCGCCCTGTCTCGCCGAGCAACCGAGGCTCTGGTAAGACACCGCCACAGGCAACAGCGCGAGGCTGCTGTCATCCCACAGTGGCGAAACACGCACAATCTTGTGTTTACCACGACCGCAGGAACCAGGCTGGATGCGAAGAATGTACTCAACCGGGTGCTACGGCCACTGCTGCACAAGGCTGTACTACCGGCAACTCTGCGATTCCATGACCTGCGAGATATCGCAGCTTCGCTCGCCCTGACGAAACGTCCGGTGACCGAGGTTGCAGCGATGCTTGGACACTCGCATCCCGGCACGACGCTGCGTGTCAATGCCCATGCCCTTCCAGGTAGTGGAGAACACGTTGCCGCTGCCATGGACGATCTGCTGGCGACCTCCTGAGCGTATTGTGGAGCCACGAATGGAGCCACCTGTAGTAAACCGGTAGTTTCTCGTTTGCCGCAGGGCTTTTCCTTGCAACGCTCGCTCGTTTTCGTGGCGCCCGCTCAACGAGAGATTCGGCGTTGTTCCGGATTGCCAAGGAGAAGGTCGCGGGTTCGAATCCCGTCTTCCGCTCCAGAGCAAACTGCAACACGGCTTGGACCATGTGGTCCAAGCCGTGTTCTTTTAGAGCAAGTTATCGCCCGACGCTCATCGCGGTACTCTGCCGCCGCCTTCCGTGTATCTGCACTGCCCTGGCCCTGATACCCGTCGAATATCGTCGGCACGGCTCCAGCTACTTTCCCATATCGCCGGGGAGATCACCGCAATTTCGTGAACAGCCTGCGTTGTTAATGAAACTGTAATGTTTTCGCAAGTTCTGAAATCTAACCCCTGACTATTCTCCCTGTGCTGCCGACTTGTCAACAAAAACATTGGACACACGCAACTGATCGGGCCAGGCAGTTTGCACGGAGACCAGTGCTCGACATGACTCAAGGGGGAACGCTGAATGACTTCTCAACTAACGAGGCGCCGCAGCCTGATTCCGTTCGCAATTCTGGCGATCGTGGCAATCACAGCTGCGGTGGCATTCACAACAACAGCATCGGGTGACGGAAAGAAGGGCGGCAACTTCTACGAAGTCTCCATCACGAACCTGACGAAAGGACAGATAATCTCACCGGCGGTTGTCGCCACTCATAGGTCTCGACTCGACCCGATATTCCAGCTCGGCTCCGCTGCAAGTCCCGAACTCGCAGGGCTGGCGGAAGATGCCGCGCTCGACCCGTTCTTTGACATGCTCGACGATAACTCAAATGTCGCAAGTGTGATCAAACTCCTCGGTGCCGGTGGGCCGATCATGCCAGGTGAGACGGCGTCTGCGGTGATCTCAACACGAGGCAACGCACGCGAAATCTCATTGGCTGCGATGCTGGTCACAACAAATGACACGTTCATCGGTCTGAGCGGAGTAAAGCTACCTAATAGAGGCTCCAATCACTACTTCTCGGCAGGATACGACGCCGGATCCGAGGCCAACAATGAAGACTGTGACTTCATCCCGGGGCCGCCATGTGGCAACGGTGGAGTGCGGGATACGGCCGGAGCCGAAGGCTACGTCTACGTAAGCAACGGCGTTCACGGAATCGCCGACCTTGTGCCCGCCGACCACGACTGGCACAACCCCGCTGCTCTGATCCAGATCAAGCGCGTCCGCGGCGGTGGTGACGACGACTAGTCTCAGGTTCACTGAGAACCGTGAAAACTGGCGGGCCGATCCTTTAACCAGGACCGGCCCGCTTTTTTCGCGATTCCTGACGTCTGAGGCCATCATGCGTTCGTCTTAACGAGCAATTTCCCAAAATTCGCACCATGCATCATGCCGATGAACGCCTTCGGCATCTCCTCGAATCCCTCGACGATGTCCTCTTTGTACTTTAGCGTTCCCTCTGACACCCACTTCGAGAGCCGCTCAAGCGCGGCGGGGTACTGCTGAACGAACTGGAAAACCAAGAATCCCTGCATCTTGGCCTGGGCTACCAGCAGAGCCCTGATGTTGCGAGGTCCCATCGCCTGCTCAACATCGTTGTACTGGGCAATCTGGCCGCATATTGCGATCCTCGCACCAGTCGCAAGATGCTCCATGACAGCGTCTGTCGTCTCGCCTCCGACATTGTCGAAATAGCCGTCGATACCGTCCGGGCACAGCTCTCCCAGCCGCTCCGACACGTTCTCGGTCTTGTAGTTGATCCCGGCGTCGAATCCCAGCTCATCCACGATGTATGAGACCTTCTCGTCGGACCCGGCCGTGCCGATCACACGGCAGCCGCTCAACTTCGCAAGCTGGCCCACGACTCCACCGACCGCTCCACTGGCCGCAGACACCACCAGCGCGTCTCCGGGCTTCGGGTCGATCACATGCAGGGTTCCGAAGTACGCAGTGAGACCGGGCATGCCAAGGACGCCGAGAGCAGTCGAGACCGGCGCTACAGATGAGTCCACTTTTCGCACGGCTGACACATGAGCAGTCGCATACTCCTGCCACCCGGTGCGGGTGACTACGTGGTCGCCAGTCGAAATACCCTTCGCACGGCTTTCGACAACCACTCCGACACCTTCGCCGGTCATCACTTCGCCAATCTGAACTCCCGGCGTGTAGCTCTTACTCTCGTTCATCCTTCCCCGCATGTAGGGATCTATCGACAGGTACTCAAGTTTGATGAGCACTTCTCCGTGCTTTGCGTTCGGCAGGGCAGCCTCACGCAACTCAAAATGGCCCTCGTTCGGGAATCCGACGGGACGTGACGCCATTACCCACTGGCGGTTGATCTCTTCAGGCATCTCTTGACTCCATAGTTCGTCGAAAAACAACTGGCTGCTATTGCTGGAACTCCGCAGCCACCGAAGTAGTGAGCGCACAGGTTAACGAAGCGTCCACTTCTGACGAAACTCGTTGTCATCAACGCTCAACTGCCGGTGTACCCGAAGGTGATCCCGGAGTGAAGAAGTATGAAATACGAAATTCGTAATATGACAATCGAGAATCGGCCTAAAAATGTTTCTGCCGGAGGGATGCAGTGGATTATGGGGAACTATATAACCAAGAAGCCGCAAACGTGTACTCAGGGGTTTTTCAGAGTCAAAGCAAGTCGAAGAATGGGTGCTAGCACGTATTACGAGATGCAGGTGAGCCCACTGCCGGGATATGTGAATCCTGCAATCATTGATAGTAGTAGCCAGCAACGACTTAATGCTCCCGGCAGAAGGTCATCGGAATGACGGAAGAAGCCCGTCTGCGAAAGCAGATCTCCGCTATTAACGTCGGAGCGGATTACGGTGACTGCGAAGCGGATCCGGTTCCGGCCCTCTGGTACGATGACGACGATCTGCTCTCAGAATCGGGAATCATCGACAGATTCTGGCTCCCAATCGCTGTTGCTGTCCTCGTTGGCTGGGGCTCCCTCTCGTTTGTGCTTTTCACCGCCTTCGGATGGCTGGTGCTTCTTGCCATAGCGGGTGTTGTAGCAGCTGGTACCGCCAGCGCGGTCATCCTGGCACGAACCGGTGACAAGGACGACATGGAACTGGTGCCCGTCTCCGACACATCCGATCAGTCTCAAAGCCGTTTCCGCAACGCAGCCTGAGACAAATCTCACAAATCGTCGTTCGTCTAATTACCCCGCTTCCAAGCGGGGTTTTTGCTATTCAATAAATCGGTTGACTGCCCGCCGGGCCACCAATTCGCGGCCCCACTCATACGCCTCAGATCAACTGTCACTTCCGGGTCGGGTGGCACCTGGCCATTTTTTGATTTTGTTCACAAATCCTCGCGTAACCCGTACACGGAATCGTGTGCGATACCGTGTAAGAAACGTAATACTTGGGGTCTTCTCAACGAGTCTTGTTCACAGAAATTTGACAACGCCGCTGCTTTCATAACAATGTGCACCTACATTTCAAGTCTGCAACTCGGTGAGCAGGGCGTGGCCCGTCGCCAACTAGTAGACGTTCCTGCACGGGTGATGGAGATGTTGCATAGCGATCGGGGACCAGCCTGTTGAGGGCTGGAGTAGTCGAGAGCCGCTCTCGAGTTCCCCAGGCTGAAGGACACGGCAGGGCAGTTATGAATCACGGTCGGAAGAATCCTCCAATTAGCGTTGCCACAGATCCAAAAACGATCGGCCAAAAGGCAAAGCTGCTCGACGCGCTCCCCGAATGCATATTTCTCGTCGCTGAGGACCACACAATCCTTGCCGTGAACGCCACGGCCGAGGGGATGATGGGCACCGACTTGAAGCAAGTGATCGGTGGATCACTCAGCAGCGCGATGTTGCCTATGCTGGATGGCGACCGCGTCCCAATGGATATTGACTCTTCTGCAGACCGTGTAATGGCCAGCGGTGAGGCTGAACTGCTCGACGCATGGTTCAGATGGGAGGAGTCCGGGGAATCCGGTGAAGAAGAGCTCTGTAAAGTGGCGGTAACCGTGTTGCCGATGCCTTCGAGCCAGGGAGTTGCCATCGTCGTCAGCGGCGATGCGGTGCGGCGGCCATACGGCCTGCGAGACGCCGTGCTGTCAATGGTCAGCCATGAGCTGCGAACGCCGCTACTCCATATAAAAGGGTTTGTCAGCACCCTCCTGGAGTCCGATATCGAATGGGACGAGGAAACTCGGCTCGACTTCCTGCACACCATTGATCGAGAAGCAGACCGACTCACTTCGATGGTCAGTGACCTCATGGAGATCACCCGGATGGGCTCCGGTGACCTTCCTCTTCACCTGGAGGACGCAGATCCCTACCTGCTCGCCTATGCGGCCCTCGACGAAGCATCACCTTTCATCAACAAGCACCGCGTAATTGTCGATGTTCGCGAGGACCTGCCAAGGATCAACATCGATGTTCTCCGTATCACCGGCGTGCTGGTGAACCTCCTTGAGAATGCCAGCAAATATGCCGAGGACGGCACGACAGTCACCATCGCCGCAGCAGCCAATGCTTCAGACGTGACGTTCAGCGTGTCAGACGAGGGCAACGGCATTCCACAGGAAATTCGCAGCAAGCTGTTCAGCTTGTTCTACCGAGGCGAACCGGGTGGTGAACGCTCGTCCGGTACCGGTCTCGGGCTGGCGGTGTGCAAATCAGTCGTAGCAGCGCACAAAGGCAAGATCTGGGTGGAGAGTGAACCTGGCAAAGGGTCTACATTCACGTTCAGCATCCCGCTTAAAGCAGCGCGTGCCAGGAAACCCAGAGTTTCCGCACGGAGCAAGAAGAGCAACGCCAAACGCGCTCTGAACGGCGCCGAAACTGCAAGATCTAAGCGGGTGAAGCCGGCAGTTGCGAAGAAGATAGTTGCGAAAAAGGTGAGTGGTGGCGTCCGGCCAGCCCGTAAACCCAGGGCGGCAGCAAAAAGCTAGCCAACCACAGATGGCCAATACGCGTTTGACGACCGTAGTGACAGGGCAGAAGACAACTGACAATGTTATTGCGAGACAACGGACAGAGTTCTTGACCGGGGCTTGAACACAAGTGGGGGCGGACACGAATGAACGGTGCCGGGCCGGTGGTGCTCGTCGTTGATGACGAGCCAGAGACCAGGAAGTTCGTCGGGGCCAACCTCTCGGCAAAAGGCTTTCGGCCGCTCCTCGCAGAAGACGGCAGCGAAGCCATGAAGCTGTTTGGTGAGCGTCCCATCGACCTGGTTTTGCTCGATCTCTCGATGCCCGGACCAGACGGCGTCGAGGTCTGCCGCGCAATCCGTCATCAGTCCGACGTGCCGATAGTCATCCTATCGGGCCATTCGCGAGAGTCCGACAAGGTCAATGCGCTGGACATTGGCGCAGACGACTACCTGACCAAGCCGTTCGGTGTCGCCGAACTTGTCGCAAGAGTAGCCGCCGCTCTACGGCGGAGCCAGGGCACCAGGACCGACGCTGGCAACACATTTAAGTTCGGCGAGCTGGAAATCGACCTCGAAGGTCGCATGGTGATGCGCAGTGGCAAAGAGCAGACTCTGACCGCAACCGAGTTCAGGCTGCTCTCACTGCTCATTCGCAATAGCGACCGAGTCCTCACGCACCGCTACATACTGCAGTGTGTGTGGGGGAACACATTTGCAGAAGACCGTGAATACCTGCGGGCTTACATGTACAGGCTGCGTAAGAAGATCGAGGAGGTTCCAGCTGAGCCTCGCCTGATCCGAAATGTGCCCGGAATTGGCTACCGCTTCGTCACTCCGAATACTGAACATGCGGCCAGTCTGAACTGATCCCTCCGGCTCAGAATGCACGCTCCATCGGAGCTAGTATCGACAGGCCCAAATCCTGGACCAGACCAGAGCGTGGACCGAGCTATCTGGTTGATGTTCAGATTTTATTCACAACTTGCTGGACACCTTTACACAACGTTCATTGTCCGGTCGTGGCAGCCAGTGGTACATCAAACGTACCGGTACCTGATAGCAGGTAGACGCATGACTCGTTCGACAAGACCGATCTAAGGACCGACGCTCTACTTGGTAGATTCTCAATCAACAATTCTCGTCGCAGATGACGAGCCGGCCACGCTTAAATACCTGGCCATGAACCTGCGCGCTCGCGGCTACCAGGTCGTAACTGCAATGGACGGCGTTGAGGCAATGAAGGTCTTCCGCCGCCGAGTCATCGACCTCGCCATGCTCGACATCACAATGCCAGGTATGGACGGCTTCGAGGTGTGCCGCCAGATCAGGATGTTCTCAAGCATTCCCGTGATCATGCTGACCGCACGGGCCAGGGAAGCCGATGTCGTCGAGGCGTTCGATTGCGGGGCAGATGACTATGTAACAAAGCCGTTTGGCGTGAAGGAGCTTCTCGCAAGGGTACGCTCTGCCATTCGGCGCTCGACAGGCAAGTCTGGACCTGATCCACAGCCCGTCGTCTACGGTGACCTGGTCCTCGACCA
>JAJCYY010000097.1 GCA_029262735.1 Chloroflexota bacterium | reverse complement strand
GGATGATTGGCGGCTCACCAACGCCCCGGATACCGAAAGGTCCATCGTCTGCTGGCGTCTCCAGTATCACGCATTCCATCATCGGCAAGTCCAGTGCTGTTGGCATGCGGTAGTCGAGCAGGCTCGAGTTTCGCATCAGACCACGGTCGTCGTAGACATACTCTTCATTGAGAGCCCAGCCAATTCCCTGTGCCGCACCACCGTGCATCTGTCCCTCAACCTGAGTCGGATTCACCAGTCGCCCGACATCCTGGAATATCGTGAAATCCAGTATCTGGACCTTACCCGTGCCGGGGTCGATCTCCACGTCAGCGATGTTCAGTGCGTATCCGTTTGCGGGCCGCATGTTCGGATTGCTCGAGGCGGTCGCCTCTATCGGCACAGCTCGGCTGTTAATAATCTTCGCCGCTTCCTTGAAGCTGAGTCGGCTGTCCTGATTGTCACGCGGGAAGAACTCTCCGCCCTCGTACTCAACAAACTCCGGCTCGACGCTAAAGTGCGACGCAAGCTGGTTTCGCATGATGTCCAGTACGGACATTCCCGCCTTGTAGACGGCGTCTGACTGGGTGCGAGTTATCTTGGAGCCGGCTGAGGAGCCAGAGAACGGAATGTCGTCTGTATTCGCGATTCGTACGGACACATCGGAAGGCTCAATGCTCAAAGTTTCCGCAGCGATTTGAGAAAGGCCGGTGCGAACACCAGAAAGATCAACCGATCCGGTCGTTAGAAGGACATGACCATCTGGCTGAACCAGCATTCGGGAGCTTGCCTGGTCTACTCCACAGGGCCACCAGCCGATTCCAACACCGCGACCGGTCGGCCAGCCGTTCTTGGATTCTTTGATCGGGCGGGTATAGGCCGGGTGTGCCTTGGCCGCTTCAAGCATCTCGACAATGCCCAATCGAGTGTACTGGTTGTCGTCCACCGTATAGTCGCCTGTCTTCGATGCGTTCATCAGCCGGAAGTCCATCGGCTCGATGTTCAGCGTACGTGCCAGTTCGTCCACCACCTGTTCGGTGCAGAAAGATGAAACTGTGGCACCCGGAGCGCGATAGGCCGCGACACGGGGAGTGTTGGTGACAACATCATAACCGTCGACTCGGCTGTTCTCGGGCTGGTAGCAGGCGAACACCGACTGAACACCACGCATGATCGGTGCGCCGGGGAACGCGCCTGCTCCATACACAAGCCTTGACTGTGCAGCCTTGAGCTTGCCGTCATTTGTAGCACCCATCTTGATAGTGACTACAGCCGCCGCACCCGGACCGGTCGCTTTCAGAACTTCCTCGCGGTTGAGCACGATTTTGACGGGTTTGCCGGACTTCTGAGAGAGGATCGCGGCGATTGGAGTGACCCGTGGCAAAGTCTTTGCACCAAATGCTCCGCCGACTTCGAGAGGGGTGACGGTGATGTTGCTGAGATCAACTTTAAGCAGATTTGCGAGGTTCCCGCGGACTGCAAACGACCCTTGAGTGTTGGCCCAGACGTCGATGTGCCCGTTCTCCTGCCAGAAAACGGTCTCGGCTTCAGGCTCGAGGTAGCCCTGGTGCACGATGGAGGTCTTGAAGGTGCGTTCGACGATGACATCGGATTCGGCGAACCCCTTTTCGACATCGCCGCGACCGGCTTCCATGTGAGCCGAAATATTGCTCGGACTGTCACCAGTTCCGCTGAGAGATCTGGCGATTAGTCCTTCGTGTAGCAGCGGGGCGTCTGCCGCCATGGCTTCGATCGGGTCCGTTACCGGTTCAAGCACTTCGTAGTCGACCTTAACCAGCCGAGCGGCTTCGGCTGCTGTGTGGGCGTCTACGGCTGCTACGGCTGCTAACGGATGACCTTCGAATAGCACTTTGCGCCGTGCCATCATCAGGTTGGCAAGGAACTGGATGCCGATGTCCACTTCACCGGTGTCGAGATCGCCGCTGATGTCCGAGGGGAAGTCTGCGGCTGTGCAAACTGCGAGGACGCCAGGCAGTTGTTCTGCGGCCGAGGTGTCGATGTTGAGGATACGGGCATGGGCGTGTGGCGACCGGACGATGACGCCGTGGAGCGATCCCGGAAGTGTGAAGTCAGCCCCGAACTGTGAACGGCCAGTGACTTTGTCCGCGCCATCAACTTTTTCGTATGACTTACCGAAGCCTTCGAACGTGAGACCATCTGAGTTGGTGCGACGAGGAGATTGCGAGGGGGTTGTGACCATTGCTTTTCTCAGTTCTGAATGAGGAGGAAGTGCAGGCTTGGATAACGAGTTTCTAAACCTGCTGGCGTCAATTTACCAAAGGCTGGGAATTGCGGTAGGCTTCCCGGCCTATTTCTTTGTTCTCGCTGAGAACTCATCGTGCGATGGGACATCTTCGCCGACTACCCAGAGCCAGTAATAGATTCCGATAGGTCCCATGAACTTGAACTGCTTACGGATGTCTGCCATGAGTTCGTAGAAATCGTCGAAGGAACGAAGGTAGTTCCTGAAGCCATCGTGTTCGTCATCCAACTCGATCATCTTGCGAGCGTTTTCGACTATCGCTGCAAGTTTTCGCTTGTTGCGAATGACTCGGGTGTCGTCGCCGAGGGCAGCAACCTTCTCAGGGCCATATGACGCGATAGCACCGATCTGAAATTCGTCC
>JAJCYY010000096.1 GCA_029262735.1 Chloroflexota bacterium | reverse complement strand
GTGAGAGTCGTATCGTCTTGTGGGAGAGAGTGGTTCTGTTTGCCAGCTACTTGTGACTCACTTGAAAACGTTGCACGCGGCACCCTCCCTCTAACTCCCTCCCAATCTGGGAGGGAGCACTGGCCTTCGAGTTACGATCACCTGAAGACGTCAGCTGGCCTGTCATTCCTCACGGCCCTGAGCGCAGTTGAACGGGTTGATTCAGAATTTCTCAAAGACCGTGCGACAGCAGAAAACGCGGCACGCCGCTCAGATCCCTCCGCTACGGTCGGGATGACAAACCGACATAACGAAATCGCAACTAGCTGCCGGAAAACACAGCTGTGCACTACAGTTCGTCGGACGCAACCCGCGCTCATCAACTGAAAACGCCGCACGCGGCTAGTTGCCGGTGGCGTATGTCTCTAGCATGTCTGCTACTGACTTGCCTGGGTGCTTCTGTCGGACATCTTCCTGCCGGTCTTCCAGCGTAGGCTCGTCTTCCTTGTAGAGCAGGCCGAGCGGAACACCGGGGCGGTCGATCAGGTCGTCGGCTGCCTGCCTGCTTGAAGGGTCGTGGTCCTCAGGGATGATCCACGCAGAACCCGGAATGCCCTTCTTGCGGTCACCCTTCAGAATGTCGTACGTGTCGTTGTACGTGGTGCATGGTGACTGCACGTGGACTATCGAGAAGCCCTTGTGGTCCATGGCCATCTTGATGTACTTCGCAAGGTCACGAGGCTTGCTGGAGTAGTGAGATGCCACGAATGACACGCCCATCGTCATGTATGACTTCAGCGGGTGAAGCGGGGTCTCGATCTTTCCGAATGGCGTTGACGTGGTGGTTGCGCCGAAGAGGCTTGTTGGCGAGCTCTGTCCCTTGGTGAGACCGTAGACGCCGTTGTCCATGATGACGCATGTGATGTCGATATTACGCTGGGCGGCCGGGCCGATGTGCTCTGCACCGATGCTGAGGAAATCTCCGTCGCCAGCCACGATTACGGTGTTCAGTTCCGGTCGGCCGGACTTGATTCCGAACGCCAGCGGCAGTGTACGGCCGTGAATGCCATGAATGCCGAACGGCTGGTCGCCTTCGAGCAGGTGAACCATGTTGCCTGAGCAACCGATGCCTGCAACGATGACGTTATTGCTGTGCGGGGTCTCGTTTTCCGTCGTGTAGTCAACGAGTGCCCATTCAAGCGCCCTGCGTACACCAAAGTCTCCGCAGCCGGGGCACCATGCAAAGTCGTATTCGGGGTTTCGTGCGCTCATCGGGCTGTTCCTGCCTTCTCTGTAGCCGCAATCCTCTTTTTGATCTCGTCCACAAGGTCACCTGGTTTAAATGGTAACCCCGTGTACTGGGTTATCGATACTGCGTTGATGCCTTCTTGCCGAAGGAGCCCTGACCACTGGCCCTGGTAGTTGAGTTCTGGGACTAGGACGAGGTCCTTCTTTTTGAGGGCATCCATAACGTCGTCAGGTAGCGGGTTGAGCGCAACCGAGTAAATCCAGCTGATGTCTGAGCCTTCGGCCTTGAGCCGATCGTAGGCTTCTCGTGCAGGCCCCTTCGAGGAGCCCCATGTCATGAGTGCGATTGAACCGTCGCCTTCTATTTCGCGTGGAGCGTCTTTAAGGAGGTCGAGCTTCTTGAAGCGTCGCTCTGTGAGACGAATGTGGTGCTTCGGAAGGTGCGTTGTGTCGCCGATCTCATCATGTTCCGAGCCGTTTGCGACGTATGCGCCTGCTCCGCCAGGGACCGGCATTGGCGGCAGTGGCCCAGTGCCGTCCCACGATGTGTAGCGCTTGTAGCCGTTTTCGCCGGTGTATATGGAACGGGATTCCTGTTTGATCTCGGAAAGATCAGGCTTCCGGATGTTCTCGCCCCGCTCGGCCTGTCCAAACTCGCTCATGAGCATTACGGGACCCTGGTATCGCTCGGCCCAATTGACTGCGAGTGCCCCTGCGTAGAAGCACTCTTCGACTGATCCGGGGGCGAGGATTGGCATCTTCACGTCGCCGTGCGCTGGGTGCAGGCAGGCGAGGAGGTCAGACTGTTCCGACTTTGTCGGGAGTCCGGTTGCGGGGCCGCCGCGCTGTACGTCTACTACTACGAGCGGTATTTCGGCCATCCATGCGAGGCCGAGGCCTTCGCTCATCAGGGAGACACCGGGGCCGGCGGTTGCGGTCATGGCTTTCTTGCCCGCGTATCCGGCGCCGATGATTGTGGCGATGGCTTCGAGTTCAGATGCGACCTGGTAGGTGAAGCGATCTTTGCCGACAAGGTTGTTTTCCATCCACACGAGGATGGTGGTTGCAGGTGAGATCGGGTAGCCGACGTAGTAGTCGAGCCCAGCAGCGACTGCGCCGAGGGAGAGGGCTGCGTTGCCGGTGATTGTGATCTGCTTGTAGTCGGGTGCGTCCGGCGGGGCAAGTTGGCCGACGCTGAACCCGGCTTCCTTTGCGACGTTTGCACCGAGCCGAATCGCCTCGATATTTGCCGTGATTATCTCGTCGTCGCCTTCACGGCCGCGGGTGAATCGCTCGGTGACGTAGGCATCGATCTCTGCGAGCGGGAAGTCCATCAATGTTGCGACTGCGCCGATGGTCACCATGTTGGCGGCTCGAGCGTTGCCTGTTGACTTGGCAAGTTCGTCTGCCTTGACGCCGAAGTACTTGCCGCCCTCAGGCAGGTCGAACTCCTCGGCGTTGTAGATCGTCACACCATCCTCGCCAAGTTCGTGGCTATGGTTGTCGTAGGCGTCCTGGTTGAGGGCTACCAGGATGTCCACGTTGTCGCCGTTGCTGAGAACCGGCGTGTTGGATATGCGGACCTGCGATGATGCCGGGCCGCCCATGATCTGCGATGGAAACGTGGAAAAGGTTTGAACGTAGTATCCGGCGTGTACTGCTGCACTTGCGAGGGCATCGGCGGAAGTTACAAGTCCCTGGCCGCCTTCACCCGCGAATCTGATTACGAAATCTTCTCTCTGCAATTAATGGTCCTGCCGTTGCTGTTATTCCAGACTGGTTACCTGTATTCGGATGTCGAATTGGCCGGGGCACGCAACAGCGAATTCTACCCCTTAAAGTGACCGAGTGGAGTGATAGGGAATTTTGCGGGTTTTCGTAGTGCTGAAAAACCTGTTTCGAACTCGCTCTCGGGTCATGTTGCCCTCAGATCGACGCGAAATCGGGTTCAGGCAAGAGTTACCAGACAAGACCGCAGAGCCAACTGTTTCGTAGTGTGAGGCAGATTGCGTAGTTGGGCTGGACCATTGGCCAAGAGTTCGTAGTCATTTGTCCTGCGCAGGCTCCTTGCGGTACGGTACGCTGCAAATGATGGGGCGCGATGATGTTTACTATGTGTACCGGCCCGTATTGAGGTTCAACTGCCGTGCAAACTGGCACGCTGGTCATCTCAATACCGAGAGTCGGCTAAACGAGACCGAAAATTCAGGCTAAAACGGGCATATGCGACGAGAATCCTGGAAAAAGCTGTGGCCGTTCCTCAAGGATCCCGCGACGGACGGCAGGAACATCAGGATCGAAGGCGAGAAGGTGATCCTCCGCTCCAAGCGGATGGATGACGCCGAAGCCGACTATCTGTGGCGGATCGACCCTGAACTGGCAGCGTTGGACGCCACGCGGCCCATCACCATCACTCTCAAAGAGTATCTGCGGTACCACCGCGACGATCTCCAGTTCCCTTCCCCCCGCTCCGTTCGGCTGGCTATCGACACGCTGGACGGCACGCACATCGGCAACTGCATGTACTACGACATCGATACTGAGCTTGCGCAGACCGAGTTCGGGATCATGATCGGCAATTCAGAGTTCTGGAACGGCGGCTACGGCACCGATGCTGTGCGCACCATGCTTCGCCAGATTTTCACGACCACATGGCTGCGTAGGGTCTATCTGCACACGCTTACCTCTAACGAGCGGGCACAGAGGGCGTTCGCCAATGCCGGATTCGGTTCTGGCCGCGAAGTGCGCAAGGACGGCTTCGACTTCCTTCGCATGGAGATTACTCGTGAGCAGTGGGAAGTGCTTGAGGCCGAACGGCAGGACGACATCGGAGAGCAGCCCGCCGCCACCGGCACGCTCAGTTCGCAGCCAGCAGGCAGCGCCTCGGCTTTCGACAGCTAACTCACCGTATCAAGACGCTGGAATAACCGTCAGACGTACCGGTTTGGTAGCAACATCGTGGCGTGAGTACCGACCGGTGCCTTCTTCACTGAAGTTGAATGACGCCGCGATCAGGTATTCACCAGGAGCCAATGGATCTCGATCAAGATCGATCACGTTCCAGTCCGACTCGAATCGCACCGATTCTCCTGGCTTCAGGTTTGAGATCCGTCCAGCCAACGTGGTGCCGCCGGATCTCCCTTTATTGCTCCAGACGTCGATGCCATCACGGAACACGATGATATTTTCAGGCGTGGCCGAGTTGTAGATGAACTTAACCCGCCAATCACCTCTGTTGACCAATGACACCGCCAGGTTCACCGATTCACCTGATCGCACAATTGACGGCGCGTCCAGTTCGATTTCGATTCCAGGCAGAGAGCGGACATTGACTTCAAAATCGGAAAGAAGCCTGGGCGGCGGGACCTCAAAGAACACAGCCTCTGGCGGAATGCCGGAGTCCTTCAACGCTTCCCGTGCCCTGTCGGCAGTTTTCTGGGTTGCGGCACCGAACTCGATACGGCCTTCCTGCTCATTCAGGTCGGAAAAATTGATTCCGTCGATCTGCCACACGATGTCTCTAGCGGTGCGATACCACTTTGACAGATCGGCAATTTCGAATTGACCTTGCTCGATACGAACGGTCTCCGTGATGTGATCTGCGCCGTAGAACGCGGCGACG
>JAJCYY010000095.1 GCA_029262735.1 Chloroflexota bacterium | reverse complement strand
AGGCGGCCGCGGCCGGCGTTGACGGACTCGGCGACTCTCGTGACCGGCTGCAGATAGCGATGGGGGCCCTGCAAGCACTCCAGGAAGTCAACGCCGGAATCATCCTTTCGGCCTCGAAGCTGGTAGACCGGTGGGCCGCATCGCTGGCGGGCCTCACACGAGGCACCTACGGATCCAAGGGGACATCACAGATGGCCGACTCGAACGGCTTCGTCTCACGGCAGATTTAGGAGCCATTCGATGGGACTCTCCGTAGGGCTGGACACTGCCGTACGGGCGCTTCGTGCCCACCAGCTCGGCATCGATATTGCATCGCACAACGTTGCGAATGCCTCGACGCCTGGGTTTTCCCGTCAGCGCGTTCTCCTGCGCCCCATCGGTCTGACGGGCTCTTCCGCCGGCTCTAACAGCTCGCTTCTTGGTCGTGCCGGCTTCGGCGTGGATGCCAGCGATGTCAACCGCGTGCGCAACCCCATGCTGGACTTCCAGGCGCGGACCTCGATTAGCAGCCAAGCGCAATACGGAGTCCTCGCGGACGCGCTTTCACAATCCGAATTGATCTTCAATGAGCCATCCGACGAAGGAGTCGGAGCGGCGCTGGCTCAATTCTGGAACGCGTGGCAAGACGTCGTGAACGACCCAGAGGCGTCCGCCTCACGGACAACGCTCGCCCACGCCACTACGACGCTCTCTCTGCGGATGAACTCGGTGCGAGCGGCCCTCGTGGTGCAACGAGAGGATCTGAACCTCCAGTTGAAGGGCATTGCCGGGGAAATCAACAGTAGGGCGACTCAGATCGCCGACCTAAACCTGCAGATCAAGCAGGTGGAACTGAACGGCGAGATGGCGAACGACCTTCGTGACCGCCGGGACGTGTTGTTGGATGAGCTTGCCGGGCTCGGCGACATCTCCTACCAGGAACAGGGTGACTCCACCGTCAACGTGTACCTGGGCAGCCACGAACTGGTCTTCCTTAATCAGACCCGAGCGGTATCGGTCGTCAACGACGCCGCCAATCCCGGGATGAACAAACTCATCTGGACGCAGGACACTACCGACGTGGTAAGCGGATCTGGAAGCCTTCGCGGCATCCTGGACGCTCGGGACACCGAGATCCCGAACCTCATCGCCAAAGCTGATGCGCTTGCGGGCGCGCTCATCACCGAGGTCAACGCAATCCACCAAACGGGCTTCGGACTAGACGGCACGACTGGGCTCGACTTCTTCACGGGCACCGATGCATCCGACATCGCGTTTAATGCGGTGCTTTCAGCCAACAAGGATCAAATCGCCACGGCGGCAGCTGCAGGGGCTGTCGGCGATGGTTCTATCGCTCTGGCGATTGCAAACCTGCAGCTGGCGCAGACGATGAACGGCGGCACATCCTCGATAGACGAGTATTACGCAGACATCGTCAGCGTCCTCGGCGCAGACACGGCCCGCGCGCAGGGGTCGATGGAGGCGCATACGCTGTTCGCCAGCCACCTGGAGGGGCTCCGCCAGTCGGTTTCAGGCGTGAGCCTGGACGAGGAGATGGTGAATCTGAACGCGGCCCAACACGCCTACGAGGCAGCGGCCCGCGTGATAACAGCGATCGACGACATGCTCGATGTCCTCATCAACCGCACCGGCATTGTGGGCAGGTAGGCGATGCGTATTTCTGAACTTGGCCGCCAAGCGGAGCGGATGCGGATCTTGCAGGACGTTTCGCAGCGGACGGACAAGATTCAGCGGCAGATTGCGAGCGGCAAGCGCATCGAGCGCCCGAGCGACGACCCTGCGGGGACGGCCATCTCCACTCGAATCCGGCGAGACATCGCCTACGAAACCCAAATGCGCCGCAACCTCGAAGGCGGGATGGCATTCATCAACGCCACCGAGGCAGCGCTCGACAGCGCCACGACGGCATTGCAGCGGCTGCGCGAACTCACCGTCCAGGCAAGCTCCGACACACTTTCTGGCTCCGAACGGGCTTCGATCGCCCAAGAGGTGGACCAGTTGATTCAGCACCTCGCGCAGGTCGGGAACAGCAACTTCGGTGGTGTATACATCTTTAGCGGCCACCAGACCGAGACGCCGGCGTTTCTTGTGACCGGCAGTCCGGCTACGGCCGTGACCTACCAGGGCGACCTCGGCCAGCGCATTCGGAAGCTCTCGAAGCTTGATGCGTCGCCCGTAAACATCCCTGGCTCGGAAGCATTCGGGACAGTCTTCGATGACCTCATCACGCTCCGTGACAATCTCAACGGCAGCCAACCCGGCGCCGTGATCGAGACGAGCCTGGTCGACATCGATGCCGCACTTGATCGCGTGCTGACGGCCCGTGCAGAGTCCGGGGCGCGGTACAACCGCTTCGAGCAGACACTGGCACAGTCAGAGGTCGCGAACATCGACATGCAGGACCGGCGCGCCACCATCGAGGACGTAGACCTCACGGACGCCATCGTCCGGTTGAGTGGCCAGCAGGCTTCGCTTGAGGCGGCGCTCGCCACGATCGGGCGTGTTTCACAGTTGTCCCTCGTTCAGTTCATGCGCTGAACCGCCGACGCGGTCGTTCACCATCCGTCAGCCGCGTTCACCAAACAGTCCCCTAGGGAACTCCTGGTAGCACCGTTAGGGTTTCCCCTCTCGGCGATAACCACTGCGTAGGCACCGAAAAACAGAACTCAAACGGCTGCCGCGCCGCTTCGGCGGATTGTGTTCCGGGAGGACATCACAACCATGGCAATGCAAATTGCAACCAACGTCGCCGCGTTGAACGCGCAGCGCAACCTCGCCGTCACGGGCGTGAAGATGGGGAAGGTGCTGGAGAAGCTCTCCAGCGGCTATCGCATCAACCGCGCTGCCGACGACGCCGCCGGCCTCGGCATCAGTGAAAAGATGCGGGCCCAAATCCGGGGCAATGCGCAGGCCGTGCGAAACGCCCAAGACGGCATTTCGATGCTGCAGACCGCTGAAGGCGCCTTGGACGAAGTCCACTCAATCCTCCAGCGTATGCGCGAACTGTCGGTCCAGGCCGCGAACGGCACCTACTCCGAGAACGGCGCAGAGCGCACGTCCATCGGACAGGAAATCAAGCAGCTCAAGGACGAGATCGACCGCATCGCCAGCTCGACGCAATTCAACGGCCAGAACCTGCTGACGGGTACCCTCACCGGTACCCTCGGTGGCGCCACGGGCGCCGACCTCGTCGTCGGTGACATCCTTGCCACCACGGCGAACGTGATGGCGACGGAAATCGACGTCACCGGCGCCAAGGCGCAGACCTACACGTTCAGCTCCGGCGCAGCCGGATCCGTGACCCTCACCGGTGCGGACGGCAATGCCCAGACGCTGAGTGGTCTGACCAACTTCGCCGCGAGCGAAAAGAAGGTTCTGGACTTCTCTAGCCTGGGCGTGAAGGTCACCCTGCAGGCAGGACCTGCCGCCAAGACCATCGCCGACACGATCACCGACCTCACCAACGCCGCCAACGACACCATCGTCGTGACCGGCTCCGGTGCGGCGCAACTCCAGATCGGCGCCAACAACGGCGAGAACATCACGGTGTAGTTTGCCGACATGCAGACGGGTCAGCTGGGTGCGGGTTCCGACCTGAACACGTTGATCACCGACAA
>JAJCYY010000094.1 GCA_029262735.1 Chloroflexota bacterium | reverse complement strand
CCCTTGACAAAGAGATGCTGCAGGACGTTTTACGAAAAAAACTCTGAAGCCGGCCCGGAAGCGGGATGTAGCGAAATACCTGTGCAGGAGCTACCGGGTCTCAGAGCGAAGAGCCTGTTCTGTGATCCGCTTCTCCCGCACGGTTCTGTCAGAGTTCGGGGCACGGGCAGAATAGCATCCTCAATCAGTATCCGAGGAGCTGTCCATGTCCTGCCCGCGTTGCCAGTCCCAGTCCACCTTGAAACGGAGGACCAGAACCTCGCTCGGTTACCGGATCTACTACTGCAGAACCTGTAGGCGACGGTTCAACGAACGCACCGGCACTCCGTTCAACGATCTGCAGTTCCCGACAGACATCGTCCTCATGTCTGTGCTTTGGAGGCTGAGGTACAAACTCAGCTTCAGGGACGTTGCAGAGTTGCTCTGGCAAAGGGGATTCAAGATCAGCCATGAAACCATCAGGTCATGGGAGTACCGCTTTGCTCCGATAGTGAGTCAAAAGCTGCGCTCCAGGCGACACGGCAGATCGGGTCACTCCTGGTATCTCGACGAAACCTACGTGAAGGTCAACGGACACTGGCGCTACCTGTACCGAGCAATAGATCGGGACGGCAACCTGCTCGACTCGATGCTCAGCGAGCACAGAGACAAGCATACGGCTCGAAGATTCCTAAGGCGTCTGCTTCAGACCACGGACCGAAAGCCACTCCGGCTCACGACTGATAAGCATCCTGCATACAGGAAAGCGATCCGCTGGATCGTGGGCAGGAAGGCTCTTCACCGAACGGACCAGTACTTGAACAATCGAACCGAGCAGAGCCACCGACCGATCAAGCAACGGTACTACCCGATGTTGGGATTCAAGTGTTTTGAATCTGCGAGTCGGTTCTGCACAGCGTTCGATGAGTTACGGAACTATCTCAAATTCGAGCTAGGTGACATCGTCGCGCCCACATCCCCGCAGAGGCGGGATGCCTTCAACCGGCGATGGTCTACCCTAATGGCCGAGCTGTCTGCCTGATCAGGGGCTCCACCGGCGCTTCAACTCGTCCAAGAATCAGCATGTGACCTGAGTTCTGACAGAATCCTCCCGATGAGTCCATGGTCTTTGAGTCGATTTTTCAATGCCTCTTCCGGCAATTCCTGCCCGCCCTACGGTTTAGATTCCACGGCGGTAGACGAATAGCCCACCTCCTACCAATGCGCCTATCGCCACCGTGGTGCCGAGAACAACAACGATCCAGACCCAGGCCGGTGTCCCACCGTCATCTCCAGGCACGCCTGGAGAACCCAAAGATGCGGTTGGTTCAGGTTGTATAACGGGAGTAACGGTGGACTGTGGTGTTGGTGTTGGCACTTGAGTGGGCACGGTGGTCGCAGTTGCGGCTGTGATTGCGGTTGAAGTGGCAATTGGCGCTGCGGTCGGCCGCGGTACCGAGGTCGATGCAGACGGCGGTGTTGTTGGTACGGATATCGGTACTGCGGTCTCAGATGGGGTCGGAGTTGCCACGAGGGTAGGTGTAGCTGACGCTGTTGGAACAGGCGACGCTGTCGAGGATAGCGTCGGTACTGGAGTCGGTGTCACCGTGGGAACTGTGGTTGCGGTTGGCGCGGGAGTTGGTGTTTGGGTCGGAGCGACTGTCGCTGTCGGTGTTGGACCCGGATCGGGCAAGACCGTCGTCGTAGGACTCGAAAACAGTGACACGCCATGACCACTGAAAGACGTTACGTAGAGATTTTGGCCGTCCGGGGACACTGCAACTCCCCGGGCACGGAGAAGTCCTTCAACTCCAGAGACACCGTTCTGAAGAAACTCTTCAAAGGAAAGCGCACCGCTGGTGGAATTACGCCCGAACACTGCCACGGCGTCGTCATTGGGGCCGGTCACATAAACGTGCTGTCCATCCGGGTTGACCGCAAGTGATGACGCCTGGCCAATGCCATTTACTCCTCCAGCACCATCTATTTCAGCCTCCACAAACGTAAGCGTCCCCAATGCCAAATGCCTTTCGAACACGGCCACGGCCTGGTCAAACAAGCTTGTTGTGTAGACGTGATTGTCATCCGGACTGATCGTGATCGAATTGACTCCACTCAGACCCGTGATCCCACCGGCCCCCTGGGCATGGAATCCCTGGAAAGTAATCGAACCTGTAGTTGCGTTGCGGTTGAATACGGCAATGCCGTTGTCACTGAACCCCGCACCGTAGACGTGCTTGCCATCGTGACTTACCGCTACAGAGCGGATTCCTCCTATGCCGTCGATGCCTCCCATTCCATCTTTTCGCGACTCTATGAACGTCAGTGCTCCCGTCACACTGTTCCGGGAGAATACCGACAAGGAACTGTCAAAGGAACCTGCTACGTATATGTGTTTTCCGTCGGGACTTGCGGCCACTGACCAGGCTCCGTCAAGACCCTCGATGCCTCCAAGCCCGTTCTGCTGCCGCTCGACGAAAGTGAGAGTCCCGGAGATCAGGTCACGTTCAAATACCGCAACGGCATCATCGAAGAATCCCGCTGCGTAAAGGTGTCTGCCGTCGGTGGTTATAACCAGGGAACGAACCCCATTCAGTCCATCGACACCACCAACTCCGTCCTTCACCAGTCCCAGGAAGCCAAGAGTTCCGCCGGAACCATCACGCATGAACACGGCTATTGCATCGTCATCGTTGCCCGCAACGTAGACGAACTTGCCATCCGGGCTGACGGCTGAAGCCCACGCCCCACCCAGGCCGTCGATGCCTGCGACACCATTTTGTTCAGACTCAATGAAAGAAATACCTTCGGAAAAGTCTCGGTCGAAGACCGCCACGGCATCCTCAAGTTCGGAAACGACGTAAAGACTTTCGCCGTCTGGACTCAGCGCAACTGATACGGGGCCACGGAGTCCATCTATGCCGTCTACATCGTCTTTGAGCACTTCGACAACGCTCAGTCCACCGGTCGTCGAATCCCTGCTGAAAACGGAAATCGTTTCTTCTGGCGAGACAGCGTAGAGATGGCTGCCATCGGGACTGATTGCCAATGAAGACACTAGCTGCAGTGCATCAAAGCCATCCACGCCATCCCTGTAATGCTCAGAGAATGTCAGGGTGCCAGTAACAAGACCACGATCGAACACGGCAATAGAATCGTCGTCCCTCGCGGAAACGTAAAGGTGTCCCCCGTTCGGGCTGAGCGCCACACTGTTGGACCCGGCGAGCCCTTCGGCTCCATTCACGCCGTTCTCGAAAAACTCTACATATGTCAGAACGCCCGTAGATTCATTCCTGGAAAAGACTGTCACGGTTCCTTGATCAAAGAGGTTGATGCCCGGGCCTCCGACCGCATACAGGTGATCACCATTGGGACTGATCACCATTGACATCACCCCTGCAAGTCCCTGCACCCCATCGACGCCCGGGTGCACGGTCTGAACCAATGTCAACGCTCCTGTTGATCCGTTACGTCCAAACACCGCGATTGATCCTGGATCAAGACCTTGGTCAACTGTCCCCACATATACGAAGTTGCCGTCAGAGCTAACCGTGGCCGTGAAGGCCCCGAAACTTAGTCCCTGCTTTTGGGACTCCAAAAAACCCAGCCCCCCGTTGTTTACGTTCCGATCGAAAACCACAACGGCTCCATCGATTGAGACAGCGACGTAGACGTTCTCTCCGTCCGGGCTGACAGTAACCCCATGCGGAGAGTTCATGTCGATCACTCCGCCTTCGCCGTTCTTCAGCACCTGGAAAAAGGTGAGACCGCCTGTTTCGGTGTTGCGCTGGAAAACTGTCACCGAGTCATCGTCTCGACCCACGGTGTAGACGCTTTTGCCGTCTGGACTTACCGCGACAGATCGTGGCCGGTCCAGCCCTTCGACGCCGCTCAGCCCGTCGTTGTGAACCTCCAGGAACGTTAGCGTACCGGTGCCGACCGCTGAGAGCCTTGTCGACAGCGACCAGAATGCACCATACGCAACCACCACTATCAAAAGAGCAATCGCCAGCGTTGTTGTGCCAGGCCAGGGATAGGATCTCTGTACCGTCTTCCACAGGCCAGTTGACCTGGCCTGCCACACGCGGATAGTTCCGCCAAATTTCACAGCGGCGCGCTGGATAGTCTTCAAGCGGTTTTTCCTCCCAGACTCGTCGATTCAGTCCGCTCGTCGAACTGTATTTCACAAGAGTTACAGAAGTAGATCAGGCAATCTCGGGAGGTTCGCCGTCGTCGTTTCCCTACAGATTCAGACCGACAATGCGGGCACGACATGGGCAGATCCTCGCCCTGTTTGAGGAGATGCTACCTATCCAGGAAACTGAGTTCTGACAGTACCAGTCATCGCACGCATCGGGCAAATGGCCTGGGTGCGCTTACATCAAGAGCAGCTGCCCGGGCCGGTTCTGTCAGACCTCAGGGCACGGGCAGAATAGCATCCTCTAAACCTAGCTGAGGAGCTATCTATGCCATGCCCGCGTTGCCTGTCCAAGTCGAGGCTACAAAGGAAGACCAGGACATCGCTGGGTTACCGGACCTACTACTGCAAGATATGCAAGCGGCGGTTCAATGAACGCACAGAGAAACCGTTCAACAATCTGCAGTTTGCATACATCGATTTTACTTCTGCGATGGGATTAGCACGTCACACGGGCTTCTGTGCAGCGTGCGATACAGGGCCGCGGTGCGTATGCGGAGTTAGAGGGCGGTTAGCCGTGCATTACAGTAGTAGGAGACAGCGGATGTGGACTCCCCTGAGGTTCAAAGCACATGTACTCGAACTCAGAAGCCGGACGGCTAATTGCTGAGGAAGACTATGAAGGTGCGCCGTCAATCCTCGATGGGGCAATCTCAAAGTCGCCGGGAACGTCCTCACTGTATAAAACTCGCTCTCAGGTTCACCGATATATGGGCAAGGACGACGGAGCGGACGAGGATTTGCGGCAGTACATCTCACTGATTTCTCAGGGAAGAACTGGAATTATGGGACGGCTTCGCTGCCGATTCGGTAATCACTCGGAAGTTTCGCAGTACGAGCGTCCCGATCATTGCATTCAGACCGCAATTTGCGAACGATGCAGCAAACGCAAGCGCCGTATAGGGTCACATGGACCTCTGGGAGAGTGGAAGTTCAGAACCGACAACCCCTGTGTCGAGATCAGGCAGTGCCTACGTTGTGGAATGACAGCCCGAAACCGAACGAGACCCCACCAATGGGTGCGTGCCGGAAGCTTTTCCTGGCGGTGCGACCGTTGTGGCGCAAAAAAAGACGATGACCCACCTGGTTGGTAGCTGCTTGATGATTCGGGGATAGTTAGGATGAGCCAGACCCCGATGCTCCCCGCCACAAACAGTTCGCCCGCACTATCGCCGTGACAGGCGACGGCGGACTCCCCAATACTGTGACATTTCACCCGTGGAGCGGCTCCAGCGCCTTAAGAGGCCCCCAACTACCAGTCGAGACGCAGGCACCGTCCAAAACGCGTCTAGCGGGCCGCAACGGGCTGTGAGTGCATGAGGCGAATGGTGAAGAGGCTGCCGCCGTACGCAAATCCGTCAACCATGTGGCAGAAGGACTACAAACGACTGTGCCACCATCCAGAGGTTCTCGCTGCGAATCGTCTATGCTGGTAATGCGGTTGAGGCAGTGATGCTGACTATCGCACCATATTCTGGCAACCCCGTTACACCGTGTAGCGGGGTTTTTTTGTTCTCGACACGCGTCTCAAGGGCTACAGTGCAGCGAGCGATACAGGGCCGCGGTGCGATTTGGAGTCAGGAATGCACGGGTTGAAAGTCACCGCGCACCGGCTCGCTCAACGCCTCAACGTTCAGGTCATCGTGGAGGAGGAGCGTCAGCGGCTCGCACAGGGCCAGCAGATATCCAACGACCGCGCTGTTGCTAGCCTGGCTGGGATTGCCGACGACAGGGCGAACCCTGCCGCAGCACGCGTGCCGCATTTCGCACGCTGGCAGACATCCGCGGCATGTTAGGCGGGACGCAGCAGGAGCTACCACCGGCGCTTACTGTTTTGCTGGCGACCATAGGTCGCGGCGTTAAGCGCGAGCTGCCGAGGCCGGTGATTGAGGCGCGGGTGGAGTAGGCGGCGCGCTGTACCTCCCTGCGTTATCAGGCCACCTGCTCCTCGGATGTGGGACCTAGAATCTGCGCAACTCTCCACTCGACCTCCCCTTCATCCCAGGGTTTAACCACGAAATCCGCCGCGCCGCGATCGCGGCTTTTAATCATGACCTCTCTGCGTGCCTGAGCCGAAGCCATGATCACAGGTATTGTTTCGGTACGGGGATCTGACTTAAGCAATCGGAGCGCCTCAAGTCCGTCGACTATTGGCATCGTTATGTCCAGCATGATCAGTGCGGGATTGAACCTGACGGTTTGTTCGATAATGTCGGTTGCACCGCTCAACTGTTCTGTCTCGTAACCCGCATCATCGAGAACATTGACCATCAAATCGCGGACATCAGATTCATCATCGACGACGAGAACTCTCTTGTTCATCAGACGATCCTAGCTTGCTTTATCCAGATCCGGATCCTGGAATCTATTGGAGAACGCGTTCTTCTTAGGATTGACAAATTCAATAGGAGTCGTCTTTTTTACGCCAGGCAGGCAGATAGTGACAGTTGTTCCTTCTCCGTATCGGCTGTCAAGAATGATGTCTCCGCCGTGGAGTTCAACCAACTGTTTTGTGATGAATAGGCCGATACCTGTGCCCGGCGTCGAAGAGTCGACGGCATCTTCGGTCCGGAAGAAGAGAGTGAACATCTGCTCCATATCTTCGGGCTTGATGCCTTGCCCCTGGTCTCCCACGGAAATCCGAAGTTGATCTTGCTCGATGACCGAATCAAAAGCGATTGGTTTGCCTTTGTCTGAATATTTCGAGGCGTTGCTGATCACATTAGTCAGCACTTGTGCGATTCGGTTCTTGTCCCCGTTCAGCCAGGCGGCATCATGAGCAATGTTGACGATCAGTTTCTGCTGTCTCTTGGTCAAAACGCTCTCCAACGAAAGCGCAATATCTCTAATCAGATCGATAGCATCAAACCACTCGCTGTCCAATCGTATGCTCTTGTTTTCAATTCTTGTTAGATCGAGCAGGTCGGCAATCATGTTCTCCAGGCGGCGGCCATTGCGAATGATCACTTCAATCTGATCCAGAGTCCTGGGTTTGAGATCACCGTTTTTATTCTTCTTGATTACGTCTGCGAAGCCGAGCATCGCGGCCAGTGGCGTTCTCAATTCATGCGACAAACTCGAGATAAAATCACTCTTGGCCAGGTTCGACTCCTCCAATTCCTTGTGGCTTTGCTGAAGTGAATCTGCCATCGAGTTAAAAGCAGCAGTGACCTTACCCAATTCGTCGTTGGAGGCCGATTTCAACCGCACAGTGTGGTCCCCATGGCCGAACTTAGTGACCGTTCGAGCGATATTCCGAAGCGGGCCTGACAGCCCTCGGCCCACAAGTAATGAAATCAAGATGATCAACAAGAATCCCGTGGACAGGCCGACTATCAGATTTCGTCTGGCTGCTGTGATTTCGGCGTATGCGGTCCGAACAGGTTCAACTGACCTGATCCGCCACCCCTCGCCTGCCCAAACGGTTCCTCCACCCACTCGCCTCTCCCCCCCGACCGAAGTGGTGCTCCCGTCACTAAACTCCGCAACTGAGGAAATCGAGAGATCCGATGGAAAGGGTGCTGCCTTATCCAGCAGCCGATCATTCGGAACCCCGGCCAGGTAGTTGCCAAATCTGTCTATCAAATATAGGCCAATGTCTTGGCGTGCCGCGAATCCCTCCAGATCAGCGAGAGAAAGCACTCGGTCGAGGTCTACCTGAGCTCCCACAACGTGAGCGACATCACCGGTCGCAGAAAATGCCGGGATAGCTATTGAGACAACCAATAGACGCTTATCCAGGTCAAAATGTGGAGCTGTATAGCTGACGGTTCCCTGTGACGCACTAATCATCCACTTTGACGTGGCCCATTCGCTGGTGAAACGGTGATTTATCGCCGCTCGAGGTGTGCCGTGGCGGCTGAATGCTGCCAGCTCTTCAAACGGGTTGTGTTGTGGCGGCAGAGGCAGTGAACCTACGGGAAGCGGAAGTTGAATTGGAGCGTAGAAACGTTCCAGCTCTGCAGTCAATTCTTCTTCGGTAGCCTCAACATTACCAAGCAGACTCCCGCCCGATAGGTGTTTCAGGTCGGCAAAAATAGCCTCGACGGACGTCTCAATCGCGACCGTCGCCTGGTCCAATGCGGAATCATGATCCCGTTGCACAGAGGTTTCCACTGTCGCAGTGTTCGCTCTGTCAATCAACAATCCGGTCACAATCAGAGGTATTGAGCCGACGGCGCTAGCACCGAGGGCGAAACGCAGCGCCAGCGACCTCCCGCGAATCATCTGCGCAGGAGAACTCATGAACCGCCATGCGCTCCTTACGGATCTCGACATTGGTCTTCCGAGCATCAGTCTTGGAGCTTTGCCCAGATCTTGTTACGCCGTTCAGTATGCTCTGAACTGAATTGATCCCAGGATTCCAGCAATTCCGGATCCGGGTAAACGGCTGGATTACTCAGTAGCTCTTCGTCTATCAGTCCGGTTTTGATCGAAGTCTCGTTCGTGCTGGCGTACCCCGTGTAGTTGTTCAGCAGTGCGTTGATGTCCGGGCGCAGCACAAAGTTGATAAACGCGTGAGCTGACTCTGGATTCGGAGCGTCGCGTGTGATTGCGAGACACTCGACGAACATGTCGGTACCTTCTCTAGGAACCACGTACTCGATGTCTGGATTCTCCATCGCGATTGCCACAGCATCACCGCTCCAGGCTTGTGCAATCCAGAGGAAGCCATCCCCGGATTCGAAAGAATCCCAGTAAACATCGCTACCTAGAAAGCCGGCCAGCAGAGGCTTCTGCTGAAGAAGTAGCGCCTCGGCCTCGGCGAGCTCCTCTGGATCGGCTGTGTTTATCGAGTAACCCAGGTAGCGCAATGCGGCACCGATGACCTCCCCTGAATTGTTCACCATGCTGGCATGACCGGCATACTCTGGATCCCAGAGGTCCGACCATGAAGTGATGTCGTCCTCGATATACGCGGTGTTTACGGCGATGCCGGTGGTGCCCCAGTCGAACGGCGCGCAGCTACCGGTGACCTGGAATAATTGAGCAAACCTTGGAAGAAGATGTTCGGTGTTTGGAACCAGGTCTAAATCCAGTGGACGTAGCACCCTGGCTGTGAACATGTCGTCAGCGAGGCTCAACGACGGGACGACGATGTCGTAAACACCAGGCTCCCCAATCACATCCGCATACATTTGCTCCTCTTCGTTGTAGTA
>JAJCYY010000093.1 GCA_029262735.1 Chloroflexota bacterium | reverse complement strand
CCTCCCTGACAGGGAGGGAGAACATGCCCGACCCCACCACAGCGGCACTCGCATCACCGCAATACCCGCCTACACAGCAGCCAGAGTCTGCAACGGCGTTGCTGCCGATCTTCGCCAGGCGATGATCCCTACCCCGGCCATCCAGACAAAGAATCCCAGGGCGCCTATGAAAGTGACGATTTCTATCGCTTCTGACAACCGGCTCAACAGGGTCAGCCATCCGCCAACGACGGCGGAAAAGATCCCCACCCACGCCAGCCAGCGCGGTCCGATCTTCTTCTGCAGCATTGCAATCGCGAAGATCGGCACGCCAATCCCGCCGACGAGCACCGCTCCGACCATATCTGCTCCCAGCGCAAACACCTCCAACGTATCGCCAACCGCTGCCAGCGACGCCTTCTCAGCGGCACTGGCCGCCACGTACGCCGGTGCCAGCTCCAGCGTCATCGCCATCCACGCAAAGCCGCGGTAGAGAATCGCCAGACCACCGCCAACGAAACCGAACAATGCGATCCACGTCAGCGATCCGGCATCTTGCAGCATGTGGAAGAATCCGATGCCGGCCACCGCGATCAGGAGCGGCATTACTACCAGGAGACCCGAAGTGACCGCCGCCAGCTCCCTGTCTTCTTCAAGTACAGGCAGAAACTCAGCCGCGCCCTCCGCATCGGCAGCCTCGGTGCCAAGAAACAGGATGGAAAACACGACAATGAGAACGGTATAGAGGACGGCACAAGCCCCTGCGACCCTCTGCAGATCTAAACGTGTCATTCCATATACCTCCACTTGAGCCTGAAGCGTTCGGCTTCCAGCCCGCTCGCCTCGTTCGCTTGGTGCAACGGTGACTGCCTGCCCTGTATCTTGGTTCTGGAAAATGGTCGAGGCCAGGTATTCACGAAAGCCTTCGGAACCATTCGGATGCAGATACAATCAATTCATTACAGTAACGCTGCAACCGTACTATAGAGAACTATGCCACGTCAATACTCATCCCCACTGCGAGCCGAGCAGGCCAGGCAGACGAGGCTCGCCATAGTCGAGGCGGCCTTCAAGCTGTTTCTTGAAAACGGATATGCGGAGACGTCGATTCGCGCCATCGCCCAGGAGGCCGGGGTTTCAGAGCGAACGGTCTACGTTGTCTTTAAGGACAAAACCTCAATCCTGATGGGCATCGGCGACAACGCTTTTTTCGGCGGTACTGAAGAAGGCGAGGGGAAGGCGGAGTTCATGGAAACCCTCGCCGCCGTGCAGGACCCGGTCGAACGCCTGCGGATGGCTATTCACCAGGCGGCGTTGGGACTTGAGCAGGGGCTGGCAGCGTTAGCGCGGATGGTCAATTTTGCCGCCCAGAGCGATTCGCGCCTGCAGCAGTGGATCGCCGAGATGGTCGATGTCCGGCATCGTGAGATCAGGGGCGAGGCAGAAGCGATTATCGGGCGCAAGCTGCCGGAAGAAGACCCTTACGAACAGATGGTCGATGAGATCGAAGCAATCACCAGTGAAGAGGTCTACTGGATTCTGACGATGGAGCGCGGCTGGCCTCGTGAAAGATACGAGCAGTACGTAGTCGATATGTGTCTCGTCACCATGAAACGTCACGGCGTGGAACTGTCCTGAACCCCGAGTCTGCGGTCGATGCTGCGAGATAGCGGGTCGGTATCCAGGCCGAGACGTTGTCATCCCGACCGCCGCGGAGGGATCCTACCGGGCATTGGATTACGGTTTTTATTCGAGCATTCACCGAGCCACCAAACCGTCAATGCGAGACCGCCTGAGGGATTCTGAATCAAGAGGTCTCGCTCGTTTCCCCTCTCCCGCAAGCGGGAGAGGGTCAGGGTGAGGTTCGTTTCGGCTTTCTGTCATTCTGAACTTGCCTGTCTCCGTTGACATCTCCGCCAATCCCCTCTCCTGCTTGCGGGAGAGGGTTAGGGTGAGGGTCATTTCGATATGCTGTCATTCTGAACTTGATTCAGAATCTCTCGGGTGACCGCTCAAGACCGGTAAGATCCCTCCGCTGCGGTCGGGATGACAATGCGGACGAGCAGGATGACACCCCTGCGCCCCGCAAGCGGGTACCCCTCGGTCGGGATGACTAAACAGCGCCCACTCGCTTCACCCCTACCCTCCTCACATTGACATCACGCCCTCCCGGTGAGAACGTCTCGGCATCGCTGCTCAAGCCAACGTGGGCGCGTCGCACATCACACACCAGCCTGCAACTCACTAAAACTCCCTGAGAGACCCACCACATGCCAGACCATTTCGCATTCGTCCCAGCAACCGAACTCGCAGCGCGCATAAAACGCAAAGAGCTCTCTCCCGTCGAGCTCATGGACTGGACCCTCAACCGCATCGAAACACTCAACCCGCAACTCGGCGCGTACATCACCGTCATGGCCGACGAAGCGATGGCCGACGCCCGCGCCGCCGAGCAGGCGGTCATGGACGGCGCAACCCTCGGCGCTCTTCATGGCCTGCCCGTCCCCATCAAAGACCTCGAAGGCGTTAAAGGCGTGCGCCTCACCCACGGCTCGGTCCCGGACGATGAGATCGCAGACGCAGACGCCATGTGCACCCAACGCGTCCGTGAAGCTGGCGGCATCATCGTCGGCAAGACAAACACACCCGAATATGGCCACGCAGGCACCACCGAAAACAAGGTCTACGGCCCCTGCCGCAACCCGTGGGACCCCACGCGGACCTCGGGCGGCTCGAGCGGCGGCGCGGGCGCGTCCGTCGCAGCCGGTATAACGGCCATTGCCCAGGGCAGCGACGGCGGTGGCTCCGTCCGCATTCCCGCCGCTCTCTGCGGCGTCTACGGCATCAAGCCCTCGCAGGGCCGCGTCCCGCGCCGCCACTACGGCACCTTCAACATCGCCAACAACTCGTCCGTTGGCCCCATGAGCTGGAACGTAATGGACTCGGCCGTGCTCTTGAACGCGCTCGCCGGTCCTGCAAACGACGCCGAATACGGCACCATCACGGACGCCCCGCCCGACTTCACAGCCGGTCTGAACTCCGGCGTGAAAGGAATGCGGATTGGGCTCGACACCAGCAGCCTCGGCGGTGCGGCCTGCGAATCTGCCGTGATGAACGCCGTCAAGGAGGCTGCGAAGGCGTTCGATGAGCTGGGCGCGAATGTCGAAGAGGTGGAGTTCGCCCCCGAGCCGCATTCGGAGCTCGAGCGGCACTTCCTGAACTTTTTCGCACTGGGCGCCCGCTACCGCTCCGGACATCTGCTCGACAACCCGGAGACTGCGGAGCAGCTGACGGACTACATGAGGGAGGACATGTTGATCGCCACGGAGTTCCCGGCGACTACGTACATGGACATCCTGAACGCAACGGGCCGATACAGGCAGTACACGAACCGCTACTTCGACAATTTCGACCTGCTTCTGATGCCTGCTGCGGCGACGGGCGCGTTCGAGATCGACAACTTTCCGACGCACATCGATGGGCGCGCGGTGAACAGCCTCCGCTGGGGCTTCATCCCCTACACCTACATCTTCAACCTGACGGGCAACCCGGCAGCCAGCATCCCGTGCGGCTTCGACGAAAACGGCATGCCGATCGGCCTGCAAATCACAGGCACAATGCGAGACGAACTGAGCGTACTGCGAGCCTCGGCAGCATACGAGCAAGCGAGACCGTGGGCCGGGAAAACCCCGGACCTGTCGAAGTAGGGATCGCCCTTTGGTAGGGGCGCGCCCGCAAGCGGGCACCCGGCTGCGCCCGGTCCGCATAGCGGACGGTTTGCCATCATGAGCCTGTCGAAGGGTGTCATCCCGACCCGGGGTACCCGCTTGCGGGTCGCAGGGATCTTACCGATCACAGGACTTAAGCTGATCAACCGAGCACTAAGCGAACCACACTACCGTCCGAGTGAGGTCACCTGGGAGATTCTGAATCAAGTTCAGAATGACAAACTTCTTCCTCCCTAAAGAGCAGAAGACATCAGCCAAGGTTGCAGCCGAGACCGTTGTTGTACCAGGCGTCATCAACCTTCGCGAGTTCGAATCCGGCTGTTCCCCGGTCTGCCGCGCCTAAGCCCTTCTCAATACTGAACCCGACGATCACGGTAGCCGAGCTGGTACCTGCATAAATAATGTCCTGTACCGACATTTTTGTCGTCGGGTCAAACTGGGGTTCACGTAGGTAGGTTTCGAACGTGCTGGTGGCGCGGGCCCGGTCCCTGATCGCTGGTGAGCAGTATTTTTCATACCAGGTCGGGATGTCGGCCTCTCTTATAGCAATAGCCATGTTCTCGACGAGATCTTCGATCGCGGCCCGGTCGAGATCCCTCGCCGTCGCTACCTGCTCCGTGGCCGCCGGTTCCGCAGTCGCTGGCTGATCCGCCGCTGCTTCGCTGCATCCCGCAACCAACAGGACAAAGACAAACAGCCCGACTCCAGTAATTCGACTTTTCAGAACTCGCATCGCAGACCTCCAGGTTTTTAGTTCGCCTGGGGTCCATCTTCATTCCCGATCTCCTGGCCGACATCGAACTGGATTGCCATTTGCGATTCCAGCGGTCGATTTGGTGGCATAGCAATATTTTGCCAGTCGACCCGCTAAGATGGCCCGGGCCAGCACGCTCCAAAGCACCGGCCCACGAACTCCGGCTACCAGCAACAGGCGAGGCATCGCTCCGTATGACCAAACGCAGATTCCTGACAATCTATGAGTATGGAATGGGAGGAATATGGAGGTACATATGGGCGAGAGATCAAGAGGAGATAAAACAGCGCTACCCTTTACTCGACATCATTGACGAACGCCCGGAATGGATGACGCCTGAATACAGTCAAAAAATCACAGAATGTGACATCGATAGTCCTGACGAATTTCTGCAGCACATTTCCGGAAAACGGCGGGGCGAAGATTGAGCCCTCGTCGTCGAAGACCCTTCCCCCTACTCCTATACCATGCCGCAAGCGCGCTTCTGAACGTCGTCAATGACACCCACACACCACCAACCGTAAGGCTCGCTCCCGATGAAGACCTGGCGCAAAGGCAACCTCCACACCCACTCCACCAACAGCGACGGCGACATGCCGCCCGAGCACGTCGCCGGGTGGTACGAAGAGCACGGCTACGACTGGCTCTGCATCTCCGACCACAACCACCTGACCATCCTCAAAGACGTCGAGGCCGGCTCCCAAAAGTGGCCGCTGCTGGTCCCCGGCGAAGAGGTCACCGTCAACAACTCCGGGAGCGCGGGTAACGTTCCGGTCCACATCAACGGGTACGGCGTCGAGCGCTTCGTCGAACCGTTCGCCAGCGCCTCGATCACGGAGACGATGCAGGAGAACGTGAAGAGAATCGTCCAGGCCGGTGGCATGGCCTCGATCAACCACCCCAACTACAAGTGGGCGCTGACCGTGGACCACCTGCTGGAGGTGGACGGCTATCGTTTTATCGAGGTCTTCAACGGGCATCCGGCGACTAACAGCTTTGGCGGCGGCGGGTCTCCCGGCACCGAAGCGATCTGGGACACGCTGCTGTCCGCCGGCAAGACGGTCTGGGGACTGGCGGTCGACGACGCCCACCACTACACCGGCGAGTTCGAAAGAGGCAGGTCGAATCCGGGCCGAGGCTGGGTGCAGGTGCGGACAGAACGACTCGACACGCAGTCGGTGTTGCAGGCGATAGACGAAGGCGATTTCTATTCATCGAACGGCGTAACGATCGGCGATCTGGCGGTCTCGGCGAAGGGCGTGCACATGGACATCGAGCGCGAGAACGATGCGACCAGCCCAGCACAGTACACGACGCTGTTTCATGGCCGCGACGGCGTGGTGCTCGAATCGGTGGACGGCCTATCCGCCGGCTACGTGCCGAAACCGTCCGATACCTACGTGCGGGCAACCGTCCACTCCTCAACCGGCGCAATGGCCTGGACCCAACCGGTGTTCATGGATGGCAGAGGGTAGATTTCTCCCTCCCTGACAGGGAGGGAGTTAGAGGGTGGGTTGTTGTCATTTCTGGTAGGGGCGGGCAAAAATGCTGCGCCCAGTCCGCGAAGCGGACATAGACGACCTTAGGACGCGTGACGCGTGACGCGTGACGCGTGACGCGTATTGAAGTGTGAGAAAAGCTGGACCGAAAAGCGCAGCCGGTTACGACGACTACGATTCTTCGCTCGACACACCCGCATTAGCCAGTGACGCCCGACGCTCTTCAAGCAGCCGTTCACCCCGGGAGAGGTTTTCTTCAGTGCCGCCGATGTAATAGCTGGCACCCGCCTCTCTGAACACCTCAAGCGCAGCTCGGAATGCCTCGACCGCATCTTCCAGCCGCTCCGTGCCGCTCTCCCGCTCGCCAAAAGCCCGGAGCGTTTCGCCGAGATTGTTCTGCGTCGTCGCCCAGTCCAGCGGCACCCGCTCACGAGTCCACACCTCGAGCGCAGCCCGGAACGCATTCACCGCCTCTTCCAGCCGCTTCGTACCGCTCTCCCGTTCGCCAAGCCTCGCTAGCGCAGTGCCGAGGTTGTTCTGCGTCATCGCCCAGTCCAGTGGAACGCGCTCGCGGGTCCGCTCCTCATGCGCCGCCCGGTACGCATCGACGGCCTCCTCCAGCCGTTCCGTGCCGCTCTCCCGCGCACCAAGGCGTGAAAGTGCATTGCCAAGGTTGTTCTGTGTCGTCGCCCACCGCTCAGGGTTTTTGTCCCGCGGACTGAGCGTTAACGAGTCTCGATACGCGTTGATCGCTCCGACCAGGAAACCTGAATCGCCGGATTGTTCTCCGATGACGCTGAACGCTGACCCAAGCGAGGCGTGAAGCCGACCGTCGCCGTCTTCAAGCCCGCCGCCGCCGAGTAGGTTCTCTAATTTCTCCGCCACCGGCAGCAAAACGTCCACCAGGTACTGTCCCTGTTGCTCAGTCGCAGGTTCAACCGCCGCCAGGGCCGACGCAACGATGTGCGTCCCCAGTTCCTGTGAGAAACCAGCAGGAAGCTCAGTACTCTCCAATTGATAGGTTCCGTGCGATTCTGTGGCACTCGTCCTACCCGTAAACGAGAGACGAAGCGTCTGGTTCTGCTCCGCGACCTGGCCCCAGACAATCACGTCGGCATTGAAGCGATCAAGCCATTTCCGCCCGCGCCTCTCGGCCTCTTCACGTGCCTTATTAGCTGAATTCTTCGGATCCAGTTTCAGGATCTGCGGTGTCCGTACCACATCGATGCCATTGATTGCGTCAAGTGCAGAAAAGACATGATCTGTCTGGCTGTCGTCGGCATCACGTGCCAGCCGACTGACAAGGATCGTGAAGTAATTACCTTCCGCTCGCTTATAGAACCGTGCTGAGATAGTGGCGGCGACCACCCTGGGTGACGGGAGGATTTCGCGCGTAACCGCCACGAAATATCCAACGAGCGCAGCAACCAGTAGAGCAGGTATCCCGACTAATAGTTCCATCGCAATTCAACCCATCTGCACTGGCCGCCTGCACTGGCGACGAGGCGGCACGCCGCCAATCAAAAGCGAATCTTACCAGCGGCGCTTTCCGCCTCAGACATTGCCAATGAGGCGCGCTCAACGATCACCGGGCTGCCTGCGCGTGCGACGAAACCGCTTCTTCGCAGACATCGAGTG
>JAJCYY010000092.1 GCA_029262735.1 Chloroflexota bacterium | reverse complement strand
GCCGAGACCGATCAGGCCGATCGCGACGATGTTCCCGACGCCTGCCGCCACACGAGTCGCCCTGCTTTCGCTGTGCGACCATCCCCAGACGATCGACCTGAGGACCCTCCCGCCGTCCAGGGGAAAGCCCGGCAGCAGGTTAAACACGCCGAGTATCACGTTCATGAATCCGAGATAGAAGATGACGCCGAGCACAAGGTTCGGGTCGCCGCGATCAGGTTGCAGCGTGAAGTAGACAAGCAGCGCCAGGCCACCGAGTATCAGTGATGACAGCGGCCCTGCAAATGCCACCAGGAACTCGTCACGTGGGCGCTTGTACCTGCCGCGGATCTGGCTCACTCCACCGAAGATGAACAGCGTGATGCCTTCGACCGGCAGCCCAAGACGCTGCGCCACCAGCGAATGGGCAAGCTCATGCACAAGCACAGAAGCGAACAGCGACAGCGATCCGATCACTCCGCCCGTCCAGTACTGCGTAGCGGACCAGCTGGTATACGAGTCGTCGAACAGCGATGAGATTGTCCACGCAATAAAGAAAAATGCGATCAGCCATGTCGGATGGATAGCGATCGTGATGCCGTTGATCCGGCCTATCTTTAGCGTGGAGCTCATTTTGCTCTGTAGATCTGTGAATGTGGGCGGAACGCAAACCAGCCGAACCAGAAAGATTCTATGCCGACCACACGCTCCAACACCGCACCGGAGCCGTCCCTCGCCTCCAGGCCATCTTCTCCTTCGACCCACAATACACCGGAATCGTCAAGAAGCTCTCCACTACCCGGGCCGCGGTTGAAGGTGCGGCCCTCACGCTCATAGCTCCTGGCCAGTGTCGACTCAGGGTCGAATGTGACGACAACGTCCAGTATTCCCACACGGTCGTTCACCACCTCGACTCCTGCCAGTGCATCGATCGGATACGCCGTTGCGGCATTGCCAATCTCTACACCGTACACACTACTTTTGTCCTCAAGCTCATCACTCGTCAGGTACGGCGGGAACCAGAGCTCAGTCGACGAGAAGTAGTCTGAATACTGGGCATTCGGATCGTCCGGGTGCAGGTATTCGGCCCTCTTTCCCTGGTCGAGCGCCAGCACAGATGTCTCAGGTTGACGCTCCAGCCAGTCTGCCCAGGTGGTGAAGTTCAGCGGCAGTAAGTCCAGCTGCAGTCCGCTGTTGGCCAGTTCACCTACTACGGGTTCACCCGTCGCCGACTGCCACAGGGAATCCGTTTCGCGGTCGAACATGAGCTTGTTGCTCTGGTGAAGGAACCCGGACGTGCCGAACTTGAACTCTTTCCCGTCAATCTCGGCATCGAACAGGATGCCCGTTCCACAGAGAATTCAATAGACAAGGACGATCGGGCGTCCTCCAACAACGTCGTTTGATAGCTCGTGAACGCGCATAATCCGTTCCGGGTAGGCGCGCGCCTCACCGTTGACGACTATGCCCAGGACGCGCTCATTCGGATCGAGGTAATCAGCCTCATCCGGTCCGATGAACACTGGATTGTCGAGTGCCGGAATTCCGTCTTTTCCGACGCCTCCGAACTGCACGCCCCAGAGTGGAATCGTGGACGGAACCCCTTCGTACAGAAAGGAGTCCAGCCCGACAGCGATCTCGGAATAGAAATCACCCTTCCACTTGTCGTAACCCGCAATCGGCTCGAACTCGGGGTGGTCGGCCAGCCATTTAAACCAATCGGTCTGCGACTCAAACCCGCCTCCCAGGTCCTCTCCCGTCAACTCGAGCAGCGCCCTACCGATTGGGGCTGCAGTGTGCGCGCTGAAGGAGAAACCAGTGATTTCGACCAGTGGTGCGACGAGGCCCGCATGATCCAGCTCCACCATCTTGTCGATCACCTTCAAGTCAGGTCCGCGCTCAAAATCATACAGTCGCGTCATGAGGGCCACCGCACGCCTGTCTTCGGCGGAAAGTTGTGGCCGTGGCGTGGGAGTGATTTGGGGAAGTGGCGTCGACGTGGCGGCGGTGGCTTTGAGTTCGGATTGCACTGTTGCAGGCGTGCCTTCTTCGGTCGAAGAGCATGCAACCGCCACGAGTGCAACAATGGTTGCGACAGATAACAACGCATGCCTGCCGGAAAGCAGAGCCACAAGCATGTTTCTGAACGCGGCGACGGTGGGTCTTGACTCGGCTCCAATCGCATTGCTGTCGATAACGCACTCCTCTGTTCGTCAACACACGCCGCCAGGCGGCCCGGAATCGAATGAGCGGCTCAGTAAACTCGTCCACTCAAAAAGAGATCTCTATTTCGTCAAAGTCCGGTCCGTCCGGCTGGTTTGAACAGACGCCACGGACCGTCTCGGGTCCCGACCCACTCTTGAACAGGTCATCGCCAGCCGGCCGCAGCTTCATAACGGTCCAGGGGCCGAGGCGCAGCCCGGTCGAGTGGAGCAACGGCCAGCTGTCCCGCTCTATGTTCGGGAGTAGCAGACACCATCATGCATAGGACGTTTCTTACATATTCGATGCCACTCACTCCAATCCGGACGCGTCGTTCAACGTTTCGGGCATCGACTGTTCGGTCCAGTCACGCTGCTCACCACGCACAACGCTCTACTTCCTGTACGCATTCTGCGATCCGGCGGGTGTGCGTTCACCAGCGGTGCCTATGGCAGTAGGGTCATGGCCGGGCGAGGAACACGGTCTTCGCAGCTTCGTACTCGGTCCCGCCAGCTATCGGTAAATGTTCAACACCGCGTTCCACTGCGTGCTACCAGACAACGCACTGCTGATGAAAGGACGATCAGACGACGGGCAAGCCTAAAAAGGTTTTTTACGGCTGGTGGGTAGTCGCTGGAGGCGGAGTTCTCCAGTTCTATGCATCTGCCGTGTTCTGGCGCGGGTTCGCCGTCTTCTTCGACGTTATCGTCGACACCTTCGGCTGGAGCCGCGGCGCGGTCGGCGCTGCTGTATCAATCCAGCGTCTTGAAGGAGGGATGATCTCTCCGTTCATCGGCACGATCATCAATCGCTACGGAACACGGCGCGTGATGAGCTTCGGCGTAACCGTCACGGGTCTCTCGTTCATTCTCATGAGCATGGTGGACACTCTGTGGCAGTTCTACCTTGTGATCGTGCTTCTCACGATCGGCATGTCTTTCGGCACATTCATCGTGGTCGTCGTCACGGTCAGCAACTGGTTTGCACGCCGCAGAGCGAGGGCGCTTGGAATCCTCATGGCCACCTCCGGGATTGGCGGCCTCACCATCCCCCTGCTCAGCGGCTCTGTCGATTTCTTCGGCTGGCGCGAAGTCCTGTTCGCTATAGGCGTCGGCTTCTGGATCGTCGGATTCCCGGCGGTCATCCTGATGAGACAGTCTCCTGAGCTCTACGGCATGAGGCCGGATGGTGACCTGTCCGAGGAGGAGGAGAGGGCCGCAGCACTCTCCGCACCGGGGGAACGCCCTCGAAGGAGATACAGGGTCCGCAGCCTGCCGCAAATCACGATGCGGCAGGCTCTTCGGATGCGCTTTTTCTGGCAGCTAGCGCTGGTGTCCAGTTTCGGGCAGTTCGCCAGTGCTTCGAACATCACACACATCGACGCGCTTGAGGAGTCCGGTCTCAGCGTCAGCGTCGCAGCGATTGCCGTCGGATCTGTGGCGGTTGGAGACATCGCTGGCCGTCTCCTCGTCGCAGCGTTTGGCGACCGGATGAACAAACGACTGGTGCTGGCAGGAGCACTGGGGCTCGAGGGCATAGGCATCCTGGCGATAAGCCTCGTCAATGCTGACACGTTCGGGGTCTCGTTTGGTACCGGCACCCTGCCGCTTTACTCAATCGGCTTCGGCCTCGGTTTTGGCGCATCTGTTCCGATCAGGCTGGCGCTGCTCGCTGACTACTTTGGGCGCGAGAGCTATGGCAACGTGCTTGGCCTGGTCAGCTCGATCAATGCCATATTCGGCGCCTTTGGCGCGGCGTTCGCCGGGTTGATGTTCGACCTGACCGACACCTACAGGATCGCGTTCTCGGTAATGGCGGTGCTGCTATTCCTGTCAGTGCCTGCGACCCTGGGACTGGAAAGTCAGCAGCGTGTCGCCGCCCGCAGTCGCTACGAGAGATCACGCCAGAGGCAGTGAAGGTGAGAAAGTCCGGGGAAGCGAGCCTGTGCCGCCCTACAGCCGACGGTCACCGGTGTGCAGCAGCCGGGCGCGGCAGGGGCGCTAACGGAAACGGCTACTCCGCTACATACAGTGGATTGCTACCAGAGTCGCTGTTCTCTTTGTAAAGAGCGTTACCGTTGATAACGAACCTGTCCAGTAGCGTCAGCTCTCTACTAATGCGATCACCGTCAATCTTCCGCACTCTTAGTGTGATGGACTCTCCAGCTCGCAGCCCGAAGACCTGTGCCACCTTCAGCAGGTAAGTGCGGCCATCTGAAACAACGATTCGACCTGCGATCTTCTCAACGACGATGGTCTCTGTATTCAGCCCGGAACTATCACTATCCGAATCGTTGCCATCTTCAGAGTCAGGATTTACGGCAGGCGAAACCAGCGCACCGGTGCTCGCCCCGTCAGAGTCGCCATCTGATCCCGTCCCAGAGTCGTCAGAAGCCTTCGTGAAGATGATTCTGACCGCTATCACCGTTCCGTTGGAGCTCCTGCGCACAACCGCCAGCGCGCCCGCGCCGACCTCAGGTTTTCCTGCGATAACAGTGTTGGCGACCAGTGAAATCTTCACACCGTCGACGACAACAATCGTGCTGTCGTCACCTGCACGCTCAACCGCCTGGACCCGGCCAAGAATCCTCACCAGTCCTGAAAGGCTACCTTCGTCAGGCGCATCGCCCGGCTCGACGGGCTGGACCTCTACAGGGCGAGTAGAAGGGTTGGTGTCAGGGTTACCGGCAACGCTGATCGCCGTTGCGACAAAGTCGTCATCTTCGTTAAGCACCAGCGTCGCCTTAGCAACGAGCCCTTCGAGCGGCTTGTCGCCAAAGAAGCGGGTGTTGGGAGTAACGGTGAAATTGCGGCCACCGATCTTCCACTCGTCGCCCGATATCTCCTCGATAACGCCGGAGATCGTCGTTTCGACCGTGGGCATCACGGGCTCGTCAACACCAGTGGCAGGCGACGGCACCTGGCCGGTTATGAACGGCCTGTCCAGCAGCGTCAGCCGCAGCGCAAGGCCGTTTGTCAGATCACTGGCCCGGGCGATGTAAACGGCTTCCGACACGATGTCGCCCCGGCTCACTCGTCTGAGCGAATCGATCCGCCGCCCATTCAGCGTCATCACCGTCTCGTCGCCGATAGCCAGCTTCACGGAGCGACCGTTCGATGTTTCGATTGACAGGCCGCCGTCGGCAATGGCGCTAACAACTCCGCGCACTCGCTGCAGGTTGGGGGAGACAACCGACATCTTGATGATCGTCCTGGTATCAGTCACAAACGAAACCGACTCGACGATGTCGCCCGGCTGCACAGTTCGCAGGTTCCTGATGCGTACATCGTTCTTAAACAGGACCGATCGGTTGTTCTCCGCCGTGAACAGCGTAATAAGAACCGATGAACTGCTGCCATCGTCAAATATCTCATGCTGTGTCCGGATGCGAAGCTCACCGGCGTCAGCATCGACTCTTGTGACTACACCGCGCGCAGTCTGAATCTCCGGACTGCCAATAACAAGAACCACTGCCACCAGCACCGTCTTGCCGTCCCTCTGAACCGGACGTACCTCACCCTTCACAATGTGATCGCCTGTCGACAGTTCCGGGAAGGGAATGCGACTGCCATCTTCCCTGGTCAGCCGGGTAGCGAAGGTCACGAATGCCACCAACCTGCGGCCATCCGTCGTAGCGATAGTCAGTCTATTTGGGTCACGGTCGAGACCTGTAATTGTTCCGGTGAAGGTGAAAGCTCTTGGTGATTGGACAACCAGTCTTGTGAAGACAAGCGTTCCCCTGTTGTAGCGACTCGCCTCCAGCACCAGGTCGCCCGTCTCCAGTGCGCCAAAGCGGCTCTGAGTGCCATCTTTGATGATCACAGCATCGTTAAGCACGCGTGCTCGGACAACCTCGCCGTCACGTGTGAGGACGCCAACTGTCCGCGTATCAGGGTCGAGACCCGCAATAACGCCGACCACATGCACTTCGTTGTCATCGACGAGGGTTCGGGCGCGAATCCTGAGAGCGTCCAGGCGTCCGGCGAGTGATGTCCCGGCCGCCAGGGTTGCGTCGGCTTCCGCAACGGCGAACTCAACTTCAACCGCCATTCCTGCGGCAAGCTGGCCAAACCGCGCCTTCTCGCCATCGATCTCGATCTCGGTCACATCCGTCACTTTCGCCGCGATCTTCAAATCGTGTTGGGGATTGGCGACGATCACGACACCGATTACTGCATCAAGGTCGGGCGTCTCCTCCACCAGCGTGATGAAGCCGGAGATGTTGCGTAGCCGTTCCCGTTCGAGTGCTTCCTCTATCGCCTTTGGAAGTTCAGGCGGTAGCACAGTAACTAGGGTGGCCAGTGCGGGCTCTGTGTTCGGGTCGTACTGCACGATCACCCGCGACCCGGAAGGAATAATGATCTTCACATCGTTCAGCGGCAACGCCACGCTGCGGGCTGTGGTGACGGTGACGGCCGGTGAGGAGGGGTCCGCCTCCCTGGTCTCGACAGGAACTATCGCCAGGGTCTGCTCGTTCCAGGCAAACGTCTGGGACACGCTGTCGTCGGAATCGTTAATACGTGGAGTAAGGGTAAATTTGCCTGAAGGCTCCAGCCATTCAGCATCATCGTATGTGAGCGTGCCTTCCGTGCGAAGCTCCGGCAGGCGTTCATTGCGGTCGCTTGCCTCCTGCTCGTAGCGCTGCCGAAGGTCATCGAACTTGGCCTTCACATCGGCGAGCCTGCGCTGCGCCTCTTCTCTCTCCGCAATCGCAGCCGAAACAACCTCTTGTGCCCTTTCCAGGCCCTGCCGGGCACGTTCAAGTGCGCTCAGGTGCTGGTCACGGGCGCGCTCCAGTCGTTCCTCAAGCTCATCTTTGAGATCGGAATCCGTCACCCGGTCTTTGGCTTCTTGCAGGCGCAGGACCGCATCTTCAACACGATCAAAAGCCTGTGCCAGCATGCGGCCCGTCGAGCGGTCCAGCTGCGCCACAGCCGTTACGACGGTCCCGGTGGCAGGAACGTCAACGCCTTCCGGCACATCTATCGTGACGGTATCGCCATCACGGTCCTGTATGACAACGGCGCCATCCTGCTGCTCCAGGATCACACCCAGAATGTGCCTGGTGATCGACTTGGTGAGATCGGGAATCACAAGCAGCTTATCGGCGACAGTCGTACCGTCAGTTCCCACATGGATCGAACCAACGATTCTGTCACCTTCCGAAACATCCTCGACTGCGGTAATGTCGCCGGTGAACACTTCGTTGCCGAGTACCGAGACAGTGATTAGTCCGGAGTTTGTGGCGACGGTGATCGAGTCGGGCACAGAAACTTCGACGACTGTGCCGAAGATGGCCTGGAGCGGGGCGTGGTCTGCGCTTGCACGACTACCGGCCGGCCCGATAGTCGGGAACGCCATGACCGCTATCAGTGCAAACGCCGCCAGTACCACCGGGGCTCTCATAGCCCGCCGGCGGATAGTGTCGAGCTTTGCGCCCTTCTGAACCTGAACGGACATATTCTCTGCCCCCGAAGTAACACCGGTGCTGCCCGGCGTACGTCCCTTCAGAAGGAATACTGCTTTTGGCGCAATTACGTCTGTGTTACCCGGTTCCGTAAGTCTCCCAGTTGCGCTCAAACGTGAGCCCAGGGATGAGCCAGAGGCCGAAATCGAGCGTTTGAGAGCCGATATGAGATACCTCATGCCGTCTCCTCCGGTAGAGAAACGACCGCCAGCACGGTGCTGACCTGGTTGCCGTCGAGATCGCTGGCAACCACCTCTATCGCGTTGGGGCCGGGATCTAACATGAGCGCTACTTCAAAGTGCCCCGTCTCATCTACAGGCACGATTACGCCGTTGATGCTGACAATTGCCCCGACAGATGTCTGTCCTCGTGCGACTATCGAATCACCACGAACGATGCTCTCGTCGCTTAGCCCTTCAATCTCCAGCGAAAGCGTGTAGGTCTGCGTGTTGCTCACCGGTATAGCGGTCGGGGAGCCGACCGGCGTGGGAATCGTAGTAGGAGACGGCTCAGGCTGTGGGGATGCTGTCGCCGTGGGCACAGGTATCGGCGTTGGCGATGGCGATTCGGTCGCCGTTGGCGCCACGGTGGGTACGGCAGTGGGAACGGGTGTCGATACTTCCGGAACCGAGGTGGCTGTCGGCTCCGGTGCTGGAATAGTCGCAGTCGGTTCGTTCCGGACTGCCGTCTGTGCACACGCCGTCAGAGTCGCCACGGCGGCGAACGTCAGCGCCAGTCCAATGTATTTGAACCTGGCATGGTTCAACGAAACAGCTCCTGGCAGGTTCTTGCGGGTCTGGCCAGACCCGGTGTCCCAAAGACGCCAATGGCTCAATCAGAGCCGCAGAGATCCCCAGCTTTACCGTGCGTATTCAATCATTACGGTATCGTTACTTAATACGTTCGACATCGACTTCGCGACTGCCGTTACTCGACCCATGTTCCGGCCGCTCCCTCAATGGAAGCATCACGGTCATGCTCGTGTAGTGACCATCAGCATCACTCGAGTCTGAGTCTCTGCCCCCTTTTCCAGTGACAGACTCGGCCGCAAGGTCACCACCTGACCTCCTGCAAAGCGTTCGAGCTATGTACAGGCCGAGACCGGAGCTCGTCTTCTCCTGCCGACCCGCAAGCTCAGGTGTCCAACCGCGGTCGAAGAGGTGCGGAAGGTGCGACTCGGGAATACCTGAGCCGTCATCCCAGACGCGGATGTAAATGTGAGTCGGGTTGCGGGTCAGGCGCATCTCGATATTCTTGCAGGCGAACTTAACGGCATTGTCAACCAGGTTGGTCACTACGTGGTCAATTGCCGCCGCATCTCCATAGACGAGACCGAACTCCTGCGGCTCCGCCCACCAGGAAAGGTCTATTCCATGCTCGGCAGCCAGCCCGAAGTAGCGGTCTGCGATGTTTCGTACGATCCCGGCGGGATCCACCGGCTCCATGACCGGCGTCGCATCCGGGTCCTCCAACTCAACAAGCACCCGCACATTCGCCAGCATCAGCCGGAAACTCGGTGCCTGCTGTTCGATCTCATCCATCAGACCGCGCACAGACCCCGGCAGCTCGACACCAGACTCTTCGATCCTCGCTCGCACCTCGCGCTCCTTGCCCAGAATCCGCCTGAACGGTCGCCCCATATCGTGTGAAAAGGTGTCGAAATAGTCCTGGGTCACCTGGCTCCAGTTCGTCGTCGGCACATCCGTTTCATCTCCAGATCTTCGAGTGATCAAGAATGTCCCAGCCACCAGTGCCAGGCCGACGATCAGCGTGATCGCCCCGGCATAGCTCACCGGCTCTACTGTCAATACCGTGTCAGGGCTAAATGAACTGCCCACCAGCGGCCCGATCACCAGCAGCAGGACACCGATACCTGCGGCGGTCAGCCCTGTGTAACGGGCAATGTGGCGTGGGGTGCGTCGCATCTACGTAACCTGGGCCTAATCCTGATCTCGATCCCGGTTTTGGCCGGTGTCCGGTTCCTCTGTCAGTTCCACACTCGGCCTCGCCAGTTCCCCCGGCGGCCTTGCCAGCTCCTTCGGAGGAGAGAGACGGTAGCCGCGATTGCGAATGTTGATGATCAGTTCGTCCGCACCGAATTCGCGGGTTATCGCCTTCCCCAGTGCGACCTTGATCTCTCTTATTCGCACTCTGAGAGAAGCCCTGGAGTCTTCACCTTCTGAAAAACGTTCAAGCCGTGAGAACGGAACCACCTCACCCTCACTGCGGAAGTAAGCGGTCGCCAGCTCCTTGAGAATCTCGAACTTCATGCCCTGGATCTCCCGCACATGCTCCCGCTCCCCGGTTGCTGTGCAATAGACCGCGGCGTTCGATGCATCAAGCTCGAAAAACTGGCCTATCCTCAGATTGTCCGGCGCTGAGCCGATCAGGCGTCTCAGCCTGAGCAGCACCTCGTCAGGGCTTGCCAGCTTGTCAATGAAGTCGACCGGCGCACTGACCGACAGGCTTGCCGCAACAGCTGTGTCACGGTACGGGCCCTGTGCATACTGCGTGAACATCAGGACGGGCATGCTCGGGTCCCGCTCCACGATCTTCTTCAGGATGTCCAGACCCATGAAGCGGTCCTCGTCGTATTCCCCGAAGCGAACATCGAGCAGGACAGCCGAGGGTCGTTCCAGGTCAAGGGCAAAGAGCGCTTCGGTCTCGTACTGTCGGCCATCTACACGCGGTCCCTCAGGTTGGACCAGAACTGTCCGGAACCCATCTGACTCGAGCCTGCGCAGAACGGAGCGCATCAGGTCTGAAGACGACTCATCGTCCACAACCAGTATCTTCTGGCCTCGACCCGCCCCGGCCGAATGCTGCGTCATCGTTTGGCCTCTCATGAGAAGATAGATGCCGGACCTTGCCCTGTGTGTGACGTTTTACCGTCACGCCCGGCCAATCGAAACTACATCGACTCTAGCATCAGGCGGCCCCGGACAAGTACGAGTTTCCATCACCTGCTGCGGCTATGCGCAGCACAGCGTGTAACTCCCATAAAAGTGAAGACTGTGTTTAGCGCCATATTGTTCCCAGTAATCTATGACTGATCAGAAAGACAACAATCCGCCACCTGGCGAAGACGGCGGTGGCGATACCGAGCCAGACCTGCGTTCAATTCTGGACGGCAGTGCAAGACGGCGCGTCATCGCTCCGGAACCGGTGTACGGCGACGGTCCTCGAATCGAGGGTCAACGTGCGGATGAAGAGATAGCGCCTCCCTATGAACCGCCGGTGCGTCCGGGCGATGAACCACCAACTCACCCACGACCGGTATCCCAGCCAGGGGTTCAAAGAGGTGAGCGGCCCGCTGCCGATCGTCCACAACAGCCACAGGGCGACCAGAAACTGCCTCCCATCTGGCCGGGAGACGAGAATCAGCCCTGGTTCCGTAAGGAACGAGGTCTGCCACCACTTCCGGGACAGGACGGGACTCCCACGGTTGGTCCGGATGGCTTTCCAACCCCACTGGCAGACATCCCGCAGCGCGGTCGAGCCTACGGTGTAACGGTACTTCTGCCCAACATCGTTGGACTCATTCCCACAATTGGCCTCATCTTCAGCACCATCTTCCTGGTGGTCAACCTGTTCCTGTTTCGCCAGGGACAGGACGTGGGCGCAGTGATATTCAAGTTGCGCGTTGTTCGAGAAAACGGCGACGTCGCAGGCTTTTTCCAGATGTTCGTACGCAACGCTGCCTCGACGATCAGCCTGCTCCTGCTCGGCGCAGGGTTCTGGGGAGCGTTCTCAGATCCAAACCGTAGGACGTGGCACGACAAGTGGCTCGGCACATACGTAGTCAAGGACTCACCTGAATACAACACCCGCAGGCGTTCGAGTTCCGAGCAGGCATTCAAATGGTTCTGGATCATCCTTATGCTCGTTGTCGGTGCTTCTATCCTGATCTGGCTAAACGGACCGGTCCCAACTGAGACGACGCCGACGAACGGTGGCGCCGGTTGACAGAACCACGAGTCTAACTTCGTCATCCCGGTTCAGTTTCATAGAGTCAGTGATGCTGATAGGCCACCTGTTTGGGGCATCGCAGCACCACTACCGGTTGCGATTCGCCATGCAAAAATTCCCATATATCGCCCTTTTATCTGGCACAACTACTCGACTCATCCGGCCCTCCGCGCTATAGTCAGACCCTGCCCGCAAATGGGGTCAGAACCTGACCCGGCGGCATCGTTCGAGTCCCCAGCTGAGACCCCAACCTTCAGCCCAGATACCACCTTGACCGAGTTCGTACACCTCCACAATCACTCTGAATACAGCCTTCTCGACGGCCACAGCAAGCTCGGCGGGATGGCGAAGCGCGCTGCCGACCTCGGCCAACCGGCCATCGCCCTCACCGACCACGGCAACGTGCATGGCGCTATCGAGTTCTACCAGGCTGCGAAAAAGGTAGGCGTCAAGCCGATCATCGGCGTTGAAGGCTACGTCGCTCCCGGTCCTCGGACGGAGCGCAACTCCCAGGAACGCTTCCCGTACCATCTCACGCTGCTGGCGCAGAACTTCACCGGTTACCAGAACCTCCTGAGGCTGGTCACAAAGGGCCACCTCGAAGGCTTCTACTACAGGCCCCGCTTCGACCGCGAGATCATTGAGCAGTACAGCGAGGGCCTGATCGTTCTCTCCGGCTGCCCATCAGGCGAACTCGCTCGCAACATCAAGAATGGCGCCGAAAACCTGGCCGATGAGACCATCGGCTGGTACCACGAGGTGTTTGGCGATCGCTACTACCTTGAGCTGATGATGCACGAGGGCGTGCCGGGCCAGGCGGATATCAACAGGACACTGCTGGACCTGAGCAAGCGACACGGCGTGCCGTTGGTCGCCACGAACGACTCTCACTACGTCCACCAGGAAGATGGCCCGAACCAGGACGTCCTCACCTGCATCGTCACGAACTCGCAGGTCAATGACCCGAACCGCCTCCATATGGAGGACGACACGTACTTCATCCGCAGCAGCGATGAGATGGCGGCCCAGTGGTCCGAAGTTCCGCAGGCGGTTCAGAACACGCTGGCAATTGCAGAGTCGTGTGAGCTCGAGCTTGAGTTCGGCCAGACACTTGTTCCAAAGTTCGCAACTCCAGAGAACAAGTCATCGATGGAGTATTTGCGCGAACTCTGTGCCGAGGGAGTCTCGCTCCGGTATGAGCAGCCTTCCGACGAGGTGATGGCGCGGCTCGAATACGAGCTGGACGTGATCGACAAGACCAACTTCGCCGACTACTTCCTTGTGTGTTGGGACATCTTCAACTTCGTGAACCAGCGCGGCATCCTCTCCGCCGTTCGCGGCTCGGCCGCCGCAAGCCTCGTTCTCTACTGCCTCGAGATCACCCAGATCGACCCTCTGAAAAACGGTCTCATATTTGAACGCTTCCTGAATGTCGAGCGTCGTGAGATGCCGGACATCGACATGGACTTCGCGGACGACCGTCGTGAAGAGGTCATTCGCTACTGCGTGGAACGCTACGGCCGCGACCGCGTCGCGCAGATCATCACCTTCGGCACGCTCGGCGCGAAAGCCGCCATCAGAGACTGCGCCCGGGCGCTCGGCATGAGCATCGGCGTTGGTGACAGGCTTGCCCGCCTCATCCCGACACGACTCAACGTCTCAATCCGGAACGCGATCGATGAAAGCGCAGAACTGCGGCAGCTCATCAGCTCTGATGCAGACAGCAGAAAGGTGATCGAGACGGCGCGGGGTGTCGAGGGCGCAGTTCGCCACGCCAGCACCCACGCTGCCGGTGTGGTGATCTCACAGGAGCCGCTGACCGACTACGTGGCGCTCCAGCGTTCGACAAGCGGGGATGACGATGCCCCTCCGACGACGCAGTTCGCCATGAAGCCCGTTGCCGATGTCGGCCTGCTGAAGATGGACTTCCTCGGCCTCACCAACCTGACCATTCTCGACCGCACGGTGAATCTCATCGAAGAACACCGTGGCGAGAAGATGGGCGTCTACGATGTGCCGTTGGACAACGAGGCCGCGTACAGGCTGCTCGGCGATGCTGACACGTTCGGGGTGTTTCAGCTTGAAGGCCCCGGCATGCGGCGCCACATCAAGGATCTAAAACCAACCAGCGTCGCTGACGTGGCTGCAATGATCGCCCTCTACAGGCCGGGCCCGATGGAGGAGATCGCCACCTTCATCGCTGCCAAACATGGCCGCGCCGAGATCGCCTACCCACATGACGATCTGAAGGAGATTCTCGAAGAATCTTACGGCGTGATCGTTTACCAGGACCAGGTGATGCTGATCGCGCAGCACTTCGGAGGTTACACGCTGGGCGAAGCCGACATCCTGCGCAAGGCGATGGGCAAGAAAATTCCCGCTGTCATGGAGGCTGAGCGAGAGAAGTTCACAGAGGGAGCACTCGCCAAGGGCTATACGCAGGAAGCGGCTGACAAGGTGTTCCGCCTGATGGAGCCGTTCGCAGGATACGGCTTCAACAAGTCACACGCCGTCAGCTACGCCATGATCGCCTACTGGACGGCGTACTTTAAGGCCAACTACCCGGTCGAATACCTCGCAGCGTTCATGGACTCCTTCTCTGGCAACTCGGAGAAGATTGCCGAGTGCATTCGAGAGGCGCGCCGTGCCGATGTCGCGGTCCTGCGGCCTGACCTGAACCACTCCGTTGTTCACTTCTCAATTGAAGACGTCGAAGGACACCGCGGCGCCATCCGGTTCGGCCTGGCCGCTGTGAAAAACGTCGGTGCCGGTGCCGTTCAGCCAATCATCACCTCCCGAGAGTCAGGAGGTCCGTTCGAATCGCTCGAAGACTTCTGTCGCAGAGTTGACGCGAGGGCGTTCAACCGCAGAACGCTTGAGAGCCTGATAAAAGCGGGCGCCTTTGACGACTTCGGCCCGCGTGGTTCACTGCTGGAGTCCACCGACCGCATCATCTCAACAATGCAGCGCCAGACACAGCTGCGGGAGTCGGGCCAGACTTCGATGTTCGACATGTTCGGTGATTCCGTTCCAACGCCAATGGCGGAGATCGAGCTGTCGGGTGCCGATGACTCGACCGAGTACGAGCGCCAGCTGTGGGAGCGTGACCTGCTGGGCATCGAACTGACGGAGACTCAGTTCTCTCGGGAAGTCCAGAAACTGCCGCAGTCGTTCACCGTATTCGCCACAAACGTGACAGTGGAACAGGCCGGTAACGAAATCAAGGCCGTAGGCGAAGTCGGCGAGATACGAGAGCTGACAACCCGAAAGGGTGACCGCTTCCTATCGATCCAGTTCCGCTTTCTCGACGGCGCGATCGAGACCGTCATCTGGCCAAATGTGCTTGAGAAGACAGGCGAGATGTGGGTGGACGGCAACCGCCTCACGGTAACGGGAAAGATTCGGGAGCGGGACGGCCGGATATCGATAATCGTGGATGAAGCCAGGCAGTTCGAGCTGAAAACAGGCCCGGAGACGACGCCCGACCCTGCGTCCAACGACAGTCCCATCACAGGCGAAGCAGGCGATCGAAAAAAATCAGCTAGCACGCCTCAACCCGGCAGCGCCAGCGTGGCTCCGGCACCAGTCTCGAACGGCGCCAACAGCAACGGCAGCAACGGCGCACTCACGCACAACGGGAACGGACATTCCAGCACAAAGGACCTTGTGACAACGACAGATATGGAACAGCACAAAAACGGCTCTACTCCCGCAACATCGCCCCCAACTGCGATTCCTGTGCCACCGACTGAATCTGGGATTCCGGACACCATCACATCGGCGAACGGCTCGGTGCTGATACGAGTTGAGGAGACGGGCAGATCAGCCGAAGACCGATATCGCCTTGAAGACGTCGTGAGAGTGCTGCTCGAGTTCAAGGGCATATCTTCCGTAACACTGGAAGTCAAAACCTCCGGACGCGTCGTAACAATGGATATGCCGTTTGCGACGGTCGACCCGTGCCCCGAACTGGAGACGAGACTCTCCGACTTGCTCGGAGCAGAAAACATCTCAATGCCCGTCGCTGCTGGCTGATCGTTCAAGAGCCGGCATCTGGCGCGATATTCGTGCCACAAAGCGAAGGGCAAGCCTGTGAAACTGGGCAAGAAATGGGTGGTGTTCGTCACAGCGCCCGATCAGATCACCGGTGAAATGTGGTGCTCCATGCTGCGCGCATCAGGCGTCACCTGCCGGCTTCGTGACTCGAACCCTAGCTTCATCGGACCATCGCTCTACCCGGTGCGCCTCATGGCACCTGAAGAAGAAAGCGACCTGGCACTGCAAATACTTGGAAACGATATTAATCTCGGTCCACAGAACGCGAGCGGGGCTATGCAAGAGCGCGAAAAACGCACGGTCTCCGAAAACGCTCCGCCAATCGACCAGGTTGATCCAATCTAGTCGGTATCGCTAGACCGACATCGCCGGTACCCGGCCGCTCTCCATCCGCAGCAGATGCTGCTTCATCGGCAGCCCGACCCCTCCGCCAAAGCCGTGCAACTCACCATCTGAGCCGATCACACGGTGGCATGGCACAAGTAGCGCCACGGGATTCTTTGCCATCGCCTGTCCCGCGCCGCGTGCTGCGCGGACGTTACCCGCTTGCTCGGCAAGCCATGCATAGGTGCGGGTTTCGCCGCTGGGAATCGAGCGGCAAGCCTCACGCGCCTTCAGGAAGAACGGTGACATCTTCGACGTATCGATCGGAATAGCTGTCAGGTCGGCTTCTTCGCCAGCGCAGTACGCCTGAACCTGTTTTCTGACATCGCCAACCGCATCCGGGTCAAGCTCCGCCCCTTCAATCTCGGGACGAACATGGTCGTACGCCTGCTCAAATCCCTGCTCGGGCAGGCTCATCCGCAGCACGCCTCGATCACTGACCACGACCGCAATCCATCCCATCGCTGTCTCGAATATGTCGTAACGCATTTAGATATCCCCTATGAGAACGCGCCGCTTATCTTACCGGGCTCCGGGCTCGAACCCCTCGTCAACCTGAAACGGTTGCCTGCCAGGGCTCGCAGCACACGTCGCCAGTGCTTCTGCAAACCATCTGCCGCATCGACACCTCTTGTGGGTGCGTACCGGCCACGCTCGAACTCAATCGCAACCAACATCGCAGAGTCTGCAACATTGGGCACCAGATCTCCAATGGAAGTGGCGTATTCGGTCGGAGTCTGCCATTGCTTGCGCCGTACCCCCAGCAGTCTGCCAGCGCGCAGCATCTTCGTATATGCCTGCTCGGCCGGGGTCATTCCACGGTGCCAGAGATACCAGCCTGCGAATAGCAGAACAATAAAACCGGCCACCGCCAACGGAATGACTACCGCCTGCAGTGGGAAACCTCCGCCACCAGACGAATTGTTCAGTCCCCTTTGCAGCAAGGCATTTTGCCTTGCGATTCTTTCGAGTTCTTCCAGACCCAGCAGATCCTCCTCGAACAGCAGATCGTCATCAAAACTGGATCCCGGTGGAAAAGCGCTTGCAGGAGGGGGCTCCACTGCAAACAACTCGTCGCGAGCAGGCTCGGCTCGGCCCGGTGTCATCTCAACATCTAGCCAGCCATAGTCGGCGAAGTAGGCCTGCGTCCAGCCGTGCCGGTCAGCATCCCGAATCAGGAACTTCCCGGCGCGCTCGATGTACTCGCCGGCCGCCCATCCTGCAACCATGCGGGCGGGAACCCCTACAGAGCGCAGCAGCACGGTTCCCGCCGAGCCAAAGTACTGGCTGTATCCCTTAATTCGAGACGAGTTACAGTTCAGATTGTCTGAAGGACACTTCTCGGCCTGGGTTTCGAACAGGAAGTAGAAGACGCCATCCCGATTCGCTGCCGGACCCTTGATCTCCAGTGAATACTCCTGCTGCTGCAGGAACGCCTGGATGGCTCGAGTCTTTTCGTATGGCGTCTCTGCGCCCGCTTCGCGAACGATCTGGTTCGCAAGCAGCTTGACGTCTAGCGGCAGCGTGTCAGGCAGTGACAGGTATCTGTCCCCCACCCAGCCCGGATAGTCATTTCCGGAGGTTCGGAGATCGGCTTCCGTTGCGGTCTGTACAAATGTGGTCACCGTGTACAGGCGCTCCGCCGGGACCTCGTCCTTGAACTCAGCGCCTACCGGTTCTTCAGGTCCGATGCGGGTAACGTCCAGCGCGGGCACCAGGCCATCGCTATTCAGTCTCAGCCGAATCTCCAGCTCCTCCGGCAGGTCTCTTCTGACCGCATCCAACACCTGCGACTCGTTCATCAGCGGCTGGCCGTTAAGCGTTATGGCACCTGCACCCGGCGATGCCGCAGCCACCCTGCTCAACTCGGAACGCGTGTCGAATGCCAGCTGGCGTACATCGTCCGGTAAATCGGCAAGTGAGCCGACCGGTCCGGTGAGAGGCACGCGGTACGAAGCCGGGCTGAGATACTCGACCTCGGCGTCGCGGTCGACGCTGAATACACCACCTGCCGGAAGCACCAGGCGCGTGTCCACCAACGGCTGAATGAGCTGTTCTACCCGCTCCCTGCCAAGGTCCGACGGTTCAGCCACAACCGGGTTACTGGCGTCAACGGAGCGAAGTATCTGCGGTGTCGCCACCCAGCCTGTCGACGCGTACTGGTCATATACCCGGCCCGGCAACATCGTGGCGTAGCGCGACGTAACCCAGGCCAGCGGCTCGTTTGTCAGTTCGATCGGCCCTTTGAACGTCAGCACCGAGTTGGGCAGGTCGAGCCCCGCGCCACCTTCGTTCGCCTTCACGCCGGAAAGCAGCCTGTTCGCCGGCTCTTCGAGCGCGTCTATCGGAGCTTTCAGAACTTCCCATGCATCGTCCAGGGTGCCTGACCGCGGCTCGAAAACCGGTAAGAAAATAACGAATATCGCGACGATGCCGCCGAATAACAGACCGTCGAACATGCTGAGCCAGGAAAGGGCGCCCGGATGCTTGATCCCTCTTTGCGACCAGCGATCCATACGCCGAACAGCAGTGAGGTGGGCGAAAAGTGCGATTGACGCAATCATGAAGATGAAGAAGGTATGTTCGTAAAGCCCCGGCCGGAAGCTCAGGTTGCTCATCAGTCCGACCGCCAGCAGCACTATCGGCGTCCAGGGGTTCCGCACGCGGTAGGTCAGTGCCGTTACGGTGTACGCAGTGATCCAGGATGCGGTCATGAACATCAGGGAGAACGGCACCGAGTCGTTGCTGACTCCGCCCTCCTCCGCAACGTTTATCCATGCCCAGAATCGTTCCCATGCGTCACGAGCGCGGTCGGCAACGTTCGCACCGTCTGCTGGAATCGAGCCCTGCCACATAACAACGGCGAAGCCGATACCAAGTGCGAGCACGATGTTCACCGCAGCAGGAAGGCGATTCCGAGATGCGATGAAACCGGCCACCCATCCCATGAGCAGGGTCGGTAGGATCGAAGGCAGGTCTCCCCATTTTGCAAGCTGCACGGACCAGCCGACTGCCACCAGCATGACGCCCAGCAGGCCGAACGTTATCCAGTCTTCTACCGGCACCTGGCTGAGCAGTCTGCCGAACGGAATCGAAGGCCACTTACGAGATTGACTCAGGTCATCGAGGGACCGGGGGCCGGGTCCACCGAGAATTCCTGATCCGCGCGGGTCTAGACTTGGTGCGGCTGTGCTCAATCAGCCACCTCCGGCGTTTTAGTCTCGCCACCCGATGCCGCGGGCCTCTCAGCCATCTCATCGGCAGCGACTTCGGCATCGACCGAGTCACTGTTAGTCGATATTTCCTGTTGCTCCTGCGCAGATCCCACCTCAGGCGGCTCCCATCCGACAGGAGCGCTCATGGCGTTTCCAAGCGAGTCCCCCTGCCTGACCCTGAACGTTCGGATACCGGCTCCAACCAGCCGTTCGATCGCCAGTGAGTTGTCATCGCCACCAAAAGAGGCGCTATCCATCACAACCGTGCTCACCTTCACACCTCGGCGCTGCAGTCCGGCCAGCGCCTCCACCCACTCTCCGTCGCCGGAGGCCGTTATCACGACAAGCGAAGTCGACTGGCTAAACTCGCGTTCGAGTTCTCCAAGTACATGAATAAGCGGCGTCTTACCGACGGGCTTGCTTGCTGCAATATGACGCATCACGCTTTCACGGTGCGATGTCGATTGCTCGGGAGGTGAAACCATGGACTCGCTGCCGTGCGCTGAATAGCCGACAGGAAGGAAGTTCTTGCCGTAGCGGTCGACCACCGACGCAGCCAGTGTTGCGCCGTATTCGTCCGTCGAATCCGCACCTTCACCCGCCTGCGCGCTCTGGTGTTGGTCGAAAATGACCCAGAGGTGACTGGACGAGCCCTGGTCGAACTGCTTCACCATCAACCGCCCGGTTCGAGCGGTCGTGAGCCAGTGAATTCGGCTGATGCTGTCTCCGGCTGCATACTCTCGAACCGACGCAACATCGGTGCTCACGACGTTCGCCCGGTGCCGCCGGGAGTGCTCTCCAACAAGATGAGGGTTCGGCGTCGCAAAGTCGGGAAGCGGGACTATGCGCGGGTAAACCAGTGCCTTCTCAGCACCCTCGAACTCGATCTCCCTCGGGAACAGTGAAAAAGGATCTGCGACCCGAACCACAAGCGGCCCCAACGTGAACTCGCCGCGCCTGGTCAGCTGCGCCTCCGATTCGACGACCGAGAACGGAACCATAATCCCGAGCGGCGTGACCTGGCTGAAGCTGACACCAGGCAGACTGGTCTTGTCCTCAACCTCCACCCATGCCTTCGGAGTTCGGCCGCGGTTGTAGATCGTTATCTCTTCGGTGACGGTATCGCCAACCGAAAATGGCCCGGTCGGACGCCTCACTTCGGCATCCAGCTGGCTGGCGCCGGCACGTGACCACAACCACGAAACGATGATTAATAGTGCGAGGATGTAGTTGAGTTTGACGGCGAGGTCGAACCCGGTTGCCATGGAACTGAGCAGCAGCAGCACCATCAGCGACAGAATCGCATAGAGCACGCGCCTGCGTTTCAGGCTCGTGATCGCCCTGCCACCACGCCGCTCAGTATCGGCTGTCTCTCCCGGCCGCGAAGGAGCCGCAACAAGGCCGGAGCGGCCTGCGGTGAATCCTCGTGATCGTTGTCGAAGCATTGCTTTTCCGTGGTGATGGTCGAATGCCGGATGGCGACGTTTCGTCTACTACATTCTGGATCGATGTGGTGTCTAGTTCGGCCTGCGACCGCCGCCGCCGCCCGGCACGGGCACCGCCGCAAGAATCTCCTCGACAATCGCAGGCTGAGTAACTCCGCGCATCCTCGCGGAAGGCGAAAGCAACACTCGGTGCGCCATAACCGAAACGGCAATCGCCTTGACATCGTCCGGAGTCACGTAGTCTCTGCCTCTGACCATCGCCATCGCCTTGGCGCCCTTCATCAGGTTCAGAGATGCGCGCGGCGAGACCCCAAGCGACGCCTCCCGGTGGTCCCGCGTAGCGTTCGCAAGGTCGACGATGTACTGCTTGACCAGTTCATTTATGTAAATGTCATCGGCCTGCTTCTGAATCTTCAGGATGTCAGCAGGTTCGCAGGCTGCCCGGATCTCGTCTATCGGATCGGCCGTCTCCCTGCGGTCCATAATCGCTACCTCTTCTTCACGCGTCGGGTAGCCGAGAGAGATGCGCATGAAGAACCTGTCCAGCTGCGCCTCCGGCAGAGGGAATGTACCTTCGTACTCGATCGGATTTTGGGTGGCAAGAACCATGAACGGCTCCGGCAGGATGTGAGTCACACCTTCAACCGTAACCTGGCGCTCGCCCATCGCCTCAAGCAACGCAGACTGCGTCTTCGGCGTTGCGCGGTTCACCTCATCCGCAAGAACTATCTGAGCCATGATCGGCCCCTGGCGAAACTCGAAATTCTCGGTCTTCTGGTTGAAGATCGAAGCGCCGGTCACGTCACTGGGCAGCAGGTCAGGTGTGAACTGGAGCCTCCGGAAGTCGCATCCAGTAGTCACGGCAATCGAACGTGCCAGCATCGTCTTGCCGACACCGGGCACGTCTTCAATCAGGATGTGGCCGCGTGAAAACAGCGAGACCAGCGCCAGCTCAATCGCTCCGCGCTTGCCCACAATTACATTGCTAATGTTTTCAACGAGAGTTTCGGCCAGCTTGTTTGGCTCTACTGAAAGAGTCACGTACCCCCCCTGGGCAGGCCACTTCGGCTGGCCGTGCAATTGCTAAATATTTGAACGTGGTGGGCGATGCAGGACTCGAACCTGCGACCCCCTGCTTGTAAGGCAGGTGCTCTAGCCAGCTGAGCTAATCGCCCTTGTTTGAACTGCGCCCTATCTCAGCGATTAACGCCTGATTTGTGCCCGCAATTCTCCTAATGGCAGCAGATCTGGCAGCAAGTGAACCTGAAATCTAGCACCGAACCAGTTGCTATGTTACCCGGATGAACTAGTGGGCGACACACGTCGGCTCAGTGGTCTTTCTGTGTGTGGCTGTTGCACGTGGCACATTCGGCAGCGCAGCCCAACCTCAACAAATGTTCCTACGCAGACGGTGGCGCTAGCGATTCCTGTTAGCGGTCTGGAAGCTACGGTCGCCGCCCGCGTTGATGCCGGGCTGTCGGCCCACGCGACCGCGACGTCCAGACCGAAGGCACAACGGACGGCGGTGGCGACACGGGCAGGCCGAAGCCTGGCACCGGACGTTAGGAGACACTTGACCGGCATGAACTGCCAGACTCCGAGCCTGCATCTTCCTTTGTAGCCGCTGAGTCTGAGGATGAGGTTACGGTCGCGTTGGATGCCTGTAGGAACGTGCTGGCGGCGTGAGCGCAGCCGAGGGTACCCCCCCTACTATTAACCCAAATCGGCTGGTCTGACTGATAGTACCCGCCCGACGGTCTAATTCCTCAATCTCCGCGCCCGCTGCGCTATCATGCCGCGACTATGCCAAGCGAGCGAGTACAGGGCATGAAGCCGTCGCTGTAACGGGTGCTGGCTAAGCGGGAAATATTGAAGGCGTGAAGATCGCGACCCCTAGACGGAGAAGACTCAGTGCGAGAGATTTCCATATCCGGCGGCCTGAAGTTCATGATCGACGCGATGGCGACCGCTGGATTCCCGGAGGATGATGCTCAGCAGATCGCAGACGTGATCATGGACAGCGAATTGAGAGGGCATGCTGATCATGGTTTCTTCTTTTTTCAAAGTGTCCTCAGGTGGCCCAAGGCCATAGGGATGAACGTTACCCCTGATGTGAACGTTGTAGATGAGTCGCTAGTGTCGATCAAGGTTGACGGGGACAACGGTTGCGGGGTAATCGGCTTCAATCTCGCTACGAATCGGGCCATCGAGAAGGCTGCCGAGACTGGAATGTCAGCGGGTGTAGTGTCCAACGCTCAAAACGTCATCGCGCTTGCGCCATTTGTTCAGAGAGCCGCCGACAACGGATTCATAGCTCTGGCTTCAAGCGGCTTTCGGTTCCCGGTCATGCCACCGTTTGGCGGACTTGAAGGAGCCTTTGGGACGAATCCGATGGCGTTCGCCGCCCCAGCGGGAGAATATCCACCCTTCCTCTTGGATATGTCAACGAGTGGGATGGCCGGAGCAAAAGTAATGGAGGCGCGAGACCGCGGGGAGACTCTGCCGAGAGGGCTGCTCGAAGACCTCGATGGCAATTCGGTTACCAACCCGGCTCAGTTCAAGATCGGCGAGACATTGCTGCTCCCGATGGCGGGAGTCAAGGGCTACGGCCTTGCAATGATGGTCGATGTTCTCTCTACCGTTCTTACCGGTACGGACTGGGGCCACTTCATCTGGATACTCGATCCGGTCATGTTCATGGAGCGCGCCGCGTTCAAAGAGCGAATGGATGATGAAATCAGGCGCATCAAGTCCGTGAAAAGGAAGCCGGGAGTGGACGAAATCGCCTACGCAGGTGAGCGTGGCCAACGTCGCATGGCCAAGTATGTCGGTCTCGGCCGAGTCCCGGTTGCAGACGCGTCTTGGAGTGCACTAGAGCAGGTCGCCGACACGACCGGAGTTGTTCTGCCAGTATGAAGCCGTCGCTGTAACGGGTGTTAGCCAAGCGGGAGATATTAACGGCGTTTTTGGAGTTACAGAATGACCTTATATGAGCTTGTTGTAAGCGATAAACCCGCGACCGAGCGCAGCAAAGTTGAGGATCGACAATGGCAGAATCGTACAGGGAGAAGCGCACCCGAATAGACGGGCGCGGTAGACCAGTTCGCAGCCTTCTCTCAGCAGAACTCGGCAGCATCTGAGCAGGTCTCCGCTTCAATAGACAGCGCAAGGGACCAGGCCGGCCAAATTGCGGATGGCTCGCAGCAGGTGGATAGCTCACTGCAGGAACTCTCGGAAGGACTTCGCAGGCTGATGCGTCTCACCTGAGGCAACCGAAACAGCACGATCGATACAAGAAGGCCGAGCACGATGTGCT
>JAJCYY010000091.1 GCA_029262735.1 Chloroflexota bacterium | reverse complement strand
GTACTGCTGGTTTGGCAGGTGTCTCGGGCTTACCAGTTGTTTCTGGCTTGACGGTTGACGCCGGAGCTTCAGTCTCAGCAGGTGTCACGGCCGGAGCTTCAGGCTTAGCAGGTGTCTCGGGCTTACCAGTTGTTTCTGGCTTGCCGGTTGACGCCGGAGCTTCGGGCTCAGCAGGTGTTACGGCCGGTACTGCTGGTTTGGCAGGTGTCTCGGGCTTACCAGTTGACGCCGGAACGACAGGCTCAGGAGGTGTTGCCGGAGCTACAGGCTCAACCGGTGTCTCCGGCGGCACCACAGCGAGGGCTGTCAATAGATCAGCCGCGGGAGCCGGTTTGGGCTCTACTACCGGATCAGACGGCGGAGTTGCCGTCGGAGCCGTAGTGGTCGTAATTGCAGGGCTCGACGTCACAGCGACTACCAGGCCGACCGGGTTCGGAGCCTCTGCAGAGCCGCCGTTTGCAACATTCATCAGCCCGGTCATGGCTGAGGCCATTCTTACATTCGCTTCTTCCGAAGCAACAGCAGATTTTGTCGAGAAGGACACCTGTGCGCCGGATGCACCCGGTTCGCGTCGCTGCTCATTCGCAGAAACGCGTTCCGTGGATGATCCAACTGAGGCAATATTCACCGAACCCGGCAGACTGGCAACGCTCACAAACTTCTGCGAGACGGCAGCGGATCGCTCTACATCTTCTTCATCTATCGCGTAAAGAACGGCGCTTACATCTGGAGGCGCCGGATTCTGGTATTCGTCAGCAGGCTGAACGGAGGAACACGCGACCGATACGGTCAAGACTCCTGCGAGAACTGCACGCTTGGATGGCGAAAAACCCAGGGAGATTGCCCGCCGCACAGATCTCGGGCTGCAATAACGACAGATTGAGATGGTTGCGGCGCGAACTGTCTGAGCAGCGTCACCAACATTGGTGATCCGCCGGTTTTCTGTCGAATTAGTGTCGATTGCCATGTCAGCTCTCGTTTCGCAGCAAGTCGTCGGACCTGGTGACCGCCCCCTACTTGAGGGCTATTTGTCAAACTTGCGTACATATCGACATTTACACATCAACCGGGGGATTTCACAGGACGGGGGCTCAATGCTGTGGAGCCCATTAGCTCAGGCGTGAGCCAGGGCATGAGCCTGCTCAATTCGGAGATGGCTCGAACGTGTGCCACCGGTGTACGGGAGGTGTGCAGAATGCCAAAACCGAAGGTGAGGACGCCGGTGCGCGTTGACGTTGACGCACACCTAGCGCCAATGCTGAGTGTCCCGTGAAGCGACCTGCTTATTACGAAACAGCTGCTCTGCCTGCGAGCTAAAACGGCATCTGGACGCGATCTAAGACTTGGGAAGCAGAAAAAAATCTTGCTTGACGAATTGCCACCTTGATCAATGCAAGACTTGGCTCACCTCTGATCGGCTCCGGGCGACGAATCTTCGCACGGCCACGATGGACCACAGCGCTTCCACGACCATGATCGGGTAGACCTCTGTCAGGCCGCTGTACACAGATGTGGCTGCCGAGCCTGTGGCGAACACGAGCACGTACCACTTCGAGCGTGGTTCGAGCCAGTAGGCGGCGAACATGATCCCTACGGCGATGGATCCGAATATAGTAATCATGACGGGCCTTCATGGCAGAGCAGAGTGGTTTCGATGCAAGGTTTGCTTGTCCGGATTGCTGGATCAGTCATTCGACCTGAATCTGGTAAATCAGGCTGCTGTTGACTGCAGTTAACAGATGATCGTCAGGTCTGTTAGACAGGCTCGTTAAGCAATCGAATCCCGGCAGCGGCAATTAACGATCTCAAGATTTTTCCCCATTCGTGAGTAGATGACAGTGGCAACGGACTCGCACGCAAACATCCAGCACGACACTTCAGTCGCGGGAAGACTATCTAACCTCGACCGGTTCCTTCCGCTATGGATCCTGTTGGCCGTGGTGGTTGGCGTGCTACTGGGGAAGGCCTCGCCCGGTCTGTCGGACGGCCTGGACCGGATCAGGTTTACAGATGTTTCGTTGCCGGTTGGAATCGGACTCATCTGGATGATGTATCCGATCCTGGCAAAGGTGCGTTTTGGTCGAATGGCCCGGCTTAGCGCGCAGCCACGGTTGATGTCGCTGTCACTCTTCCTGAACTGGGTCGTCGGGCCGTTCCTGATGTTTGGTCTTGCGTGGGTCATGTTGCCGGACCTGCCCGAGTTCCGAAACGGACTAATCATGGTCGGGCTGGCGAGATGCATCGCAATGGTGCTGATCTGGAACATGCTCGCCAGGGGTAACCAGGAACTTGCGGCCCTGCTGGTCGCCCTGAACTCCATATTCCAGATCCTGTTCTACTCAGTGCTGGGCTACTTTTTTCTCACCGTTCTGCCTGGTTGGCTCGGCGACGATGCGGCAACGGTCGACATATCGATGTGGCAGATCGCCCGCAATGTGCTTCTGTTCCTGGGTCTGCCGTTCGTGATGGCGGCGCTGACGAGATACGGGATTGAGCGTGCGAAGGGCGAGAAATGGTTTGAGCAACACGTCATGCCGAAGCTCGGTCCCGCAGCACTTTTGGGCCTGCTCTACACAATCGTGATCATGTTCATTAGCCAGGGTGAGCGAATCGTTGACTCACCCTTCGACGTCGCTCGAGTCGCCCTCCCGCTGGCTTCCTACTTTGTCCTGATGTTTACGATTGCGTTCCTGTTGTCGAAGTGGTCGGGACTTAACTACGAAAACACAACCGCAGTGTCTTTCACCGCAGCCGGAAATAACTTCGAGCTCGCCATCGCGGTGGCGGTCGGTGTGTTTGGCATCAGCTCCAGTGAAGCCTTCGCCACCGTTATTGGTCCGCTGATTGAGGTTCCCGCTCTTGTCGGAATCGTCTATCTGTCGCTGTGGCTGGGTCGTTTTCTATTTCGTGTTGATCACTCCCGCGAAGCAGAAGAAAGCAGGGCTCAGTAGAAGAAGGGAGAAAGAGAGAGAGGTGTGTTGGCCAGGGGCCGACGTGTTGTCATTCTGAACTTGATTCAGAATCTCTCGGCGACCGTACATGCGCGGTAAGATCCCTCCGCTGCGGTCGGGATGACAAACACGTGCTGACCTCGTCAGCACAGGGCGCAGCGAGCGGCGCCCCTACCAGATACGCCAGCCATACGTGGCTGTGGGCGGTCACAATCCGCCGCCCCGCTAGCTCACGTTTTCTTGGACCCAGCGCCGGGTTGCTTGCAGCATGAACATGACCGCGGTTGCGCCGGGGTCCTGGACGCCGATCGACCGTTCGCCGACCCAGCTTGCCCGGGAGACCTTTGAGCGCATCTCGATGGTTGCCTCTGTACCGACTTCGGCCGCTGCGACCGCGGCGTCAGTGGCTTCGGTTAGCGACTTGCCCGCCTGCCGTGCTGAATCAAAGGCGTCGATGGCCGGCGCGAGTGCGTCCAGCAGTGTCTTGTCGCCTATCTTTGCCTTGCCGCGGTCCATCAGCCCCTGCAGCGCAGCGCGGCCAATGGCAACGATATCGTCAGCGCCCGCGTCGTCTTTACCCTTGACCGCTGCGCCACCGCGCATCATCGCGGTGGCAAACAGCACGCCGAACGTCGAGGCCGCGGCCCGGTTGAATGCCATGCCGGAGCGGGCGAGCTGATCGCTGACCGGCTTGCCTTCGAGTTCGTCGAGTCCACCGATAACCGATTCCATGCCGCGGGTGACTGTGATGCCGAGATCGCCATCTCCAATTTTGGAATCGAGGTCCCGGAGAACGTCAGCCTGCGGCACGACGTCTTCTGAGATGGCCCGGAAGATGCCGGGGATAGCGTCGGCCATGTTTTGCTCCGTTTGCTTGCTGGTCGTTTTCATTTGTTGTGGTGAACAGGCTTGTCTGTTCGTTTTAGGAACGCGGCGTCACTTGCCCCACGCAGCCTTCATCGCCCGGCAGGCCTCTTCGGTCGCCTGTGCCACCAGCCGCTCCGTGTCCGCCATTGCGTCCTGCAGCGACATCGGCCCGCTCACCAGCGAGAAAACGGCGTCGATGCCGTGCTCATGCGCCTCCTGGTAGCCCATGCCGAGCGAGCCTGCGATACCGATGACCGGAATGCCCCGGCGACGTGCCCGTTGTGCCACCGCCACAGGCGACTTGTTGAACACCGTTGAGCGGTCGAACTGGCCTTCGCCGACGATTACAAGGTCAGCGCCATCCAGCTTTTCATCAAGGCCAACGGCTTCCAGCACTATGTCCGCCCCGAGTCGCAGCCGGGCGTTCGCAAATGCCATCAGTCCTGCGCCCAGCCCGCCTGCTGCGCCCGCGCCGGGTATCTCGCCGACATCCCGTCCGAGGTCTCGTTTCGCGATCTCGCCGAACCGGGTCAACGCCGCATCGAGCTGAGCGATCTGTTCTGCGGACGCGCCTTTCTGCGGTCCGAAGATCGCGGACGCGCCAGTGGGACCGCACAGCGGGTTGTTCACGTCGCACGCCACGTCTATCGAGGCGTTCGCCAGCCGTTCGTCGAAGCCTGATATGTCGATGCGGTCGAGGTCAGCCAGCGCCGCGCCGCCGCGCCCGATCTCGCTTCCTGCTGCGTCCAGCAATCTCGCACCGAGTGCCTGCGCCATTCCTGCACCGCCGTCGTTTGTGGCGCTCCCGCCGATGCCGATGATGAAATGAGAAAAGCCTTCGTCCAGCGCCGACTTCATCACCTGGCCTACGCCGACGGTCGTGGCTCGCAGGGGATCGCGCTCCTCTGCATTGAGCAGCGCAAGTCCGGACGAGCGGGCCATCTCTATCACGGCGGTCTTACCGTCGCCGAGCGCGCCCCACTCGACCTCAATATCCCTGCCGAGTGGATCGACAGCCCGCGTGTTTCGGACCTTGCCGCCGGAGGCGTCGACGAGAGATTGCAGGGTGCCGTCGCCGCCGTCTGCTACCGGAACGAGCAAGGCTTCGGCTTCGGGCCACACAGCTTTTACGCCTTGCGCCATAGCTCGTGCGATCTCTATTCCGGTCAGGCTCTCTTTGAATCCTTGCGGGGCAATAACGATCTTCTTCATGGCGAAGAAGTATAGATGGGCGCAGCCGATCTGGTGATCGTATCCGGCTCTTGCCTCCCGCTGGGCTTGCATAGGCAGGCCGTGCAATTCACCTGCAAAATTTCATGCCAAATTAATTGTCGCCGCGCCGGTTGCTCCTAAGATGCCGCTGTCTGGCCGATGTATGAGTTCGAAAACAAGCAGCACGGAGGGACGAATGTTGAAGTTTCCAAACCTACCGTTTCCAAGAGAAGGGCCGTTTTCGCGCTCCGCCCATGTCTGGGGGTTGGCGATAGCTCTCACGGTTGCCATCACGGCGATTGTGGTGACCGGGGTTGGGGCGAGTTCTCCGGGAGCCATCCCAAACGAGGAAGGGTTCATCAGCGCCTGTTATCGCACTCCCGCGGACGCCCCGGATGACGAAATAGGCCAGGTGCGCCTGGTAAACGACCCGGACGATTGCACGAGTGACGAGACACACATCGCCTGGGCGGTGCGGGGTCAGCAGGGAGAGCCAGGGTCTACAGGTCCTCCGGGACGACCCGGACAGCCAGGTAAGACGGGTCCACCAGGGTCGCCGGGAATTCCGGGTGAACCGGGGCCGGCTGGAGAAGAGCCAGGGCCAGCGGGACCAGCCGGGGCAGACGGAGCGGCGGGGCCTCCGGGACGTGATGGACGCGACGGGCGCGATGGCAGCGTCGGTGCGACCGGACCGGCCGGGGCAACTGGCGCGTCAGGCGCCACAGGCATTACCGAAATCGAGACTGTCAGTGTCCGCGATTCGGAGGCAAACGGACTGGTCACAGCCCGGTGTCCTGTCGGCAAATCACTGTTGAGTGGCGGGGCAAGGACGCGCGCTGGGATGCTGATCGACAGCTATCCGAGTTCATCTACATCGTGGAGCGCGAAAGCGGACCCACGCTTTACGGAGCCGGTTCCAGACCTGGAAGTGTTTGCCGTTTGCGCCCGTATTGCCTCACGACAGGACAGTTAACAGAGGGGTTTCACGAGGCGAACTCAACCCCTCTTCATACTTAAAATAGAAGGTTTTTTTGATGCTTACTCAAACAAGAAAGTTCGTTAGCTGGAAGCTGCTGGCACTGTTCATCGTGATCAGCGCTGTGGCCGCTTCTGCGGGCTCTGTGCTGGCACAGGCCCCGGGCGGAAATGACCGGGAGTTCGACCACATTGGCAACTTCAACTTCAAAGTGGAGATCGAAGGCGTGACCGTGGGCGCATTCAGCGTCGTTGAGGGTCTACAGGCGATAACGGAAGTGATCGAGTTCCAGGACGGAGATGATCTCATCCTGCGCAAGCGGCCGGGTCGCACCAAGTACACAAACATCACACTGAAGCGCGGTTACCTCGGTAGCGACGAACTCTGGCAGTGGTACAAATCCGTTGCTGATGGTCTCGTTGAGCGCAAGTCTGGTTCGATAATTCTGCTCGGCTCCGACCGCAAAGAGATCGAGCGGTACAACTTCTTCGAGGCATGGCCGAGGCGGTACAAAAACTATGAAGTCGAAGGTCTGGGGACAGGCGTCATAGTCGAAGAGATCGAGATTGTTGTGGAGAAGGTCGAGAGAGGTTAGAGCCGCTTTCGAATTAACCGGATTCAGCCGTCTGGATCACACGCGTATGGCTGAACAGGCTTGACGCATCAAAAGGCGCCCGGTATTCCGGGCGCCTTTTCGCGCCGGATTCGCGGTGCGCGGAGGATGGCGGGAGCGGTGGGTGGCGCTTCGCTGAGGAAACACGGACCGTAGTCAGGCTCCGGATGATGTGCCGACACGGTCGGCGGACCGGGCGCAGCCGGGTGCCCGCTTGCGGGCGCGCTCCTACCAGAAGTTGCCGGCCTCGTTCGCTCCCCTTTGGAAAACGTCGCGACGTGCGAAAACCCCGTTCATATGAGCGCGGCACGTCACAACGCACTTGCTGCTGTAAACTCCGAACGCTCGCGCCGCCTTCCCGCCTCCGGCACCGACTAACATCCTTTATCCAACTGGCGCGATCAAATACCAGAACCCATGACTTCGAGCAGCACGGCAACACAGCACGCATTCACAGCAATCGACCAGCGCGCCGACGATCTCATCGCGCTGTCCAAATCTGTTCTCAACGACGCCGAGTCGGGATACCGCGAACACCGCACCGCGGCGAAGATCGACAAATGGCTGCTCAGCGCAGGACTTTCCCCGCGCGTGGGCATCGCAATAACTGGAATCGTCGCAAAGATCGAGACCGGCAGACCCGGCCCCAACATCGCCGTCATCGGCGAGCTCGACAGCCTGATCGTTCCTGCCCACCCGAATGCTCATCCCGAGACCGGCGCCGCGCACGCATGCGGCCACCACGCGCAGCTCGGCAGCATGCTCGGTGTGCTGACCGCGATGCTCGACGAAACGGTGCTCGGCGCGCTCTCCGGCTCCATCACATTCATGGCCGTCCCGGCCGAGGAGTACATAGAGCTCGACTTCCGGGAGCAGTTACGCACAGACGGCAAGATCGAGTTCTTCGGCGGCAAGCAGGAGTTCGTCCGGCTGGGTGAGTTCGATGACATCGACATGGCGATGCTCACACACACGACCGCCGAGGGTCGGCCGGGAGCGATCATTTCGGGCACGCACAACGGCTTTGTTGGCAAGACCGCCCAGTTCAGCGGCGTCGCGGCCCACGCCGGTGCAGCGCCGCACCTTGGCGTCAACGCGCTGAACGCTGCCAACATTGCGTTAAGTGCCATCCATGCCAATCGCGAGACCTTCAGGGACACCGACTTCGTGCGCGTCCACCCGATCATCACGCACGGCGGAGATGCCGTTAGTTCGGTGCCTGCCCGGGTCGACATAGAGACATATATCAGGGCGGCAAGCGTCGACGCGATTATCGACGGTGCGACGAAGGTGGACCGGGCGCTGCGAGCAGGCGCGATGGCTGTCGGTGGCAAGGTCGAGGTCAGGACAACGCCGGGTTACCTGCCGTCTCGCTACGACCCGGTGCTGATCGACATATATCGCAAGCATGCGGAGACGGTTTTCGGTGCCGCGAATGTCCGCACATCCGGCCAGCGTGCAAGCTCAAGCGATGCAGGGGATCTCTCCGTGCTGATGCCGACCATTCACCCGTGGGTTGACTGCGCGACGGGTAACGGCCACGGTGTCGACTACCTTGTGCAGGACTACGAGATGGCGGTGGTTAAGGCTGCGAAGGCGATGGCCGCAACCGTCATAGACCTGCTTTCGGACGGCGCAGCCGCGGGCAATAGCGTGGTCCAATCTTTCAAGCCGGAGATGACGAAAGAGCGATACCTGGCGCAATTGCGCGAGCTTCGTTCGGAGAAGGTTTACAGCGAGTAGTAATGGCATCTGGAGCGATAGTCACAGGGCAGGAAGCGCGCACGGTTGCGTTCTCAGCGATCGACCGCGTGACGCGGGATCTCGTCGGCACGGCGAGGAAGATCTACGCCGAGCCTGAAGTTGGCTTTCGGGAGCGCAAGACATCGGCGCTCGTAGCCCGCTCGTTGCGTACGCTCGGTCTCACGGTCGAAGAGGGCATTGCGCACACAGGGCTGAAGGCTGTGTACGACTTCGGTCGCCCGGGACCGCGGATCGCCGTCATTTGCGAGCTCGACTCATTACGGGTTCCGTCTCATCCCGGCGCTGACCAGGAGACGGGTGCGGCCCACGCCTGCGGCCACCACACGCAAGTCGGAATGCTCCTTGGCGTAGCTTCCGCGCTTGTTCAGCCCGAGTTGAGAAACATGCTTTCTGGCTCGGTTGCCTTCATCGCAACGCCCGCGGAAGAGTTCATCGACGTCTCGGAGCGACTCGAGATGCGGAATGCGGGCCTGTTGCAGTTTCTCTCTGGGAAGCAGGAGATGATGCGGCTGGGGGCGTTCGACGATGTCGATATGGCGATGATGGTGCACACCGCGTCGGGTGACGGCTCACCCCGAATCACCGTCGGCGGCACCTCGAACGCGCACATCGTGCACCACGTCCGCTTCATCGGCCGTTCGGCTCACGCGGGCGGCGCTCCCGACCGCGGCATCAACGCTCTGCAGGCTGCGATGCTGGCAATTAACGCCATCAACACGCAGCGGGAGACTTTGCAGGAGCAGCATGTGGCGCGGATCCACGGCATCATCACCAGGGGCGGCTCGGCGGTCAACGCGATACCCGACAACGTTGTGTACGAGGGTCGCGTCAGGGCGATGTCGCCGGATGCGCTGACGGATGTCAACGACAAGGTTTTACGCTGTTACCGGGCGGGCGCGCTGGGTGTTGGCGCAGACGTTGAGATCACGAGCATTCCCGGCTACCTGTCGATGCAGAACAACCTGGATATGCAGGCTGCGTTCGCTCGCAACGCGGAGACGGTTGTCGGCCGGAGTCATGTGCGGTCGTCGGACGACGCCGAGAGCCGTGGCGGGTCGACTGATATGGGCGACCTGAGCACTGTGATGCCGGCGATTCATCCTTACACGTCGGCGGCGACCGGGACGAGCCACGGGCCTGACTACGTGATCGCCGACTACGATCTTGCGGTTGTCGCACCGGCGAAGATCATGGCGGCGACGGCGATAGATATGTTGTCGAACGATGCGGCAGAAGCCCGGCGCGTGCTTTCGAACTACAAGCCGGTGATGTCGCGGTCGCAGTACCTGGCGACTCAGCAAGAACGCTTCGAGACGGAGCTGTTCCGGGGGCAATAGGCGGGCAGGGGAGAGGGTGGTCGCTTTTTCTGGTAGGGGCGCGCCCGCAAGCGGGCACCCGGCTGCGCCCGGTCCGCGCAGCCGACGATTTGTCATCCCGCGCTAAGCGAGAGATCTTACTGATCAATGTAAGGCCATTAGAGAGATTCTGAATCGAGTTCAGAATGACAAAAAAACGTCCGCTTTGCAGACTGGGCGCAGCATCTGCGCCTGCCTCTACCGAGAACGCGAAATGCCCCTCCGATTTTTCAGAGGGGCATTTCTTCTTATCGGACTATCGAAACCGGCGCCAATCCGTCAGGCGTTAGTTACACCGGACGTTCTCTCGCGGACAACGCGCACAGACGTCTTGATCGGGTCGAGGTCGAGGACCATCTCGGAGATTCCGACTTCGTCCTCGTAGAGGTCAGGGTCGGATTGAGCTTTTATCTCGTCCTCTGTCACGTGGAATACCGGAAGGTTCAGGGAAACGCCAGCAAGCGCTCCCGCCCATGAAGGGTCGCCCTCGGTCATCGTCACCGCGTACAGTTCGGAACTTTCGGCAGTAGGAGTGCCGAGCAGAACGACAACATCGTCGGTGCCGTCCTTCTCCGCCGCCCGCTTCAACTCTTCTTGACCGTCAAGGTCAAGCGCTCCAGCGGACGTTCAAACGAAGCAGTGTGTGACCTCCAGGATCACATCTGCACCGGCCGACTTGGCGATCTTCGCAATAGCATCGCCCTGGATGCCGTCGCGTTCGCCCAGTGCGATAACTCTCTTGTTCTTGAGATCCATATGAACCGCTTTCTAAAAAGTAGTGCTGTGCCCTGTATCTGCAGGTCGGTTCCGACTCATTCTGACCAGTTTACGCCTGTTCATTCTGTTCTAGCAAAAAGGATAGGCCGTCTGACATCTGGGTCATTCTACCCAAAAACAGGCTTCCTTTGGCCAGAAACATGGCTCGTTTTATCTTGCCGGAACGGATCGCGTCGACTGCGTGCGGCATATAGGGGATTGCCGACGCTATATGGCCCTGGGTTGGCGAGAAGCCGGTCATCCCGTGCGTTTCCACGAAACCGTCCATGTCGGCCCGTTCAATCTGGCCGGACCTAATAGCCAGGGCAGCGATCAGCTTGTAGTTCAGTTCAGGCACGTTGCCTGACCCGGCCGGTTCGGTAACCTCAGGGTTGTGCATCTCGGTGGCATACTTGTCCACTTCAGTGAACTTGATGCCGAGTCGTGCGAGCGGCTTGGAGACAAGCTCTTCGAGAATCTTTCCCTGCGACCCGCCCGCGCCGACGCTGTGCGTGCCAATGGAGTCGAGCCGAAGGACGGGGCTGACTCCGTCGTCTCGTTCGAGCAGTATTGCAGCGCCGGCCAGCACGTCCTCGACGATCGGCATGTCCTTGCTCAGGTGCCCCTGGTACTTCATTCCGAGCTTGGCAAGGGAGCAGCCGCCGACGACCAGGACTCGCTCGAAGATTCCCGCTGAGATCATGCTGGCGCCCATCGCAAGCGCATGGTTGGGTCCACAGCAGAACGCCTTCACGTCGGCGCCTGAAGCGTTGTCACATCCGGAGTCTTCGCCAATGGCCTTGGCAAGGTTGCCGCCGCCTCGCTGGTAGCGGTCGCCAACAGCCTCTTCCCCGGTGTTGAGAATGTAGGGAATGGAGAGGGGATCGACGTTGAGGTCGCCAAGAAGCGTCTTAGCGGCCATGACGGCGGCCGCTTTGCACGCAAGGTTTTCGAGAAGTACGTCTGCGAAAAGCGAGTGGTCAAGGTCGTGTGCGCGGTTGAAAACGCCGATTGGCGAGCCGTCTCTAAGCGTCAGCGGCAGGCTTCCGTTGCCCGTTTCGATCCTTTCGGCGATGTTGGCGTCCGTTTCGTTGTTGTCGAGTTCGGTCAGTTCATCGTCTGACCAGTACGGATGGGAGCCGAGCGATTCCCGTGCCTTGGTCGCGGTGTCCTTGTTCAGCCAGAGCAGCTCAAATGTATCGATAGCCCGCATCACGCCATAAAAATCTTCTTCCGGCATTACCTCGCCATACGGATAGCGGCGAACTGACTCGCCGTCGCGGTCGTGCCACGGCCGCGGGATGGTGGCCAGTTGCTCGGGCTGGATTCCGCCGAGGTAGGTCACGTTTGGAAGGTATGCCGAAGCCTTTTCATATGACCTGAGTCCGGCCGTTATGACGTCGCCAGCCTTCGGGTCTGACTCGATCTCTCTCACCGGCTTGGAGCCGTAGCGGACGAGCCCGGGGGTGTGGGCGAGAAACGAGCGTGCGCCTTTTACTACTACCTTGTTGGTGGGTTCCATTGCTGGCGTGGACCTCGCGTGTTCTTGGAGCGATGTTGGCGTGAGTCGAAATTGCCGGGCATCATCTTAACGGAACAGTGTGCGTGAGGGCGTGATGGGAGAGGGATGTGTCATCCCGACCGGAATGGGCCCTCGGCTCAGGACGCAGTTGGCTCAGTTGAAATCGTCGCCAATCCCCTCTCCCGCCAGCGGGAGAGGGCCAGGTTGAGGGTCGCGTCGCCTGTAGAGAACGAGTA
>JAJCYY010000090.1 GCA_029262735.1 Chloroflexota bacterium | reverse complement strand
TTCCTGGGCCGCGACCAGAGCGGCGCTGAACTCGTCGATACGCTGTTCAAACACCTGGTCACCGGGAACCGAGCTGGTCGAAGAGACGACGACAAACTCGGTCTGAGTGAACCGCGTTGGCTCGGCATCACCCGGCTCAGGCTCCGGATCAAGAGAGCCGAATCGTTCATTTATCAGGTCGGAGGCCTTCTCATTCTCCAGCGTCTGAGTCGCCCCGTCCTCACCGTCCAGAGCATCCGGCACGAGAGTGACCGTAAGCGCTGCCGCAATTACAAGCACCCCGACCCATCCGAGTAGCGTCCACCACGGTCGGCGTCCGCTGAAGCCGGCTATTCCCTCGATTGATAAAGACATATTTCGCTATCCGTTGTTTTCTGTTCGTCCTGATTTCGCGACCGGCGCACGATACAGGAACACACGCTTTTTATCTTCCATGCAGATCGGTCATAGTTCTAATTAAACTAGGCCAAAAAGAACTATATAACTCGATCAACCCTGCGTCAAACGTTCTCAGCCCTGATGGCTCACCGAATGGCCGACTCTTTCTCAACCCTGAATATGCGGCTACCGAGTATTGGCGCGTTATGTGCTTGCCGCAACAGCCATTTCTTAACTAACGACGGCCAATCGTCCCCAAATCAGACAATCGCCGATATTAAGTGCTCAGGATTCCCGTGATCTCGCCCGACTCGTCGTCCAGGTCGATATCCAGCGCGTTCGGGTTCGACGGCAGTCCCGGCAGGGTGATGATGTCGCCAGCCAGCGCCACTATCTGCCTTGCTCCTGCGAGAACTCGCAACTCCCTGATAGGCAGGGTGTGACCGGTCGGCGCACCGCGTAGTTTCGGATCGGATGAAACAGAGAGGTGTGTTTTCGCCATGCACACCGGAAACTCCCAGCCGTTCTCCGTGAACCTCCGCGCAGTCGTTCGAGTCATAGGTCCCCACTCGACCTTTCCTGCTCCGTAAAGCTCCTTTGCCATACGCTCCACCTTCGTGAAGAACGGCTCATCGCTCTCGTACAGCAGCTTCACATCTGCCGCTCCCGATTCGCATGCGCTGACAACCGCCTCTGCAAGTTCAGTCATGCCCGCACCGCCCTCCGCGAAGCCCTTAGCCTCCTCGACGCCAGCCGCGCCGAACTCCATCGCAAGCTTTTTCACAGCCGCCACTTCGTCCGGTGAATCATCAGGGAAGCGGTTGATCGCAACCACAGCCGGTAACCCGAACCTGTTCACTATCCGAATGGCGTTCTTCAAGTTCTCTGCGCCGCGTCTCACAGCACCAACATCTGGCGATCCCATCTGCTTCAGCTCGACGCCGCCGTGCCACTTCAGGCCTCGCACAGTCGCAACCACTACGGCGGCTGAGGGTTTTGGGCCGCCCTGGCGCACCTTGATGTCCATGAACTTCTCGAATCCCAGGTCAGCGCCGAACCCAGCCTCAGTTATCACGTATTCACCAGTGTTCACCGCCAGTTTGTCCGCAACGATGGAGCTACACCCATGAGCTATGTTGCCAAACGGCCCCATGTGGACGATCGCAGGCTGCCCTTCGAGCGTCTGGCACAGGTTTGGCTTCAGTGCGTCCCGCAGCAGAGCCATCATCGAGCCGACAGCGCCAATCTCGCTCGCACACACTGGCAGCCGGTCGCTTGTCCAACCGACGACGATGCTGCTCAGCCTCAGCCGCAGATCCTCGTAATCGTGCGCCAGGGCCATGATCGCCATAATCTCGGAGGCGGATGAGATATCGAACCCGGTTTCCCGTAGCGGGGCTGTGGTAGTGCCGCCAATACCTGTCACAACATCTCTCAGCGCCCGGTCTTCGGCATCGGTCACACGCCGCCATGTGATGCCCGTTGGGCCAAAACCCTCGATCAGCCCTCTGTAGGCAGCGTTATCGGTCATCGCAGCCAGGAAGTTATGAGCCGATTCGATGGCGTGGAAATCGCCGGTGAAGTGCAGGTTAATGTCGACCGCCGGTTGCACCGTTGACTTGCCGCCGCCTGTCCCGCCACCCTTGTGCCCGAACACCGGTCCCAGCGATGGCTGCCTGATCGTCAACACCGGTTTCTTGCCGATCTTCGCCAGTCCCTGTGTGAGGCCAACCGCAGTGGTGGACTTGCCTTCTCCCGCAGGCGTGGGCGTTATCGCAGTGACTACTATTAACTTTGCAGGTGCGCCGCCAGTGTTCCCAGAGGTGTCACTGAAAGTGTTCGAAGTAGGAAATGCGCTTAGAGGAATCTTCAGCTTGTCTTTGCCATACGGCTCAAGCTGGTCAACATTGAGGCCGAGGTCGGCTGCTACGTCTGCGATTGGGCGCATCGTTATCTCCGGCATTTGTGCCGGGGACGGCACTGCGGTATCGGGTTTTGAACTTGATTGGCGGGAACCTAACGTACCAGATGCGAGTGAAAACCCACCAGAATCTGACTCCCACGGAATTGCACGAACTGGACGGATCACACCAGTTGGTCGGCCAGTTGGTCGCACCGATGGGTTCCAGAAGAACATGGTGACATGCCAACCAGCATAGCCACCATACAGATCAAGGCCCCGGCAGACGAGGTCTACCGATTCCTGGTAACGCCCCACCTGATATCGGAGTGGGTCAGCGGCCTGCGACCGGGCAAACGCGTCGGCGGTGACTCGGAGATCAAGCTCGGGCTGCGTTCAATCGACATGCCTCAGCCTGCGACCCGAACGTTGAAAGCGAACCCTGAGATCGTCAATTTCATGCCAGACAACTCGATTTCGATGCGGGTCGAATCCACCGGCTTCATCATGCATACCAGGTTTCACCTGTTCGAGTCGGAGGGTGTCACGACGGTCCGGCAGTTCGTAAAGGTCTCATACAAGCGCTGGTTCAAGCTGTTTGCAAAGATCACGAACCGTTCTATGCAAAACAGGATCTCGAAAGACCTTGTCCGATTGAAAAATCGGGTAGAGCAAGACGGCAGAGCCGAAAGATCTCAGAGAAGCGCCTGAGAGAGCCAGCCGATTGGTCAAGCCCCGTCCGCGGCAACTCGCTCCTCAACCCTCTTCTTCAGTGCCTCGTTCATCAGCACGAAACCGGGCTCTGTCTTCCTGTAAACGCCAAACCAGCCCATTGGATACTTCAGAATCCCGCCGAAATTCTCGTAGTGCTTCAATAGCACCCCACCGTCACGCTCCGCTATCTCGAACGTGTGTCTGCCGTCGAATATTCCCGGCATCAGCAGACTTCCCAGCCATTCAAACTTCTGGTTTTCATCTCGCACAGTCACATTAGGTTTGATCGGGAATGAACCGCCGGTTGGCTGCATGATTTTCAGGTCCAGGCGCTGACCCACCTGTGCCTCGCCACTGTTGTACTGCACAAGCGGGTTCCAGTCAGCATAACTTCCGAAGTCCATCAATTCCCGCCACACCGCTTCAGCACTGGCGTTGACCTGGATTTCGGTGTTGATGCTCGGCACGGTGCGTCTCCTTCAAATGAGGTGTCGGGAACGGGCACTAACTCAGTTTACTGACATCGCGCGAGCGACTATATCAAGCGCGTTCACGCGTCTGGGCGCGGTCCATGATCCTCGCGGGAATGTGCTGCGGAGGCACCGGACTGGTCCTGTGTTTCCGAAACTCTATGTTCGCCTGTGATGTCAATATCCTCGGAACCGGCGAGATCGACGTATTCGTTCTCTACCTGCACGGTTGCGAATCCGATTCCACCGTGGGCTTCGATCACCTCGTAGCTCTGTTCCAGTACTTTCTGCGAAGCGATGTCACTGTCAACCAGGACGTGCGTCGAAAAGTTGTTCTTGCCGGTGGTAAGTGACCACGCATGGATGTGGTGAACGTTCTTGACACCTGGGATCTGCCGCAACTGATTGCGAACGTTTGAGACATCGATCTCGTCTGGGACCGTCTCCATGAGAACCGTCAGCGCCTGCTTGATAATTCCCCACGAGGCGTACAGCAGCACCAGGCCGAATGCGATTCCGAGTATCGGGTCGATCTCCAGGAAATCCGTGAACTGGATCACTACGGCGGCAACGATGATGATCAGGCTGCCTACAAAGGTCTGCAATACGTGCCAGTAGGCACCTCTGATGTTCAGGTTTCCTTTCTGCCCGCTCCACAACAGGTACAGAGAGACGAACTCGACCGACAGGCCTCCGATGGCAGCTCCAAGCATCGGTCCTGTTTCGAGCTCCTTTGGGTCCTGTAGCCGCATCGAACCCATGAATATGACCAGTGCAGCCATGCCGAGCAGGAAAAAGCCGTTCAGCAGCGCACCGATGATCTCCGCTCTTCGCCTGCCAAACGTATTAGTCGTGTCTGCCGGGCGTGCCGCAATCCGACTGGCGATGATGGCGAGTACGATCCCGCCCACTGCGGAGAAGGTGTGCATCGCATCGGACAGTACTGACACCGAGCCTGTCCAGATGCCGATCGCTAGCTCGACAACAAAGTAGATTCCAGTCAGCCAGGCAGTGATCTTGAGAGCGCGGGCGTCACCGCCACCCAGGTGCTGATGATGTCCACCTAACCCGGCGCTTCCGTTTTCATGTGTTGTCATAGCCCTGTCCCTCGTCGGCAAGTGGGTTTATCCGACGGTGCGCAGCGTCCCTCAGGTTTATCCGAGCGCCGGGGATAGCAGGTTCCGTCTGCCGGCGCGCATGATGGCGCATGGCGGCACCCTAACGCACAGAGAGTCAGGTGAGTTGGATTGGACTACGCGTTTGGACGACCAGTTCATCGAAACCACGATTTCGAAGACGTGGCCGCTGCTATTGCGTACGCGCAAGGAAAACGAGCAGGGCGGGCTGGTTGCAAGCCCATCGACTGAGCTAGATCGTGCGGTAGCGGCGGCCTACCGACAGGAAAAGGAAGCCGAGGATGCCGAGGCCTGTGACGATCTCCCAGTGGATCACCCGGCCGATCAGGACATTGACCGCGACCGCGGCAAAGAGCACTACCGCCATGGTGACCGCAGACCAAAAGATGCTCTTCGCCCACGGTCGGTTGGCGGTGTTGTCTGAATTTTTAGAACCGGGCGATTCGGAATCCCCGGTTCTTTTAGACTTTTTCGCCTTGCTTGCAGACGGTGCCATTGGACATCCTTCGCTAGATAGCAAATAATCGGCGCCAACCGGTAGGGCGGAGGGACGGTTCGCACTGCCGGAAGGCGCCTCACGCACTTAGATGCCGTTTCCCAAACGAGCGTTGCAAGATCCAACAGTCCGCCTGGAATTCCCTGGCCTACACCTGGCCCGGCTCCGCAACCGTCGGAATTGTCGTTGGCCGTTTGCGTTGCCTCGATTCTGGCGGCTTCGGCCTCGTCGCAGCCAGTATCGTCATCGAAGCCAGCACCGCCGCACCTGCAAGCACGAACAGGACCGTTTCATACGTATCCTGCCGGTCGAACACCAATCCGACAATTAGCGGCGAAATGGTCATCCCCAGCGCCATCGGGAAAGCCGACATGCCCAGTATGGTGCCGTAGTGCTTCCTCCCGAAGTAGTCGCCGCGCATCGCGTGGAGAATCGGCGTCCTGCCACCAAATCCGATGCCCCATAAAAGTGCGAACAGCACAGCCATCGGGTAATTCCCAGCGATTGCAAGTACGCCGAGACCGGCAGCCTGGATCAGTGCGAAGACGGCGATCGCATACCTCTTTTCGACCCGATCTCCGATCACCCCGCCCGTCAATTGCGCCGAAAAGGCCACGATGGTCTGCATCACCAGTATCGACCCTGCGGCCTGGTCAGAAAGATTGACCCCGTTGTCGCCCGTCAGCTGGAAGAACAGGTGCGCGCTCAGCGCGCCAACTGAAAAATTCGTCAGCATGTGAGTGAAAGACAGGCCCCAGAACGCCCGGGTGCGTAGGGCCTCGCTGGGAGTGAAGTCGTGTCCAAGACCTCCCGGCTGGCCGCCGTGTTTCCGTTTCCGCGTCGTCCTCCTGACGAGCCGGTTCATCGAAGCAGGGTCGGGCAGCTTCTTCGCCAGAACTCGTGCCACAAGAGGCCCGGCCGCCAACGTGATGATGCCGATCACCGTGACCGTGTCGCGCCACCCATATGTCTGAATGCCCCAGACGATTGCCGGCACCAGGAAGCCGCCCGCGCTACTGCCCGCAATGACGAATGACATCGCAGAGGACCTGCGGTGTGGCATCCATGAATTGACGGCGGCCATCGAGGGCGTAAACCCACCAATACTGAACCCGAGCGACAGGATGAAGAAGGCGATGTAGTAGGTGAGTATCGACTCGACCCGCGCGAAAAAGATGAGGCCGAGTCCGCCCATGGTGAATCCCAGCAGTACCATCTTCGCCGACCCGAACTTATCTGTGAGCCAGCCCTCCATTGGTCCCAGCAAGGCGCCACCGAACCTGCCGAATGACGCCACGCCCGTAATAGCGGCGCGCGACCAGCCATACTCGTCCTCGATGGCCCTGAACAGGACGCTGCTGGCCTGGAAAGTTGGCCCGGAGCTGATCAACATGTTGAACGCGCCGGTTATCGAGACCCACCAGCCGTAGTAGACGCGCTTTGTGCGCCGCCTGGCGGATGTGAGCAAGGTCAAAGGTGCTCCAAAAAAGTGATGCCCACCTGAGGCGGGCAATGCGGTTGTGGTTCAGGTGATTTCGGACAGTGCGGCGCAGGCAGGAAATATCGGCCACGGACTCAGCCGGTAACTTCCGGATGCGAACGCAGCCCGCACAAACAGCCTACTCTCGTGCACGCGTGCGAATCTAGGCTCGAAGCCGACGCGAGCAGAGCCGAAGCCCTTCGTCCCGAGCCAGAGCGAGGGACCCGGGGTGGATGAGGCAACACACCAGAACCGCGCTCTGCACCAGCGAGAACCATCGCTGCGATACCCCCCGTTAATGAGATGACCGTCTCTATAGGAGACGCGGACCGCTACTCAAGACTCGTATGCGAAACAGATCACCGGACCTCCGCCCAGGAAACGCCGCACGCCTTCTTTCCAACCAAGCCAACCAGCCCACTTGCCGCCGCCCAACCACCAAAGTTTGTGACAGTCTCAGGCGCTTCTCATGGTCTCTTTGCGTATACTCGACAGCCTGTGCCGTGTTCCAGACAATCCGCCTGCCCTGCTCCGGCTCTCCCCGTCGCCATCGTTAAACAGTCGCACGCTAAAACGCAATGAACTCGCAGTCACCAACAATACTTGTCGACAACGTCTCGAAGAACTACGGCAAGATCGAGGCGCTTAAGAACGTCTCACTTGAGGTCGAGCAAGGTGCCATTTTCGGCATGCTCGGTCCTAACGGCGCAGGTAAAACGACGCTCGTCAAGATCCTCTCATCCCTCATCAAGCCGACCTCCGGTTTCGCATCTGTCGCAGGATTCGACGTCGTCAAGCAGACGCGGCTGGTGCGGACCATCATCGGACTTGCAGGCCAGAGTGCGGCCGTCGACGAGAACCTGACTGGCCGTGAAAACCTCCACCTTGTCGCGAGGCTCTATCACATGAGCCGGAAAGAGTCGCGGACACGCGCCGGTGAGCTGCTTGAGCAGTTTGATCTCGTCGAATCGGGAGACCGAGCCGTCAAGACCTATTCCGGCGGTATGAGACGCAGGCTCGACCTCGGCGCAAGCCTTGTCGCAAGACCGCAGGTGTTATTCCTTGATGAACCGACGACGGGGCTCGATCCGCGCAGCCGGAACGATCTGTGGGGCGTGATTCGAGAGCTCGTGCGCGGCGGCACCACCGTGCTGCTGACCACGCAGTACCTGGATGAGGCGGACCAGCTGGCCGACCGCATCACTGTGATCGACCAGGGCGCCATCATCGCGGAAGGCACTGCTGCAGAGCTGAAACAGCGCGCCGGGTCGGAGTTCATCTCCGTGCAGTCTGAACAGGAAGACCAGGTCAGCCGCACCGTCGAAGTGCTACGCAAGTTCAGCACAGAAGAACCGACGGTGAGTACCCATGATCGCCGCGTCACCGTCTCCGTCAGTGACGGATCGTCTCTTCTGACCGGTATTGTCCGGGAGTTGGACGCTGCGGCTGTCGCTGTCACCGACCTTTCGATGCGGCAGCCGACTCTGGATGACGTGTTCCTGGCGCTGACGGGCCGCAGAGCCGAGGTCGCAGAAGACGAAGAGGGTGAGGAAGCAGCTAGAGGAGACGGTGATGACTGAGCTGGTGGCGAATCTGCGCGGGGAGGCCCGCTGGATAGTCCAGGATACCGTCACGATGGCGTGGCGGAACCTGATCGTGACCACGCGCTCACCGGAGTTGCTGACCTTCGTGACGATTCAGCCCATCATGTTCGTGCTGCTGTTCGTCTACGTCTTCGGCGGCGCCATCCAGACCGGTGGCAGCTACACCGACTTCCTGATGCCGGGAATCATCATCCAGACGGTGCTTTTTGGCACCGGCCAGACAGGCGTCGGGCTGGCAGACGACCTGAGCAAGGGCATAGTCGACCGCTACCGGTCGCTTCCGATGGCGCGGTCGGCGGTGATCGCTGGCCGCGTGTTGGGTGACATGGCGCGCAACATGTTCGTCGTCGGCGTCATGCTCGCAGTCGGTCTCACGATCGGCTTCAGGTTTCACGGCGGAGTAGTTGGCGCAATCGCTCTGCCGTTCTACGCCATCTTCTTCAGCATCGCCTTTCACTTCATGATGGCCTACTTCGGCGCACGCTCAGGCACAGCCGAGACAGCGAACGTTGCGAGCTTTCTGGTGATCTTCCCTATCACGTTCCTGAGCAGCGCGTTCGTGCCGGTTGAGACGATGCCCGGCTGGCTGCAGCCCGTTGCGAAGGCAAACCCGATGACGTATGGAGTGAACACGGCTCGGTCTCTCGCCCAGGGCGGGCCGATCACTGAAGACCTGCTGTTCTCCATAGCCTGGATCATCGGCCTGACGGCGGTATTCGCCCCGCTGGCCGTCTATCAGTACAGGCGAGCTAGTTAGCGAATTCGGTTGATGAGGTGCGGCGGGTGTTCCCTGAGCGAAGTCGAAGGGTCTCTATGCGGTGGAGTGATCTTGTCGAAGTGGCTGACAGAGAAGCCTTGTCGTCCTGATGTGAGCGGTTCTGTGGGAGACGAGTGAACTTGGCCAGGAAAGCTGCCGTGCCAGAGATCCTTCGACTCCGCTGACGCTCCGCTCAGGAAACACTCTTCCGCGCACTGCGATATTTTCGTGCAAAATGCTGGCCGAAGACTCTCACTGGCAGCAGACTCCTCAGCAACAGGCGGCTTATCCCATGACTATCGGACCACGGCTTGAAGGAAAAACGGCGATCGTCACGGGCGGCGCGTCCGGCATTGGCGAGGCATGCTGCCGGCTCTTTGTCGAGCACGGCGCAAAGGTGGTCATTGGCGACATCGACGAAGCGAAGGGTAATGCTCTTGAGAAAGAGCTTGGCGACGCCGCTATATTCCGCCGCCTCGATGCTACGAGCGAATCGAACTGGAACGAGGTAGTCGGCGAGGTTATGTCCAGGTGGGGCCGCCTCGATGTCGTCGTCAACAATGCCGGGATGTCCGGGGCGAAGGGTCGGCCTCCTGTAGAAGACACTATCGTGGAGAACTGGAACGACGTATTTGCGGTCAATTCGACCGGAGTCATGCTCGGTACCAAGACCGCCGTCGCCGCTATGCGCAAGAACGGCGGCGGCTCCGTCGTCAACATCTCGTCCATCTTCGGCATCGTCGGTAGCCCGGCCGGAGCCGCCTACCACGCATCGAAGGGTGCCGCCCGCACCTTCTCCAAGGCTGCGGCTGTGCAGCTGGCGAAGGACAACATCAGGGTCAACTCCATCCATCCCGGCTTCACAGACACACCCATGACGACTGACATCCACTCCGACCCGGCGATCCACAAGCACCGGGTCGACATGACGCCGATTGGCAGGCTGGGTCAGCCGAACGACATAGCATACGGCGTGCTCTATCTCGCCTCCGACGAAGCAGCATGGGTGACAGGAATCGAGCTGGTGATCGACGGCGGCGAAATCGCCTGGTAGATGCGGTTTTCCTGGTAGGGGTGGGCCCGCTCTGCGGCCAACCGTCGAAGGTTGTCACCCCGACCGCAGCGGAGGGATCTTACCGAACATCGGCACTAGCCTGATCTTGCAAGCTGTACGTGAGCGATTCCACAGTCCATGTGAGAACGCCTGAGAGATTCTGAATCAAGTTCAGAATGACAAACTCTGCCTGCCTGACAGGGAGAGGGAGGCAAACCGCCATCTCTTCGGATTCAGGATCACTTCAACAAAAAACACCCCGCATCAACTGCGGGGTGTTTCTGGTTTCCGTATCAAAGCCGAACGCTACGCGCTCCGCGTCATCTGCTTCACGTGGCGCAGGTATGCCGGTTGGTTGGCGTCAGCATTTCCAGCCGCCGCCTGCTGCTCTTCCTGCTGCTTCGTAGCGACCCTCTGGCCTTCCTTCAGCCTGCCAGTGTCGTGTAGGAACGCAAGGACAGCCTGCACTCGTGCGTGCGCCTTGGGCTGTGGCTGGAGTCGCATCTTCCCGAAAATCGAGCCGATGTGGCGCTCGACCGTTCGAGGCTGAATAAACAGATCCTCGGCAATAGCGGCGTTTGAGTGTCCGCGTGCCATGCAGTCAAGAACCTCTCGCTCTCGCTCCGTCAGCTCTGAGAGGAACTGGCTCTCAACCTTGTTCTGCGTGCCTGCCAACTTCGCAACAATCTCGCTGGCAAGGTACGTCTTACCTTCGGAAACGTCCTTCACAGCCTGTACAAGGTCTGCAAGGCTCTCGAGCGACTGTTTGAGCAAGTACGCCTTGCCCTTCACATCGCCCTTCAGGAACTCTCTCACGAACTCGTCGTCGTCGAACGCTGAGAGAAGAACTATCGCCATGTCAGGGTGCTTCTCGCGAATGATCCGGGATGCGCTCACACCGTCCAGCCGCGGCATCCGACCATCCATAATCACAACCGTGGGGTTCAGACGGTCAACCATGCCAAGGGCTTCCTGCCCGTCACCTGCAAAACCGACAATCTGGATATCAGGATCTGTGTTCAGCAGCATGCCGTATGCCTGCCGCATGAGCTCATGGTCATCAACCATGAGAACCCTGATTGACTTAACTGCGACCGAATCCGTAGTCAAAGCTGCCTCCATTGTCCGGGTTGGTGTCCAAATTGGATCCAACAGGACCAAACGATTTACCGAAGCTATTGCCAGCTCAACTGGCTTTGTCAACTGCGCCGGACGCGGCCGGCAATGTTCCTGAAACTATCCAGGCAAGAGCGGACACTCCTCCGCCCTTCATGCTCACGCCTGTCACGGGATCGATCGATCCGCCCTGTGATGCGATCGCTTCCCTGACCTGTTCATCGACAGGCCACTCATTTGAAGCGACCTCGCCCCACGGCTCAGCCGTAAGAGTGAACTCGCCACCGCCTCCGGGCCCGGCAGAACGGGCATCCCAGTACACGGTGCCGCCCTGCGGCAGTGTGTCCATTGAAGAGAGCATCAGTTGGACAAGGCTTTGGAGCATCAACGCTCGGTCGGCCATCACCGAAATCTCTTCAACTTCGCCCCTTGGGATGATCTCCAGGCTTCCCACTTTGACCGCCGGACCGGACAGTGCGGCGGCCAAACCAACCAGTTCACCGAGGTCGAACTCTTCAATAGACCCGGGTTGCGATTTGGCGAATTCCCACACATCGCGGGCGAGTTGCCTGGCTCGTCTTGTGGAACTCTCAATCAGGTTCAAATACTCGGAGACCTTTGCGGCCGACTGTCCGTCGATCCCGCTATTCGCGCCTTGCAGAGTCTCCTTCGCAAGCTCGGTGAAACCGAGTGCGATCCCTATGGGGCCGTTCAGTTCATGAGCAAGACCGGCCGAAATACGGCCGATAATCTCGAATTTTTCCCTACGATTCTGTTCTGTGCTGAGTGTCATTTACACCTTGCCGACTGACGCCAGGAGTCGCCTCGTGGCTGTGGACCGGGCTGGATCAACGGTTGAGCTCACAAAGTTCGGAGCTAACAATTACACCTTTCTCATGCCAAGTCTTAGCGGTAATCAGTCCGAGTAATTGCAGGTTTCCGAGCTTTCTTCGAATCTGACTGCCTGGACTCGGCCAGAGCCAGCACACAGGCCGCCGTAGTGAACCTGCACCGTGATTTAGCCCTGGTCAGGTGCGGGCAATGGCCCATTTGCGTTGGCGGCAACCGCCCTGTGCTGACACAAAGTTAGCCCTGCCTAACACGGGCGAGTATGGGGGGTCACACACAAACGAGAAGGACAGCTTACGAGCCGACTACACGGAAGCGAATAGGAAGTTAGTCCTCGGTCTGGCTCATGGTCCCGGTCTAGTTCCCAGTCTGGGCGCGTCCCTGGTTCGCAACTGCCTGCATCGCAGCCGCAATTTCGTCAGGGTCGCCCAGGTATCGGTGACCAACAGGCGTCATATCGCCGTTCAGCTCATAGATCAGCGGCACGCCCGTCGGGATGTTCAAGCTAACGATGTCATCGTCGGAAACTCCGTCCAGGTGCTTCACCAGCGCCCGCAGACTGTTGCCGTGCGCCGCCACGATGACCTGCTTGCCGGTCTTGATCTGTGGCATGATGCGCTCGTTCCAGTATGGAAGTACGCGCGCTACGGTGTCCTTCAGACATTCGGTGAGCGGTATCTCGTCATCTGTCAGGTCGGCGTAGCGAGGATCGTGGCGCGGGTTGCGATCGTCGTCCCTCTTAAGAGCAGGCGGACGAATGTCGTAACTGCGACGCCAGATCAGCACCTGCTCGTCACCGTGCTTAACTGCCGTCTCGGCCTTGTTCAGCCCCTGCAGAGCGCCGTAGCTGCGCTCATTCAGCTTCCACGACCTCTCGACAGGGACCCACATGCGGTCCATACCGTCCAGGACCAGCCAGAGAGTTCGTATAGCCCGCTTCAACACCGACGTGAAGGCGAACTCAGGTAATAGACCCTCTGCGGTCAGAAGCTGAGCCGAACTCTTCGCCTCCTGAACGCCGGTCTGCGTAAGATCAACGTCCTTCCAGCCGGAGAAGCGGTTCTCAAGGTTCCACTCGCTCTCGCCATGACGGAGCAGGATCAGTTGATATGTCATCGTTTTCTCCCCTCGGTGAATGGCGTTGCGATGGACCGGATTACTGTCTTGGAGTAAACGATACGACAATTTGCGCGGGATTAGAGACGTTAATCCCCTCCGACTCCAGCCATCCCAGCGGCAGCTCAAGCGCAGTCGTGTAGCTACCGTCGCCACCATAATCTGTAGCGGCAAAGGCGCAGCGGGACCGCCAGGCACTGAGCTCCTCGTCTCTGTTTCGCGGGCAAGGCTCCATCTGCCTGATCGACACTTCACCGCTCGCGCTACCGAAATAGAGAATGTCTAGCGGCACATAGGTATTGAACATCCAGAAGCCGCCCGTCCTCTCTTCCTCCCAGATAAACAGCATTCCTGTGCCACCAGGCACAGATGCGCGACACATCAATCCCTGCCCCTGATCCGCCCCCGAAACGGCCATTTCGGCGACGACATCCACCGTGCGTACACCATCTGTAATGGTCACGTCGGCCAGAGGGAGCGGTTCACGGCTGATCTCTGTGCAATCAGAGTTGTCTGCAAACTCAAGGGCGGGAAATGCCGCGGGCGGTGGGGCTGTAGAGGATGCCGCCGGACTCGTTGTTGGCGGCACGAATTCCGTACCGGAGGGCGGCACAGCCGTTGCGCTAGCTGCTTCCTGAGTCGGCTCCTGCGAAGGGTTGGTCACGATAGATCCAGTCGATGTTGCAGCAGGGTTTTCAGTCCCCGGTGCAGCTCCGGAACTGCAAGCCACTGCGACGAGGGAGATAACCGCACCCAGCAGCCAGGGCAGCCGCTCCGCCGTCCTACGCCTGCCGATCACGAGACCTCATCACATCCAAATCGTACTCCAACCCGAGTCCCGGACCCTCAGGCACTCGAATATGCCCATCTTCGACCTCGAACGGCTCACTCAAGATCGAACCGGCGTCACGGATGCCGACGTGCTCGATGTTGTACTCCTGCGCGTACGGAAAATCGGTGCGCCCTGCAATGAGGTGGAGATGCGCTGCGGTCGAGCCGTAGGGCTGCGTGTTGTGAATCGTCATCGGAAGCGCGTATGTGCTCACAAGCGACGCGATGCGCTCGAACTCGGTGATGCCGCCGGCCTTGACGACGTCCGGCTGCACGATATCCGGTCTGCCGCGCTCTACCAGCTCCTTGAAATCCCAACGTGAATAGGCGTTCTCACCCGCGGCAATCGGTATATCCAGGGCGTCCGAAAGCTCGGCGAGCCCCTCAAAGTTTCGGATATGAACCGGCTCCTCGAAGTGAAAAGCGCCAAGGTCCTGCAGCGCCTTGCCGATCTCGATGGCGTGATGCACCGAATAGGCGCCGTTCACATCAACCAGGATCTCCATGTCGTCGCCGACCAGCTTCTTGATCGCACGAACGTTCTCGACAGTTGTGTCGGTGGGGTCGTCGATTTTTCCCGGCACGGCAGAGTGCATCTTGTACGCGGTGAAACCCCTGTCGCAGAACTCGGCAACCCGGCGCGCCTCTGCCTCAGGCGAAAGGTCGCGCTTGAGAGAAGATGCATATACCCGGATCCGATCCCGGTTCTTCCCGCCGAGCAGCTTGTAGAGCGGAACGCCGAGCGCCTTACCCTTGATGTCCCAAAGCGCAATGTCAACGCCGGAAGCCGCCGTCTGCAACGCCCCCGGCGGCCCGGCCACGTTGCCCGCACTGAACATGGCGTCCCAGCTCGCAGTGGTGTCGAATGGATCGCGGCCGATCAGCAAAGGCGTGAAAACGGTCTCGATCGCCGCTTTCGAAACATAGGGCGCCCGGCGGAAGCACTCGCCAAAGCCAGTGATTCCCTCATCCGTGTGCACCACGGCATACGGATACTCAGCGTCAAGCACGAGGCATTCGACAGACGTGATCTTCAAGGCACTTGCTCTCTACGGGTTTGCGCGGCTTTCGCCGGATTCAGGCGAGTTCGAGAAACTGGGCCGGTCACTCACCTGCGCGTACCGGTGTGAATGCCCGCCGTTTTCTGCGTGGCCTGAAGCTCGGCCGGCAGCCTGAACGTAATGTTCTCATCGCCCTGCCCAACATAGATAACGTTCTTCGGGTCAATGGCCTTGATCACGGCCGCAACGCTCGACTCCGGGGTTGAAGCGCCCGATGTGATCCCAACGCGGGTTATCCCATTGAACCACCTCGAATCCATCTCCTGTGGTCCGTTGATCAGGTACGACGCCACGCCGTACGACTCCGCAACCTCCTTGAGACGGTTGCAGTTGGAGCTGTTCTGCGCGCCGATCACCAGCACCATCTCCGCAACCTCGGCAAGCTGGCTCGCGGCCTCCTGGCGGTTCGTCGTCGCGTAGCAAATGTCATTACGGACCAGGGCACTCGGATAGCGCTCAGTGATTTTGTCGATCGCCGCCGCCGTGTCACGGACAGATAACGTCGTCTGTGTCAGCACGGCAACCTCGGCGTCACCCTCCTCGAATTCAGGCACATCGATGCCCTCGCGCTCATCAATTAGCGTCATATCTGTCTGTCCGGTCGAGCCGATCACCTCCTGGTGGCCGCGGTGACCCACCAGGATGATCTTCTTGCCCTCGCGCGCGTACTTTTTGGCTTCATTGTGGACACGCGTCACCAGCGGGCATGTGGCGTCGATAACGGTCAGGTTTCGACGCTTCGCTTCTTCGTGGTCGGAGGGCGGCGAGCCGTGGGCTGAGAACACTACGACCGAGCCTTCGGGCACGTCTGTGACCTCGTCCACGGTGATTGCGCCTTTGCTCTCCGTTTCGGCGACCACGATCGGGTTGTGCACTATCTGGTGCTTGACGTACACCGGTGTTCCGTACTTCTTCAGTGCAAGCTCAACAATGTCCACGGCAAGCACGACGCCCGCGCAGAACCCGCGCGGGCTTGCCAGGTAGACGTCCATCGACCGGCCTTCGACGTTTTCGGTGGTCGTCATGGTTAGTGTTGGGGCTCCTGTACCTGGATCACGAGCAGCCGGTACTGCGTGCGGCCTCTGATTATATAGGCCCGTTGCGAGTGTTCAGGTAGGCGCGTAGACGTCAGGGAGACTCAGTCTGCCAGGGACCCTTCAGGCAATTTGTCCGCAACATCTTTCTTGCCGCTCGCGCCCAGCCTCGTCATAAGCGATACCGAGATGATGAACGAGAGAGCGACCGCGCCCAGTACAACCTGGTAACCAAGAGCGTCCTGGACCTCGTTCAGACGGTCGACGCCAATTCCCGAGATCCTGGAGACGGCGGAACCTATGAGAGCGGCGATGCTGGCGTATCCGAGGTCCCGCGCTGCATGCCGCTTGGAGACCAAGTCGTTCGCCAGCGCCCAGCTGACCGTCAGGAATATGCCGATCACGACGCCCACCATCAAACCGACGAGCGTGACCACGAGGATTGATCCTGCAAAGATCAGGATCAGTGTCGCCACCACTCCGAGGCTACCTCCGATCACCAGCATCGGATCGCGGCCTATCCGGTCGGTCAATCGTCCTGCGGGCAGTACGGTCAGGGCGGTAGCAACGGCGATCGCGACGAGAATCGCCACTGCTCCCCTTGCGGGATTTTCCAGTCCAATCACATCCTCAAGGTAAAAAAATGAGTAGAGCTGAAGCGCCGAGAAACCGGCGATGGCTACGGTGAGCGCAATCAGGAAACGCAGGTAGCTGTCATGCGGCACGACGCTGTCGGTCTCATCGGTCGAAACCTCTTCTGCTTCGATCTCCTGCATCTCAACCAGCACATCAGCGCCATCGTCCTCTAACTGGCCACCACCGCGGCGCACCGAAGTAACCGTCCATAGCGTCGTCAGGACTGTCACGGTTGCCATTAACACCAGTGATCCGGTCAACCATCCCGGAGAAGTATCGGCGTCATACTGCCCCATCATCAACAGCACGACTCCCGTCAAAACCCCCGCGCCGACGACGCGAGAAAGGTTCAACGCGCCGGCTGCCGCGCCCTTGCTTCCTTTGCCAACGTGGTCCGCAATCAGCCCGTTCGCCGCGCCCTGGCCGAAGTTGCCCATTCCCTGGATCATAATATTGAGGAGGATAAGCGCTATCAGCGTTCCAACCATCCCGAGAAACAGTACGGAAGCGGCCATGCCAAATGAACCGACCAGCAGGAACGGCAACCGTTTGGAGGGCCCGCTCCTTCGGTCGCTCATGATTCCGGAGATCGGCTGTGCCAGCGCGGCGGCTACGAGTCCGATTAGTGAGACAAGTCCGAGTGCGCCGTTCTTGTTGTCCTCGTCGAAGGTGAATCCCAGGATCTGCGAGCCGCCATCGGAAAGAATCTCTTCGATCGTAATTGGCAGTAGCGGTGTGCCGAAAGCGGTCCACATTCCGGAGAGACCGGCCGCATAGAGGCTCAGGTTGACGAGGCTGCGAGGCCCGCGGCGATGAACTGCAATGGCTTTGCGGATTGAGCGGCCAGGCGAAGGCATGTTGAAGCCCGGCGATTCGGCAGCAACCGCATCGAGCCGAGCCTCCGTGCTTTCGTTTCCCCTGGCTGTCATTTCATCCTTTTACCGACATATCAGGCCGAGTTGGCCGAACCGTACCGGGCTGCAATAAACTCAACAGTTAGCGTACAACACAGCAATTACGGAAAGATGACTCTTTGGCTAAGAAACCTATCTTCTATCACTACACAAAATGAGAGACCTGTCGCAAAGCGAAAGGTGCCCTTTCGCAAGCTGTGGAGTCCACCGACCAGCGTGATTTCTTCAAAGACCGCCTGTCCCGAGATGAGATTGAGCGCATCGCAGGAATGGCCTCCGTTGACGAGATGTTTTCATGGCGTAGCCCGAGCGCAAAACCGCATCGCGAGCAGCGAGGAAAACTGTCGGACAAAAAGCTCATCGATTTGATGCTCGACGAGCCACGCCTGATTCGTCGGCCCATCTTGATAACAGGCAAGAACGTGCTATTTGGCTTCGATGCCGCCGAGTACGCAAAGAGGCTGGCCTGATCTCCGCTTGAACTAACGTCTGCGTGTCAGCACCTACGCCACACTGGTGGAGTCAACAGGTCCCGCCGATTCGCCCGCGCATAGTCTCTCCCCGTTCTCCTTTCGATTTCAGAAAAAGTGGCCTGTAAAACCAGTCTAAGGGTGATGAGATGCTCTACACGAAGGCCTGCCCTCGATGCAGCGGCGATGTGAAGTTGGACCGCGATAACTACGGTGTATACGCCAAGTGCTTGCAATGCGGGTTCAACCGTGACTTCATGACCCGCCGGGACAACCAATCGCCTGAAATCGGCGGAGGCCTCCCGTTCGGTCCTGAACGAGTCGCCGCAGAGGCGCCCAACCTGGGCGAACTGGGCGAATTGGGCGAACAAAGAGAAGCGGCTTAGCCTTCGGTTCGTCCGTCATCCTGAGCTTGATCCTTCGACATGCTCAGGATGTAGTTCAGAACGACAAACAGATCGCTTCCCTCTCTCCTTTAGTCCTCTACCTGAGGTAGAGCTAGTTCGGACCGCACAGTCTCCGTTCCTGCCGCTGGTAATATGCCCGGATGTCCGAATCCCCCGGCGAAAATCCTGACCTCGCCGTCCTGACCGGTCTCGACGAAGATGCCGGTGTCGGGACGATCACACTCAACCGGCCCGCACGGCGCAACGCGCTCAACCACGAGATGCTAATCGCGCTCGACAAGGCCGTGGCCGACCTCTCCGAAAATGAATCGGTCCGTGCCATCGTTCTCACCGGCTCAGGCGCTTCATTCTGCTCAGGCGTCGATACAGACGAGCTAGCCGGTGGCTCATCCGATGGCCCGCACTCACCCGGTCCCGGCGGCCCAGAGGCTCTGCGCCGCGGCTTCCAACTTTCCCACCGAATAATCCTCACCCTGTTCGACATGGAAAAGCCCGTCATCGCAGCAATAAGCGGCCCCGCCGTCGGCGCTGGTCTTGACATCGCATGCACCTGCGACATCCGAATCGCTTCCCCGGACGCACGCTTTTCGGCCGCCTATATCAGGGTCGGCCTGTTCCCCGGTTACGGAGGTGTCTGGTTCTACCCGCGCATGTTCGGTATGGCGAAAGCGGCAGAGATGATGCTGACCGGCGATTTCATGAACGCGGAAGAAGCGCTTGCATCTGGATTCCTGAACAGAATTGTGCCCGCCGATCAACTTCTCGCAGAGGCAACCGAACTTGCAACGCGTCTCGCAGCGGGTCCGCCAATTGCCACGCGGCTGGCCAAGACGATGATGCACCGCAGCCTCGGCACAGACCTTACAAGCGCGCTTCAACTGTCCGCCGCGGCCGAGTCAATCACGTTATCATCGGCAGATCACGCAGAAGGCATGGCCGCGGCCCGCGAAAAGCGAGCGCCAAACTACCGAGGAGTCTGACTTGTTCCTGAATGGCGGACCGATGATCTTTACCGGGCAGGCCCACCCGGTTCTCGCAAAGAGGATCTGCGAATACCTCGATTGCGATCTCGGAGCCGCCGAGTTCTCCAAGTTCAACAACGACAACACCTTCGTGCGCATCCTCGACAACGTCCGCCATCGGGACGTCTTCATCGTTCAGCCGACGGCCTATCCGGTCAATGACAACATCATGGAGATGCTGATCTTCATCGATGCGGCACGCCGCGCATCGGCAGGCCGCATAACCGCCGTCATCCCGTACTACTCGTATGCCCGGACCGATAAAAAGGACCAGCCACGGGTTCCCATTACGGGAAGGCTAATCGCAGACCTGATCCACACCGCAGGGGCAGACAGGGTTGTGCTCGTAGACCTTCACGCGGCCCAGGTGCAGGGCTTCTTCTCGACGGTGGTAGACGAGCTGACAGCTTTGCCGATGCTCGCTGACTACTTCGCCAAGAAGGACATCTCAACGGAAGACCTGGTCGTCGTCGCTCCCGATATCGGCTCGTCCCGCCGGTCCAGGGTATTCGCAACGCGCCTGAACGTGCCGCTGGCAATTGTCGAGAAAAGACGGCTGGGCAACAACGACCAGGTTGAAACTCTGAACGTAATCGGTAATGTAGAAGGTAAGTACGCGCTGCTGTTCGACGATGAGATCAATACCGGCAGCACGATGATCGCGGCGGCAAACATACTTGCAGACAAGGGATCGAAGGGTATTTATGCGTGCGCTACCCACGCAGTTCTGCCGGGTGACGCAGCGCAAAAGTTGACAGCAGTCCCTAATCTTAAAGAGTTGGTCATTACAGACACGATGCCGCTGGAAGATAGAAAGAGGCATCCTAAGATCACGGTAGTGCCGATCGCACCGCTGGTTGGCGAGGCGATCAGGCGAATCCACGAAGGCCGTTCCGTCGGCGCACTGTTCAGGTAGGCGGCAACCAGGAAAAGCCATCGCCTCCTTATCACCTGAATGGGTCCATGCGGCTTACGGCCCAACAACCCTGTTAAGAGGCTTACCCAGACATGTTCGGCCTGCTAAACAAAATCGTTGGTGACTCCAACGAAAAAGCGGTCAAAGCGCTTCGGCCCGTCGTCGACGAGATCAACTCGCTCGAAGACGAGATGAAGAGCCTGTCAGACGACGAGTTGCGCGATCTCACTCCAGAGTTCAAATCTCGTGTTGAAGCCGGTGAGACGCTGGACGAACTGCTTCCCGAGGCGTTCGCCGCGGTGCGTGAGGCATCTCGCCGCTCCCTCGGCATGCGCCACTTCGATGTACAGCTCATCGGCGGCATTGTGCTCCATCAGGGCAAGATCGCAGAGATGCGGACGGGTGAGGGAAAGACACTGGTCGCAACGCTTCCCGCGTATCTCAACGCGCTAACTGGCGAAGGCGTCCACGTGGTCACCGTCAACGACTACCTTGCGAAACGTGACGCATCATGGATGGGCGCAATCTACTTCGCGCTCGGCCTGCAGGTCGGCTGCCTGGAGACCGGCGCCTCGTTCGTCTACGACCCTGAACGTGCGAAGGCGCAACGAGAGGAGCGCGCAGAAGCGGAGGCAGAGACGAGTGGTGAAGCTTCAGACGTAGACCACGAGGATGGCTCGCTCGCCTTCGCCGATGTCGCCGGTGAACATCTGTACGAAACGGCGAAGCGCGATGCCTACGCCGCAGACATCCTCTATGCCACCAACAACGAGCTCGGCTTCGACTACCTGCGCGACAACATGGTCGATTCGAAGGAGCGAATGGTCCAGCGCGAACTTGCCTATGCCGTCGTTGACGAGGTGGACAACATTCTCATCGACGAGGCCAGGACTCCGCTCATCATCTCGGGTCCGGCCCAGGAATCGGGCCAGGAGTACAGGCGCTTCTCGCAGGTCGCCCGCCAGCTGCGGCGAGACCGCGACTTCGAGATAGACGACGCCAAGAAGACTATCGCAATGACCGAAGACGGCATTGCCCGCGTTGAACAGGCGTTGAACGTCGACAACCTGTATTCGCCCGACAACCAGGCTCTCTCACACTTCGTCGAGAACTCCATTCGCGCAGAAAACCTGTATCTGAAGGACGTTCAGTACGTCGTCCGGGCAGGCGAGATCATCATCGTCGACGAGTTCACCGGCCGGCTCATGGAAGGTCGCCGCTACTCCGACGGACTGCACCAGGCCATCGAAGCCAAAGAGGGTGTCGAGGTCCAGCGGGAGTCGATGACCTACGCCACAATCACGTTGCAGAACTACTTCCGCATGTACGAGAAGCTGGCTGGCATGACCGGAACGGCGGCGACCGAGGCGGAAGAGTTCTTCAAGATCTACAAGCTTGAGGTCGTGAACGTCCCGACCAACCGCGAGATCTGCCGTGACGATATGCGTGACCAGATTTTCATGAACGAGGACGCCAAGTGGCGAGCGGTGGCGAATACCATCGAAGACCTGTCGCATCACGGCCGGCCGGTGCTAGTTGGCACGACCTCCATCGAAAAATCCGAACAGCTCGCCGAACTATTGCGCCAGCGCAACCTGCAGTTCAACGTGCTGAACGCCAAACAGCACGAGCGAGAGGCCGAAGTGATCGCACAGGCCGGTCGGCCCGGTTCGGTCACCGTCTCAACGAATATGGCAGGTCGTGGCACAGACATCATCCTCGGCGGCAACCCGGAGGCACTGGATCTCAATAACGACCAGTGGGAAGAAGATCACAAGAAGGTGATCGACGCCGGCGGCCTTTTTGTCCTTGGAACTGAGCGCCACGAGTCCCGCCGAATCGACAACCAGCTGCGTGGACGCTCAGGCAGGCAGGGCGACCCCGGGGCCACACAGTTCTTCCTGTCGACCGAAGACGACATCATCAAGTGGTTCGGCGGCGACCGCATCCGCAGCATCATGGGCGCGTTCAAATGGGATGAGGACGAGCCGATAGAGAACCGAGTCATCTCTCGCACCATCGAAAGCGCCCAGAGCAAGGTCGAAGGCCAGCACTTCGAGATCCGCAAGACGCTTGTCGACTACGACGACGTGGTCAACACGCAGCGTGATGTGATCTACAGGCTCCGCAGGCAGATCCTCGAGGGCGAAGACCTGCGTGAGACGATCATGCGGTATCTCGAGCGTGAGCTGACCGCCATCACTCAGCAGTACCTCGCCGGTGATCCGGACAGCTGGGATGTCACCGGCTTCCAGCGCGAACTGAACAACGTCTTTCCGATTCCCGAAATCTTCGACGAAGAGGACGAGGTCTACGATAACGAGATCGACGAGATCATCGATCAGCTCATCCAGTACGCAGAGAAGCTCTACGACCAGCGAGAAGTGGAGTTCGGCGAGGACATGATGCGCCGATTGGAGCGCGCCATCATGCTCCGGGGCGTCGACACACTCTGGGTGGAACACCTGACCACGATGGACGGCATGCGCCAGGGCATCGGCCTTGAGGCGGCCGGACAACGTGACCCGCTGGTGCAGTACAAACGGCAGGGTTTCGAGATGTTCCAGGAGCTCGTGACTCGCATCGAATCGAACATCGCACGCCAGATATTCCGGGTCGCACTCTCAAATCAGCCTCCGCCCCAGCAGCCACGCAACGTAACGGCAGCAAAGCCGCAGGCGGCAGGAGTGCCAGTGTCCAACGGAGCCTCAGGGGATGATGGGGCGCGCAGGCGGGCCGCAGCGGTGGCAGGCCAAAAATCTGTGATGGCGGGTGTCGAGCGCGGGCACGGCGCAGAGAAAGTCACTGTCCCAACACACACTCCGGACGGCCGAAAGTTGACCCGCCAGGAGCGTCGCAAATACGAACGGATGGCGCAGAAGCAGGCCAAGAGCCGACGCTAAAGGCGATGGTGAGAGGTTTAGCCTGACGCCAACCTCGGAATCCCCTCTCCCGGATCGGGAGAGGTTAGGGTGAGGGTCTGAGTGAGGGCCGTATCGGCTTTCTCTCTTTCTGAACCTGATTCGGAATCTCTCGGATGACCGCTCAAGACCGGTAAGATCTCTCCACTACGGTCGAGACGACAATGGTACGACCCACCCTCTAACCCGCCTGCACAAGTGGGCACCCGTCCCTCGTGATCGGGCAGGGAGATTACGGGCGCCCTCTCTGCGCCAAAGGTAGTGATGCCAGGAATGCCTGCAACGTCCCCAAACGCCAACACCAGGCTCCAGAACCGCGACTTCGCAAAAGTCTTCTCGGACATCGCCACCCTCCTGCAGGCACGCGGCGACTCCGTCTTCAAGACCCGAGCCTACTCTCGTGCCGCAGACGCAATAGACAACATGCAATTCGAGCTTGCAGATGCTGCATCAGACGAAAAGCGCCTGCGGGCCATACCCGGTTTCGGCGATGCCATCGTCTCCAAGGTGCAGGAGCTTGCTGAAACCGGCAGCTTGAGGTTCTTCGACAACCTCAGGGCAGAGATGCCGCCGGGGATACTCGAAATCACCCAGGTGCCAGGCATCGGCCCCAAGACCGCAATGCGCGCCGCGGTGGACCTCGGCATCGACTCCCGCGAGGCGCTCAAGGCGTCCATCGAATCAGGTGAGCTGGAAAAGCTGCCGCGGATAAGCAACAAGGTTGCCCAGAACATCCTGCGTCACCTCAACTCCCGCATCAGCCAGGGCGATCGCATCCCTATCGGAACCGTACTCCCCGAAGCGGAACGCGTCATGGATGCGCTGAGAAAAGCCGTCCCCGGCATCCGCAACCTCACATGCGCAGGCTCGCTCCGCCGTCATCGGGAGACCATTGGCGACGTCGACATGCTCTGCTCGGCTGACGAGCCCGAGGCCGTTATGGATGCGTTCACATCGCTCCCAATTGTCAGTGACGTGATGAGCAAGGGCGCAACAAAGTCGATGGTCGTCATGGATTCCGGGCTGCAGTTCGACCTGCGAGTCGTCCCGGACGCCGCATTCGCCGCCACGCTCCTCTACTTCACTGGAAGTAAAGAGCACGGCATCCGCCTGCGTGACCGCGCCAACAAGCGCGGACTCTCGCTAAACGAATACGGCGCAAAGAACATCGAGACCGACGAGGTCGAAGAGTTCGCATCAGAAGAGGCGATCTACAGGCGGCTCGATCTGCCATATATCCCGCCTGAGATACGCGAAGACTCCGGCGAGATCGACGCAGCGGAAAAAGACGAGTTGCCGCAACTAGTCACCGTGAAGGATGTCCGCGGAGACCTCCATTCGCACACTGACTGGACGGACGGCCGTTTCCCCATGGAGGAGATGGTTGGGGCCGCAAAAAAAGCCGGATTCGAATACCTGGCGATCACAGATCACTCGAAGTCGGCGACAATAGCAGGCGGACTCTCCGTCGAAAAACTCACGGAGCACAACGAGGCAGTGCGAGCGCTGGACAAGAAGCTGAAGGGCATTCGCCTGTTCACGGGAACCGAGATGGACATCCGGGCGGACGGCTCGATGGACTACCCGGACGATGCTCTGGCCGAACTGGATATCGTGCTCGGCTCTATCCACTCCTCGATGGACCAGGACCGCAAGACCATGACGGCGCGCATCATCACCGCAATGGAGAACGAAAACCTGGACATCGTCGCCCACCTGACGACGCGCCTCATCGGCAGGCGCGCTCCCGTCGATCTGGACTTCGATGCGATTTGCAGATCCGCCGTCGAGACCGGGACGCTGCTGGAGATCAACGCCTCCACACAGCGGCTCGATCTGAAAGACACGCACATCCGCCGGGCCATCGATATTGGTGTGTACTTCTCAATCGGCACAGACTCGCACCGCCTGCACCAGTTCGCAGATTTGCACTACGGAGTGGGCATGGCGCGCCGTGGCTGGTGCACGCGGGACCGTGTTGTCAATACGCTTCCCCACAGTGATTTCACCAAGTTCATCTCCACGCCGAAAGCTGACAGGTATGCTTTCATGGAGAACTATGACCACAAGTCCTGATAATGCAGACAGCGCACTGGCAGCCGAGGTGCTGGTTGACGGCCCGACGGATATCACGCGCGCTTCCCGGCCGATCTCGGAGCTACTAGCAGAGCTGAAGATGAATCTTGCCGCGAGGCCGGACGACTGGAAGCAGCTCGTGCTGGAGACGGTCGGCCAGTGGCCGGAGTCTTCCGAGGTGTTCGGCAACCAGACGCTCCAGTACCTGATCGGTGGCGAGGCATTCGACTGGCGATTGCTGGCGAGCCGAATCCTCGAAAACGTGGAGAACGGGCCGGCCAGTGAAGACTGGCAGGTATGGCTCGATGCGCCTGACCTGTTCGGAGGCTTCGGTGAGCCTGAGTTCATGCGCATCATGGGCGTCGATAAGTCACGCGCCAGCCTCAGTTTCTTCTACGGTGTGACCGTTGAGCAGGGCTTGATCGTCGCCGCCCGCGAGGAGATCGCCAAACGCCGGGTAGCGAGCGGCCGTGCGCCATCTGACGATCGCTGCGACGAGGTCTACCAGCGTCTCTACGGCAATGACCGCGCTGGCCTGTGGGATGAGTACTGCTCCGGGACTGAGCTGTCCGAGACGACGGGATCTTCGCTCAATCCGCCGGGCCATTCGTTGGGCGAGGGAGACAGCTTCACATACTGGCTGTTCAAGCGCCGCATGGAACGGCTCGACCCGGCACGAGTCGCCAGCGATACACGAAAGGGCCTCGCTCAGCTAGAGAAGATGCTCCGCTCCCACGAAAAGCGCAGCCGCCTGCTGAAGCAGATGCAACTGGTGTAGAGGGCTGGTGCATTTTTGTAGGGGCGCCGCTTGCTGCGCCCCGTGACCGTAAGGCCGCCACAACGACCCACCCTCTAGCTCCCTCCCTGTCAGTGAGGAAGAAACGGCTTCGTCCCGAGCTAGAGCGAAGGGCCTTGGGCGGATGAGGCAACGCGCCGTAACCGCTCTCTGCATCAGCAAAGACCGTTGCCGCAGCACCGCTCCCACCGGAATGACCTCCCACCGCGACCGCGCCACCCCTCATCCGGGTCCTTTGCTGTGGCTCAGGACGACGGGTTCGTTGCGCCACCTTCATCCATTACAGCAGTCTCTCCGCCGGTCTCAAGACCCTACGTACCACAACGGTTATGATGCTCCCGCAAGCAGCAACCGTGAAATCTCATCCCAGTATTCCGAGCGCATCACGCCATCGCAGCAATCTCCAGGAGTCTCGCAATGAACCAGTACGTCGCCACGCTCAAAAGCGCCTACGACGAATATCTTCAGCAATTGAAACAGGCAGTCGACGGTCTCTCTCATGACGAGGCCTACTCACAGCCAACTCCGCACTCCAATCACATCGCCTGGCTCGTCTGGCACATGGCCCGTGTCGAAGACCACTGGATCAACGGCGTGCTGACCGGGAAAGGGCAGGTCTGGAACCGCGGCGGCTGGGATGAGAAGTTCGGCATGGACGCCGAGAACAGGGGCGCCGGGCAGACCATCGAAGAGGTGGTGGCGATGCCGCATATAGAGATGGCTGATCTGCTGGCGTACTTCGATGCGGTCCGCGCTGAGACCGGACCGGTCATCGATTCTCTGGATGAAGAGACGCTTGGCAGGGAGATCGAGCACCCGCGCTTCGGTACGATCACAGGCCGCTGGCTCGTCGGCCACATCATTGTCGAAGAGAGCCAGCACACCGGGCAGGTCGCCCTCGTTCGAGGCATGAAGCGTGGGTTCGGCGAGTAGAACGAGCACCAGCACGCAAGGACGTTCGTAGCGGGCTAAACCCCAAAAATAAGCCAGATGGAGACAAATAATGCGGAGCACGGACTCACAACAACTTCTTGATCTCACCCGGTACAGCTCGGTACGGATCGACCAGCGCGTCGAGGTGCTCGAGATGTTCACCGGATTCGAGGGAGCCAACGGCTACGATGTGCTCGATCAGGATGGCCAGGTCATCGCTCACGCTGCCGAATCGACGAGTGGTATGCAGCGCCTGTTCCTGGGGAGCGGCAGGTTCGAGTCGATCGAGCTTCGCAGCACCTCGGGTGATCCAATAGCTTCGCTAAAAGAACGTTGGGGCTTCCCGTTTTCGACGCACCAGATCTTCGACCCGGTCGGCCAGCCTCAGTTCCAGATCAGGCAGCGTTTCGCACTCTTCCAGCGCAGATTCGCCATCTGGGGTGACGGATCACCGGAGATCAGGATCAAGGGTCCTATGTTTCGGCCGTGGACCTTCTGGGTGCACGAGGGAAACACGCAGATTGGCAAGATCACAAAGCGTTTCTCGGGGATCGGCAAGGAAATGATGACCGACGCCGACAAGTTCGATATCGAGTTCACTTCCCCCATCGCTCACCAAGAGCAGCGCCTACGCATGCTCATGATGGGTTTTGTGGTCGACATGAAGTTCTTCGAGGGCAAGGGCCGTAGCGGCTCGGGATTCCGGTTCGGAAACTGAGGTTGTGTTCGTCCGAACCGTCGCCACGGTGCCGGATGGAAAATGGCTGAGAGTTCCCGGAGCCGGTCACAACGTGTTCGAGGACAACCCGGCAGACTCCATATCCGCCGTTACGCAGTTCCTGGCAGCCGACCCACAGCAGAGTTAGTTGAAGTAGGCTTCAGCAAACCGCTGCAAGACCGGATCATCTAACCTCACGTGCTGCCTAAACTCGAAAACACATCGCTGTCCGCGTTCAAGTACCGCGAGTACCGCATCTTCTGGGTCGCCGCCGCATTCTCCAACATCGGGATGTGGTCGCTCATCTTCGGCCGGCTCTGGCTCATGCGCACACTCACAGACAGTGAGTTCATGCTCGGGCTGGAAACGGCAGCCAACCTGGGACCCGTGCTGATCTTCTCTGTCTGGGGGGGAGTGCTTGCCGACCGCGTGAACAGGCTAAAGCTGGTGCGCGTCACCCGACTCATGTTCGCCGCGCTGGCCGTTCTCACAGGTGTGCTCATTGCTACCGGAGCCGTCCAGCCATGGCACGTCCTCGCCATCTCGGTCGCGACCGGAATCCTGCTCTCCTTCGACATCCCATCCCGCTCAGCAATGGTCGCCACCATCGTGCCCAAGGAGCACCTCGCGGGCGCCATCGCCATGTACTCAATCGTGTTCGGAGTCGCATCGATTGCCGGTCCGGCGCTCTTCGCTCCGATAGTAAACACGCTCGGGCTCGAAGGTCTCTTCTTCATCATCGCCGCCTCCTACGTGCTGACAACCGCAGCGCTGATGTTCATGTCGCCGGTGGGGCACAAAATGGCGAGTAACAGCGTCTCAGCATGGCGAGGACTGGCAGAAGGGCTCGAGTACATGCGAGACAACCGCGTCATCGCCGGGCTGATCGGCCTCGGCATATTCGGTGGCCTCGTCGGGCTTTCCTACTCGACACTTTTGCCTGTCTTTGCAGACGAGGTGTTTGGCGGCGACGAGCAGACGTACGGCAACCTGCTTCTTGGCGGGGGAATCGGCGGCCTGGTCGCCACGGCGATGATCGTGTTGCTCGGCAAGCGCGTGCGACCGGCACTGTATCTGACCATCTCCGGCACAGGCTTCGGTGCGTTCCTGGTGCTGTTCGCGCAGTCAGACCAGCTTGCGGTAGCTGCGTTCGCGCTGGGGCTGGTCGGTGCGGCGCGGACCATCTACCAGACGATGAGCCAGACACTGGTGCAGACGCTTGTTGAGCCTGAGTTCCGTGGCCGGGTTATGGGGATCAGCCAGTTCACGTGGGGCGCGTCGAGCCTCGGCGGATTGATGATGGGGGCACTGGCGCAGGTCTACAGCGCGCCGCTTGCGCTGACAGTTGGTGGAACGCTGATGTCCGTTGCCGTCCTGGTGGTCGGAGTCACCCTGCTAAGACCGCTGTGGTCTGTCGAGCGAACTCCTTCTGAGGCGAACGCGTGAGTCGATCTAGTTCGTACCCTCCACGAACCGATTCGTGAACGCGGCCGAAGCATCCAGCGACTGATCGATCAGCCCCTCCGACTTCATCCATTCCGCGAAGCTCTCCCAGCGCGCTCCTTCCTGCCACCCGAACTGCGGAGCGACGCCGTCGTCCCACATCGGCAACAGGAGCTCGACGCCCTGCCTTTCGACATCCTCCAGGACCGTCTCTCCGCCGATAGAAACCAGCATGTCGATAGAGGTCTGCGGATTTGCCAGGGCGTACTCGAAGCCGCGGCTGAACGCCCGCACGAGCTTCTGCACGACCTCCGCCTCGTCCGCAATCTTGTCCTCGCTTGCCACGAGAACCAGCTCGTAGAAGTCCGGCACGCCCCACTCCTCCATCCGCATCACGTTCACCGGCAGCCCTTCCAGTTCAAGGACAATCGACTCGTGCGTCCAGTAGGCGCCGACCACCGCATCTACGGAACCGGCTGCAAGCGACTGCGTGAGCGCGAAACCGATGTCGATCAGCTCCACGTCATCCAGTGTCAGGCCGTCCGACGCCAGCATCGTCGCCAGCAGCCCTTCGTTCGATGGAATTCCCGGGTAGCCAACCTTTTTGCCTGCAAGGTCTGCGGGCCGCGTGATGCCGGAACTTTCCAGTGCCATCACGGAGTTGAGCGGGTGCTGCACGATTCCTGTGACGGCGACAACCGGCACTCCCTGGTTTCGGGCCTGCAAAAGGTCCGTCTGATAGCTGATGCCGAAGTCGTCACGCCCCGCTCCGACAGTGCTGAGCACAGATGACGGATCGGCGGGTGTGTAGACATTGACGTCCAGCCCTTCTTCCTCAAAATATCCCTGCTCAAGGGCGGCGTAAATTCCGGCATGGTTCGAGTTCGGGAACCAGTCGAGCGCAAGTGAAACGCTGGTGGTCTCGTCGCTGCTCGAACATGCCGCCAGCGCCGCCGCCGTCATGACCAGCGCTGTGAGCCACAGCTTTGCCCGCAAGTTACGTAGCCCTTTGTGTGCCATCTACATCGTCTCCTCGAACCGTCTATTTCTCTTCATCCAACGCTGCCTGCTCTCCTCTCCCTCAGAGCGGATTGAGGTGATGGAGAAGTTTTCGATTTGTCATTCTGTACCTGTCCCGAGCGACGCCGAACGGATTGATTCAGAATCTCTCAGGCGTCCTCATGTGATCAGCAAGATCCTTTGCTTCCCGCGGGATGACACAGCCAAAACCTCTCCCTCATCCCGCAACTTCTCCTGCTGGGAGAAGGAAGATCGCCATCTTGAGCTTGTCGAACGGTGTCTCATCCCGAGCCAGCCCTTGGACCGTGATGCCTGAGCGCCCATCTCTCCGACACTACAACCAGCGCGAATAGCAGCACCGCCGCCACCGATAGGACGAAGATCGCTGCGAAGACACGATCAGTCCTGAACTGCGGCCCAGACACCTTCATCAGCCATCCAAGTCCACCGCGGCCACCGACCCACTCTCCGACCACCGCTCCAATGACAGAGGTCACCGCCGCCACCTTCAGCCCTGAGAACAGGTACGGCAGTGCCGCAGGCAGCCTTAGCTTGACCAGTAGCTGCATCCTGCTCGCACCGAGCGTCCGCATCATGTTCGCCATCTCCACATCCGCTGAACGCAGCCCGTCCACCAGGCTGACCACGACCGGGAAGAACGAGATCAGGACCACCACTATCACTTTCGACGTCATCTCCGGTCCGACCCATACGAGCAGCAAAGGCGCGAGCGTGATGATCGGGATGGTCTGCGATGCGATGACGATTGGATACAGTGACCTTTCGATGATCCGGGACCACGAAATCGCTGCGGCGAGCGCTGAACCGAGCAGCGCAGCGAGTGCAAAACCGATCGCAATCTCCTGCAACGTGATCCTGGCGTGCTCCATGTGCAGCGAAAACGAATCGACAAGCTCTTCCGCAATTGCGCTTGGCGCAGGCAGCAACCACGGCTGCACATCCAGCACATGAGCCAGCAGCTCCCACAGGCCAACAAGCGCAAGAGTCAACCCAGCCGCCGGTAGCCAGCCGCCAAGCTCGCCTGCAAGCTCGGTCGACCTGTTTCTTGCCTCTCTCACGCCGAATAAAGTCACTGCGCCGCCTCCACGCCTGCCCCAACTGGGCCGGCCAGGGCCGCCATGAGCCGGGACTTCAGCGCGACGAACTCCGGTGTGACGACGACTTCATCGCTCCGTGGCCTCGCAAGGAGCACGTCGACGCGGTCGACAATCGTTCCTGGCCCCGGCGACATCACGTAGACGCGGTCAGCCAGCAGCAACGCTTCTTCAACGTCGTGCGTCACCAGCAGCACGGCGCGGCGTTCCCGGTCCAACACAGACGCCAACCAGTGCTGCAATCGCCTACGGGTGATTGCATCCAGTGCGCCAAACGGCTCGTCCAGCAGCAACACACCGCTCTCCGGGAGAGTCGCCCGTAGCAATGCTGCGCGCTGGCGCATCCCGCCAGAAAGCTGCCACGGATGGGAATCGAGCACATCGCCAAGTCCGAACTCGTTTGCTCGCTCGGTTGCCGCCCCGTCCGCTGCGCGGCGGTCGGCACCTGCCAGCTCCAGCCCGAGCCGGGCGTTACCCAACACCGTTCGCCAGGGCAGTAGCAGGTCTCGCTGCTGCATGTACGCCACGCTTCCCAGGCGTGTCGCTCGGGTGTCACCGCCGATAGATATCACACCGTCGTATGGCTCGATTAGGCCGGCGATCGCGTTAAGCAGCGTCGACTTGCCACAACCGCTCGGACCGATCACGGCAGCAAACTCGCCCTGTGCAACCTCGACGCTCACGTTGCGCGCAGCCACCAGCCGTTCGCCGCGGCCGGTCTCGTAACCCACCGTCGCGTTGCTAACAAGCAGACCGGGCGCGCCCGGCTCACGAGCCGAATTCTCGATTGCCCCTGTGTGCGGTCCAACTGTCATGTGACTGCCCATCGAAAGCCCTGCAGAACGTTAAACGGTTCAGATAGAGAGCCGAAATCACCGGAAACGAAAAAACCGCCATGCGGATTCGCTGGCGGTTCAGAATTTGCTGATCTGCCGCAGTCCCTCCGCTGGAATTACCCAGTTCAGGTTCATGGGTCGGCGAAGTAGTTTTCGCCCTCTCAGCCCGGCTGTTCCGAGCTCCCCACCGCGTGTTCGATTTTCCGTTTTGTTCCCCGGACAAATTAGCGGACCAGTTATCGGTCACAGTGAGTGACCCAGACGGGAAGTGTTGCAACACGGCTTCGAACTGTCAACTAACGAAACGGTCTGTCCGGTCTTCTGGCCAGCCCAGATTGCTACACCAGTCGAGCATTGTTACGATGCTTGGTACCGGCCGGAAACCGTTTTGACAAACGGTCCGCGCGACCTTACATCCGTCCCACTCACCAGAGAGCCACCATGGAGAGCCACGCTGAACAGGCTAGGGCTAACTTCACTCAGGCAGTGCGGCGACGGGACGCGGACATCGACATATTCGGAGCTTGCCTGTTCATAGCGGGCGAGGAGTACCCGGATCTCGATAACCGGGGCTATTTCGACAGGCTCGACACGCTTGCTGCCATGGCGAGCGAGCGGTTGCCAGAAAAAGCCAACCTCTACGACCGGCTAGATGCTATTCGCTCCGTGCTTTTCGAATCTACCGACCTGCGCGGCAACAGCGGCAACTACTACGACCCGCGCAACAGCTACGTAAACGTTGTGCTCGACCGCGGACTCGGTATTCCAATAACCCTGTCAGTCATCTACCGCGAAGTAGCCAGGCGCGTTGGAGTTGAGATGCACGGCATTGGGATGCCCGGCCATTTCCTGCTTGCAACAGGCTCCGGTTCTGAGGAAATATTTGTCGACCCGTACCACCGCGGGGGCCTGCTTTCACGCAAGGAGTGCCTTGCTCTTGCAATGCGGGGCCGGAGGCCATCTGACTCTGCCTCTGTGGCCCTCACCAGTCGCCTGCTGCCGGCCTGCGGCAACCGGTCGACACTTCGCCGGCTGCTCACGAATCTCAAACTCACCCACGCCAAGAAACGTGACTACAAGCGTGCGCTGGCAGCGGCCGAGCGGATACAGCTACTCGACCCGCAGAACTGGCGCAACCTGAGCGACCTGGCCAGATTGCAGGCAGAGGTTGGAGATTTCATTCGCGCCGTCGAGTCGCTTTCGGAGTTTCTCGACCGCGCCCCGGACGGAGCGGATACGCGCCGGGCGAAAGATGCCCTTTCGCAGCTTCAAGAACTCGCTCGGAAACAGTCGTCAGCCGGGCCGAACAACTAGATTTCTTCACATTGTCTGGAGATGCTGTCGCGGGAATGAGTTAACATTCGTTGACCGCAACCGGTGCAAGCACGACCGCAAGAGACCGTTAGCGAACATGCCGGCACGGAAGGCGGACTCCAAGAGGCCGAAAACGACCCCGAGGACCGCAATATGGCGACAAATCTCCAGGAGAAGACGGATCTTGACCTGCTTGAGATGATCTCAGGCGGGAACAGGGACGCCCTCGCCCACCTCTACGACCGCTACGGCAGGCGGATCTTCGCCCTTGCCGCTCGCATTCTCAACGATCCTGTCAGTTCTGAAGAGGTCACACAGGATGTGTTTCTGAGTGTGTGGCGCAGAGGTAGCAGCTATAGCGCTGCAAAGGGCAAGTTCACCACCTGGCTGTTCAGCATTGCTCACAACCGGACAATTGATGAGTTGCGAAAACGCCGACGTGACCGAAATCGTCAGAATGACGACATAGATGACCATCTCCACATTGAATCGTCAGAAATCTCCCCGCTTGAAAATGCCGTAGCACAGTCTGAGTACGCCAAAGTACGCGATGCTATGGCGGACCTCCCACCGGAGCAAAGGCAAGTAGTAGAGCTTTCCTACTTCAAAGGGCTGACGCAAGCGGAGATAGCTGCAAAGACCGGGCAACCGCTCGGCACAGTTAAGACTCGGATGCGCCTTGCCCTCAAGAAGCTGCGAAATGCCCTGCGCAGCGAAATCAGTGCAGTTGTATGACCGATCCGTATAGTCTCGATTTCACGTTCCCCGATCCCTGGGGGGACCTGCCCGGCTACGCCTTAAACGCGCTTACTCCCAATGAGAAGGCGCGGGTCGACGCGCTTCTCGAATCGTCACCGGAAGCACGAGATGAGCTTCGCCGGTTCATGGAAGCGGCCGAAAACCTGGTACATCTCGTTCCTGACGCTGAACCTTCTGAACGCGTCCGCCGCATGCTCCTCGCACAGGCAGACAGCGATATCCACCTGATGGACGTTGCCCGAGAGGACGCTCGTTCTGCGGAGCCGCCAAAGACGCCCATCCTACGCATGCTCTTCAAACCGGCACGCGTCGCCTATGCAGGGACGGCGGCGGCGCTCATATCTGTAGTCGCCATCGCCGTGATATTCGGCGTCGAGAACTCACGCCTGAACTCTGAGGTCGGACAGTTGAGAACCGATGTCGAATCGGAACTGGCTGTAGTCACTAAGCTCAGTGACTCCGTCGCAGAGACAAACGCCCAGTTCGCATCGCAGGACGCCGAGGTTGCCCGGCTCACTGCCGTCAACGCTGCGCTGAACGAAGCTGTGAAGAACCAGCAGTGGCTGACCTATGTGACGCAGAATGAGGAATACAGGGTCCCGAACTACCTCGAAGGCAGTTCAGAGGCTCCTGAGGCGAACGGTACGCTTGCAGTCAGGAATGTCGACGACCTGGCCGTCTTCCTCGTCTCCAGTCTCCCTCCTGCACCGGAGGGCTACCAGTACATGCTGTCACTGGTCCGCAACGGTGCGCCCGAATCGGTTGCTACCTTCCAGGTCAACGAGGCCGGCATGGCGAGGGTTGAGTTCAACCTGCCGGACAACATCGCCAGGTACCAGGGCGCCATCGTCACATTGGAGCGATTGGACGGCGACGCGGAAGCAAACTCGGGAACTGAAGTTATGGCGGCGTCAGAGGGTCAGCGCTAGTTCGACGGCGTTGTTCCCGTACTCTCGACTCTGCATTAGAGCCGACCTGACGCGATTTTTAAAAACCTCGATGTTCGGGGAAGGGTAGAGTTCGCCTGCGATCACAACCCGCAATCAGGCAAGAACTCTGAACATGAGCGGTGAAGCACCGATTTTCTCCCCGCAAACCGTTCCGACTTCAGTTCGGGCGCTGTGGGAGTGCGACATATGCGGCACCGTAATGCTGGATCTGCATTGCAAGCTCCGCTGTGCAAACTGCGGGTTCATGCGCGACTGCTCGGACCCGTAGAGACCGATTGCGAGATTGCCATCCTGAACTCGACTCAGAATCTCTCAGGCGTCCTCTTATGGACGGTGAAGTGGCTCGCGTGACGCTTGAGAGATCAGGCTGAGTCTTGTGTTCGGTAAGACCCGGCGCCCGCTTGCGCGGGGCACCCGGCAGGCGGGCACCCCGCGGTCGGGATGACACAGGCAGCCAGTTCGCCCGCCATCCTGAGCCTGTCGAAGGGCGGCGGATTCCATGGATTCTCGGATACCGAGACCATGCGCCCCCGTTCACATGAACCCTTCACACTGTGTGGAGATCCCACACTCGACCTGATTCCGCTCTCCGTATATCTTGAGTGACGATGTACTCATTGATCACATCCCGGCGAGGCCCGCACATTGTTGGCCTCTTTCTGATTTCAGCCGTCGCACTGATCGCTGCCGCCTGCTCGTCAGGCGCTCCAACAACAACGCCGATACCAACGCCCGAGCCGCTGACGGCGCAACAAGCGCTCGACAACGCCCGAGCCGCCATGGCAAGTGTGCCGCAGTTCGAATTCGAGCTCACTCACCCGGAAGGAACAACATCACTCGACGGCGGGCTGGACCTGCGTCGTGCCGATGGCGCAGTTATCGCCCCGGAACGGCTCAAGGTCAGCGCTGAAGCAAACCTGGGCAGGATCTTCGTCAAGGTCGATGCCGTGGTCATCGAAGGCCAGACCTGGATGACCAGTCCGCTCACAGGCAACTGGAGCAGCGTCGCCCCGGAGGACAGCCCGTTCAGCTTCCTTGATCCCGTTCGCCTGGTGACCAACGTGCTCGAGCTAACCACCGATCCTGCTTACCCGGCAAACGGAGGATCGTCTGGCGGCGAGATAGTCCTTGAAGGCAAGGTAGCGTCCGAAGCCCTGCGCCCGCTCGTTGGGACAGTGCTCCCGGGCGAACTGCTGGACGTCAAACTGACTCTTGAGCCAGATTCGTTCCTGCTCACAAGCGCCAGGCTTACAGGCAGGCTTCAGCCCGACGACCAGGCCAACTACGTCCGGCTCATCCGCTTCTCTGGCTTCGAAGACAACCTGGTCATCGAGCCGCCGATCTAACATGCAGCGGATTCGCACTTCACTCAGGCCGTACTGGCTCTTCCTGCCGCTCTGCTTCGGGGTCTTCATTGCGGCAGACGACCAGACGGTTGTCGTCACGATCCTGCCGGACATCCTCTCCGATCTGCGCGTCGCCGCCAGCGAACTCGACCGCGCGTCGTGGGTAATCACCGGTTACCTGATCGGATACACGGCCGCCATGCCTCTCATGGGGCGCATCTCGGATCGATTCGGATTTCGCAATACCTACCTCGCTGCCATGGCCGTCTTCGCGCTCGGCTCGGTCGGCGTCGCCATCAGCGCGGAACTGCCCGGCTGGCTGTTCGACCGTGAACCGGAGTTCAGCTGGATGGTCGGCGCCAGGGTTTTCCAGGCGGTCGGAGGCGGTGCCGTCATACCTGTGTCACTTGCGGCGGCCGGGGAACTGGTCGACCGCCGGCACCGGGCGATAGCGTACGGTCTTGTTGGCGCGAGCGCCGAGGCTGGTGGCGTGATCGGTCCGCTGTGGGGAGGAGCGATCACCGAGCTACTTTCATGGCAGTGGACGTTCTGGCTCAACCTGCCGATGGTGCTCGTAGTCGTTGCCCTGCTATTCAGGTTGCCCGCTGGCCGACGCAACCCGGTGCGTGTCGACATGGTGGGCGTGACGCTGTTCGCAGCCGCGCTTAGCCTGCTGACCGTCGCACTCACCCGCGTAGGAGAGCCAGACGGTCTCTTCTTCATCACAACTGCCGCCGCCGTTGGTGCAATTCTGCTACTCGTTGGCCGGGTCGCCACCGCGGGAGATCCGCTTTTCCCACGCGTGCTGTTCCGGCTGACCGGGTTCGTCACGGCGAATGCGGCGCACTTTCTTGTGGGAGCCGCGCTAATCATCGGCATGGTCGCGGTGCCCTTGATGGCCGGGACCGTCTACGGGGAAAGCGCGCTCGAAGGCGGCTTACGACTGCTTCGCATGACCATTGCGATCGGAGTCGGAGCTTTGGCAGGTGGCCTGATCACCCAGCGAATCGGCCCGCTGCTGCCCGCCATTGCCGGTGTGCTCATGACCGTTGGTGGCTTCCTGCTCATGTCAGGCTGGGAAGTCGACACCGGTGACCCTGTCCTGACGGTTCACCTGGCGCTGACGGGTCTGGGCTTCGGGCTGCTCGTAGCCCCGATAGCAGAATCGGCGCTTCACGGCGTCCGGTCCGACACCCGAGGCTCGGCGAGCGCCCTGCTCACGGTGTCCAGGATGGTCGGCATGACGGCAGGGCTTGCGATCATGACCTCTCTCGGCACCGTGCAATTCATCGACCTGGTTGCTGACCTGCCGGCCTTCTCGCTGGATCCCGATGTCCAGGATGAGATTGAGCGCAGCACAACTCTTGCCGGACTCGAAGTGTTCAGAGACTTCTTCCGCGCCGCGGCTATCTCAGTGGCGCTCGCACTGCCATTTGTGATCGCGATGTCACGTAAGTGGAATGTGGCACCGGTAGCCGCGCCAGCTTGATAGACAGGAGCCCGACTAACGGGATTCCGTTCGAGCTGGCGCTCAACGACCGCCATATGAAGAGCCGGACGGCACGCCCGGTGCTTACGAATCGCTCTCCAGGTCCTGCTTCATCTGGAAGTATTCTGCCCGGTTGATCTCACCCTGTGCATAACGCTGCCGCAGCGTTGAGATCGCTGTGTCTCGGTTGCCGAACCCCGTTCCGGCGTGCATGCCCGTCACACGGACCGCAAGCCAGATTCCGCCACCGACAATCGCTGCCCACATGAGAGCCTGGAAAAGGAATCCGGCAAGCGCGCCGAGATTGATCCCGAACGCCACCTGGTGAGAGGTGAACATCAAGAGGACGGCAGGAATGAGGACAGCTGCGATAAACGTCCATGTGCGAGCCGTACGAGTCATATGATCCTCCATCTGCCTGTTGGGGCCATCACATTGAACTCGGAATCAATGCCTGACCGATGAAATCATATCACCCGCTATCTTCGGCATCCCTGCGCTTCTGCTCGTTCTTGCGTTCCGCCTCCAGCCGCTCCAGCCCATACTCGTTGTGGTCCACGTAGCCCATCGCGTCGGCGAGCACACGATGCCCGGCCTGCTCCCGGATCAGCCGGTGCATCTCCTGGCAGATCCGGCGATAGTCGGCATGTCCCTGGCGGTCGGTCCGCAGTTCCAGCAGGTGGAACGCCTCGCGCACGTTCAGGTGCATGTAGTAGCGGAGCTTGAACGCAAACGGCACGGCATATTGTGCAACATCCTGCCCGAACGCCTCACTGAGCTTGCCATGCAGCGCCGTCATGCGACTCATCGAATCGTTCCAGGTGTCGGTGAGGTCATTCTCCTCAACGGCGTCAGGAACACGGTAGCCGAAACGTGGCGAAAGCCGCTGCCAGTCGATCGTCAGCATGCGATGCCGCTGCAGGTCCCGAAAGCTGCCGAAGTCGGAGAGGATGTCGAACCGGTAGAACGAGCGCTCGAACGCCCGACCCGGCTTGTGCCGCCGATTCGAGCGGTCGCCGACATATGCCCGCAAAACCTTCTCGCGCTCCTCTGCCGACATGCGCCCGGCAACGGTTGAAAGCTGGCCGTCCGGCAGATCCGAGAACTCGTAAAGCGCCGCAGCAGCCAGCTTCGATTCGGCGTCAGCGTCCCACTCCGTTAGCCGCACCTCAGGCACGTCTCCTGGCTCTTCGCCCAGCCGGTCCTCGATCTCCTCCATTGAGCTGCGGATATCCGAGAAGTAGCTGCTCCAGACGCCGCCACGCTCAGGCACGTCAACCCTCCGCACGAACGACGGAATCACGTGCCGCAGCTCCGCAAGCATCATCCCGGCATAGTCACGCGCCTCTGCCAGCGAATTCGCCAACATGCGAATCAGCATCGACTCGTAGGCCTGTCCCGTTGCGAAGATGCCGAGGTTTGACGTCGTCGCGGCAGGCAGGAGGCCCCTGGCAGCGTCGCAGGCTTTGGCGCGGATGCTGCTGCGCCATGCTACCGGTGAATCTTCAGGCTGCCTGGGGAAACGTTTCTCGAACTGCGTCTTGCACGCGCCAACGACCTTCGAGTACGTCTCGAACAGGGCGTCCATCTCGGCGACGTATTCCTCCTCCAACGGCGATCCCTTCACCTCCGGCGGCGTCAGGTATCGGTACTGCTCACCAAGCTTCTGATCGTAGTAGATGTAGCGGGTGCTCTGTTCGAGATATGCCGCGATCCTGCCGCGCTCAAGGATCTTCGTGAGAAGATTCGACGACTGCTCACACGCCAGGTGCGCCCCGCCGAGCTGTGCCACGGAGTCGTCGCCGTAGCCGGAAAAAACCCGCTCGTAAAGCCTCTCAGCGCGCTCAAGCTTCAGATCGGAGTCCTCATCCTGCATCGAGTCGGCAATTGCCGCGATGCCTGTCTCCGGCTTTTCGTAGAACTCGTCCAGAAAGAGCCGTCGGAGCGACTTTGGAGTGCGACTGTAGCGGGCGAACAGTGCGCCTTTCACGACCTCCGGCAGGTTGACCAGTGCGAAGACGGGCCTGTCTGTGTTGGTGAAGAACCGGTTTAGGATCGCCTGTTCCGCCGCCGAGAAGTTTTCCTTGAAATACATGCGCTGGATTGTATCGGCTGCCACGTAGGAAACGGTGACCGGTGACTCGATCGCCGGGCATCCGCCACCGCGTCGCGGAAAGTCTCTCTCCGCTCTCGCCCACCACTTGGGTGACTGCTCGCATGTGCGGGCGGGCGCGCCTGTTATTCAATTTCCGGTGAGCTATTTCCAGCGGGTGACTCCCAGTTGGCGCGGTTCCCGAAAACCGTCGACCACCACCGGTCCGCGTCTCCAATCGCTAGTCCACGCCATCCGAGAAGGCCGCCCGCCCAAAAAAATCATCACCAGCACCTCGCCAATGCAACTCAGCACGGGAAAACCGGCGGTCGAGACGTCCACGGCACACGTGCTCGTCATCATCGGCATCGTGCTCCTGGCGCTTCTCACGGTCTACCGTTCGTTCGGCGAATTCGGCTTCTACTACGATGACTGGCGTTTCTTGCAGGAAGCTGTGCAGGCAGGGACGGTGGAGACGGTCTTTCCCACCCGTCCGCTGCACAGGCCGCTGACCGAATGGGTGTTCAACACCGTCAGTTTCAATCCCACCACCGGCTACATCCTGCTTGCGACGCTGCTCATAGCCAGCGCGCTGGCAATGTACTGGGTGATGAGCACCGTTTTCCCCCGGCGGCGTGCTCTCGCAGTGATAGCAACCATCGTCTATCTGCTCTATCCCGGAGATCTTTCCAGGACATGGATCACCGCAGGTCTCACCGCCAATCGCCCCGCAGTCCTGCTGGCACTTGTCTCACTCGGGCTGCTCTTCAGCGGGCTCAGGCTGCGCAAACAGCATTTCCGGTGGTTTCAGGCCCTTTTTGCCGCATCATTATCGGTCTACATAGTCAGCCTCATGCTCTACGAGGCACAGGCGACTCTCGTCCCTGCCCTGGCGTTCTCAGGCGCCGTCTGGATCGGTGCGTCAGGCCGCGGCCTCGCACACAGGAGCGCCGCCAGGAACACGGTAGTTGATGCCATCAAACTCAGTGCGCCGTTCGCTGCCGTGCTCGTCGGCGTCATCCTTTGGCGAGTCGTGCTGGTCCAGACAGGTACAGATGACCGGTTCTCAGCCACAGCGAATTTTTCGCCTCTTTACCTCGCCCGGCAGCTCGTTGGCGTCTACTACTTCAACTACCTCGAACAGCCTGTCGAAGTCATTGTGGAAGCCGTACCGTTCCTGGGACGCATGTCGATTGCCGCCCTCATGGTCGCCTTTGTAGGCGCAGCCCTGATCACCGTGCCAGTCGTCTACTTCGGCAGGCGCCTCGGTGGAGCTCAATCGGTGACCCGCTCGCCGTCCGAGCTTGCCGTGAACCCTGAGATCCGTTTCTACTGGAACCTGCTGCTTGCCTCCCTGGTCCTAACCGGCGTTGTTTACGTAGTGCTGCTGCCACACGACCACATCATCTCTGCCAGTGGACTCCAGGGTCCATATGTCTCACGCCTCAATGCCGCCGCGGCCGTGGTCGTTGCGATCGCCGGCGCAGCAGCGGTCATGCTTGCCTGGACGTGGTCGATAACGAGATGGCGGTCTCGCCGAACCAGGATCAACCTGGCCGCTGCCGGGGTGATGGCGGCAGGAATCGTGTTGCTCGTCTCGTTCCACGGCATCGTCCAGCGCGACTACGCAGATGCCTGGCAATTACAGCGGCGATACACGCAGCAGGTGTTCGAAGCGCTGCCGGAGGTTGCCCCGAACGCGCATCTCCACTTCTCTGGCGTGCCGTCACAACACGGCTCTTCTTATCTCTTCATGTACTCACTGGAACATATGCTGCAGTTGGTCTACGACGACACAACGATCACTGTTACATCCAGTCCGTCGACAGACAGTAAATCTGTGCTGAACCAGAACGGTCTCTACCTGAATGGCAGCTTCATCGCATCGGCCGACCGCGTCTGGCACTTCACTCTTGTCCCAGAGGGCTGCAACGGGAAGCTGAAACCTGATTGCGGCGCGCTGGTGATGTCCGCGCCATACGGACTCGGCGGGTCGGGGAATAGCCAACTATCAGTCGCCGCATCTACCAATCACAGCAGAACAGCTGTGTGGGAGCTTCTTGGGATAACAATGCCAGACTCCGACGGCCTGGATGACGGTCGCGTGAGCCCGTCACAGTTCGCTGCGCCCTCTGATCCGCCCTCAGACCAGACCGGTGACTAGACGATCAGCCGCGTCGGGTTCTCCAGGTTCCTCTGGACCTCGCGCAGGAACACCGCAGCCTCGGCACCATCGCCAACCCTGTGATCGGCTGAGATCGTCGTGTTCATCACCTGCCGGATTGCGATCTCATCGTTGTGCACAGCAGGCGTCGGCTTGACCGCGCCAACCGCGATGATCCCCGACTGCGGCGGCACGATGATTGCCGCGAACACGTCCGTCCCGAACATGCCAAGGTTTGACGTGCCGAACGTGCCCATCGTCAGCTCTTCCTGAGTCAGCGTGCCGCCATCGCCACGGGCACGTTTGCCGATGTCCTTTGCGGCACGGGAGATCTCCACCAACGACATCTGTTGCGCGCGCATGATGGCTGGAACGATCAGGCCCTGCTCCAGCGCAATGGCAACACCGATGTTCACGTCAGGATGGCCTTCAAGCTTGTCGTCCTTGAAGAAGGAGTTCCACTTCGGCAGCTTGATCAGCGCATTCACAACAGCCTTCAGGATCAGGTCGTTCACCGAAACCTTGTCGCCATGCTCTGACAGGGCCTCGTTCAGCTGGCCGCGGAAGTGCATCGCATCAGTCATATCGACCGCATGCGTGACGTAGTAGTGCGGCGCTTCGGTCTTGCTGCGAACGGTGACTCGTGCGATCGCCTTTCGCATATTCGTCAGCGGAGTGTCCGAGCCGTCAACCCCCCGACTAACGGTCTGCGGCATGACCTGCGCAAAGGCCGGAGAAGGACGGAAGCTGAGGACATCGTCTCTCGTCACCCTGCCGCCAGGACCTGTGCCGGGAATCTGGCCAATGCTGAATCCCTTCTCGGTCGCCAGTCTCCGGGCTATCGGTGACGCTTTGACACGACCTGCGCCATTTGTGGACGGAGCTGCTGGGGCTGGAGCCAGAGTAGGAGCCGGGGCCGGAGTAGACGGAGGAGCCACGGCGGCCGGTTCCGGTTCGGGAACGGCAACTGGTTCGGGGGTAGCGGCCGGTGCTGCCGCCTCAGGCGCAGCTTCAGCCTTGGCCGGAGCGGTCGCAGTTGCCGATGTCTCGGGGACCTCGTCTTCCGCCGCACCGATGTAAGCGATCACATTGCCAACCTGCACCAGGTCGCCCTCGGAAGCGACCAGCTTGCGGATCAGCCCCTCGTTGTAAGACTCCATCTCGACAACGGTCTTATCGGTCTCGATCTCGGCGATCTTGTCCCCGCGCTTGACCGCGTCGCCTTCGGCCTTCAGCCACTTAACGATCGTGCCTTCGGTCATGTCGGCGCCCATCGATGGCATTGTCACTTCAGTGATCACCGCAGTATCTCCCGGAACGGATGTCTGATGGCCGGAACTGCAGTTCGTTGCCTGTCCGGCGGAATTTCGAGATTAGAGGTTACTAGAAATCGACTGCGTACGACGGAAAGAATCGCAGGATTGGCCGTAATGCCGGTGTCAGAGCGGTCACAGGTAACGGGTATGAATGTTGTGTCCGCATCCCCTCACCCGATCCGGGAGAGGGTCAGGGTGAGGGTCGTATCGGCTTTCTGTCATTCCGACGAAAGAATTCGGAATCTCTCGGGTGACCGCTCAAGATCGGTAAGATCTCTCCCTCCCCCATCATGGGACATGGGGATTTTTTTCAGAATTGGTCTGAATCAGTTGATCTCGTGCGCCACCGATACAATGAAACTGGTTGATTCACAGCCCACACCTGACGCCCGCGGAGGCAACCGATGCATGTGCTCATCACGGGGTCGAGCGGCTTTGTCGGCGCCACACTCGTCGCCTCACTCATTCGCGACGGCCACCGTGTCACCTCCCTCGTAAGAGGCGAAGCCCCACCCGTGCGGGAGATCACCCGGATGCACTGGGACCCGGGCGCAGACACCCTCGATCTCTCGACCGCAGGAAACCCGGATGCCGTGGTGCACCTGGGAGGGGTCGGCATCGCTGCGAAACGTTGGAGCCCGCAGCACAAGGCGGCGATCAGGAGCAGTCGCGTCCACGGCACGCGGTTGCTGGCGAAAGCGGTCGCTGCAATGCCGCAGAAGCCGCCCGTCATGGTCGTGGCTTCGGCGATGGGCTACTACGGTGACCGTGGCGACGAGTTGCTGACCGAAGAAAGCGGCCCCGGTGAAAGGTTCCTGGCCGAGGTCGCCGTCGAATGGGAGCGTGCGGCTGATCCGGCGAGGGAAGCCGGGATTCGCGTCGTTCACTCCCGGTTCGGCAACATCCTTGGCCGCAACGGCGGCATGGTCCCAAAGCTGAAGATCCCCTTTCTGACAGGGCTCGGCGGACCCATTGGCTCGGGGCGGCAGTGGTGGCCGTGGATAGCGGTCGAAGATGCTGCTCGCGCGATCATGTTCAGTATCGAGCAGCCCGATATTTCCGGCCCTGTGAACTTTGTCGCTCCCGGTATCACACGTCAGAAGGAGTTCGCAAAGGAGTTCGCCGGTGCGTTGCGGAGGCCGGCGTTCATGCCGCTCCCGGCGTGGGTGGCACGGCGGGTGGTGGGAGGGCTTGCGGTGGAGCTGCTATCGAGCCAGCGCATGGTCCCGGAGGTGCTTCTGCAAAACGACTTCGAGTGGCTCGGCCCGGACCTGAAAACGGTCTTCTGGCACATCTTCCGATCTCCGCTGGAGAGTGAGTGGCGATAGTTTTTCTTCGCCCGACTTAAGTGGCGATTTGCAGATTAACCAGATCTCGCGGAAGGCTTCTTTTGCCTCCCTGACAGGGAGGACGTTAGAGGGTGGGTAGTCGTCTTTCGGGGGGCGCGGCAAACGGTGCCCGGTGCGCTCCGAGAGCGCACATGTGTGCCATCTCGACCTCGCAGAGCAGGAACCCCTACCCTACCCACCACTCATCATGTGCCTGAGCACATATGGCAGCAGTCCTCCGTGCCGGTAGTACTCAGCCTCGATGCCTGTGTCCACCCGGGACTTCACCTTGAACGTCTTTTCTGTGCCGTCATCTGAACGGGCGACAACCGTCAACTCAGCGCCCGGCTCGACGGTTTCTTCAACAGCCGGGATGTCAAAACTCTCCTGACCGGTTAGACCGAGAGATTGGATCGACTCGCCCGGCAGGAATTGCAATGGCACTATTCCCATTCCGACCAGATTCGAGCGGTGTATTCGCTCGTAGCTGCGTGCAATGACCGCTCGGACACCCAGCAGCATCGGACCTTTTGCAGCCCAATCGCGCGAGCTGCCTGTGCCGTACTGCTCACCCCCGAGGACGATCAGCGGAATGCCGTCAGCCTGGTACTTCATAGACGCGTCATAGATTCGCATCTCCTCGCCATCAGGGAAGTGCCTGGTCCAATCTCCTTGCCTGTCCGGTGTGAGAACGTTTTGGAACCGGATGTTGCCAAACGTTCCGCGCACCATCACATGATGGTTCCCGCGGCGAGAACCATACGAATTGAAGTCCCGGCGAGGAACGTCACTTGCAAGCAGGAACTGTCCCGACGGCGCAGAGGGCGGAATGGACCCTGCGGGATTGATGTGGTCCGTCGTGACGCTGTCTTCGGCTACCACAAGCACTCGAGCGTTTTCGACCGGGCTACGCTGTGCCGGGACCATAGTGAAGTCGTTGAAATACGGCGGCTTCTGGATGTACGTTGATCCTTGATCCCAGTTGTACAGCTGGCCAGCCGGGGCTTTGATCTTCAGCCACTCTTCCGGTCCGTCGAACACGTGCGCGTACTGCTGCTTGAACATGTCAGGCGTCAAAGAGCTTGCCACCACGTCCGAGATCTCTTTCTGGGTTGGCCAGAGATCCTTCAGGTAAACCTCGGAGCCATCGTCTGAAATTCCCAGGGGATCTTTTGTGATGTCAATGTCAACTGTGCCAGCCAACGCGTACGCCACCACGAGCATCGGTGAGGCAAGGTAGTTCGCCTTTACCTGCGGGTGAATCCTACTTTCGAAATTCCGATTACCGGACAGCACAGCAACGGTAGAGTAGTCGTAATCAGTAATCGCATCGGCAACCGGTTGAGGCAGCGGCCCGGAGTTTCCAATACATGTTGTGCAGCCATATCCGACTGTTTGAAATCCGAGCGCATCGAGCTCGTCGTTCAGTCCGGCGGCCTCCAGGTATCGCGTTACCACGGTCGAACCGGGCGCCATTGATGTTTTTACCCATGGCTTGCTCTGGAGTCCCTTTTCCAGCGCTTTTTTGGCAACCAGCCCGGCACCCACCATCACGTGCGGATTCGAGGTATTAGTGCAGCTCGTTATCGCTGCAATAACAACTGATCCCTTCCCGACTTCGCCCTTCCGACCACCGATTTCAACCTGGACCGTTGAGCCTGCGTTTTCTTCATCCGGATAGGCGTTCGCGAAATTTTCGTCGACGTCCGGCAGCGAAACACGCTCCTGCGGCCGCCTGGGTCCGGCAAGGCTCGAAACCACGGTGGCCAGGTCGAATTCAACCAGTTCCGTGTACTCAGGTGCATCGTCAGCTGTCAAAAAGAAGTCATTTGCCTTCGCATACGTCTCGACAAGTTCGATCGTCTGGTCGTCTCTACCGGTGTCACGCATGTACTTCAGAGTCTGTTCGTCGATAGGGAAGAATCCGCAGGTTGCTCCGTAATCTGGCGCCATATTTCCGATGGTGGCACGGTCTGCAAGCGGCAGGTTCTGCACGCCCGGCCCGAAGTACTCAACGAACTTGTCGACAACTCCCACCTGCCGGAGCTTTTCAGTCAAAGCAAGCACCAGGTCCGTCGCTGTTGCGCCCTGGGGCAGGCTGCCCGTCAGTCTCACTCCAACCACCTCAGGCACGAGCATGAAGTACGGCTCGCCGAGCATCACACCCTCTACTTCGATCCCTCCAACGCCCCACCCCAGGACGCCAAGGCCGTTGACCATTGTTGTATGAGAATCGGAGCCCAGGCACGAGTCCGGAAATGCGACCACCCGCCCGTCAACCTCTTTTGTAAGAACGGTTTTGGCCAGGTACTCAATGTTCACCTGGTGAACTATGCCGGTGCCGGGTGGTACAACCCGCAGGTTGCTCCAGTCGGCGCCCTGTGCCCATTTCAGCAAGCGGAATCGCTCTTCGTTTCTTTCGAACTCGCGATCCATGTTTTCGGCAAGTGCTCCCGTAGTTGCGAAGTAATCGACCTGCACCGAATGGTCGATCACGAGGTCCGACTGAATGACCGGATTGATGATTGATGGATCGAGTCCAGCTTCCGACACGACATCGCGCATTGCCGTTAGATCCACGATGACCGGTCCGCCGGTGTAGTCCTGCATCACTACCCGACCGGGCATCAGTGGGATCTCGGAATTCGGTGTCTTCCGAGGACTCCAGGATGCCACCAGCTTCAGGTGATCTTCGGTCGCCGGACCTTCGCTCACGTTTCGGAGCACGTTTTCGATGAGCACCCGAATCGTGAAAGGCGTCTTCGAGATGTCAATCAGCCCTGCGTCCTCAAGAGCCTGGAGCGAGTAGTAGGTGACCTCATCGCCAGAAACGTTGATGGACTTGCGGGCATTGAACGGGTCGATTCCGTTGGTCATGTAGAGCTCAGTCCTGTTTTGTTTGCGTCAACTGTGGAATGTCCGGCTGGCAATCACCTGGCCGGGCACGTAGTCAGATTAGAAATGAGTTTCTACTTTATCAATCCGCCTGATACGCCGCGCCGCCATGTAACATCACCGGCTGCCACTCGATAGTATTTTCGATCAGCTGTAACGTCGGCAGTCCGAATCGAACAGCATCTCGACCTTCGTCCGTCTTCGGTGGGGAGAACACAATCCAACAGCAGCTGGTTCGTCGCACGCCGTTCTTCTACGGCTGGGTCGTCGTAGGCGTTTCGGGCCTGACGATGTTCTTCCGCAACTCTGCGGCAACGCTGACCATCGCCGTATTCGTCTTCCCGATGGCTGAAGACACCGGCTGGACCCGCACGGCAATCGTCGGAGCCGCCTCAGTCGCCGGTATCGTCTCCATGTTCGTGTCGCCATTTGCCGGCTGGGTCTTGCAGCGATTCGGCCCCCGCGTGCTTCTCGCAGGTTCGATGCTCGTGCTCGGCGGCGCGATCATGTCCATCCGCTGGATCGATAACATTGCCCTCTTCTACGTCCTCTTCGGCATCGGCCGCGTCATCTTCAGTTCGCCTGTGCAGATCGGCGCTGCGACCGTAGTCGCCCAGTGGTTCGTTTCCCGTCGCGGCAGAGCGACATCTGCTCTCGGCGTCATGCACTCGCTGGGTATGGGCTTCTTCCCGCTGTTCGCCCAGGTGCTGATGAACGCCTCGGACGGCGACTGGCGGATGGCATGGTTCTGGATCGGCATCTCTGTTTGGGCGGTGGCGCTGCCGCCGACGCTGATAGCACTGATCCGCAGCCCGGAGTCGGTCGGGCTGAGGCCGGACGGAGTGGCCGTTGATCTGCAAACGGAGCAGGCGCACGGAGATGCTGCTGCAACCGAAACGCAATGGACGCTGCACGAGGCGATGCGTACGCCTGCAATGTGGATGCTGGCGATGGCAGGAGGACTGGTGTTCTTCATCCACACCGGTGTGAACATTCACCAGGCGGCGTTCCTGCGAGACCAGGGGATCAGCGCAAGCGTGGCGGCGTCGGCGCTCACAGTCATGGCTGCGGGAACCGCTCTTGGCAGCATCATGTGGGGCTGGCTGCTCGACCGAATCCCCGTTCGGACAGTGTACGCGCTAACGGCAGGCTGGCTCGGCGGAGTTGCGCTGCTGTTCCTGCTTGTAGACGGCGCTGCACTGGCATTCGTCGTCGCAGCGGTCTTCGGAATCGGCCTCGGCGGGCTGCTCGTTGTGCCACCGGTGGTCATGGCGGAATACTTCGGACGCAGTTCGCTCGGTGCAATCCGCGGAGTTACCGAGCCATTTGTGAGCGGTGGCCAGGCGGTCGGCGGAATCGCCGCAGGTCTAATCTTCGACCTGTCCGACTCCTACAACGGCACCTTCCCGATGTTCACAGTCGCAGCTCTGATCGGAGTCGTGCTGATCGTGCTGGCAAGACGACCTGTCAGGGCGGCTGTGGTATCAGGAATCGCCGGGCAGACTGACACAACCTGACATCGCCCGCCAGAGCCAGGCTGAGAACGGATACGTATCCTTCTCCTGATGACAGGGAGATCTGTCAACGGTGGGAGGTTAGATTGCGGTAACGATGGTTCCAACTCGCCACCCTGGGAATTACCGTTATGTTTTTCTCGCTGGCCGGCGCGACCTGCGAGGAGGACGAACCTGTCCCCGGACCTCGAGACCTCACTGTGGTTCGGAATTCCGAGGGTCCAATCCAGTACCTCACATGGGCAACGCCTGAGTACGAGGTGGCCGGTTTCCTTATTGAATGGCGCTTTCAGGATGTTTTTCACTGGTCGCCACAATCAGGCCTGCGAGTTTCAAATCAGGGCAGCGGGCGAACAGAGGCGAACCAAGTATCCACTGGAGCGCTTACCCGCGGCCTGGATGTCGGCTATTGCTATCGAGTGAGGGCTGAAACTCCCAGTGAAAGGCTTTCAGCCTGGTCTGAAGAGTCCTGCGAAAACCACTGGAACTACTGGCTGACCCAGCCGTTCGGCCGCAGTTTCGATCCAGGACGGGCCAGAGACCTGTCCGTCACCACCGGTTTTCGCTTCTCGACTCTCCGCTGGGAACAGTGGGATGTGACCACGAATACCGTCTTTCCAGATGGAGATATCCTGGTCGATGTCTGGCGGCGCGGTGCGGACAGCTCGGATTACGACGTGATCCCCACACTGCCCGTTGCTGTGGATGAGTCCGGGCACATGCAATACATCGACGAGGGCGGAACACCTGAACACTGTTACCGTGTTGCCGCAAAGACCGAATCAGGGGTTAAACGCCTGAGCAATGACGCATGTCCCCAACCATTGGCCAGCCGTGATGTTGCCGAATTGACCACTCGCAAGTAGTCTGCCGTCTGACGAAAAATCCATGTGAGTCGCAGCACCCGAACTCTCAACATAAGCCTCCAGGTTCTCTAACGAGAAAAAGAATGATCACAGGCGTCTTACATCCGGAAAAAGTGGTCGAGCAGCTCGTGCAGCAGGGTGTGACGCACATGGTCACACTGCCTGACTCAGAAACGCGCCACATGTACGACCGTCTCATCGCCGAGCCGTCCATTCATGTCATTCCAGTCTCTCGTGAGGGCGAGGCGATTCCCATCGCTGCAGGCCTGTGGGTGGCCGGGCAGCGGCCGGTCATCTCTATCCAGAACGCCGGTCTGTTCGAATCGGGAGACGCGCTGCGCGGGCTGGCGATCGGCGTCGACCTGCCGCTTGTCATGTTCATCGGCTATCGCGGCTACACCAGGCACGGCGACACGCCGGACACTGCCGCACGCATCCTCGAACCCTTCCTGCACCTGTGGAGAGTTGACTACTACACCGTCGAAGGTGACGAGGACCTGGACCGCGTTCCGCTTGCCTTCGAAAGGGCCGAGCAGAGCAGCCAGCCGGTGGCGGTCCTGATCGGCACGGAGTACGCAAAGGCATGATCAGCTACGTAGACGCTATCGAAATCATCAACCGCGACCGTGGCGATGCCGTATGCGTGACGACTATGACGCAGACGAAGTACTGGTACGCAGCCAGCGAGCGGCCTGAGCTGGACATAGGCATCTCAAACGGCATGAGCAAGGCATCGTCAGTTGCGCTCGGCATCGCCGTCGGCGCCCGAGAACACCGGGTGCTGGTGCTCGATGGGGACGGCTCGCTCGTCATGAACCTGGGTAGTTTGGTGACCGTCGCCGGTCAGAGCCCGGAGAACCTGTACCACTTCGTGTTCGACAACGGGATATACGCAGTCACCGGAGGGCAGCCGCTGCCAAATCCGAAGGTCGACTACCCGGCAATGGCGCTCGCTGCCGGATACGCGCATTCCCACACATTCGCAGATGCTGAGGACCTCGCCTCAGAGCTCCCCGGCATCATGCAGCAGCCCGGCCCGGCGTTGATACACATCTCGGTTATCGGCGAACCGGCGGCTGAAGGCGTTGACCAGACATGGGAATCGAACTCCAGGATGCCCGCTCAGTTACGAGCGCTGAAGGCCGCGCTGAACGGGTAGTGGCCGCTTGCGGGCGCGAGTTAGAGGGTGAGTTGTTCGTGCCGGGGAGTCGAGTTGATCGCTTAAGCCGAACCGACCCTCACCCTCTCCCTCTTGCGGGCGAGGGGATTGGCGCGTCGCCTTCCGCCACTCAACGCCACAGGATGTGATCGGCAATTGCAGCGCCGTCTGCATCGGCGCCATAGATAATTGCTGAGCTTCTCGTACGAAGCCAGGGCATTCCGACGAAGTAGACTCCCTGCGCCGGTGACACACCGCAATCCTGCTTCGGACTGCCATCGTCGTCGAGAGTGTTCTCAATGTTCAGCCAACCGTAATCTCCGCTGAATCCCGTGGCCCAGATGATTGTCGTGATACCGGCTTCCTCAAGATCCAGGCTCGTTGAGGGAGAGATTACAAGCGCCTCCTCGTCGACCTCGTCCGCGGGATCGTCCCCGAGAGGCGGAGCATCCGGCTCCATCTGGTCTGCGGCGGCATTGATACGACGCGTCATGCCACGCGAGAAAATATCGGCGTACTCGATATTCTCACGGAGGTTGTAACGGAACTCAGCCGTGTTGCCCTGGATTGATTCCAGCCGACCGAGCAGTTGAACTCCGGACCGCCAGAGTGACTGGAGACTGATGGTGTGGCCTCCGTTTACTCCGGTCACAAGCGGCTGGTGCTCGGATAGCAGCGCGGGATCCTCAAGATCGGCCACGGTCTCCGACCAGTACCCGATACGTTGCATCCACTCAGCAACATCCCTGCCTCGTAGTCGGCGCCGGACTCTGCCGACCCTGCTTGTGGACAGGTAGATCTTGCGGTCCGTCTGCATCAGCTCCTCGGCGATCTGGCATCCAGACTTTGCGCTGCCCACAACCAGCACGTTGCCGTCTGGTAGTTGAGAAGGATTTCGGTAGTCAGCCGTATGAACGTTCGTGATGAACGAGGGACAGGAACCTGCGGGCCCGGGGAAGCTCGGGACATTCTGGGAGCCGGAGGCGACCACAAGATTGTGAGCCGTGTACTTGGCGTCCGGGGTTTCAACCTCTATCAGACCGGAGTCCGAAGAGCGGCGCGCTGCGAGCACCGGCGAGTTTGTGCGGAGCGGCAGTGCCGTTTCCTTCACATAGTTCTCGAAGTAGTTGACTACCGAGGTGGCCGACTCGAAGGAGTCGGGGCTAGAAGAATGAAATGAGGGACCGGGAAGGCTGTTGATGCGGCTCGGTGTGGTCAGGACGAATGAGTCCCACCGCTGTTTTCGCCATGTCTCGCCCGGATTGCCTCGCTCGAGCAGCACGTGATCGATGCCGAGTCGTTTCAGATGGTAGCTGGTGGCGAGGCCTGCCTGGCCCGCACCCACAACCACCGCGCCAAGTGGTTCGGTCTGCATCTGTTATGTATGGACTTTCGTTACTGTGTGGATCGTGGTTCTATCGTCGTCCTGGGGTCGGAACCCCAGAGCTTACCTTTGCGGTATAGCACTTCGGTACCTGCGCTCACGTCATATAGCGAAGCAAGTCTGAACAAAATGCATCGTGTCATGTTATTCGTGTGAGGTTCGCACGGAATGACAGACTTCTCTCTCCCTGGCAGGGAGGGAGTTAGAGGGTGGGTTGCCGTCTTTCTGGTAGGGGCGAAGCTTGCTGCGCCCGGTGGGCTCACCGGGCGCACTTGATTGTCATTCTGAGCTTGATTCAGAATCTCCTGATGACCTCACATAAACGGTCAGATCCCTCCGCTGCGGTCGGGATGACGTGCCGCCGTCGTCATCATCCTCACCTGAACCTGGCCGACGCCTTCTTGCCAGAACCACAAGACCCACCATTCCCAGGCCGATCAGCGTGTAGTCACCGCCTGCCACTCCAGAATGCGCCGTTGGCAACCCACAGCCGTAGACGGTGTAACCCGCAGCTTCGTCTCCACTCAGATCGACACTCCCGTTCGAGCCGTCGTTGTCCCGAATTGCCTGCACCGTCGCCTCGACATCTACTTCCGGTTCCGTCGTTGCGGTCGCGTCTGGATCGGGTGTTGGGACGGGAGTCGGCGACGCATCCGGGTCGGGTGTCGGTGCCACAGTCGGCTCTACCGTAGTCTCTGGAGCCACCGTCGCCTCTGGAACTACAGTTGGCTCTGGAACCACGGTTGTTTCGACGGGCTCGACGGTCGGAGTGGGAATCGGAGTGCCAACCAGGTCTGGCGGTGGCGTGGCGCCGGGGTCCAGGATCACCACCTCAGTCGGCTCTGGAGTTGGCGCCAGTGTAGGCTCAGGCGTCGGTGTCGCTGGCGGCTCCACAGTGAATCGTAGAACCGGCGTAGCGTGAATGTTGCCGGCGTCATCCCGTGACTGGATAACGAACTCGTGCGCCCCTGACTCGAGAGATCCCGGCTGGAACGTCCAGGAACCGGCCGTAGTCGCCTCCATCAACGCCGTTACATCGAAACCGTCGAGCTTTGCGGTGATGACCGTGACCGAGCCGTGGGTGTCGCCCGGATACTCGGCCGCCTCTTCCGCGTACGACACGGTAATGACCGGGTTGACCACCTTCACGAGATCGTTCGGCGCAGGCAGAATCGTCGGTAACTTGATGATTCTGTCCAGCTCGAACAGGTGTGCGTTTGCGGGCCACGACGGCTCTTCCCTGCGCACTCCGCCATGTGCCCGGTTGCCAATGCGGTCGAACCCGGCGATCTCCACGTTCTTCACACCGTCCCCGTCCGCCGCACCGGTCAGCAGATCGTCGTCAACCTCGATCGACCACTCGCGCGGTGCCCCGGTAGGAGTCATTGCGCCGAAAGTCACGCCGTTTATCTCGACGGTAGGCGCCGTCGCAAGCTCTTCTGGCGACCTCGACATGATCGTAACTTTGTCGCGGGTGATCACAGTGTCGAAGATCACCTCGAGCGTCGGCCCGAGCCGGTCTTCCACCTGGTAGACGATTCTCTCCGAGTTCAAGCCAAGAAGGTCCGTAACTGCACCGGCAAGCACCTGCATCGGCTCGGCAATGCTCGGCAGATCTTCATAAGTCAGGAACACCGCCGAAGGCAGATCCTGATATACGACGGCGGACTCGGCAGGCAGGCTGCCGAACAGAAAACGGCCGGGCACCACTGTGTCCGGGTCAACCGGCTCGCTGAAGTTGACGCGAATGCGGTTCGGCTGGTTCGTGATTGCCCTGTCCTTCTCGTCCTCGTAGTCATCGCCAAGCAGCACATCGTCCACCTGAGGCGGAACGGTGTCTATCTCAAACGTGTGGTTCTGGTTGCCCTCCGCAGTGCCTGAGTCCGTTCTGGCAGCATTGCCTGCGATGTCCGTTGCCGAAGCGAACCAGTCGACCTTGCCGTCAGACATGCCAGTGAGCTTCGCAAACGCTGCCCACCCGCCGTTGATGCTGGATGAAAAATCGGTCGATGGCGACAACACTTCACCTGTCTCGCCGAAAGTTCCGTCGCGGTCCTGGTCGACGGTGAGAGTGATATCGGACAGATTGATGCCGGAGCGATCGTCGACTACATCGACCGATACCCAATTCTGCCCGTTGCTGGTTGTCGCACCGTGCGGGATTTGCTGAACCGTTAGTACCGGGGGCGTTGTATCGATGATCACTGCATCGCTGACCACGGTCAGAGGCTTGGTGTCGGCGTACTCAATCGTCAGGATTCCGGCGTCAACCACCTTGATTACAGGCCTGGTTGCGGCTGTGGGAGAAGCGATATTGGTCGTGGAGGTCGCGGTGCCCGTGACCAGGGTGGCCGTGTAGATGTCCGTCGATTGACCGGTCTCCTGCAACGTCATCACGAACCCTTCGATGTCCGCCGAACTGCGGACCGCAACTGTGGTCGTGTCGACGACATCCTGCCGATAGGTGACCGAGAAACTGGTTGGTGAGACCGTGGTGAGGAACTGCGTGACGGAAAAGGTGCCATTCTGAGTGTTCAGCCAGTTGATCACAACGTTGGGCAGATTCGTCACAATGTCGCTGCTATTCAACTGCCCATCACCGTTCATGTCGGCGACCGGGCCATTCTTCACACGGAATATGTGCTGCTGTCCCGGCGATCCGGCGGGCATGGAGTACGGATTGCCGGTGAAGTCGGTGGCCTCGGAGGTATATAGCACTGTGGTCGTGGGGCTGACATCGTCTACGACAACCGTGATCGTCTTGCCGACGTTGGCATATGCCGGAGTGACCGTGAGTGTGCCGGACTCGTCTGCGGTGAGGACCGGCACGTTTACCGCCAGTATCCCCTCGAACATGATGAACATGGCGAGAGACGCCAGCAACGCGAGCGCCTGCACGCGGGCGCGCAAACGTCGCACGGGCGAATATTCGGGCGCGAGAGGGAAAAAACGCATTCCGGCAAGATCACGGAAGTTGACGCGGTCCATACTTGAACTGTAGATGCGGGAGGTTCCGGCTGAATGGGGTCGTGCCGCCACCACAACAGGCGCTCCAGCCACACGCCGCTATCCGTGAGATCACTGGCACATTTAGCAAACTGAACGCTGGAGCAGACACCGAGTCCGATGGCTCAGGATCCTGTACAGACCAGGTGCACTGTGCTCATGAACTGAGTCGCCGATGGTTGTCATTCTGAACGTGACCCTTCGACAAACTCAGGATGGCGTTGGCTCTGTTGAAATCATCGCCAAGTCCCCTCTCCCAGGTTCGGGGGCTAGTAAGACAGCCGGGAACACTCTCGCTCGGAAACGGGCACTCGCGCAAGCGGGCATCTATGACTCGGGACAATGACCGGCACCGAACTTCCGGGTCAGACAAACTTCCGGTGCAGTTTTTCCATATCAACTCGACCTGATGTGTCGTTCAGTACTGCGAGATTGCGGTCGACCTCTTCGGGCGTCCGCATCCCAGCGAGGGCGACGTCTATGAGTGGATTCGAGAGGGTGAACTGCAGAAGCGCGGCAGAGTAGTCGAAGTGGTCGTCAGGCCGGATGGCTGACATCCAGCGTTGGAAGATGTCTCCTGTGAGAGAGCGCATTGTGACAATGCCCATTCCGGCTTCGTGAGCGGCGATCATACTGCCGAAAGGACGGTCGAGCGAGTATGGATGCTGGAAAAGCAGGTTGTACTGGATCTGCATCACCTCGAAGCGGCCGGATTCGATGAATCGATAGACTGCCGCGTTCTGGTCCTCCGTGCTGAAGCCGATGTGACGGACGAGGCCTTCGTCACGGGCCTTTTCCAGGATCTCGAGCATGCCTCTGGGGCGCATCACGGTGTGCTCATCGGCATCCGTATAGGAGCCACCGTGGATCTGCACGAGATCGATTCGGTCGACCCGCAGGTTGCGTAGCGAGCGCTCCACCGAGCCGCGTGTGTCGGGTTCCGAGGGTGAGACTTTGGTGGCGAGAAACAGGTGAGATTGGCTCTGCAGCTCATTGGGAGGCTGCCATCCTTGGCTCGCTGAAGGCTGGCTTCCATTGCCAACGGTGCTGGCGTCGGTGTCGGGAATCGGAGCTTCTGCGTGCAACACGTCGACCGGCCTCGTCACCCGTCCTTCCAGTGCCTCGCCATACATGCGCTCGCCTTCGCCGTTCCCGTAGGCGGCCGCGGTGTCGAAGTAGGTGATGCCGGAATTGGCAGCGTGCTCAATTGCCGCCTTCGCCAGTTCGCGCTGGTCGGGACGCTCCGGCGAATAGGGTTCGAGGTAGTTGGTGTGGCCGGTAGGTGCGCCGCCAAAGCCGAGTCGAGACACGGTGCGGTGTGTTGGCCCAAAGGTTCTTGATTCTAGTGCGGTCATGCCTGCTGCCCGTGCCCTGACGTGGAGTGAGTCGGAGGCTGAGTGAACTATGGACGCTCTGGGCCGGTGCAAATAAGAACGGCAGCGTGCCAGTCCAATTCACGATCACAAGTACTCCGCCAGGAATCGCGCCGTGAGATTCGTGAGGAAGCCTAAGCTATCAGATCGTCAACGTAACTGATGTGCCGAGGGCGATTGAGTCGAGATCCCCGGAGTCGCGCAGACAACTGGCCGACAATCAAGGCACGGATTCGAGCCCGGATACAACTGCGACCTGTGCTAGATTGGCGCCTACTCTGGCGCAACCGGCTGCACTAAACGAATGGAGAAACCGTGAGCGAGTTTCAGGAGCTGATCGTTCGTCGCCTGGAGAACAGGATCGACGCCAATGCAATGAGCGCTGCTGCGATCAGGATCGAGCGGCGAGGCGAGGTGCTGCTCGACTGGGCAGGCGGACGCCGCGATTTCTCTCTCGACTCGTCGTCGGCCAGCACCGATAGCGTTTACCACATAGCGTCGATCAGCAAACCGATGTCCGCAAGCGGCGTTGGGAAGCTGATCGAACGAGGGCTGATAGACGCTGATGATCCGGTCACGGAGTACGTGCCGGAGTTTGGGCTGTATGGCAAGGACAGGGTGACTCTTCGCCATTGCTTCACGCACACCAGCGGGCTGCCAGACATGGTGCCGGGGAACATTGACCTCCGGAAGCAGAACGCCCCGTTGAGCGAGTTTGTCGCCGCGGCTTGCCGTGCCAGGCTGCTGTTCAAGCCGGGCACCGATATTCGCTACCAGAGTTCCGGAATCCTGATGCTGGGCGAAGTGGCCGAGAGGGTAACGGGGAAGCCTTTCCGAGATTACCTGGCCGAAGAGCTGTTCGGTCCCACCGGCATGACTTCGACGCATCTCGGTTGGAAAAGCGAGTTCAACGACCGCGGCATTGCGTCGAAGGAGAAGAATCCCGAAGTAACCGGGCACTGGGACCACAACAGTGCGTACTGGCGAGATTTCGGAGGACCGTGGGCGGGGGTTCATTCGACCACGGCCGACATCGCCCGCCTGCTGCAGATGATGCTGGATGGGGGAGTTTCATCGTCGGGCGAAAGGGTATTGGAGCAGGGCACGGTGCGGTTGTTGCTTCAAGATCACATTTCCGCGCTTCCGGGATTGTCGGTGGCTGCGCGCCTTCGGGAGGGCTGGGGTTTTGGCTGGCGAATCCAGCGTCTCGGCGACGGCGGCTGGTACGGATCGGCTGTCCCGCCGGGTGCTTTCGGCCATGCCGGTGGTGACGGAACGGTGGCGTGGGCAGACCCTGAAACGGGGACAGTGTTCGTTCTTCTCACGAACGGTCAGCTAGACGACGAAGGTGACACGCTGAAGGCATGCGGGAACATCGCCGCAGCGGCGTTGTGCGGCGGGGAGGGAAAATTGTCATTCTGAACTTGATTCAGAATCTCCCGGTGACCTTAGACGGACGGTAAGATCCCTCCGCTGCGGTCGGGATGACACGGCAGGCGTCCGCTTTGCGGACCGAGCGCAGCCGGGTTCCAGCGGAGCCGACGCGCCACTACAAAAAGATCCCCTCCCCTACTTCCCGGCAGCCTGCTTTGTCACCGCTTCGATCATGGCCTGGATGTAGCCGTTGGCGAAGGCTCGGCCGCGGTGGCCCCACTGCGTGTCCTGGTGCGTGTGCGGCACATGATCGTCGATGAAGAAGCTCTTGTAACCGGCGTCGTGATAGCTCTTCATCGCCCGGTACATGTCAACGTGGCCGGTGTTGATGAACTCTTCGTGGAAATCGTTCGGGTTGGGCGCCGAGACGTTCCTGAAGTGGACGTAAAGCACCTTGTCTCTGCGCACCATCTCATCGATGAACTCGTACAGGGCGTCGCCGGCTGAGTCCGACATCTCCGATATCGTTCCCTGGCAGAACTCGATCGCGCAGTTCGGCGACTCATGGATCGCGAGATACCTGCGGTAGTTTTCGTATGACCGGAAAAGCTGCGGAATGCCGCCGAGCTTGTCAGCCGGTGGGTCGCACGGGTGAATGCCAAGTCGAATGTTTTCTTCTTCGGCAATCGGTGTGATGATCTTGATCCAGTGCTCAAGGTTCTCCCACATCTCCTCATCGGTGTACTCGCGATCGTGGGTTAGCGGCATCTTCTCCGCTTCCTTCAGGTTGAAGGCGGTAGCCACGGCGCCGCCGCGGATCAGCCTGGGAGTGGTTCGCCAGACGTGAGATGGCATCCAGTTGTAGCCGAATATCGGGATGCCAGCGCGTGCGATGTTGCGCACCGTTTCGATCATGTTCTCGATCTGCTCGTCCCGTTTCGGGCCATTCAGCATGATGTGATCGTAGAAGTGCGTTGGCACGTTTTCGAGCGCGGACAACTTCAGGCCGTAGCTTTCGACCGTTGTACGCAGCTTCACGAGGTCGTAGAGCGCCCATTTTCCGCCTGTGCCGGGCAGGTTCGGAGTGTTGAGCAGGACGTCGGTTACGCCGTACTGGGCTGCGAAGCGCAGGAACTCCGGTGTGGCTTCTCTGAACTGTCCAAATGCTGCTCTCATGGTTTTTTCCTGTTCGCGTGAGATTGGTTGCCGTGTCGGTTGGCGACCGAAGGCGAATACAGCCGCTAGCCGTTGCAACGCAAAGTTACATCAGCAACCGGGCACTTGCATGCCAACTGACCGGATTGATCAGAAATCCGTCACCACCTGATCCACTGCTATCACACTGCGACATGGTAGTTACCAGCCGAACCAATTGAAGTTACTACGATGCCGGATGCTGACCTGGTGAGTGAAACTGTAGCCATTATGGGTGGACAAGGGGGGCGGTTATGGCACACACGGTTCTCGTAACGTATTCGTCACGGACGGGCGTGACAAAGGAGATCGCAGAGGCGATTGGCGAGGCGCTGGGCGGCGCAGGCCTGGAAACCTCGGTGAGCGAGGCGACATCTGTGAAACACGTTGCCGGCTACGATCTCATCGTCGTGGGCTCACCCATATATGGTGGTGCGCTTCGAGAAGATGTACTTACGTTTTTCGAGGCTCACGAGCTTGACTTGATGAACAAGCGAGTTGCCGTGTTTACCGTCGGAATGTTGCCTTCACACGACATGGCCGGGGCAAAGGGTGAGCACGAGGGGGCAGTCGAACTTGCGTGTATTCGTGCGCCCGGCATGAAGCCTGTTTCGCATGCCATCTTTGCCGGTGCGTACGACCCGGACAAGGTCGATTTCGTGTCTCGCAAGCTGATGGACCGGAAAAACGCTCCGACCGGTGACTACCGTGACTGGGACGCCGTCCGCGCCTGGGCAACGGGTCTGCAGGAACGACTCGCTGCCTGATGCCGACAGTTTCTGCGTCGGCGCGGGCCGGACCGGGGTTTCTAGCCTTGCCGGTGAGCAAAATCTTCGTAGCGCTGGCCGTGCCGCGGCTGCCTCCTCCCACAACCCGTAGACTGGCGATGTGCCACGGATTCTTGTCACATATGCGAGCAGGTTCGGCTCAACCGCCGAGGTCGCCGCTGCGGTTGGCGATGAACTGACTGCCGCGGGCTTTGATGTTGACGTGCTGGTTGCAGGACCCCAGATCCAGGTGGCGAAGTACGATGCGCTGGTCGTCGGCGCGCCATCGTACGGGCGAAACTGGCTGCCTGACGCGGTGCTGCTTGTCATGGCCAATGCCGAGCGCCTGTCTGCCATGCCGGTAGCACTGTTCACGACCGGGATGCTTGGCGTGAAGAACCCGAAATCGGCGCTCCGTGAGCACGAGGAGATCGTTGAGACTCTTCGCGAACACGCACCGGGTCTCAACCCTCTCTCAACGGCGCTTTTCCACGGTTCGTTTGACAGGGACAACCTGCCATTTTGCCTGCGGCTGCTGGACAGGATGGCGGGTACGCCCCGGGGCGACCACCGGTCGTGGGAGGCGATTCGCAGCTGGGCACAACACGTTGGAGAGCTGTTTGCCGATGCGTTGAACGAAACCGGCACAAATGCCGCGCCCAGGCCGGGAGAGCAGGCAACTTGAAGCTGATCGATGTTCATGCACATATACAGCAGCACGCTCCAGAAGAGCTGGAGGGCATCCATTCTCGTGCTGAGGAAGCTGGTGTCGGCGCAATCATCACCGCCGGAGTCACGGTGGACGACAGCGTGCGTTGCGTCGAGCTGGCAGATCGGCATCCCATGCTTTTCGCAGGCGTTGGCGTTCACCCGACCGACCTGAGCGGCCCGTTGACTGACGATGACCTCACGGGGTTGGATGAGATGGCATCACGGGACGCCGTCGTTGTGATGAGTGAAGTCGGTATTGATCATCAACCTCACGTGCTCGCCCGGCCGACTGAATCGGGCCGTCCGTGGGTGGATGTGCAGGATGAGGCGTTTCGGCAGCAGATCGAGATCGCGAAACGGCAGCTGCTTCCCGTCGTCTTCCATGTGCGAGAGCCGGGCGACGATCTTGACGCGGCGTCAGCGTGGCCTGTTGCGCTGAGGATCATTGCGGAGACCTCGGCCGGTGCGAATGGCGGAGCGGCGCACTACTTCCAGGGTGACATCGCCACAGCGGGAGCCGTGTTGGATGCGGGGTTTATGGTGTCGTTCGCAAGGCCACTGTTGCGGCTGAAGAGGTTGCAGGTGGTTGCGGCGTGGCTTCCAATGGAGAGGATCGTCCTGGAGACGGATTCGTACCCGCAGCCGTTCAAAAAGGACCGGATGAAATGGACCGAGCCGCGGCACCTGTTGAGCGTCGCAGAGTGCCTGTCTGAGGTCCGCGGGATCTCGATCGAAGAGGTAGCTGAGCGGACGTCAGAGAATGCGCTGAACATGCTCGGTGCACACGGAGATCAGGTGCGCACGCTTCTCGACTGATCTGACTGGCCGACTTAGCGGCTACGCGGCAGGCCTGTTCAACCTCTCGTTGATCTTGATCGCCTGCTCAATCGCCGACCTCATGACCCATGACCGCGGCGAGTTGCCGACGGATTTGAGCGCCGCTTCAAGGCGTTCCTGGCTGCCGGTCCAGTCTCCGTTTTGCGCCTTAAGCGCCGCATCGAAGAACAGGAGGCGTGTGTGGTCCGAGCCGGAAGTGGTGTCGATGTGAATCCCAAAGAGGTCTGCAATTGCAGCGGCGTCGATGTTGTTCAGCAGATCTTTTTTCGGTTGAACGACTGGCTGACTGGCGAGCTTCCGTAGCTTTCTGGCGGTAGGTTCGCTCAGCCCTCTTCGGGCTTTGCCGGTTGCAGTTCTTGGCTTGCGAGCAGGTCTTGATTTCGCAACGGCCTCTGCGGGAATCTTAAGTCGAGTGCTCTTTGATCGCTCGGGCTTTTGCGCGCTCTTGGCCACTTTGACAGGTGTCACTGAAGTTGAAATCGCCGGTGGTGTGGACGGCTTTCGTGGGCTCTTGCGTTTTGCTGGCTTTAGAGACGCCGCAGGAGCACTCTTTTGCTTCGACGGCTGCGCGTTCTGTTCTATTTTGGCTGCTGGTACCGATGTTGAGGTTGTTGAACGCGAAGTCGCTGATGCCTTTTCGGGTTTGTCTTGTTTAGGCGACTGGGTTACCGGATCTTTTTGCTTGAGCTTTTTGGGTTTCGGATCAGTTTTTGCAACTGGTTTAGCTACCGGTCGAGACGCGGGAGGTGCTGTTGGTGCCGATGAACTTGGTTTGCTTTTGTCCCGCTTCGAGGAAGGTACTGTCAGGCTCTTTTTGACCGGCGTTGACGCCTTTGAATCTGTCTTGGCAGGCGGCACTGAGATGGGGCCCGTCGGCGACTTCTTGCTCTTCTCTTGCTTCTGCGACAGTGAAGCCGGGCTCTTGTCGGTCAGCGTTGCCGACTTTGAATCTATCTTGGCAGGTGGCAATGAGATGGGACTAGTCGGCGATTTTTTGCTTTTCTCTTGCTTTTGCGATTGAGCGGCGAGGCTCTTTTTGACAGGCTTTGAGGCGGCTTTTTCTGATTTTGCGGATGATGCCCGTTTTGAACTTACTGGCAACGGTGCCTTCGGCCCTGCTTCGCGCTTGACATGCTCTGGTGTCGGAGAAGACGGAAACTTGTTTTTCGGCTTTTCCGCCGGTGCGACCACGATTTCCAGAGTGGTCGGAAGTGTCCCTGGCAGCGCGTCAACGAGCGTTCCAGCCCCTTTTTTCAATCCGGGTTGATCTGAAATTATTTCGGTCTTCGGCTTTTTGACTCGAGCGGTGGACGGTTTCGACTTTGTGGATGCTTTCGGCGAACTCTTCTTCGACGCCGTTCGATTCGGTTTCGTCTGCTTTGCCACAGGTTGTGATTTGCTCGGAGATGCCTCAGTCGATGAGGTCTTAACTGAGGCAGGATCGGGTGCGATCGCTGCTGCTGGTACGGTGTCGACCTTCCTCTGATCTTCAGCCGGTTTCAGCGTCGGAACGACCGGGGCGATTGCAGTCGGTTGCCGACGCAACTCGGCATTCACGAGCGTGTTGCCGCGCTCGCCAGGCTCTGCTGTAGACGGTTTCGGATCTCGCTTGCTGGCGGTCGCCGCCTTACGGGGTTTCCTGGATTTTCTGCTCTTTCGCACCGACCTCTTTTTCGCAGTGGTTTTGCTCGGCCGCTGCTGCTCTTTTGCCGGTTCCAGTTCCGGAAGTGTCTCAGCCGTCGCTGCATCTTCGTGGACTGGTTCAGCAATACGCTGAGTAGTGACAGGTTCCGGAACTTGATTCGAGGGTGTGACCGTGCCCTTACTACCGGCCGGGAAAGGCTGCCGGTCGGCTGCCGTTTCTGCGGCTGTCAGGTGTCGGGTGAGCGCGTTTCGGCTGGGCGCGGGTCTGTTGTCGAGTACGGCCTCTGAGGATTTTTCGGAGCTAGCGGTCGTCGGCTTCTGGGCAGGTTCAGGCAGGTCAACCTGTCCTGTCTTTGCTTCGGCCACCGGCGGGGACACGGTCAAATGACCTTCGACTGTCGGATCGCTCGTTCCAGAACCAAGATCGGGTGATCGCGACGGCTTCTGGTTCGACTCGTCAACTTTCGGCAGATCGACTGACTCGGGCTCTACCGGCGGCTGGACCGGCTTTGTTCGCCAGTAAGTTACTTCGAGCCCCGGCTTCGGTTGTTTCGACTTGGAGCTATCCGGTATTTCGGGGTTGTCGGACGCCTCGCTCGCCTCGGGATGTTCCTCAGCCGGTTGATCAATTTTTTCGGGCTCAACCGGCGGCTGGACTGGCTTTGTGTGCCAGTAAGTTACTTCGAGCCACGGCTTCGGTTGTTTCGACTCGGAGCCGTCCGGTATTTCGGGGTTGTCGGACGCCTCACTCGCCTCCGAAATTTGCTCATTCGCCAGATCGACTGAATCGGACTCTACCGGCGGCTGGACTGGCTTTGTACGCCAGTACGTTACTTCGAGCCCCTTCTTTGGCTGTTTCGACTCGGAGCTGTCCGGTATTTCGGGATTGTCAGATGCCTCGCTCGTCTGCGGAATTTGCTCATCTGCCAGATCGATTTTCTCGGACTCTACCGGCGGCTGGACTGGCTTTGTGTGCCAGAAAGTTAGTTCGAGGCCCTGTTTCGGTTGCGTAGTTTCTATGGAGCCAGCCACGACCGTATCGTCGGATGAATCGCTGATCTCAGGCTTTTCCTCAGCAGTCTGATCCGTAGCAGGTCCGCTGAGTTGAGCTACAGGCTCAGCAGGAATTTCCGCTTCGATCTCAATCTCCGGCTCGTGAAGCGGGAGATCGACTGGCTGTCCTTCCGCTGCCTTAAGCCAGCCAGAAAACGGCGCCATGCCCGGCATCCTGTGGCCCGGGTCGCCTTGTTCGTCGGAATCCTCAGAAGCCTGCACCGTCTCTTCAGGTGCTTCCCCCTCTCCGGCGTGGTCACTGATTTCGGAAACTGGCTCAGCAGGGAGTTCCGGTTCGATCTCATCGATCTGCGCATTGCCTGTAAGTTCAGACGAAAGGTCGACAGTGTCGTCATGCCATTCGAGGAACGGCACTATCCCCGGTCGATCGAGCTTGGAGGAATCGCCATCTTCGGATTGTTCAGCATCATCAGCTTCGTCCGGTGCGGCCGCCTGAGTAGAAGCAGACGACTCGGCTTCGACTGCATCGATATCGGTGACGATCGGCGAATCTGACGCCCTGAACTCTCCTGGGTCTTGATCGACCTCCGAATCGGGCTCCGGAGGCTGAAAATCCTGCGCCTGCGGCTCCTCTCTCGACGGAGCATCACCCAAACGTGCTGACACGGCGAGCATGTGGATGACGGACGCAAGTTCAGCCTGCTCAGGTGTCAGCTCACTAATCCGGCGAGCGATCTCCTCATCGGAACTGTTGTTCAGAGAGGCATCAGACTGCTTCGGCGCCGGTGACGGTGATCCCGCATCGGGTCCGGTGTCCGGCGGTGAGTGGTCAGCTTCGTCATCGACACCGTCCGAACTGGCCGATACTGCGTCGTAACCTACAGACTTGAGATACTCGGATGGGGTCTTGACCAGTCCGGAATCAGCACCAAAGTCGCCCGGATTGTCCTCATCTGAGAGTTCTTCATCGTCGGGACCATCGGGGGACGGCGCCCAGCGGGCCTCGGCGGGAGTTTGCTGGGGAGTGGAAACTACGATCTGAGATCCCAGGTCCACCTGTTCGGGCAATGGTACCGGTTCTGGCGGGGGGCTAATCGCGGCCGGTTCCCCGCTGCCTTTCGGCGTAACCAGAAACGGGCGCACAAGCTCGAAAACATCGTCCTGCCAGAGGCCGCGCTCTTGCAGCTCTTTCTCGACCCACAGTGCCTTCACCCACGTCGGGGCGTTGGCAAGGGGCACCATCGAAAGGGCAATCTCTGTGAACAGTTGAGGGCTGAGATGACGCACAGCGACCACATTTCGAGCGGACAAGTTCCGACCAGCACCGGATTCGACCTATCACGGGTAGTTTGGTCTGATCTCAATAATGCTTGCCGAGAACGCACAACGAATCGCGGTTGAGACCAGTAGACGTGTGTCTCTTGACAGACCGGTATGAACATTTCGCCTACTTGTGACGAAATGGCTGGCGGCGTCTCGATGAGCCGGTGGTTTTGGCTGGACGCGTTGCTGGTGAGCAATCACAATCTAGTCTGACGACGCTGCCGGTCCGAAATCGGCGGCCCGAAAACCCGGCTCACAAGACGGTCGGCGTTCATGGGAGTTCAGATGGACCAGTTCGCAGAACGAAGAAGCAGGCTGCTGAACGAGATCACGGACGGCGCAATCGTCGTTCCGGCCGGGCATCTCGCGACCCGGAACCACGATGTTGAGTTCGAGTTCAGGCAGGTATCGCCGTTCTGGTACCTGACGGGATTCGGCGAGCCTGATGCAATTGCCGTGCTCAGACCAGGCAGCGAAAAGCCGTACGCGCTCTTCGTGCTGCCTCGTGACCCGAAGTTGGAAACATGGACCGGTCTGAGGACGGGTGTTGAGGCCGCTCAGGAGAAGTTCGGCGCAGATGTGGCGTTCACGACGACCGAGCTCGACACGGAGTTGCCAAAGCTGCTGGCTGACTACGAACAGGTGTACTACGCGCTTGGCACAGACCAGAAGCTCGATGCGTTGCTCACCGATCAGTCGGTCAAGCGCCGCAGGATGGCACCGCGTGGCGACAAGGCGCTGAACTCCATCGTCGACCCGATGCCCGTGATCGACCAGATGCGCTTGATCAAGTCGCCGCTCGAGGTCGAGTGCCTTCAGAAGGCGATTGACATCACCGCGGCGGGTTTCGATGTGGCGTTCAAGACGGCGAAACCCAGTGTGTTCGAGTTCGAGGTGCAGGCGGAGATGGAGCACGAATTCCGCGGGCGCGGTTCGGAGCGTAACGGTTACCCGTCAATCCTGGCATCTGGCGCGAACTCCTGCATTCTTCATTACATCAGCAACAGGGACCGCATGGACGACGGAAGTCTATTGCTGGTCGATGCAGGGGCCGAATACGAGATGTATTCCGCCGACATCACCCGCACCTGGCCGGTAAACGGGACGTTTTCACCCGAGCAAAAAGATGTTTACGAGGTTGTCCTGGCCGCAAACGAGGCCGGGATAGATGCTGCGAAGCCAGGTAACGGGGCGATGGACGTTCACGATGTTGCACTGAAGGTTTTAACCCAGGGCCTGCTTGACCTCGGTGCGCTAAAGGGCGATCTCGACGCTCTCATCACGGAGCGCGGCTTCCTGCCGTACTACATGCATGGAACATCCCACTGGCTCGGCCTGGATGTGCATGACTCCGGCATCTACCGCACCGGAGGACGTACAGGCCCTTCGATCAAGCTGGAGGCTGGCATGGTGCTAACGGTCGAGCCGGGCCTGTACTTCGGACCGTTCGCCGAAGACGCGCCGGAGAGGCTGAAGGGGATTGGCATTCGCACCGAGGACGATGTCTTGATCACAGAGGACGGGAACCGGGTGCTGACCTCCGCGGTCCCGAAGACCGTTTCCGAAGTTGAGGCAGCTGCCTCGGTCAATTAGCCCGGCTCACACACCACCGCTCGTTGGGCCGTCCTCACCTGTTTCACCCGGTCCGCGCCGGGAGACGTCGTCGAGAAATCGTTCTATCTCCGGGGAGAGCTCAATGGACTCTTCGGCATCTCCCTCAGTCTGAGTCCCAGCATCCCGGTCGTAGTCGTCCTCAAACTTCTTGACCAGCTCCTGCAACTGGGGATTGTTGGACATCGCTGGCGTGACCTGGTCGTACTGCTGCTCTGCGAGATCCTTCTCCGGCACATCGGCCGAGAAGCCGTAGAGGGAAGATAGTGCCTGGATGGCCCGATAGGCGCCGGTGTAGTCGTCCTCCAACTTGAGATAGAGCGGCAGATGAACTATCAGCGACAGTGTCTCGATGCCAAGCTCGTTCCGGGCCCGATCGGTCAGTTGGCTTGTCAGGCTGGTCGGCCCCTGGTAGCTGCTGCGTCCGAGCCTGACTCCGCCAAAATCCTCCGGTGGCGTGAAACCGCGTGCTGACCCGGTAATCGAGAGCGGCCTCGAGTGCGGTACCGAGTCGTACATTCCGCCAACAAGCACGTACCGCTCAATGTTGAGAGCGCGAAGCAGTTCGAGAACGGAGTCGTTGTAGTCCTCAGCGTTGCTGTGCGGCTCAAGCATATGAAGGAGGACGAGGTCGTTCGTCGCGGTCGTTGTCTCCGCAGCACGGCCCACTTCGACAGCGGTGTTTGGCACTCGTACGGTGCGTTTCGCTTCTGCGTAGCGGATCTCCGGACGGTAACGCGTGAAGTCATAGAACTGGCCGGGCCTGACGAGTTCACCGATGCGATCAGCGTTGTAGAGCCGTGACAGCCGCCCGAGCACGGTCTGGCCAACGTTGCCGACGTTAACCCAGGGGCGCAGCATTGCGATGCAGTGTGGTGACTGTAATGGCGGGTCCGGCAGGGTGATCTCGAAATGACCGACCTTCATGGTCCCTCTCTTGAGCAGGCTGCTTATGTCGCCAAGTTTAACTGAACCGCTGCCGGTGACCCGCTGGAACAGCGCATACCGGTGCTAGAATCGCCTGCCTTACCTGTATCGCCTGGCTCCGATCGGTATGGCACGGCACAATACGGGCATCAGCACGTAATCTCCGCTCTGTATCCGAAGTCGCTGAACTCGCTGAAATGGCCCGATTCGTCATCACGGAAGGTTTTCACAATGAAGTTTGTTTTCGCCCCACCCCAGAGCGCACCGATCAACGGTTGGATAAAACGGCTGCAGGATTCGGTGCCAGAGGTCGAGTTCGTCGCACCGGAAACCGAAGACGATGCGGTCAGGGAGATCGCGAACGCCGACGCTGCGTTCGGTACGCTCTCAACGAAGGTTCTCGCAGCGGCAGAAAAGCTGAGATGGCTCCAGGCCCCTGCCGCAGCTCCGCACGCCGGTTACTACTACCCGGAACTGGTTGACCACCCGACGCAGGTGACCAATTTCCGCGAGATCTACAACGACCATATCTCGTCGCACATTATGGCTGTGCTGCTTTCGTTCGCCAAGCACCTCAACCTTTACCGTGATCAGCAACGAGAGAACAGCTGGGCGCCGCTATCCCCGCCCGAACACCATTCGAGCTTCCTGCCTGAAAGCACTGCGTTCATTGTGGGCCTGGGCGGTATCGGCGCTGAGACCGCAAGGCTGTGCGCGGCGTTCGGAATGAAGGTGATCGCAACCGATTCGAGGCGCGATGACAAGCCGGAATGGGTTGATGAGATGGGCGGATCGGACGACCTGGATCGGTTTCTGCCGCTTGCCGACTATGTGATTCTGACTATTCCACACACTCCGCAGACTGAGGGTCTGTTCGACCGCTCCAAGTTCCAGCTGATGAAGAAGAGCGCAATCTTCATCAACATTGGCAGAGGTATGACAACGAAGCTGGATGACCTTGCCGATGCGCTGGATGCAGGTGAGATCGCGGGGGCGGGTCTGGATGTCTACGAGATCGAGCCTCTTCCGGCGGACCACCGGCTCTGGAATGCTCCGAACACGATTCTCACTCCGCACATTGCTGCACACGGCGGAGCGCACCTCGAGGAACGCAGGTACGAGATCATCGTTGAGAACATCCGCCATCTGGTCAACGGCGAGCCGCTGCGGAACGTGGTCGACAAGGAGAACTGGTTCTAGTCAGCCAATCAGCTCAAGCCCGGCGACAAGTTCGGCGTACTGCAGCAGGTGGCGGTCGCCGAGAAACCGTTCTGTAACGCGCTGCCTCGCGCTCTTGCCAAGTTTTTCTGCAAATTTGCCGTCGTCCAGAACAGCCTGGACGGCAGCGGCGAACTCGTGGTGGTCATACGGATCGCGGACCAACAGACCGGATTCGCCGTGAACGATCTGGTCCTGGATACCGCCGACGGCCGAAGCGACCACCGGTTTAGCCTTCCACATGGCCTCGGTCACAGTGAGTCCGAACCCTTCCTCAAGGCTCTTCTGGATGACGAGTGTCGCGTGAGTCTGAAGCGCGTTCACGATAGCCGCGTTCTCGTCGATGTCGGTCATGGGAATGCAGACGAGTTGGATGCGGCTGCGCTCGAAATGTGGCAGCTCCCGCCACGCCTCAATGCACTCCGTAAGCACCTCGCCGCCTTCCGGATCGTCGGCTACGCCAGTCACAACAGGTCCCGCAAGCACCAGGTGCGAGTCTCTTTCGCCGTCTATGAGATTGGCGAAGGCCTCCATAACGCCCTGCATATCCTTGAGCCGGTCCCAGCGTGAGACCTGGACAGCGAACCTTGCGTCAGGGCCGGGTGCCGGACCGGTGCGGACGATGTCGGCCATGCGATTGACCCGGCCCGATGATCCGTCGCCCAGCGTGAATTCGGTTAGACCGTTTCCAGCGGCGCCCTGGATGATTCCCGCGTGTTCGAGAATCGCCTGCGCCGTTTCGTCTGACATGGCGCGGTTTTTAGTGGAGAACGGGTCGATCGATGGCGGAACGATCAGCAGCCGTTTCACGTCCACCCATCCGGGTGCGAGCTCTTTGCGGGAGAATATGAACGCGTCTACGTTTTCAAGATACGGCCGCACGAAGTCCCAGGCCGTTGTGCGGATTTCGCTTTCCTGTTCAGTCCCGACATGGCAGCGCCAGACAACGACTGCGCCCGCGTCCTTCATCTCAGGAGCAAGTCCAGCCGTTTGCGGGTCGTGCAGGATGACGATGTCGCCTGGAGACACGAGTGCGCGCAACTCTGCTGCATTCTGTTGTGTGACATCCCTGTAAACGGCGCTGTCGTGATCGGTGAATTCGCCTCCCGAATCTGAGTCTGGCGCAGATTTTCCGTGCAGCATGTTGTGGAGCCGCTTGGTGAGTACGAAGAACTCGGGATTGCCGCCGATGACGTACCAGTTCACATCCACTCCAGCGCCTCTCACGTAGCCGAGCATCCAATACAGCATCTCGGCGACACCGCCGCCTTTTGCCGTGGAGTTGACGTTAATGAGCGAGCGGCCGGAAAGAGTCTTCGAGATCTTGACCGCAGTTTTTTGCACCACTCGCATCCGTTCCGCGCCGATGATCGGCTCGAGCCGGGACATATCTGCTGACTGTAGAGGAACGGTAATTAGCGCCATTGTCGTCGGGATGTGATGCTTTGTTGCTGAACCCGCGGCTCGCTGGCATCTCAGGTACCGGTCTCTGATTTGCCAGGTCAAATCGGGCTTAACTGAACTCTACAACGCGGGTCAGAATCGTAGCGGTAGACGTCGTGGGGAAATTGTGAGATGTGTGGCTGTGCTGGACATGGCCCAACTAACCAGTCAGTCCGATGCCAGACGGTTCTCGGAGGGCAGATTCTGGTGAATGACGCGATTCAGGTGAGTGAACGCTCACAACTTCTGAAAGCTGGGGTTCTCTCTCCATGTGTAATAATGGTCGAGACGGTATGCGACGCTTACGCCTAGCCGTCCGGTCAGGGGCATTGGCCCAGGCTGCAAACGATAATGAAAGGAGGTGTTTGCTAAGCATGAATAGTAGTACCGGAGGTGTCCTGCAGTAGGGCGCCCATTCTTAGCAGGGCACCTCAACGGGAGGGGTCACCCGGTTAACGGCTACAAGGCTGTTGACCCGGTGGCCCCTCCTGCGTTTTGCAGGTATCTGGTCCGAGACGAACGGCGTTAACACGGATGGGACGGGATGACGGCGGGCACGGAACCGGCTGCCAGGATGAATTCGAGTCGTGTTGGTTAGTAGTCAGTTAGACAGCGAACTCGAACAGCCGCTCGTACTGCTTGGGAAGCGCGGACCTGAGATCGTTGAACTCCTGGAGAGAGAGCTGTTGCTCAACGACAGACAGTACAGCCCACGCGCGTTGAGTGGCAACGGGCTTCTCCACATGGGACCGCTCGCTGACGCGCTCGAAGAACTCATGGACTGAGAACTCTTCTGGCTTTGAAGATCGCTTGAGGTACATCGCTGCTTCACGCGGCAGCTTTTCGGCAAGCCGATTGAGCTGTGCGCCAGGAAGACATTCGGCAAGCGTCTCCAACGTAGCCTGAACGGCTCGGGATATATCTTCCGGTTTTTCGATGCGGCCTCTACGGCCAATGAGTTCTATGAATTCGAGGTAGTTCATACTCTCAGCTGCAAGTCGAACCTTTCCTGTTGGCAGGAAAACTTTCTTGTTCACTCCGGCTGGGCTAACCCAGCTTCACCTTACTCCGACGGACCAGTGTAGGCTTTTTCACCCAAAATGCATTACCGGGTGGCTCAAATCTGTCGACGGGCAGTCTCACGCTGGCTCATTTATGGTGTGATTCCAGTTTGATGCCAGTTCATCCGAACTGGATCAACCGGTTCGATTGCCTGTTGTACCTCTTTTATGGCCCGGGGGATATAGATGATTCGCCATTTCACATCGACTGGCATAGTTGCAGCAGCAGGATCGACGCTGGTCCACTGGCACGAAAAGGTGCAGGCCTGGCTGGCTCCGGGTGGGCACATCGAGCCGAATGAAGACCCTGTGCAGGCCCTGATTCGTGAAGTTAGAGAGGAAACTGGCCTGGATGTCCGTATCCTGGCAACCGCCGCCCTGCCCAAGTTGTCGAACCTGGAGCAGATAGCGCCGCCGTTTACGGTGATGATCGAGGATGTCTACGACAGGGAAACAGGAAAACACCAGCATATCGACTTCACCTATCTGACAACACCGGTAAGTGGTGTTCCTGATGGCGGTGAACTGCCTGCGGTCCCGGATGGCTGGCACTGGTTGGAGCGGGCGGCACTTGAGGTTGCATCACCGTTGAAGACGCCGACCGGAGAGATGGTGGCGCCGCCGGAGGATGTTCTGAAGCTGGGGATCGCGGCACTTGACCTGTTGGAGAACGGATTGGTCGGCGAGAAAAGGTGACTTAATCTCGCCTGATAGCCGCAACTGCGGCTTTGTAGACCCCGAAAACCGCTCCCAGCACAGCTCCGAAGAACGCCCCGCCGATCATGGCGATGCCGAGAACGATGGCACCGGCAAGGCCAACCAGCACGGCTCCGAATACTGCGCCAATCAACACCCACTTTCGAAACTCGGACTTCGGTGAGCGAGACGAGCGGAATCCGTCCGATGTTTTCACCTCTATCTTCATGCTGACTCCTATCGTTACCTGAACTTACCCCGACCGACTATTGGCGCCACGGTCTCTAACTTGCCGTTCCGGACACAGAAGTAGTAGTCATGCACATTGATCGTGGTGTCGCCGTGCATTGCCCGCAAACTCACGTTGTCACCGACACGCAGGCTCTTCGCGTCCCCGGTCAACACGACCTTCGTGTGCTCTTCGGAAGGCCTGCCGACCTCGACGCCGTCAATCCCGACTGCGTACGGAGATCCACGGTCGATGCTGACGGACTTGAGGCCGCAGTCCAGCACGCCGCGGTCTCCTGTGCGTGAGATGACCGTCGTCAGCAAGGTCATTGCGGGCTGGAAGTCGTTGAACACTTCGAGATAGTCGCCGTCCATGAATATGTAGCTGCCGGGCTGGATCTCGGTGATGCCTTCGAGAGCGCCGGTGATGTTGTACGTGCCGGTACCGGCGGCAGAGACGATGTTGACCGGGATTCCGGCTTTACGTATCTCCGAAGCAGCGCTCAGAAGACGGTCCATGGCGCGCAGAGCCTCTGTCTTGCGTTCTTCGAAATCTCTTGCAGCGACGGTGTGGCCTTCGTATCCCATCACACCATCGAAGCGCAGTCCGGGCGCTTTGACGATTGCGCCGGCCAGCTTCGCCGCGGAATCCGCCTCAACACCGCAGCGATCCATGCCAACGTTGACTTCAATGAGGACGCCGATTTCAACACCCTGCGAGACAGCGGCATCGGACAGGTCAGCGACGTTTGCTTCGCTGTCTACCGCAACTATGGTCTTAGTAGTGGAAGCGACAGACATCAGTCGTTTTATCTTGCGTTTCGTCACTATCTGGTTCGGGATCAGGATCTCTGGGATGCCCGCAGCGGCCATCTGTTCCGCTTCCCCAACCTTGGCGCAGCAGATTCCTATGGCACCAGCGTTCATCTGCTTCCACGCCCAGTACGGACTCTTGTTCGTTTTGGTGTGTGGCCGGACACTGATGCCGTGCTCTCTTGCGAACTCCTGCATGCGGCTGATGTTCGCCTCTGCGGCGTCCAGGTCGATGATGATGGCCGGGGTGTCGATCTCTTCGACCGGTGTTCCCGGCAGCGGAAGCCATTCCTGTGTCAACTGGGTTCTCCTCAAGGCCTGTTGGCCTGGTTGGTGCAGCAGATGCGATGTCTCCAAAATGTTCGCGACATCGCCGGCTGGGTGATCTGTGGCTCCGAATCTCGAGCCTGTCGAACATCCGGGGAAGCTTATCGCACCCGAGACCTCGCTGCGGCGGGTGACTTTAGGTATGCGTTTGGTGAAGAGCTGAATACACGCCAACCTCACGGCTTCAGCCCGAGGGCCCGGAGTTCCGGGCTAGCATTTATCCCGGGTTGCATGAAACCCGATAACTTAGCGGGAGTCGGCCTACCGAACCCTCCCAGGAACCCGCTGTATGGGGATACGTCTAAGACGCGGAGACAGCACCGGCACCAATCCGCCGGGGAACGGCTCACTGGATGAGCCGAACTGGCACACGCTCAGCGTCGATGAGGTGTTCGACAGGCTGGAAACATCCTCGCAAGGTCTGGCGGCGGATCAGGCCGAAGCAAGGCAGGTGCGGTACGGCCGCAATGTGATCCCAGACCGGCCCGGACCCGGCGTCATCTCGCTAGTCGTCAGGCAGTTCCGAAATCCGCTTATCTACGTGCTTTTGATAGCAGGAGCTGTCGCGCTCGCCGTCCAGGAGGTCGTCGACGCCATATTCATATTCGGGGTGCTGATCATCAATGCGGCGGTCGGCGCGTTCCAGGAGTGGCAGGCGGAGCACGGGGCGCGGGCGCTGCAGTCGGTCGTGAGGGTCAAAGCGACGGTCCGCCGGGGAGCGACTCTCGAGGAGTTGGACGCTTCGGAGCTGGTGCCCGGTGATGTCGTGTTGCTGGAGTCGGGCGGCGCGGTGCCAGCCGATCTGAGGATCATCGGTGCGATTGAGACCACGGTCGACGAGTCTGTCCTGACCGGTGAGTCTGAGCCGGTCGCTAAGGACCCGGCGGCGATCGAGCTTGCGGAGTCGCCGGTGGGAGACCGCTTCAACATGCTCTACGCGGGCACAAGCATGGTCAGAGGCAGGGCGACCGCCATCGTGGCCTCTACCGGCTCGATCACTCAGATCGGGCGCATCGCGCGATCCCTGACGGAGCAATCTGCGCCGCCGCCTCTCGTAGCTCGCATGAGGTCGTTCACGACGCGGCTGACCCTCGCTCTCATGGTGCTGATCGTCGCTCTTGGTGCGGCGCAGTTCATACGCGGCTCCGATGTTGGAGACGTAGTGCTGCTCATGATTGCGCTCGCTGTTTCCGCAATACCCGAAGGTCTCCCCGTTGGAGTGACGGTCGCGCTGTCTATCGCCTCTCGCCGGATGGCAGGTCGCAACGTGATCGTGCGACTCCTCCCCGCGGTCGAAGGACTCGGCGCATGCACGGTGATCGCTACTGACAAGACCGGAACTCTCACGGTGAACCGGATGACTGTGAAGCGATTGGTGCTGGCGGACGGATTTGAAGCGGAGGTTGCCGGTGAAGGTCTCGAACTATCCGGCGAGATGTTGCACGAGGGTCAGGTGTTGGCGGGCGGCAGGCTGGATGAGCTGGCGCGCATCGCTAAGTCAGGTGTGTTGTGCAATGAGGCGCAACTGAGGCTGGTGGAGGATGAGGTTGTGGCGGTGGGCGATACCGTTGATGCCGCTTTCCTGGTGCTGGGTGAAAAGCTGGGATTAAGCAAGGTTGAGGTCGAGGACGCGGCGAGTCGAGTGGGATTGATCCCGTACGAATCCGCTCGTGGCTTTGCGGCCAGTTATAACCGTTCTGGGGGCTTTGGGGGCTCTGGAGGCGAAGTGACCTGCTCGGTGAAGGGCGCTGTTGAGCTTGTGCTCGAGATGTGCGAAGGGGTCGACCGGCCGACGGTGCTCGATTGGACGCAGCAGCTTGCAAGCAGTGGGTTCCGGGTAATCGCGCTGGCTGCAGGCCCGGCTGAGATGCCGGATCCATCATTAATTCCGTCCCAGATTCCCACCAGACCGAGCGGGCTAAGGTTTCTTGGACTCGCCGGGTTGATCGACCCTGTCAGGCGGGATGTGCCGGATGCGATTCAGCGGTGCAGGGACGCGGGAGTCGACGTGAAGATGGTAACGGGAGACCACCCGGCGACGGCGCTGGCGATAGCCCGGCAACTTGGGATCGCGACAGATGAGTCGGAGGTGGTCCACGGTCGTGAATTGTCGGTGGGGGAGGTGGAGAGCGATCGAATAGAAGCAGCTTCGGTCTTCGCCAGGGTAGAGCCGAGCCAGAAGACCGGGATCGTGACTACGTTGCAGGCCGCGGGGCACTTCATCGCCGTGACCGGTGATGGCGTGAACGATGCTCCGGCGCTGCGGGCGGCGAATATTGGCGTGGCTATGGGGCGGAGCGGGACCGATGTTGCCAGGGACGCTTCCGACCTGATCATCGCGGATGACAATTTTGCATCGATCGTGAACGGCATTGAAGAGGGCCGGACGGCCTATGACAACGTTCGCAAGATCGTGTGGCTGCTGCTGGCAACCGCGGTTGGGGAGCTGGTGCTGTTTCTGCTGTCCACCGCGATGGGGCTGCCGATTCCGCTGACGCCTGTGCAGCTGCTGTGGCTCAACGTCGTGACCCAGGGCATTCAGGACGTTGCGCTGGCGTTCGAGCGCAAGGAGCCGGGCGTGTTGCGCAGGCCACCCCGGTCGCCCGCCGAAGAGATTCTTGACCGGCGCATGATCGAACAGGTGCTGATGAGCGGGTTCGTGATGGGTCTTGGCTCGTTCCTGGTGTTCTACTGGCTTGTCGAGGTGAGCGGTTGGAGCCATTTCTCGGCCAGCAACGTGCTGCTACTGGCGCTGGTGCTGTTCGAGAACGTTCATGTGTTCAACTCTCGCTCAGAGTTGCGGTCTGTATTCAGGGTTCCGCTAGCGGCGAACCCGTTCGTTGTTGCGAGCGTGTTCCTGGCACAGGGCCTTCACCTCGGTGCGATGTACACGCCTGGCCTGAGGTCGGTGTTGGACATCGAGCCGGTGAACATTGGCACATGGCTCACGATGCTTGGTATTTCGCTCAGCATACTGGTAACGGCGGAGGTATATAAGCGGTACCGGCGTTTCGGCGCGCCGACTGGCAATGGGAGAGACGCGAAGCAGCCGGCCTGAGGGTTCAGACCGGCTGCTGAAGTTCGTTGGCTGGTTGCGGCGGTTCTCACCCTAGAGTGACGAATCGGTTTCAGTAGGTCGCCCGCGTCCCTATGTCCCTCGCTCAGGCTCGGGACGAAGTTTTGCTACTTCACCTCTCGGAATTCGCCTTCTACCGTGTCGTCTGCGTCGTCGGCCGGGCCTTCCGCATCGCCTTCACCCGCCGGACCTTCGCCCCCGGCCGCTGCTGCGGCCTGGTCGGCGGCGTAGATCTCCTCGCCGATCTTCTGCAGGCTCGTCTGGAGCTCGGTTGTGGCCGAGACAAGCTGATCCGGATCGGCGTTCTCGTCCTTGAGCAACTCCTTCAGGGCGTCGATCTTCGACTGCACGTCTTCTTTTACTTCGTCCGAGACCTTTTCAGTGTTCTCGCCGAGGATTTTCTCTGCCTGGAACACCGCACTGTCCCCTGAGTTTCGAGCATCGACCGACTCTTTGCGCCCGCGGTCTTCTTCTGCATGGTCCTCAGCCTCCTTCATCAGGCGCTCCACTTCGTCATCGGAGAGGCCTGCACGGCCGGTGATGGTGATGTGTTGCTCCTTGTTGGACCCCTTGTCCTTCGCAGAGACCGTCAGGATTCCATCGGCGTCGATGTCGAAGCTCACCTCGACCTGCGGCACACCGCGCGGTGCGGGCGGAATGCCGTCAAGCGTGAAGCGTCCAACGGAGATGTTGTCCCCGGCCATTGGCCGCTCTCCCTGCAGGACGTGAATCTCAACGCTTGTCTGACCATCTGCGGCTGTGGTGAAGACCTCGGTCTTCGATGCCGGGATGGTCGTGTTGCGCTCTATCAACGAGGTCTTCACGCTTCCGAGCGTTTCGATGCCCCATGTCAGTGGCGTGACATCGAGAAGCAGAATGTCCTTGACCTCGCCCTGCAGCACTCCGCCCTGGATTGCGGCTCCGATGGCGACCACTTCGTCCGGGTTGATTGTCTTGTTCGGCTCCTTGCCGAAGATCTGCTGGACCTTCTCAATGACGGACGGCATGCGGGTCATTCCGCCGACCAGCACGACCTCGTCAATCTCTGAGGAACCGGCGCTGGCGTCTTTTAGAGCAGCTTTGCAGGGCGCCACGGTGCGCTCGAGCAGGTCGGCAGTCAGCTGCTCGAGTTTGGCTCTCGTGAGCGACATGTGAAGGTGCTTGGGACCGCTCGCGTCTGCCGAAATGAACGGCAGGTTGATCTCTGTGCTCGTGACGGTAGAGAGCTCGATTTTCGCGCGTTCGGCCTCTACTCGCACTCTCTGGTGGGCAGACGGGTCGTCCCTCAGGTCGATGCCGTTTTCTGCCTTGAACTCTGCTGCTATGAAGTCGACCAGCGCCTGGTCGAAGTCGTCGCCTCCCAGGTGCGTGTCGCCGTTTGTGGACTTCACCTCGAAGACGCCATCACCGATCTGCAAGATTGTTACGTCGAACGTGCCACCGCCGAGGTCATACACGGCGATCGTCTCGTCCGCTTTCTTGTCGAGGCCATAGGCGAGCGATGCCGCCGTCGGCTCGTTGATGATGCGAAGCACCTCGAGTCCGGCCACCTGGCCTGCAACCTTCGTAGCGTCCCGCTGGGCGTCATTGAAGTATGCCGGGACCGTGATGACGGCCTGTGTGACCGGCTCTCCCAGCTTCGCCTCCGCGTCTTCTTTGAGCTTTCGCAGAACCATTGCCGAAATCTCTGGCGGGGCGTGGTCCTTGCCGCCGAGTGAGATTCCTACGTCGCCGTTGTCCAGCTCTGCCAGCTTGAATGAGACACGCTTCGCGTCCTCTTGCACACTGGGGTCGTCAAACCTGCGGCCGATGAACCGCTTGGTGGAGTAGACCGTGTTTTCGTGGTTGGTAATCGCCTGTCTGCGCGCCAGCTCGCCGACGAAGCGTTCGCTGGTCTTCGTGTTGACGGCGACGACGGATGGAGTCGTACGGCGGCCTTCCGCGTTTTCGATGATCTCAGGCTCACCGCCCTGCATCACCGCCACGGCGGAGTTCGTTGTTCCGAGGTCGATTCCAATTACTTTTGCCATTTTTATTCCCGTTCCTGTCTCTGACTGGCTGCTTCGCCTGTTCCCCCGGTGTCCGGGGTCGTTTTGTTATCTCAGCCGATGCGGCTGAACTCGACTTGTGATCTCAGTGATATCCGGTTTCTGCCTGTGAGCTGTACATATTCAACTCCCTTCCGCCTGATCTACTTCATTTTCGGGCGTGGACGCGATCTCCACCTGTGCGGGCCTTACGGTCTCGCCGTTTCTTGAGTAGCCGGCTGCGAGCTGGCGCATGACGTGGTTCGGTGGGTGCTCTGTGCTGGGCGAAACCAGGAGCGCCTCGTGCCTGCGGGGGTCGAACTCATCACCGTGGGCGTCGTATCTCTCAAAGCCCTCTGCCTTCAGCACGTTGAGCAGGTTCTGGTAGATGGCCTGGACACCTGATAGCCATTGCGGATCTACGCCTCCGGTCGCCTCCGGAGCCAGTGCCTTTTCAAGTTGGTCTGCCACCTCGATGAAACGCCCCGCCACCCGTCCTGTGGTGCGAGCCTGCAGCGATTCCTGCTCACCTCGCACTCGGTTGCGGTAGTTCACAAGGTCCGCCTGTGCGCGCTGCGCGAGCCTCTTGAACTGATCGATCTCACGTTCTGCCTCGGCAAGTCGTTCTGCAAGATCCGGATCAGCCGAAGGCGCGGCCCCGGACTGCTCATCGGGCGCAGGCTCAACGTGCTCGTTTAAATCTTCACTACTCATATGCCGCTTTCTCTGTTCCTTGCTCCGTGTCGCCGTTTCCGTGACCTACCGATTTCACCTGTCAGAAAATTGACTCTGAGTTCACCATTTAGGTCCTGGCTCCCAGGCTTGCCAGCATTCTCCGCAGCTCTCTGGTTGCAACTTCGGCTGTGGCCTTGCCTTTCATTTCTGCGCTGTTTTCGAGCAGATTCACGACTCCGGTCACCAGCCGCACGAGGTCCATGACCAGTCGAACGCCGCTGAGGTTTATGCCGTAGCGTTCAGCCAGCGTGCGCACGATCTGCAACCGCTGGACATCTGTTTCGGAGTAGAGACGCTGCCTGCCTTCCGAACGTGAGGGACTCACCAGCCCCTCCCTGTCGTACTTGCGAAGGGTGTTCGGATGCATTGATGCAAGGCGGGCGGCTACGCTGATCACATAGACCGCTTCGTACCTGTCTCCGGAGTACGCAGAGGAGCTCACGTAGGTTGCTGAGTCGGCGGATTCCGCTGGTGCGGCACCGGTCCTTGGAGCCGGAAGCGCCTGCCGGAATTCGTCACTCAAACCGGCTGCGGAGAGAATTTCCCCGAGAATCCTGTCGAACTCTGCAGCCATGACCCAGCCGCCTGAACTATCGATTCTTCCAGGATCGGTTGAGCCGATTACTTTTTCATTATTTCTACGGCTGTCTGGCATGTGGTGCTGAATTCAGAGTCGCCGAACTGAGTTGCTCACGTAAATTACACGCTTCGGATTGTAATAGCTAACATTAGTCGTGTAAAGTCTTGCGTGACAGGTTTCACAGAGTTATGATGCTGGACAACGATCGGGACGGAGTTGAGGTGCGTTTCAGCGGGCAGGGAAAAGATTTCGGTAATAAATCCGTTACGATTCCTGTCGAGAATGCATGGACATTAGCGGAAACGCGCTGTATGCTTCGCCGCCGAGCTGGGGGTGCGAGTTTGGATATGCGAACGGATTCGTCGCGTGCCAGAACACCCTCAAGCGAAAAACGCCTCGACTCAAGTGAGCGGGGACAGCGTGAAGAATTTTAGGAGTGAGGGTTTCGAAGTGATCTACCTGAAGGCATGCCCCAAGTGCTCAGGCGACGTAGAGCTGGCGACAACGTCAGACGGTCGCATTTTGCAGTGCTTGCAGTGCGCGTTCACGGTCGATTCGCCTGAGGCAGCACGCAGAGCCGTGGCCGAAAAGGCGAAAAAGACCGTCGCCGCCTGACGAAAATATGCAGGAAAACAGAAAACGCTCTGCAGGCTGATCCGAGCCTCGGAGCGTTTTCTGTTTGGTTCCCGTTTTATTTAGTTCCGATCTGGCATGGCGCATCACGGTGCTAGTCCTCGAACGGGATGGAGTCTGAATCGACGCCCGTCACGATCGCCTCCGGTGAGAACTCTTCGATGAAGCGAACGATCTCGTCCAACATCTCGCGGGCGTGCGTCGCACTTGAACTGACAACGCTAACTCCAATTCCTGCGACCTGCCACGTATCCTGGCCGCCGACGTCGGCAACTGCACAGTTAAACCGGGAATGTGTCCTGTCGATCAGGGACCGCACCACTCGCCGACGGTCTTTCAACGATTGGCTTGCAGGTATGTGAAGGCTGAGCCTCGCCGCTGCTACATGCATTTTCCCGGACTCCTGTGATTCTTTCGACCCAGGTGCATAGTCATTACGTCAACCTCACACTTGACCTGTGGAAACAATGGCAAGTTTGTGATAGAAAACATCGATATTTCACAAGCCCTTGAACAATGTGAAAGGTCGGTTCTGAGCAGATGCAGGAGATCATAAACGCAGATTCGGTCCCCGATGTCGTGGTCCAGCGCCTTCCTCTGTATGTGCGCGTCCTGAGCCACTTTGCATCGGCCGGTATCGAGGTGATCAGTTCGGAGCAGCTGGGCGCCCACCTTCAGATGACACCGGCGCAGATACGCAAGGATCTATCGTACTTCGGCAGGTTCGGCAAGCAAGGCCGGGGCTACGACGTGGGAAACCTCGCTGTCCGCCTGAGATCGATCCTGGGGCTCGATTCACAGTGGAACGCTGTACTGATCGGTGTTGGCAGACTTGGCCGTGCTGTCGTGTCGTATCCCGGATTCGAGCCCGAGGGTTTCCGCATTGTTGCGGTTTTCGACGCCGACGAGCGCCTTGTCGGCCACGAGGTTGGTTCGATGCGCGTTCAAAAGCTTACCGAACTTGAGCAGACGGTTACAGAGCGGGATATCAAGATTGGCATCGTGACCGTTCCGGCAATGTACGCACAGGAGGTCATCAACCAGCTGGTCCGGGCGGGCGTGAAGGCGATCCTGAACTATGCGCCGATACCACCTGTCGTCCCACCCGATGTGCGTGTGCAGGGAGTTGACCCGGTGCTGGCGTTGCAATCGATGACGTTCTACTTGAAGAACTGATTGTGGCGCGGCCGGGCGCATGAGAAATTCTGAATCGAGTTCGGAACGGCACCCTTGACCCGCAAGCGGGTGCCCCGGCTCGGGATGGCAGGGCTTTCTCCCTCCTTCGGGTTCCCGCAGGGCGCGATTGAGTTAGAGGGTGGGTTGATATGGCAGCTTTGCCGCTATCGGGCGCAGCAAGCGGCGCCCCTACCAGAACAGCGGGAACGTCCTGTGCCCTACTCGCCGACCAGCATTTTTCGCAGCCGCTCGATTCCCTCCGTCAGGTTCTCGCGGGAGTTGGCGAACGAGATGCGGATATAGCCGTCGCCGTGCTCGCCGAATGCAGTGCCCGCAAGCAGCGCCACTCCAGCCTCCTCAAGGGCGCGGTCAGCAAACACCTTACTCGAGAGGCCGGTGCCTGTGATGTTCGGGAAGGCATAGAAGGCGCCCTTCGGGACACGGCAGGTTACACCGGGAAGTGAGTTCAGACCATCGACAACCAGATCTCGCCTCGCAGTGAACTCTTCCATCATTTCACCGACCGAGTCCTGCGGCCCTTCCAGCGCTGAAACAGCCGCCATCTGACTGAACACAGATGTGCAGGAGACGCTATTGGTCATCAGCCTTGATGCAGGCTCAACCAGCCACTCAGGGAAGATTCCGTAGCCAAGCCGCCAGCCGGTCATTGCGTAGCTCTTCGAGAAACCGTCCAGGATTATGGTCCGGTCGATCATATCGGGGAACTGCGTGATCGAATCGTGGTCGCCCTCGTAGTACATGTCCTTGTAGATCTCATCGGACAGCACGACAAGGTCATGCTCGACCGCTATCTCGGCGATCTTCCGCAGGTCGTCCTTCGGAATGACGGAGCCACAGGGATTGTTGGGCGTGTTGACCACGATTAGCTTCGTCTTATCGGTCACCAGACCTCGAAGCTCCTCCACATCGAGGCTGAACTCGAACTCTTCTTTAAGCGGCACCGGCACGGCTTTCCCGCCCATGTACTCGATCATCGACTCGTAGATCGGGAAGCCCGGATTCGGGTAGATCGCCTCATCGCCTGCTTCGATCAGGGCCATCATGGTGAAGAACATTACCGGCTTGCCGCCCGGCGTGACGATTACCCGCTCAGGCGAAATCTCGTAGCCCTGCCGTTCGGATTGGTGCTTCGCTATCGCAACCCGCAGTTCCATCTGACCGGCAGAAGGCCCGTAGTGCGTGAAGCCGTTGTCGAGAGCATCCTTGGCAGCCTGGCGAATATGCTCAGGTGTGTCGAAATCGGGCTCACCGATCTCGAAGTGGATGATGTGCTTGCCCTGGGCCTCAAGCCCTCGAGCTTTTGCGAGCGTCTCGAAAGCGGTCTCGGTTCCAAGTCTGGATTGCCGGGATGCGAGCCGAGTCGTTAAGTCGGACTTAAGTGTCACGAGCTATCTCCGTAGCGCTGCCGCGAACCTGACCGTCGCCGACGAAATCCGACCGAATTCCGGGCTAGCTGACGCGGCAAACTGGGGAAAATGAGACGTAAGCGCGAAGTTTCAGGCTCTACCTGTACGCTGTCAACAGCAGCAGCAGGCCAATTCTCTATCGCCGCCAATTGTCGACCGCCTGCTCCTTGCTATCGACGACTACCGCGACGCAGCCTGGTGTCGTCAGAAATAAGAAAGGCGCAACCATGCGAGAGAACCGGATGAAGAGCCTGATCACCGCAGGAAAGCCGGCGTACGGTGTATCGGTCCAGTTCGCTTCATCGGAGATCGTGGAGATGATCGGCGAGCTTGGATTCGACTGGGTGATGCTGGATGCAGAGCATGGATCGATAACCCCGGACAACATCGGACCGCTGGTGATGGCCGCGGAGCTTCACGGCGTCACGCCGGTGGTGAGGCCGGAGAAAAACGACCCGGCGGTGATCAACAAGTACCTGGACAGGGGTGCAATGGGCGTACAGGCACCGCATGTGAACACTGCTGCAGAGGCGAAAGCAGTTGTTGAGGCGTGCCGGTTTCACCCCGACGGAAAGCGTGGCCTGGGCGGAGGCCGAATGGCTGATTTCGGTTTCGGTGTCGCCACGGCCGATTATGTGAGGCAGGCGAACGAGCAGATGCTTGTGTGCGTGCAGATTGAGGACGTCGAGGCGGTGGAGAACCTGGATGAGATCCTGGCAGTCGATGGCGTCGACGTGTTTTTCATCGGGCCGACCGATCTCGCGCAGTCGCTCGGCTATCCCGGCCAGAATAGCCACCCGGACGTGCAAAAGGTTATCCAGGAGACGTTCACACGGATTCACGCGGCTGGAAGGGCTTCTGGAACACCCGGCGCGGCAGAGCAGGCGAAGAAGAATGCAGACGCCGGAATCCTGTACCAGTACACGCACATTCCCACATTCATGAGCAGCTACGGTCGTGAGTTTATGAAGACGATCGGGCGGGGTTAGTTTTTTCTTCAGCCGACTCAAATGGCGATCGACTGAGTGACCACATCTGCCGGAAGCCGCACATTTCCCCTCCTCGCATTGGCGCCTCTATGAACACATCCGACTACGCCGAATGGGCCAAGTGGTACGACCTCTTCTACTCGACGGAGTCCGGGGATGAGGTGGAGTTCTACGTTGCCGAGGCGTTGGCCGCTGACGGCCCGGTGCTAGAGATCGGCGTCGGCACAGGGCGAATCGCTATTCCGGCTGCGAAGCAAGGTGTCGAGGTGTTCGGAGTCGATGCCAGCGTCGAGATGCTGTCCGCCGCAGAGGCGAAGGCTGAGACAACCGGTCCGTTACCCGGCGTGTTGACCCTCCTGCAAGGCGAGATGCGGACGCTGGACCTTGGCCGCAAAGATTTTTCACTTGTCACGATCCCGGCACGGACCCTATTACTGGCCACAACCTACGACGAACAACTTGCGACTCTCTGTTGCGCGGCCAGGCATATGCGCCCTGGCGGTCGCCTCATCTTCAACATGTTCAATCCTACCCCGGATCTTATCTTCGATGAGTCTCCAGAGCCGGTTGAGATAGGCCAGGCAGTACATCCGGATCCCGGATTGCGTTACCGACTCTCTGCGATCAACCGCTTCGACTCGGAGTCGCAGGTCAATGAAGCGACTCAGGTCGTTGAGGAGATTGGCTCAGACGGAAGCCTGACCGAAAGAGCGCGGCTGCCTGTCCGACTGCGTTACATGTTTCCGCATGAGGTCTTCGCGATGCTCGAGGAGACCGGTCTGCATGTGGAGAACGTGTACGGCTGGTTCGACAGGTCGCCGTTCGACGAGGACAGTGAGGAACTAATCTTCGTCGCCCGAAGACCGGAGTAGAATCCGCTTCGAACACGCAACTGCACCAGCAGCGAATTTGTGAGCGGGCTTTCAGCGCTTCCGTCAACGAAGCGCTCAGTCATCTCTCGACAGATCAAAGGGGCATCAATGCTAGAGCACTTCCATGTACCGCCAGAGGATGAGGTCAGGGTGATGTCCGCCGACCTGCGGCGCAGCGTGGATTCGCTGTTCCGCAAGATGGGCCTGAGCACGGACGATGCGTCGCTTGCCACGGATGCACTGGTCTCGGCAGACGACCGCGGGACCGATACACACGGCGTCTCCAACATGATGCGCCGCTACATCGAGATGTTCGGCGAGGGTTTTCTGAACCCTGACCCGAACTGGAAGATCGTGCGTGAGTCGGCCACCACGGCGAATATCGACTGCGACGCCGGGCTCGGCCTCGTCGTCATCCCGAAGGCGATGGAGATGGCTATCGAGAAGGCTGACAGGTACGGCATGGGCGCTATCACGATGGGCAACGGCCGTCATGCAGGGATGATGGCCTATCACGCAATGATGGCGCTGCCTCACGACATGATCGGCTACGCAATTACTGCAGGCGGTCAGAACATGGTGCCGACGTATGGCGCCGAGCCTCGAATGGCCGCCAATCCGCACGCTTGGGCTGTGCCGACGGACGAGATGCCACCGTTCGTGCTGGACATTTCGTCCTCCTCTGTTGCGGCGAACAAGATCGGGCTGCTAAGGCGAATGAACAAGCCGACCATTCCGGGCCTGCTCGCGGCTGCAGACGGAGCGCCGATCATGACGGAGGAGGTTGTTCCTGAGCACACGTGGATGCTTCCGACCGGGGCGACTCGTGAGATGGGCTCCCACAAGGGCTACGGCCTGAGCGTGGTGGCGCAGGTGTTCGGCGGGATTCTCTCGACGGGCGCATTCGGCGAGTACGGCATGGGCCGCATGTCGCACTTCGTGGCCGCATACAAGATCGACGCGTTCACCGATGTGGCGCGGTTCAAGTCTTCGATGGACGACTTCATGCGGTACCTGGCCGACACGCCGCCCGCACCGGGGAACGACCGCGTCTATTACGCAGGGCAGATCGAGCATGAAGAGGCGAGCGAGCGGGCGGAGAACGGCATTCCGCTACACCGCGAGGTGGTGGAATGGTTCGATTCGATCAGCGCAGAGCTAGGGACGGAGAAGTTGGTTCGGTAGGTATTTGGGCTGTCCGTCCTGAGCCAGGACAATGGTTCCGCGGCAAACGGGGCTGACACGCGGAGACAAAAAAAATGAAAATCCTGGTTACAGGCGGTTCAGGCAGGGCTGGTGAATACATCATGGCCGAGCTTGCGGCGCGCGGGCACACCTGCATCAACGCAGACGTTGCTCCGCCGAAACCGGACGCACACGACTCGGGCGCGTTGTTTCAGCGTGTCGACTTCACCGACTACGGCCAGACTGTGTCGGTGATGCAGGGTGTTGACGCGGTCGTTCACATGGCGGCAATTCCAGCACCGAACATGGACGCCGAGCACACCGTCTTCCGGGTCAACATGCTCTCCAACTGGAATGTTCTCGAGGCCGCAGAGTTGTACGGCATCAAGAAGATAGTTATGGCCTCGTCTGTCAACGCCGTCGGCGCCGGCTGGGGCGCAGACCTCTTCGTTCCCGAGTACTTTCCCGTCGATGAGGCCCATCCGACGCGGGTGCAGGACGCGTATTCGCAGTCAAAGTGGCTCGGTGAGCATATGGCCGATGCATTTTGCCGTCGCAGACCGGACCTGCAGATCGCATCGATGCGCTTTCATGCTCTCTGGAACCCGACGACGGCGCTTCACTATATGGAGAATGGAGACAAGACAGACACTTCGGGTCGTGCCGCTATGGGGTTCTGGTCGTGGGTGGGACGTCACGACGCGGCGCGGGCGTGCAGGTTGGCGCTTGAGAAGGAGTTTGGCGGGCACGAGGCGTTCTTTATCAATGCGAACGATACGGTGCTCGAATTGCCTACAGAGGAGGCGATCAAGCGTGAGTATGGCGATGTGGAGTACCGGCGGCCGTTGCAGGACTTCACGAGCCCGCTGGATGTCTCGAAGGCAGCTCGATTGCTCGACTGGGTGCCGGTCGAGTCGTGGCGTGAAGGGACTGTAAGGGAACCTGAAGGCGCATCACACCAACGGCCGGGATACGTCGCGCCGTGGACGCGCTAAGCCTTCATCAGCGCGTCGTGACTCCGCCGTCGACCGGGTAGACCTGGCCGGTGACGTATGAGGACGCGTCTGAACTGAGCCACGCCACGAGTTCAGCGACCTCTTCCGGCGTTCCGTAGCGGCCCATTGGAACCCAGTTTTCGAGCCGCCGCCGCATGTCAGGATCGGCGTTGTCGATCTGCTCCATCATCACTGTGTCGATGACTCCGGGACTCACCGCGTTGACGCGTATTCCTCGTCGAGCGTAGTCGAGCGCGGCAGACCGGGTCAGTCCAATCACCGCATGCTTGGATGCGATGTAGGCCGGGCGGTCCATCGTGCCGCGAAGACCTGTGTACGACGCGTCGTTGACAATGATGCCAGCGCCCTGCTCACTCATTACGGCAAGTTCTGCCTTCATGCAGTTCCAGAGTCCTGTCACGTTCACATCCAGCGTCTTCGCCAGGACTTCGTCTTCCGTTTCGTGGATCTTTCCGGTATCGATCAGTGTTCCTGCGTTGTTGAATGCGCAGTCGAGGCGTCCGAACTCATCGACGGCGGAGTGAATAAGGGCTTCGACCTGTGCGACTTCTGTCACATCGCACTGCACGAATCTGCAGACCCCGCCGTTTGCAGCAGCAAGTTGGGCCGTCTCTTCGCCCTCGGTGATCCGGCGGCCCGAGGCGACGACATTTGCGCCCAACTCAGCCATCAGAACTGCGGTCGCCCTTCCAATACCGGATGTGGCACCGGTTATGATGACGACCTTGCTTTCGAGCGGTCTACGTCTGTTCATTAAGTGCGGGCTCCGTGGTCACGCTTTCCCCGGAGCAGTTCCGGGCCTGGCGGCAAGTGTAAACGGAAGCCGGAGTCCAGATGAGTATTAAGTACCGGGTGATAGCTGAAGATGAACTCCAGCACTGGCGGAGCATGGTGCGTCGCGGGTTTAACGCACAGATCCACCCGGACGAAATTGAACGGATGCGAAAGGACCGGGCTGATGCGGACCGGTTGTTCGGCGCGTACGAAGACGGAATACTGGTTGCTACCGGCGGCACCGACTCTCACGTGATGTCGGTTCCGGGAGGCGCAGAGCTTCCCACCGCCGCGATCGCATATGTAGGCACTGCCGCAACGCATCGTCGGCGCGGCTTGCTAACCGGAATGATGAGATCGCTGCTCGACCAGTCACGTGATCGGGAAGAGCCGCTGTCTGTGTTGTGGGCTTCGGAGTCTGGCATCTATTCACGGTACGGGTTCGGGCAGGCGACGTTTGCTGAGGGTTGGGAAATCGATCCTTCCCGGTCGGCCTTCGCCTACATGCCACACGTATCTCAGGCAGGGGGGCGTCTTCGCTTCGTTGAGCACGATGAGGCGCTGCGGATCATGCCTGGGGTGTGGAAGCGGGCTGCAGGGCAGCGTGCCGGATTCCTGGACCGGTCTGCACGCAGGTGGCGATACTTCTTCTTCGATGAGGAACAGGTGCGGGGTGACTGGAGCGGCATGTTCCACGTGGTTTATGAGTACGAGGGTGAGCCGCAGGCGTACGCCGCATACCATCTGCAACCGACCGCCCCCGGAGAGGACTCAAATAAGATGGAAGTTGTCGAGTGCGTGGCGACAACCGACCATGCGCACGCGGCTATCTGGCGGCTGCTACTGGACGTTGACCTGGTCGAGTCTGTTACCGCGCCAATCCGGCCTCCAGATGATCCTCTCTGGTGGATGCTCGCTGACCCGCGGAGGTTGAAGCGCACTCCAATTGACGGGATATGGGCACGGGTGATCGATCCGATCAAAGCGTTGTCTGGCAGGAGCTACTCGGCCGAGGGCCGGCTTGTTATCGAGGTGAGTGATCCGTTCCTGCCTGAAACCGGGGGCGTGTTCGAGCTTGAGTGTGCAGGGGATGGTGCGGATTGCAGGCGGTCGAACTCGAAGCCGGACATCTCGATGTCGGCCGCAGATCTTGGAGCAGTCTATCTTGGCGGTACGCGCCTCACGGATTTGGCGCGCGCCGGGCGCGTTGTCGAACACGAGGGCGGGTCTGTGAGACTGTTCGACAGGTTGTTCCAAACGGACCGCGCGCCGTGGTGTGCTCACCACTTTTAACTATCGGTGGACGCGGAGATGCGGAGATAGACTTGAAGGTCGTGCGAAGAAAAGCGGAACTGAACCAGTCCGACGAAACGCTATGAATATCGAGTACACAGTCCCGACAAAAGAGCAGTGGTCCGCGTTCGGCCGAGCGGTTTCGCGCGGTTTTGGGGGCCATCCGCCAACCGACGACCACTCACGCGAACGCTGGCATGCGTTTCGCGAGGTGCTGAGTCCCATCGCGGCATGGGACCGTGACGAGATCGTTGGCACCGCGGGGTCGTTTGCACGCGAAACGACGGTTCCTGGCGGGACAAAGCTTCCGGCAGCGCTTGTGACGATCGTAACCGTGGCCGCAACGCATCGCCGGCAAGGCATCCTGAGCAACATGATGAGCCGGTTACTCAAGGAGGCCCATGAACGCGGTGAGCCGATCGCCACGCTGTGGGCTTCGGAGAGCATCATCTACGGCCGTTTCGGCTACGGAATGGCAGGTCAGCACTACGATGTGAAGGTCAACTCGGCCAGAGCCCATTTTGCTCATCTGCCGCCGATTGACGGAGCGATGCGGTACGCGGACCGGGCGCGCGTACGAGAGGTCGGCCCGGATATCTGGAAGCGGGCTTCGGCGCACCGGCCGGGGATGCCGGATCGGGAGCAGTTGAACTGGCAATGGGACCATCCGATGCCGGAAGACCTGACCAAGCCTGAAAAGCGCAGTTTTTACGCTGTCTATGAAGAGGACGGGCGGGCTGACGGCTACGTTTCCTACGAGACCGTCGACAAGGAGCATGAGGAAGACCTGAAAGACATCCTCGTGCGGGACCTCGTCGCAACGAGCGATGCCGCACATGCGGCTCTGTGGCGTTTCATCCTGAGCATCGATCTCGTGGACGATGTGCGCTACAAGACGATGCCGTTGGATGATCCCCTGTGGTGGATGCTTTCTGATCCTCGCCATCTCAAGCGAGTGCCGTACGACGCGATCTGGCTGCGCATCCTGGACGTTGAGCGGGCGCTTTCGGCGCGCGCATTTTCTGAGCCGGTTGACCTTGTGTTGGCGGTTGAGGACGAGTTCTGCCGGTGGGCTGCGGGAAGTTACCGGCTGACCGTGGACGCTTCGGGAAAGGCGAATTGTGAGAGGACCGGCGACGCGCCTGACATCATCTTGCCTGCCGCTTCGCTGGCAACGTGCTATTTTGGCAGTGCGAAGTTCGCAGACCTTGCCCGAGCCGGTCGCGCTGTGGAGAAGACTCCAGGTGCACTCTTACGGGCAGACCGCGCTTTCGCTGCTGAACGAGAGCCATGGTGTCCGCTTCACTACTGATCTGACAAATGCCGATATTCACACCCGCGCACCTCGGAAAGTGGGAGCCGCTATACAGCGACCTGCTGGATGGTGACACGCTGCCTTTGACGGATGAGGGGACGTGGATGCTGGCGGACCGCGCCGGGCTCATGGCTGTCTTCGACGACGGTGAGCCGGTATACGTCGGCGCTGCCGAGAAGCTGGGACGTGATCTGCAGGTTGCTGTCTCCGGTGGAGCGGAGTCGGAACTGCGCACCCTGATTGCGATCACGGAGCTTGGAGCTTCGAAGAAGAGCGCTGCGGATCGGGCCAAGAGCGGACCGCTTGCCACTCGCGTCAGCCGAAAGGTCGGGAAACTGCGATATCGCGTTGTCCCGGCGTTGCCATCACAGATGACGGCAGTGGCCGAGGCGTTCGCCGTCGTTGCTGACCCTCGTTACAACGGACCGACGGCCCGCGCTAACGCAGCCCTGGACGCTTTGCCAAAGTAGCTGATTGCGTAGGCGAGCAACTCGACCAGTTTCAATTCGAACGCTGGCGCACCGACCAGGCCGAAGCTGCCTTGCACAACTTCGCTTCTGCGATCGCCTCACAACGACCTCCCCACGATGGTCCCTCGTCTCAATGCACCCAGAAAAAACAGAAAAAACGCCCCGGCTATTTGCCGGGGCGTAGTTAGCGATGTGAGTTTTTCGAGTCGGCGAGAAGCTAGTCTCCTGCCGCCAGGGTCTCCGACTCTTCTTCGGCTTCTTCTTGCTCTTCATCCTGGTTCTTGTACATGCCACCGTTGCGGTAGCGGCGCCGGGCGGCCGGGTGATGCCTGAGGAACGGTGGAATCGCCATCAGTGACGGGTCTTCGATCGCCTCTCGAGCTATGCGGTCGGTCTCACTCTCGGTCTCGCCTGCAACCTTGAAGCCGGTTGCGATGACCGTCATCCGGATCTCGTTTTCCATAGACACGTCGGTCACCGTACCGAAGATGATGTTTGCGTCCGGGTGGACCCTGCTGGCGATCACTTCCGAGGCCTGGTGGACCTCTTCCAGCGTCAGGTCGGAGCCACCTGTGATGTTGAACAGCACACCGGTTGCGCCGTCGATATCAACCTCGAGCAGCGGGCTGTTGATCGCCTCTTCGGCAGCCTCGGCAGCGCGGTCGTCGCCGGTGCCGCGGCCGATCGCCATCCATGCCGGTCCGGCGTTCTGCATCACCGCTCGGACATCAGCGAAGTCCAGGTTGATCTCGCCGGGGACGAGGATCAGTTCGGCAATCGATTGCACGCCCTGGCGCAGCACGTTGTCTGCCATCTTGAACGCGTTGTCCATCGTAAGATTTTCATCGCTCATCGCGAGGAGCCGGTCGTTCGGGATAACGATCAGCGTGTCGACGCAGTCGCGCAACTCCTCGATGCCTTCCAGGGCTTTGCGCCTCCGGTGCGAGCCTTCGAAACCGAACGGCTTTGTCACGACGCCGATAGTCAGTGCGCCGATCTCCTGGGCGACCTCTGCCACGACTGGCGCACCACCGGTTCCGGTTCCACCACCCATGCCTGCGGCGACAAAGACGAGGTCAGCGCCGGCAAGCGCTTCCTTGATTGCATCCTTGTCTTCCTCGTGACACTGACGACCCTTTGATGGGTCACCTCCCACTCCGAGGCCTCGAGCTGTGGTGTCACCGACTCGCAGGCGAGTTGGAACAGTGGAGAGCTCTATCGCCTGTTTGTCAGTGTTGACGATGATGTATTCGGCGCCCGGAATCGGCTCCTTGTACATACGGGTGACGGCGTTCTGTCCGCCGCCGCCAACGCCAACCACTTTGATGGTGGCGGTCCCGACGTTGTCGGGTGTAAATGTGTCGACATGCTCGGGCCTGTTCCGTCTCCCGGGAGATGCAATTTCACACCTGTGGAAGTCCCGGCTGTGTGAACAGCGGCGGTTTCAGGTGCGCTACGAATGGCAGTGAAGCAAGTCTAGGGCGAGAGTCCTCCGAACCTCTCCAGCAATCAGATTCGTCTTTCGGCAACTTTCGGCGAACCTGCTTTAGGAGAAGTGTGCAGGCAAAAGCCGCGAACGCTGGACTGTGAGGACTGCCAACCGGACTGCGTGCTGACCCGCCGCGAAAGGACCTTGTCTGGAAAATCTGCACTCGTCGGCAGTTCTGAGACGATCTGCCGTTGACGCGTCAGTGCCTGGACGATCTCACTATTGTGACCGATTGCTCAGCACTTGCCCAACGCTCAGTTGATGCGCGTCTTGCCCCGGCATACACTGGGGCCGAAACCGGCATCGACCGCGCCCGCCGAGGAAGGGCTGACGAGCGGTTGTGGCACTTACAGGGGCAACGCTGGCTGCGAACTTTACGACCGGACATCTTTTCACCTCGCCCATTTCGATCACACAAATCACAGGAGATTCAGCACTTATGAACGGCTACGACGCCATCGCGCAGATGCTCAAGCAGGAAGGTTTCGAATGGCTGGCCTGCTTCCCTTCGAATCCATTAATTGAAGCGGTAGCGAAGGTCGGCATCAGGCCAATCGTGTTCCGCCAGGAGCGCGGCGGAATCATGGCGGCTGATGGCTACGCCAGGATCATGGCGTCCGAGGGCAAGTACGGCCTGTTCGCCTGCCAGGGAGGACCCGGAGTAGAGAACGCATTCGGCGGATTCGCACAGGCGTGGGCAGATGGCGTTCCCATTATTTTCTTCCCGGACGGACCCGGAAACGACAAGGCTGACATTAAGCCGTATTTCAGCGCTCCGACCAACTTCCAGCACATAACGAAGTGGGCGGTTTCTGTCACCAGCGGCGACCGAATTCCTGCGCTCATGCGGCGTGCGATGACGGCGCTTAAGAACGGCCGGCCCGGCCCGGTCTTGATGGAGATGCACCGTGACGCAATGCAGCAGGACGTGCCGAACCTCGATGGCTTCAGCGTTACGAAGCAGTACAGGTCAACGCCGCCAGTGAGCGATATCCAGGACGCCGCGAAACGACTGGTCGAGGCCAAGAAGCCTGTTATCTGGGCCGGACAGGGCGTGTTGTACTCCGGCGCCACGGCGGAGCTGAAAGAGCTTGCAGAGCTGACCCAGATCCCGGTCATGACAACCATGCCCGGCAAGTCTGCGATCGACGAGCGGCACCCGCTGGCCCTGGGCGCGGCCAACAGGACGGCACCGAAGTCGGTGTGGACCTGGCTCAAGGAGTCGGACGTTCTGTTTGCGATCGGATCCAGTCTGACGAAGACGAACTACGGCATAGACCTTCCTGCTGGCAAGACGATTATCCACAGCAGCAACAACGTTGAGGACATCGCCAAGGAGTACCCGACGGAGATCGGACTGGTGGGAGACGCGAGAGAGACATTGCGCATGCTGATCGACGCGGTGCGAGACCTCGTCGGCGATTCTCGCAGCGGTGACACATCTGTACAGGAAGCCGTGGCGCAGGTGCGCAAGGAGTGGATGGAGGAGTGGCAGCCGATGCTGAACTCGAACATGAACCCGATCAATCCGTACAGGCTGGTCAACGAGATCAACAAGACCGTGGACCATGAGAAAACGATTATGACGCACGATGCGGGACACCCGCGTGACCAGATCATGCCGTTTTACACGGCGACGGTACCGCACAGCTACATCGGCTGGGGGAAGACGACTCACCTCGGCTACGGCATCGGCCTGATGATCGGTGCAAAGATGGCACATCCGGAGAAGTTCTGTGTGAACTTCATGGGTGATGCCGCATTTGGCATGGCTGGACTGGACATCGAGACATCTGTCCGTTCGGGTAATCCAATCACGACTATCGTCCTCGACAACGGGACGATGGGAGGCTATGACCGCAATCTCCCGACTGCGATGGAACAGTATGGCGCAGGCAACATGACTGGTAACTACGCCATGATCGCGGAGGGGCTGGGAGCGACTGGAATCACGGTGGACAAACCGGAAGGCATCGCACCGGCTATCCAGCAGGCCCAGCGCCTTAACTCCGAGGGAAAGAGTGCTTTGATCGATGTGAAGACGCAACAGGAGATGAAGTTCAGCGTCTATGCGGATTAGGCCGGTCACAGAACCGCAATAAAAAAAGAAGAGGGCAGCTGTACGGGCTGCCCTCTTCTTCACATTCGCTATCTGGCAGCTACTCGGTGTCGCCGGTCGGCGGCACGACCATCACCGGCAGGCCGGAAGAGCGGATCACCTTGTCCGCCACGCTTCCCAGCACCCATCGCTTTATGCCTGACTCGCCGCGCGTACTCATGATGACGAGTGGCCGCGGGAGCGACTTGACCTCTTCAAGCAGCCTTGAAGCAGGGGAGCCGGTGACGACCAGTGACCGCGCGTTGACGCCCATCGACTCTGCCTTGTCTTTGAACGGCTGCAGATAGGTATCCGCCTCCGTGCGCTGCTGCGAGATTGCGTAGCCGGTGTCGAAGTACGAGGCGTCGATCGCAGTCACACCGTAGTACGGGTACTGCACGACACGGAAGAAAACCACTTCTGAACCGACAGCTTTCGCAACATCCAGTGCAAGATCGACGACCCCTGCCGACCGGTCGGAGCCATCCAACGGCACTACGATCGTTTCGGGCTGTCCCATGCCTCCGCTGAATGCAGTCAGGCTCTCCGGGTGGACGGCCATCACAGGCATGCCAGCGGTGCGCAGAACTCTGTCTGTGACGCTGCCAAGTACGCCGCGTGCAATTCCGGAACTCCGGTGCGTGGCCATAGCGATCAGGTCAGCATCGATGCTGTGAGCGTAGTTGACGATCTCCTCCGCAGGGTCGCCCATGACCGCCTTGTGCGAAGTCTTGACTCCGGCCGCGTTCATGCGGTCGGCCTCTTTCTCCACGTAGGAGTTGGCGTCCAGCATCACCCGGTCGAGTATTTGTGTTCCGAACGCTGGTGCGTGCGTCGGACTACCACCGCTGCCGGGAGCAAACCCCGCACCGCTGACCATTCCGCCAGCGCCACCCAACGCTTCGACGGACTCACGGCCAGGTCGGTCGTGGGGCCCGGCCTTGCCCGGTATTGGGTGACCGTGCTCCGCAGTCGAACGCGGTAACTCGATCTTCTCAGGGTTGACGATGGATACGAGTGCGACTTCGGCTTCGAGAGCACGTGCGAGACCTGCGACCCAGCCGCCGATCTTCTCCGCGTTTTCGGATCCGTCAAGCGGCACAAGAATCTTATTAATACTCAATTGCTCACCTCTTTGTTAAACATGGCCACCCGTGCGCCCACACCAGCGGCTGGGGCCACTTTACTCCGTCTTCTCCAATTTAGCCGCCGACGGTGTTGCAGACGTGAAACTCGTGCTCACGACCATGAAGGAGCCATGAGTATTCGACGTCTGAGATAGATCGAGTTGGCCAATAGCCTGAAATCGCCGTCTCGGAGTTAGACTGCATCTCGCGGTTCGTGCCTATCGTCAGCAGGATACCGTTGGGGGACACAGATGCCGAAACGCCGATCACACCATACTGCGGAGCGCTGCAAGTGACAGACATCTCGAACTTCCGGGTCCCACCGGAGAAGACCCGTTGGACCATGGACCCGGCTGACCTGCCGTTCAGCTGCACTGACCAGATCAAGCCACCTGAGATGTTTATCGGGCAGGAGAGGGCTGTCAGCGCCATCGAGTTCGGTCTCGGCATGGACGCTCCCGGTTACAACATCTTTGTCAGCGGTATGTCCGGCACGGGCAAGAGCAGTGTGATCAGGAGCCACCTGGAAGCGGCGATTGAGCGCAGGACGGTGGCAAACGGGAGCCAGGATTTTCACGACTGGGTATATCTGCACAACTTCGAGCGGATCGACCAGCCGTCTGCGGCTCGGCTACCGCAGGGGCTTGCTACGGAACTTGCACGCACGGCTGAAGGGCTGCTGCAGGTTGTGCTGAAAGATCTGCCGGCGGCGCTCAGCGACGACTCTTACGTCGATCGAGTGCGCGCGCTAAATGAGCAGACTGCGAACTCTCGCCGTGAGGTCATATCGGAAGTAGAGCGGTTGGCCGAGCAGCAGGAGTTCACGGTTCAGGCCGGACCCGCGGGAATTGCGGTGGTCCCGAAGATTGACGGCAAGCCGATGACGCAGGAGCAGTACCTTGTGCTCTCCGAAGAACAGCGCAAAAAGCTGGAGACGGTCAGGGGCGAGATTACCCGTGATGTCGAACGAGCGATGGACCAGATCCGTAAAGCGGACCGCGAGGCGATGGAGCAGCTTGCGGAGTTTCAGCGGACGGCAACCGAGTCTGTTATCGGACCGGCATTCGACGCGGCGGTAGAGCGGTTCAAGTCGATCGGCGCGGACGAAACCGCCGAATTTCTCGATGAACTGCGCAAGTATTCGCACGAACACGCGGTGAACATCATCAGCGGAAGGGTTGGTGAGGAGGGCAGCCCGGCGCCTCCGCAGCCGTTCACGGACCCACGCCTTCCGTTCAGGGTGAACGTCTTTGTCGACAACACCAGCCGCGTCAGCCCACCGATAATCATGGTGGACAACCCGACCTACGGCCACCTGTTTGGCAGTATTGATCGACGCCCGACAGCCGGCGGTTACGTTACCGACCACACCATGCTCCGTGCGGGCAGCCTGGCGCAGGCAAACGGCGGATATTTGGTGCTCGACGCAAGGCTCGCTCTGAGTCATCCTGCGGTCTGGCCTGCTCTCAAGCGGGTCCTCAAAGGCGGTGAAGTGCGGCCAGAAGACCCGGAAGACCTGGTCCCCGGCTTCTTCCTGCCGCAGCCACTCCGTCCCGAGCCGATACCTATCCAGGTGAAGATCGTGCTCACGGGAGAGCCGGAGATCTACCAGCTGCTCGCCGCCTATGACCCGGACTTCTGGGAGATCGTCAAGGTGCGAGCTGACCTGAATCATCAGCTCCCGATGGACGACGGCATTCTCCATTCCTATTCGCAGTTCGTGTGTGGCATCTGCAACGAAAACAGCCTGAAGCACTTCTCGGCTGAGGGTGTTGTGGCGATCATCGAACACTCGATGCGCATCGTCGACCACCAGGCGAAGCTGAGTGCGAGGTTCGGTCTGCTCGTCGACGTTGTGCACGAGTCAGCCTATATGGCGGCGATCGAAGGAACAGAGCACACAGAGCGCCGTCATGTTCTTCAAGCCCTGGAGGCGCGCAGATCGAGATCGGGGCAGATCTCGGAGATGATGCAGCAGCTGCTTCTCGAGGGCACGCTGATAGTGGACCTCGAAGGCTCGGAGGTCGGGCAGGTGAATGGCCTCGCCGTGTACAGCGCCGGTGATGTCGCCTTTGGCAAGCCCTCCCGGATCACGACGCAGGCGTTTATGGGCAACGCCGGCTTCATCAACATCGAGCGGGAGGTTGAGTTGAGCGGCAAGTCGCACGACAAGGGCGTGCTGATCATGGCCGGTTTTCTCGGCGACCGGTTCGCCCAAAACTTCCCTCTCTCAGTGAACATCTCAATTGCGTTTGAGCAGTCGTACGGACCCGTCGACGGAGATAGCGCGTCGTCCACCGAGCTCTATTCGATTCTGTCGGCACTTTCGGGCGCGCCGATCAGGCAGGACATCGCGGTGACCGGCTCGGTAAATCAGAAGGGTGAAATCCAGGCTATCGGCGGCGTAAACGAGAAGATCGAAGGATTTTTCGATCTGTGCAAAGAGGCAGGGGCTCTGGGGACTGCCGGCGTTCTGATCCCGCAATCGAACGAGCGGAACCTGATGTTGCGGCCTGATGTGGTTGAGGCGATCAGCGCAGGACAGTTCACTGTCTATTCTGCGAAATCGGTCGAAGATGGCGTCGAAGTGCTGACTGGCGTCGAGGCGGGAGTGCCCGATGCCGAAGGCAACTACCCACCGGATTCGGTTAATGGCCGGGCCGCGGCGCGGCTGCTGAGGTTCGCGGAGGGCTATCGCGACTTCACAAACCCGTCGAAATGAGTTTTCAGTCAATCGTTGCGTGTCCGGCTGATGTAGTGGCGCTTGCCGAGTTGCACTACCTGAGCCACACCGTGTCGTTCGCACCGTTCGCATCTCAGGAATGGGTTGAGAGCCGGGTCCTGGCTGAATACGAGGAGCGATGGCGCGGCTCTCTTGCGCGTGCGGAAACTGAAGCTCGGGCACGAGTTTGGAAGGTGGTCGTAGGTGGTGCGGTTATCGGCACCGTGGGGATCTTTCCAATGAGTGGGTGCGAGGCCCAGCTTACGAACATGCACGTTCGCCCGGATTTCCACAGGCGTGGCATCGGCTCCATGCTGATGAACACAGCCGAAGCGTTCCTGGGTGAAGCGGGTTTCGAGACTGCAATCCTGGGAGTGATCCAGGCCAACACGGCGGCTCGAACACTCTACGAGCGACACGGATGGCAAGTGGATGAACTGAAGCCGACCGGTGTCGAGGGTGTGCCGATAGCAATCTACCGGTTGGATCTTTAGGGCGCTGGCCGCGGGCAATTCTGCGCCCGCGGCCACGCCTGGAACGTCGCACGAACCTCAAGGGCGCGGTGGTTCGCGCGACCGAAACAATCAATCTGCATCTATCCGACGCTGATCGTCACCTTCTTCGGTTGGGTCTCTGTCTTCTTCGGCATCGTCACCGTCAGAATGCCGTCTGCGTACGTAGACTCAGCCCTGTCACTGTCGACGGAATCGGGAAGCCGGACCGACCTGTAGAAAGAGCCTTCACTACGCTCCTTGAGCAGGTATCCCTTCTTCTTCTCTTCCTTCTCAGTCCTGGTCTCGCCTTTGATCGTCAGGACATCGTCCTCGATCTGGATGTCGATCTCCTCGGGCTTCAGTCCGGGAACCGATGCCTCGACGATCAGGGTGCCGTCCTGTTCTCGGATGTCGAGCGGAACCGTCCACTCTTCAGCACCCTCTCCAAAGAACGGAGGAAATCGATTCCACAGGCGTGAAACCCGGTTCTCGAGCTTTCTCAGGTCTGCGAAGGGTTCCCACCGTTGCATGCTCATGACGGGTCTCCTTGCATCTATATGTCTCCGGAGAATCACCGTCGGCGTTCACCGGACGCAGACGTGCCGTCTGCATGAACATGATGAGCGCCGGAGCGTGGCATAGGCGTGAAGACCGTGAGAAGAGCGTGATGTATGCGTGAGTGAGCGTCAGATTGCTATCGTTGTTTGCCACATTGCTGCCAGCCGGTCCGGGTGCCGGTAAGATAATGCGCCGAACATGCTCTTTGGAACGACACCGAGTTCGAGAGACGCTTCGCAAATAAAAAGGCTCGTAGCCCAACCCTCAGCCGCACCCGGGAAGATATGAAGACAACCGCATTTCGCACACTTGCCCTCGGCACGCCGTGGCGCAACCTGAGCTACATCATCATCGAGACCGACGAAGGCATAACGGGTATCGGCGAAGCCCGCGTGCTCGGCAAGACGCACACCGTCGCTGAGTACCTGAAGGACGTTGAGCGCCACTTCATCGGTCACGATCCGTTCGATATCGAGGCGCTTTACAGGCGGATGACGCTGCTTGACTTCGGAAAGCCTGGTGAAGTGGTCTACACGGGCCTGGCGATGGTGGAACTGGCGTTCTGGGACATCATCGGAAAGGCGACTGGCCAGCCGGTTTACAGGCTCCTCGGAGGCCAGGTGAAGGACCGCGTACCGGCATACGCGAATGGCTGGTACACGGTGGAGAGGAAGCCGGAGCAATTCGCGGCGGCGGCGCAGAAGGTGATGGACCGCGGCTACAGGGCGATGAAGTTCGACCCGTTCGGAAATGGCGACATGGAGCTTGAGCGGGAGGAGTTCTACCGGTCGCTGGACCTGATCGAGGCTGTTTCTGCGGTGACCGGGACGCGGGCGCAGATGATGATCGAGATGCATGGCCGGTTCGCGCCGCACCAGGCGAGAGAGATCGCCCGGCATATCGAGCGCTACAACATTGGCTGGATCGAGGAGCCGGTGAGGCCGGGCGACACACCCGCGCTCGGCCGATTGCACCAGCACACTTCTTTGCCGATAGCTACCGGAGAACGGCTGTACGGCGCACCTGAGTTCAGGGAGATCTGGGCGAGCAACAACGTCGACATCATCCAGACCGACATCACGCAGTCTGGCGGAATCCTCGAGGCGAAGAAGATCGCTTCAACGGCTGAGATCTACTCGATCATGGTGGCGCCGCACAACGTGGGCGGAATCGTTTCGACGATGGCTGCACTGCACCTCTGTTTGACGCTGCGAAACGGCAAGATTCTCGAGCACTTCAACGATTTCGCTGATCCGCATGTGAAGAAGGCCGGGTCAGGCTACCCGGAGGTTGTGGACGGCTACTTCCCGGTGCCTGACAAGCCGGGTTGGGGCATCGAGCTTGATGAGGAGTTCATTCGGTCGCAGCCACCGGAGAGAACCGGTGCCGGTGTGATTGCGGACCCCGGCCTGAACATGTTCGAGAACGCCAACTGGGCTAAGCGGGGACAGGAAGAGTAGGTTCCTGCTCGTCCCGCCTGTGGGTTTCGGTCGCATTGAAGCGTTCTGTAATTCTTCGTTAAGAATCGAAAGCGCTCTTTCACATGCTCCCTGTAGCTTCGCGGCGGTGTACTGAACTTTTCAGTCCAATCTGGCGGGAGCATATACAGGAGTTTCAGATGAAGCGACTCAGGATTTTTGCGATCACAGTGGCCGCCCTGGCGGCATTCGGCGGGACAGCACTGGTCTCAGCCAACGGTGCAGGCGGCGTGACGGGCCCAGCCTTCTATGTGGACGGCGAGCTGTACAGGACGGTTGGAACGCCGACTGACCTTTCACACACCGGCGCGCCGGACCGCAGCTTCGACACCATCTACGACATCTCGGAGCAGACGAACGTGGCCGAGGCAAAACCCGGTGACCGTGACTTCAACGGCGGCAGGTGGCGCGTACGCCACGTCTCTTTCGGTGACTACGACGCGGCCGTCATTGCGCACGACGCCAATGGGAGCGGAAACCTTGACTCGGCCGAAGAGGTTGAAGCGGCGATAGCCAGCGGAATGGCATGGGAGAGCGGTGTGGTGGCCTCGTTCGTGTGTCCGGTGATCCACGTACCAGGAAGCTAGGTCTAACAGACCAGTCCGAATCGAGAGGCGACCGGCGCGCGTTGAGCGCGCCGGTCGCTCTGTTTGATGATTGCCGAAGCGTTGGGATTCAAGCGAGGATCTACGCGGCGGGCGCGGTCTATCTCTCAGATCAAGAGATCAAACCCGCCTCGCGCATTGCCAGCTCTAGCCTGTCGGTCTCTTCCTCGGAAAGTGGCGTTGACGGCCTTCGGGGCTGCGTTCCCTCGTAGCCCATCAGGTTCAGCGCCGCCTTGATCCCCGCTGCGCCACGGCTCAGAACCTGCCAGTCTGCGTTGTTCAGCCGTTTTTGCATCTGCTGAGCCTTCTCAAGCTCGCCGTTCATCGTGAGAGTCAGCATCTCGATGCATTCGGCTGGCGCTATGTTGCCAAACATCAGGCATGCGCCGTTTGCGCCGATTGCCCCTCCGGGCAAGAGCAGCACACCGTTGCCAATCCAGAACTTCTTGCTGGCGGGCACGTGCATGCGCGTCATCGACTCGAACCTGATGTTGCCGCCCGCTATGTAACCGTAGACGTTCTCCATCTCGCACACCGCGCCGATCATCTCGGGTGACCCGGCCGCAAGTGGCAGGCTCTGGCCAAACGTACCCGGCGCGGGCTGGTTGATCAGGATTGCGGGCACCGGCAGGCGCGGTATCACCTCGTCAAAGTAGCCGCGTGGATCGTCGGTGAGACGCGGGATGCGAACGCGGACAAACTCGGCTCCTGCTTCGGCAAGACCTTCGGCAATGCGAATGGATTCGGTGACCGACGGATTGTCGATGCCTCCAACGATGAACTTCTGTCCCGCCCTGGCGGCGTTGACTGTTCGGATAATGTCGAACCGTTCCTTCTCACTGAGAAAAGATTCCTCACCGTTTTCTGAGTTGAGCATGAAGCCGGAAAGCGGCGTTTTCAGCCACCTCTCTACGTTTCTCTCAACCGCAGCAAGATCCACCCGGTCGTTTTGGGTAAACGGAGTGGGGCTGGGCGCTATGACAATCGGATCGGCAGTGGGCACGGGCAATTCTGGATCTCCATTTGCCTGGTTCGTGGGCGGTTCGTGGGTTGCGGTGAGAAAGCGTAACGCACATGCGAGCGTCTTGCCGATCGAATATGCATATTCGGTGACTGCGCCGTTCGGCCTGGATTGCGTAATTCCGCAACTACTGTCGGGACAGCACCGTCCCGGCATTGTTGCTACCACCGATTCCGAATTGTTACCGATCAGTGACATTTCAAAGCGTGACCGTCAGGTGACAGTCGAGTCACATCAAGTCTGTATCTATTGGTCAGTGTCCGTGGGGATCTGACCGGGGGCGGTTCTACCGTCCGGGATCGCGGCAGAGGAAAATCATGAATCTCACTATTCGAGCGCAGCTGATCGGTGGTTTCGGAATCGCTATTGCACTCCTGATCGCAGTTTTTGGAGTCGGCTTCTGGGGTATGAGCTCCATGGCTGCGGCGACCGATGAAATCGTGCACGAGGATGTCCCGGCGGACGTTGCGGTACGAGAGCTGGAAACGCTCATCCTCGAGCAGACGGTTACTTACGCCGACTACGCCATCACTCTCGACCCGGCAGACATCCCCAAGCTCTCGCACGAGATCGAGGAGATTGGGATCAAGACC
>JAJCYY010000089.1 GCA_029262735.1 Chloroflexota bacterium | reverse complement strand
TCCGGCATGATGTAGTTCACCAGCCCTTCCTGCAGGTACGGGGCGAAGTCCCAGCGGGTGTACTGCCGCTCGCCAATGCACAGGTTGATGTCGGTATTGCGGCGCAGCTGGCGCATGGCGTCGATGCTCTCCGGCTGCAGCGGCTCCTCGAACCAGGTCAGGTTGAACGGCATCATGGCGTTGCAGAGCTGCGTCGCGGTCGAGACATCAAAGTTGCCGTGGGCGTCGATCATGAGTTCGATGTCGGGGCCAACCGCTTTCCGAAGCTCCGACATAAGCTCAACGGCGTGCGCGGCAGCGCCGGGTGAAATTTTGCCGTCGATGTAGCGCCTGTGCTTCTTGCCCATCTCGGGGCTGTAGGGGTCGAGTTTCAATGCCTGGTAGCCGAGCGCGACCTGACGCTTCGCATCGGCGACGCAGGCTTCGATGTCGTCGGCAGGGGAGACGTGGCTGTAGACGGGGACGGAGTCACGGACGGGGCCGCCGAGGAGGTCGTAGATGGGCCGGTTGAGGGCTTTGCCCTTGATGTCCCAGAGCGCCATGTCGATGCCGGATGCGAGGGTGGTGGCGAAGCCGCGGGAGCCGAGGGTGCCGAAGCGGCGGTAGATCTTGTGCCAGATGCTGTCGATGTGCTCGGGGTTTTCACCGACGAGACCTTCGGAGAAGTCCTGGCCTTCGAGGTCGTCTTTCAGCATTTCGAGGGCGCGGCCGACGACGAGCGCCCCGCCGCCGCCGGAGTTGGTTGCTTCGCCGAGTCCGGTGATGCCTTCGTCGGTGTCGACTTCGACAAAGACCCATGTGCGACCGGTGCCGGCCCGGGTGAGGTATACGCGAAGGTCAGAAATTTTCATGTTTTTTTCCGTTGGGTGAGCGGTGGCTGGTGCGGATGGATAACGTTCGCGGTTGATGTGCGGGGGATTGCTGACGCTGACTAGGAAGATGTTGGCCGCTGATGGCCTGCTTTAGGTTCTTCCACGTCCAGTTGATGGTTCTTCCGCCATCGGGGACCGGCCCGTATTTTTCGCCTCGTGGCCGGAGTTGAAACCGACGCTTTTTGAGTCCTCTGGCGATTCGCACCTCCTTTAGAACTCCTTGCGCCGTCGTTGTATTCGCGCCGAGCACAACGACGAAGATGTCGCAGCGATCAACCCGTCTCTGCGCCTCCGGAATCCAGTCATCATCCAGCAATGCCTGCGCTATAGAGAAATCTCTGATCGAAAACGGCGAATCCGGCATATTTGCCTGTGCGACCCGATTCTATTTCAAGGTCAGATCCTGTTCGTAATCGAAGCTGATGAATACCCGTTTCTTGGCCATTTTCTCACCCTCTCCATTTATCTCTCTCCCATCAAGGGACAGTGGACACCCCCGATCCACTACCCAACTCTACATCCCGCCATACTGCGCCGCATTTCACAACCCGCTGACAAAGGCTTCTCCATGTCGGTACGAACAACCCCCTCACTTCCTTGGTATCGCTATCAACAAGACTACCGGGCTTATCAGCAGCAGCCAGAGCGCTGACTGAAGACCTGCTACCGCCGCAATGGCTCCAACCGCCAGCGGAGCAAAACTACCGAGCATCCCGGACGCACTGGTTATCGACATTACGCTGCCGCTCCTGCCGGGAAGCGCTGAATACACCTGCGCCTGCGGTATCGAGTACCAACCGGCGTTCAGCAGGCCCAGCGCGCCAAGTAGAACCAGCGCCAGCCAGTACTGGTCGGTGAGCATGAAGAGTGTGAACACCACTGCCACCAGCAGGGCGCTGGCCCGCAGGTAGATCAGGCCGTTGAACCGGTTGAGCAGCGGGATCAGTGCGAAATCGCCGATCAGTCCGACGGCTGTCCACACTGTGACCGCAAGCGCGGCCTGGGCCAGTCCGACACCGATCACATCGACGAAGTACAGGGCGATGAAACCCAGGAAGGCGCCGACCATGAGGTTGCCAACTACGAGGATTACAAGCCACCGTGTGACGCCAGTCGATCGGAACGCCTGCCAGACTCCCATGACATCAACGCCAAAGGATTTGAGCCGGAACTCTCTTTCGGGACCCGGGCCGTCGAACTTCAGGCGTGAGATGGCTGCCGCCAGAAGTATCGTTGCAACTCCGACAACGGCGAAGAGCAGACGCCAGCTTATTCCCAGCTCGCTGGCACCTGCGATAACCAGGGTTCCGGCGACCACTCCGACGGACCCAACGAACGTCCACCGGGCCATGTTGTGCTGGTGGCGGGCCGGGTCGGTGTCCATCAGGCTGGCCTGGGACAGCGTTACGAATGCGCCGGATGCCGGGTAGAGAAGCATGGTCGCTCCAAGCAGCATCCAGCCGTTTACGCTGACTGCGACGAGCAGAATCGCTGCTCCATAAGCAACGCCACCGCCGACGATCAGGGCTTTTCGCAGGCGGGTGTCACCGGCTACTCCGATGCCGATCTCAAGCACGCCGGATGTGATTCCGGGCACTCCAAGGACCAGCCCGACGAGCAGGTAGTCCATGTTCAGGTCGGAGCGAATCGAAGGCCAGGCGGCTTCCTGCAGCCCGAAGAGGAGTTCATCGAGCAGTTCGGTGGCGAGCAGAAGGCCGATGACGGCGGTTGGCAGCCGACGCGCCAGTGCGAAGGACAGACCGGGTTTTACAGACTGGAACAGTGGGAATAGACGGCGCAAGAGAGTACCTCCATATCGAATCGCGATAGATCGGCGATCGATGAATGGAGGCGGACGCGCAAAGCAGTTCCCGTGATGCCGGTGTTGCAGGCATCGGGGAGCCGGGGACTCGCTTGATCGACGGGGATCAGATCAACGAGGAATTTTGGAGATGGAGAATCTCATACTGGTCAGGAAGGATATCTTTTACGCTTGATGCAGTCCAGAATTCTGGCGGGAGGCGGTCAGGACGAGGAAGGTCGCGAACAAAGTCTGGAGTCACAGGGCGTGGGAGCTTGATGAACCGGGCAGAGCCAGATATCTCTTTTCGCAGGATCACGCCGGAAGACGCCGAGAATCTCGTGCGGTGGCAGAGTGAGGAGGAGGTCGCCGCCTGGTGGTGGGACCATCAAGATGAGCCGAGAGACAAGTTGATCGGCGAGTGGGTCGCGAACCTGTTCGATCCGACCGATGAAACAGCCCGTTATGTGATCTCGGTCGATGGGCACGACATCGGTGAGATCCAGGATTACAAGCTTGCCGACTATCCGGAAGCCGCGGCGGAAGTCGGCATCAGTAATTCGGCTGGTGTTGACATGCTGATTGGGGAGCCAGGTTGGCGCAATCGAGGCATCGGCACGGCCGTCTTACGCAAGTATGTGGACGAGGTGGTGTTCTCCCGGCCCCGAGTAGAGACCTGCATTATCGATCCCCACCCGGAGAACAAGAGGGCGATCCGCTGTTACGAGAAGGTGGGATTCAAGTACGTCAGGACGTTTCACTCGGTCAGCAACAAAGTGGATGTCTATCTCATGCGACTGGACCGATGAGCGGTTCTGCCTCCCTTCCGGAGGGAGGGAGTTAGAGGGTTGGTTGTCGCGGCGACGATGCCGCCACCGGGCGCAGCATTTTTTTGCGCGCCCCTACCAGAAAGAGTGCGCTCTACCCTTCGTCCCGAAACGGAGTGAGGGAC
>JAJCYY010000088.1 GCA_029262735.1 Chloroflexota bacterium | reverse complement strand
CTCATGGAGACCTATTCGCTCTCGGTTGCGACTACGTCCTGCCTCCTGATTCGGAAAGCTCAGCATTTGTATCGGTGACGTGGACTGAAAACGGTCCGGTCGATGTACTCCAAAGAGGTTGTGGTCTACCTCCGTCCACTTCACCGGGCGTATTCTTTGTCGAAGGAAGTCACTACGGCACGCTCGGACAGTCGCGTGCCGACTACGCCGGTGAGACGAGATATGCGAACGCGATGAGAGGACTTTCATCCGATCTTGCAGCCGCGGCCGCTTCGGTGGCCGAGCCGTGTCCCTCGCAGGTGGTTGTTACCAGCCCTGGTGTAGTGGGCGAAGGCACTGATCCTACAAACGACGGCTCAGGTACCGGATCTGGCACCGGTTCGCAGGGCCAGCCTTCCGGGCAAGGTTCAGGCGGATCTGGCAACTCAGGTGCAGACAGTGGCACCGGTCAGCAACCCGGGGGTTCGCTGGATACCGGCACTATTGGGTCCGGGAACTCAGGAAGCAGTCAGAACGATCCCGAGGCTGCGGCAACGGTTGCTGTGCCCGTTGATCTGCCGCTCGGCTCATGCCTGGTGCGTGGCCGCGTTACAGACTCGAGAGGCATCGCGGTTCCCCATGTGCAACTTGAGATCCATGATGCGACCAACTCACTGGTTGCAATGGCGGCTACTGGTGTAAACGGCATCTACGGCTTCACAGGGCCTGTAGAGGCGACCGGGCGAGTCGTGTTCGTGCCAACAGACGGCGGGCGTGACGAGCCGATCTTCCGCATATTTGCTCAGCAAACGGCCGTGACGCTTTCGAGGCAGTTGGACGTGGACGAGATTGATGCTGGCATCTGTGAGGCCAACTTCGATATCTGGAACCTTGACGATAGCTACGACGCATCTGACGACAACATCGACCGCTGGCCGTCGATAGTCGAGCTTTACCAAAACTTCAACCGAGCGGCTGAGCTTTCGACCAGTGTTGGCGCACCTCTCGACTATGGCCTGCCGGTCCCGGTCTACGCATGGTGTGACTCATCGGCCCTGTTCTGCGATTCAACAGGCGTTGCGGAGTTCGCTTTCTACGCAGGCTCATCCACTGGAAGGATAGTTGACGAGCCGTATATCGCCCTCGGCTTCCCTTCAAGCCAGATCGGCTACAGGGGTGCTCCTGACAACCGTGAATATCACGAGTTCGGTCACGCTTTCGTTGCCGATGTATCAGACAACCAGGTTCCGGTGGCAGTTGGTGACCGCAATCACGGCGGCTACTACCGCAATGAAAAGACGACCGACTCGTTTATCGAGGGTTTCGCAGAGTTCTTCTCGGTGATGGTCTCGAAGCACATCGAACAGGTGGAGAACCCTCAGCGCTACAGGATTGGCGCCGAATATGACATCGAGGCCGACCGCAAGCCCTGGGAGGCTGTCGGCTGGTGGGAGGAGTTCACACTGGCTGGCTTGCTACTGGACTTCGAGGACGGGCCCGAAGACTACGCCAGTGTGAGTGAAGGGCTGGATGTTGAGACGGTTTCTGCGCTGACCGCAGATACCGGTAAATTCGCCATTGGCCGAGTTCGCAACATGGGTACCAAAGTAGCACGCAACCCCGAAGTGACGATCGAACTGCTCGATTCTGCAGGCAACACCGTATTCACGCAGGTGACTGCAGTAAAGCCGGAATCTCTTGGCCCCGGCCAGACCGGTGTCTTCTACGTAGCCGCGCCTGCTGGCGTGGAGTTCAGCGATGTGAATGCAACGGCGGGTCGGCCAGCAGCTTCAGACGACGATGATATCGATCTTGAACTGAGCGATCTCTTGAAGGCAATCACGTCTGACTGGGGCGTTGGTGCAAACCGAGTGACGACTGTCGAAGAGCTATACAGCACGCTCTCTGATGCGTTTGCCGGTAAGGATGTTGACGGAGATGGCGTTGTGGACGCAACACAGGAGCAGATCGACGCTATCTTCATCAAACACGGCTTCTTTGACGACCTGGACGGTGACCGTCAGTGGGTGGCGGAGAATGATGGAGACATCGGAGGATCGGCTCACCCCGAGGCGCGGGTAGGTTTGAACAATTTCCCGGAGATCATGCCTCGCTCATCTGCTACTGGCTTCGCCGGCTCTTTCGTAGCTGTTGACACATCAGGTGTCGATGCCGATCTTCTTGTGCAGGTGGAATTGGCCGACAGCGCCGATAGCTACGCCTACTGGACTACAGGCGGCACGACCGCAGCAGTTGAACTGGCGGTTCCCGGTGCGGCTGAAAATGGCGCAAGCGTAACGGTCATAGCTGCCGCCGATGGCCACAACCCGGCGGTTGCGTTCCGCACTACCGCGCAGCAGTTCCATACGGCGGTCGAGACCGGAGCGATCACTACCGAACCGGTCCGTGCTGAGGTCCAGTTGCAGGAAGGCGATGTTTTCGCCCTGCTTGGCGCGCCTAACGATGGCGGCGTAGCTGGAAGCGGAGGAAACCGGGCAGGTGGACCACCATGGACAGTCCTGTTGCCGGTCGTACTCGCTTTGCTGATGCTCGGTGGCGGCTTCTACATGATGAGGCGCACGGGCAACGCGGTTGATCGAGCAGGTAAGGACTAAAGGGTTTGGGAGATGCGTGTAACGGCTATGTAGCCGTCTACAGCGCCCGCTCGTGTTGTGCCGTGCCTGACTGCTGCCTTGCAGGCGCAGTTGATCTGAGCCAGTAGATGCCGCGCATGCCGACTGGCGAGAATCCTCTCGATACGGCGATGCCGGTGATGGCAATTCCCAGGGCAGAGACGATGAGCGCCAGTGCATATGGCGCTGCGAACTGGTCCAGCCAGAATGCCCCGTTAGACAGGCTGAAGCGCACCACACGTACGTTTCCGTCCGTCAGGTCTACCGGGTGAGGGTCATCGACCGTGTTTGCGTCTCCCCGTGTGAATGCCACCGGCACACCGGCGATTGATCCAACGGCGGCGAC
>JAJCYY010000087.1 GCA_029262735.1 Chloroflexota bacterium | reverse complement strand
CCAGCGGTAGAAGGTGTTCTCCGAGATGCCCATCTTCCGGCACACTTCACCGACGGATGTGCCGCTCTCTGCCTGCCGCAGGGCAAAGGCGATCTGCTCCTGCGTAAACCCCGATCTCTTCACGAGATGACCTTCCTTTCTCAAGGCCGAATCATCCAGGAAAACTAACACTTAACCTGGAACCGTTTTCGGGGAGAAGGTCACATGAACTACTCGTCAGGTGCAAGATGATCGGCAGCAGCAGGTCAGACAGTTCGCCGAATGCGTAAGATGCGGGATGCCGGTTCGACGGATACCTGTGATTCTCACGGCCGAACTGCTGAACGTGGCAACGTGCCGCTTGAAAGATCGAAAGTAATCGAAATGAAAGAAGCTGTCGCTATGGCTTCGGCCCGGAAGTTTGTCACTGGCCTGGTGATCGTGGTCGCGCTGACCTTCGCCGCTTGCACCGGATCGGCTGACGAGACGACGACCCGCGACACCCCAACGGCCGAGGTGGTTCCCTCCCCTGAGTCGACACGGTCTCCCGATATAGCGGGACCGACGCCCCGACCAAACACGCCAACGCCCACTGCGACGCTTCCCCCATCCGCTGTCCCTACCGCGTCACCGCGTCCGACTATCACGCCCACGCCAACTCCAGCGCCAGTGGCAACCGGGCCGATCGCGCTCGATATCTCTGCCGGTGTGAGCCAGTTCTGCGCGATTGCGGATGATGGTCGAATCATCTGCTGGGGTTCCGACAGAGATGTGCTGCCCGTTCTACGGGACCCGGTTCCAGATGCCAAGAGCATCTCAGTCGGTGACCGGTTCGCGTGTTTCCTCACTGAAGACGGCCGTGCCCGGTGCTGGGGCGCCAACTTCAATGGTCGGCTTGGCAACGGGACAACGGAGCCCAGTGAAGTGCCAGTCGATGTTGAGGGACTTGGCACAGGCGTCAAGTCAATCGCAGCCGGGTTCCACCATGCATGCGCGGTCACTTCTAAAGGAGATGTGAAGTGCTGGGGACTCAACCAGGGCAGGTATCTTGGCCTGGGACTTGGAGGTGAGGTAGAGCGCAGCACGATCCCGGTGGACGTGCAAGGCCTGAACGCGAAAGCCCGGTCGGTGATGATTGGAACCGAACACACGTGTGTAGTAACCGAATCCGGGGGCGTCAAGTGCTGGGGTGAAAACCGCAATGGCGAGCTCGGCGACGGCTCTCGAACGTCCCGTTCCAACCCGGTTGACGTCACCGGTCTCAGCAGTGGCGTACAGCAGGTCGTCTCCCGAGGGAATGGGCGGACCTGTGCCCTCATGACCGGTGGTGAAGTGCTGTGCTGGGGACGTGGAAGCGGCTTCCCAGTTCGCTTCGATCCAACTCCGACACCGGCCCGGCCAAGCGGCACTCCGATCGGTCCCACTCCAACTCCGCTGCCGCGTGAAAGCTCGATACCAACGCGCATGGAGTGGGTGAGCGGCCCTGCGAAGTCCGTCGCCAGCTCCTTCTACCACTCCTGTGCAGTACTTGAATCAGGTGCCGTCGAGTGCTGGGGTGACTTCGGTCGCCTGGGTGAAGGTCCCGTCAACACGGTAACTCTGGACAACCCCACGGCAAGCGTGGTCGGTTTGGGCGGCGGCGCTACAAAGGTGGTCACGAGCGGCTCCGACTCTTGCGCCATCGTTGCACTTGGCGGCGTGAAGTGCTGGGGACCCGGCTTCGGCAGTGACGGCGTACCAGTCGACATCCCACCCTTCGCCGGTGTTGAGTCCGACATCTCGGTTGCACAGACCATCTCTCGCGAGATCCCAATCGTCGGTCAAGGGGTGACTTTCACTGTGCATGTGACGAACGTTGGGCCGCACGGCGCCAATGACGTAACGGTCATCATTGCCCATGCCAACGATAAGCCCGGGCAGCGGCGCAGTCTGGAAGATGTAACTGTCAGCGCGGTCGAACCTTCAACCGCGAACTGCGAGACGTCAACAGATCAGAATCAGCGGGATGTGACACTCTGCCGACTTGGACACCTGCCGGTAGGGTCGACCGCGGAACTGCGATTCAACGTGGTTCCCGGAACCCCGGGGGACCTTGCGAGCAGCGTCAGCGTGACAGCCGGAGAGACCGACAGCAGTGCCGATGACAACCATGTTTCCCTCAGTACCGAAGTCGTTACAGACGCTGGCCTGTTCACCGCTACTAAAGTAGCCGTTGGAACCGGTCACACCTGCGTTGTTACAGCCAGTGGTGACCTGAAGTGTTGGGGATTCAACCGTGATGGCGAGGTCGGCGATGGTACCCAGATCGAGCGCCTGGTCTCTGTCGATGTGAACAGTTTCCCTGGCAAGGCGGCCGATGTTGCTGTCGGTCTTGGGCACACCTGCGCCCTTGCTACATCGGGCGATGTCTACTGCTGGGGTCGAAACAGGCAAGGGCAGCTGGGGGATGGCACCACGGAGCCATCTCTCAGCCCCGTCAGGGTCACCGGTCTTGGCGATGGCGTCAGGGCGGTGGCCGCGGCCGGGTATAGCACCTGCGCAATCACTGGCGACGCAACCGTGAAGTGCTGGGGATCAAACGGAGCTGGCGAGCTGGGCGACGGAACGAATACGAACCGGTCTCGACCTGTGGATGTCAAAGGACTCGGCTCGGCAATCAAGGCGATCTCGATGGCCAGCCGGAGCGCGAATCCCGACATCGTTGGACACACCTGCGCACTCAGTGAGTCAGGAGCGGTAACGTGCTGGGGAGACAACCGTGGTGGCCGACTTGGCAACGGATCGGATATCTCCAGTAACGTCCCGGTCGCCGTTGCCGGACTCTCATCCGGAGTCGTCGGAATCGCCGCCGGTTCAGCTCATAGCTGTGCGCTCACCAGCGCCGGAATCGTCAAGTGCTGGGGCGAGCGGGCGCTGGGAGCAGGGGACTCCGAGCGCTTCGTACCGGCGCCATTACCCACCGCCACGCCAGGTTCGGGAACGATTCCAACGCCCACTCCGCGACCCACTTCGACACCGCAGCCAACCGCCACGCCATCGGGCGGAGGTAGCACAACCACCGAAGGCAGCCTGGTTCCAGTTGACGTGAGCAACCTGCCGCCAGGTGCTGTGTCTATCGCCGCGTCTTCGTACTCCGGCGGCGGGGACCACGCATGCGCCGTACTGGAAGACGGCGCGGTCTGGTGCTGGGGCCGTGGAATATCCGGTCTCGTTGAGGGGAACGACGGCTCCATTGCGGCACCGGTACAGCGGCTCGAGAGTGGCGTCGAATCCCTGTCAATCGGCTCGCGCAACCAGTGCGCAGTCATGTCCTCCGGAAGCCTGAAATGCTGGGGGTTCGGTAGCCGGATTGGCGATGGCACCGAGACGCAGTCGATCCTGCCGGTGGATGTCCCGGGAGCCGACCTGCGATTGACTGTCACTGCGCCCGCGCATGTGGCCGAGCCGGGTGAGCAACTGGAATACGCGCTGAAGGTGGTCAACTATGGTCCCGCGACTTCAACCGGGTTCACGACGATCTACAAGTTGCCTGAGCAGGTGGAGTTCGTTTCCGCCAGGAGCGAAGACGGGTCCTGCGACGTGGCCGGCCGATCGGTGACTTGTACGTTCGGCCGTATCGACGTCACGGATGACGCAGAAGTGACGATCGTTGTTAGTGCGATCTCGGTCGGTGAACTGGTCAGCTCCTTCGAACTCGACCCGAACGAGACCGATCGTTTCACGCAGACGAACGGTGCTGTCGAGCGCGCATTTGTGGTCGAACGGGCGCGAAGAAAGGCGACGGAGGTTGTGGCGGGCCATCTCCATACATGCGCAATAGAGGTCGGTGGTGAAGTCTTCTGCTGGGGTCGGAACAGGGATGGGCAGCTCGGCAACGGCACGCAGCAGTCGGCGGGCGTGGCGACCGCGGTCGAGGGACTTGACGGTCCTGCGGTCGCGCTCGCAGCCGGATCGGCTCACACCTGCGCTCTGCTTGAAGCAGGGTCTGTGCAGTGCTGGGGTGACAACCGGACCGGGCAGCTGGGCGACGGGACCAACGACCGAAGCTCAGTTCCGGTGACGGTTGTTGGGATTGACGGCGAGGTTGCTGACATATCCGCATGGGCAGACCGGTCCTGCGCACTGATCACAGACGGCGGATACGCGTGCTGGGGTGGAAGCCAGACTCGCCCTCCGGAGCCTCCGACAATACTCGAGATCCCGGGCGAGCCAATCGCTCAGATCAGTCAGAGCAGATCGTACTCGTGCTACGTGACCAATAACGGCGCCGTCAAGTGCTGGGGCGACAACAGGTTCGGACAGCTTGGTAACGGCACAACTGAGCAAAGCGCGACTCCTGTTGATGTCTCTGGTCTAACCGAGGATTTCGTCGAGGTCGCGGTCGGCGCAGACCAGGGATACGCGTGCGCCCTGGCCGAAGCCGGCAACGTCAGGTGCTGGGGCTACAACTCTCGAGGGAGGCTCGGTGACGGGACTGAGGAAAGCCGTCTGACTCCGGTTGATGTAATCGGCCTGGACGAAGCGGTCGCTTCAATATCGCTCGGCAACGGCCACAGCTGTGCGGTGACCGAATCTGGCGCGGTTTATTGCTGGGGCTCTCAGCTTGTGCCAACGTACGACGGCCTGGACCCGACTGTGCCCAGCCTGGTCGAAGGACTGGAGTCGGGAGCGGTTGCCATCACTAGCGGTCTGGGCCATGCCTGCGCACTGATGAATAGTGGCGGAATCAAGTGCTTTGGGAACACGGCTGACGGCAAGCTGGCGGACGGCTCGAGCGATACCCAACATGGCAGACTCAGGAGCGCAATCGGCGCGATCGGGTTCTTCCCGGAAGAAGGTGCCTGATGAGGACAGTGACATTGATGCTCTCGGGCCCGATTGGCACGTCCGGTGTCTCAAGCCGGGTTCGAATGGCGGTGGTGGCGATTCTGTTCGCTGCAATTGCTGCCGCCCTTTCATGCACAGGTAGTCCCGATGAATCGACCGAAGTCCCTACAAGTCCAACCGCCACTCAAGCTATCGAAACACCTCCCACGCGTGTGGTTCAGCCTTCGCCTTCGCCGTCAGTAGAAGCTTCACCTGGGAGCGGCAGTACCGGGGGTACGAGTGGCCGGGCGACGCCTACTGCCCGACCCGAACCGACCGCGGCGCCGGAGACATTGATTGAGGTCTCGACCGCCGAGCCACTGCGCTTCGAACGTGCAAGCGGCGTGTTCGTGGGCTCGGCGCACAGCTGCGTCGTCTCGGAAAGCGGCCGCCTTTTCTGCTGGGGTCGCAACCCCACCGGAGCTCTGGGAGACGGCGGAACGGAAGACCGGAACTTCCCTGCGCCAACCGTTGATGTCCATGAGAATGTCGTGGACGTTGCCCCTGGCAGCGGGTTCACCTGCATATTGACCGAACAGGGATCTGTCGAGTGCTGGGGATCGAACCAGTTCGGGTACCTGGGCGATGGAACTCAGTCCGACAGCCTGGCGCCGGTTGCGGTTCGCGGGCTCACGTTTGGAGTGAAGGACATTGAAGCCGGGTCTGCCCATGTGTGCGCGCTTAGGGAAGAGGGAACGGTCCAATGCTGGGGCTTCGACCGGCTCGGCCAGCTCGGCGACGGGGATGACCCGGATCGGGACGATGAAGACGCGTTCAGCAGCACGCCAGTCCCGGTGCTGGGGATTGATGGTGAAGTTGTCCAGATCTCGGCGGGTGCCAACAGCACGTGCGCCCTTCTTGCAGACGGCACTGTGAGGTGCTGGGGATGGTCTGAGCGCGGCCAGCTCGGAAACGGAAGCACCGTGCAATCGGTCTCAACCCCGGAGCTGGCGACCGAGTTTGGCGACGACAATGCGGCGGTGGCAGTCGGGGCTGTGCATAGCTGCGTCTTGAAGACCAATGGCACGGTCGAATGCGTGGGCAACAACCGGAGCGGTCAGCTGGGACGGCTGACAGACGAAGAGAATTCGACCTCCGTAGTCCAGGTGTCCGGTCTTTCTGGTCGGGTGGTCAACCTGGTGGCCGGTGCGTCGCACACCTGCGCCTTGATTGAGTCGGGCGCCCTGGAGTGTTGGGGCCGCAACGTCGTCGGTGCGCTCGGAGACGGCCTCGGTGAGAGTAACCAGGGGCAGGCGGCAAGGCAGGTCACGATGGTCCTCGGCCTTCAGAGCAGCGTCGAACGAGTTTCAGCAGGCGGTGAGAACACCTGCGCGATCACGAACGGCGGGGCGGTCAAGTGCTGGGGGCAGAACCGGAATGGAGAAGTTGGTGATGCCAGTTTCGTAACGAGGAATGTGCCGACCGACCTGTTGGGGTTCGGTGGTAAGCAGGCGGACCTTGGAATAGCGTCTCGACTGGCCACCGTTCCCGCGATCGCTGGAAGCGCCTCACGGATCGACCTGCGAATCTCAAACGCTGGCCCCGAAGACGCCGCCAACATGAGGCTCATCGTGGCCGTTGACGAGAGATCTCGCAGCGCCGCGGTGGTGTCTGAACCTGCGGGGTGCGCAGTCACTGATGCTTACCTGTCATGCCCGCTCGATGATCTTAAAGCGGGTTTCGCACGCGACTTCTCCTTCGAAGTCGAGTCAACCGTTCCGGGTGAGATCAAACTCACGGCATCGGTCCACGGCCTGCAAACCGACCCGTCTCCCGAGAACAACCGCGTCGGCATCGCTATCAGGGCCGGGCTGGACAACTCGGACTTTGCGCTCGTCTCGGTTGCGGCAGGTGGCGAGCATACCTGCGGGATAGACGGCGACGGCGCTGTCTACTGCTGGGGCAACGATAGATTTGGCGCACTCGGGCGAGGTGAGCAGGCGTACGGGACTGCCGTATCGTCCCCCGGCCGAGTCTCCGGCCTGGAACGCGGGGTTGCCGCGCTGAGCGCCGGTTCGACGCACAGCTGCGTGGTGGATGCAGACGAGTCGGTCGTTTGCTGGGGAGGGAACCAGTTTGGCCAGATCGGAAACGGCTTAACTGGCCAGGGAGAGCATGACCCGGCAACCGTCAACCTGCCGGTCCGGGGAGCGGAACTGGTCGCAGCAGGCTCCCACCATAGCTGTGCCGTAGTGCGGACAGGTGCCGTGTACTGTTGGGGATCAAACGTCTGGGGTCAGATCGGCGACGGGACCCTCACCGGGCGAACGAACCCGGTCGAGGTATCGGGGCTGCTGGACGAACTGGTCTCCATCTCCGCAGCCCGGCACACCTGCGGGGCCACCAGCAGGGGGGAAGTGTACTGCTGGGGTCTGAACAGTTCCGGTCAACTTGGCTACGCACCGGTAATCGAGCCAACCCCGACTCCGCAGCCGAGCCCAACACCTACTGCAACTCCGCCGCCGACGCAGATCGTTGGGCCAACACCGACTCCGCAGCCGACGCCAACTCCGTTCCAGGTGCCAACGCCGGCTCCCACCGCAACGGCCGGCCCGTCCACGCCGGTGCCGCCTGCAGCGCCGGGTGTAGACAGTTCGAAGCCCGGGAAAGTACAGGGCGTTGAGGACGTTGTGAGCGTGTCCGTTGGCTTTACACACTCATGTGCGCTGACCTCCAGTGGCCGGGTGTTCTGCTGGGGCGAGCCGGAGCCCTCCCCGGAGAAGTCCATCGGCGGCAGGGTCCAGCCGGTCGAAATCACGGGTTTCGACTCTCCGGTGACTATGCTGGATGCCGGTGGCTGGCACACCTGTGCTGTCACTGAGCGAGGCGCCGCCATGTGCTGGGGCAGCAACTATGCAGGACAGCTCGGGCTGCCGAAAGAATCCCTGGATTTCAGTGCAACTCCGGTCCCTGTGCAACTCGAAGGTGGACCTATCATTTCGGTTTCTGCGGGAGACTCCTTCACCTGTGTTGTGCAAGAAGATCAGACAGGGAACTGCTGGGGACAAAACTCGCACGGAGTGTTGGGACGCGGCTCGGGTACTGAATTCGAATTGCCGGGCAGTCTTCCCGGAGCCGACCTTGCGGTGGAGTTCTCCGGCGGCCCATCGATCGTCAACGGTCGCGGTTCTGTGACTCACCTGCTCGCCGTCTCCAACTTCGGATCCGGTCGAACCGGAGAGGTGACCGTTACGGTTGAAACCCCGTCCAGGGCCGAGTCCGGACAGGCGAGTTCGGATGCCGGGAGTTGCAGGACCACAGGTGACGGCTACATCTGCATCATCTCTGACATCGATGCTGCGCAGACGGTCTTCATCTCTTTGCCTGTGAACTATTCGGTAGATCGAAGCGGACCGGGCGCGTTTTCTCTGACAGCGTCCGCGATGCCTGAGTTCACCGACCCCAACCTGGAGAACAACACCGCAGCATCGAGCAAACTCATCCTGACCCACCTGTCAGAATCTGGGTTCAAGATCAGCGCGGGCGGGAGTGGAACCTGCGGGATTGACCAGGGCGGACGAATCAAGTGCTGGGGCGAGGGGAATCGAGGCCAGCTCGGCTACGGAGTGGACAGCGGATGCGTTGTCGATGGGGCTGGGAGAGTCACATGCGAGGGGAACATTGACCGCCTGGGACCTGACGATCCACGTTCCGTTCCGGGAGTCAGCACCTTGATCCCCGGGAGCCTGGTGTCGGTTTCTGTGGGCAATACACACGCCTGTGCATTGGCGGACGGTGGCGCGGTCTATTGCTGGGGAGAAGCGGATTTCGGCCCTCCTCGGCGCACGGTTTATCCCCTGGTCTTCAGTCCGTTTTATGTGCCTGGACTGGATGGGCCGGCCAAGCAGGTCTCAACTCATGGGCGGCACACCTGCGTGCTGCAAGAGGACAGCCTTGTGCGTTGCTGGGGAGACAATCGCCACGGACAGATCGGCGACGGGTCAACCGATAGATCAGGATTCCCTGTACCAGTCTTTGACTCCGCCGTGCAGGTTGACGTGGGAGCTCAGTTCACCTGCGCCATTGAGGAGACCCGGCGAGTATTCTGCTGGGGTTCGAACGTCAGTGGACAGCTGGGTGACGGCACGACGACGGACAGATTGACTCCCACCCACGCTTCTGGGCTTGAACAACGGGCTTACATGATTACGACCGGATCGCAACACGCCTGCGCCCTAAGCGTGGACCGTGAATTGTGGTGTTGGGGCTCGAACGACAACGGACAGCTCGGCAACGGTTCGACGGAGAGCAGTACTGCGCCGATCAGGGTTGGCTTCGATGAACCGGCGACGCTGGTAACGGCGGGAACGTGGCACACATGCGCGCTGCTCCAAAGCGGACGGGTGATGTGCTGGGGCAAGTACTTGAGCGGAGTGGAGGGACACCGGTCCGATCCGCCTCAGCTACTCCCGGTGCTTATCGCCGGGCTGCCTGAAGAGATCGTCGAAATCTCGGCGGGGCTGTGGCACACGTGTGCTGTCGCGCAAAGTGGACAGGCGTACTGCTGGGGTGGCAACTTCGACGGGCAGCTGGGCGATGGTTCCTTAGAAAGCAATCGGCGTCCGAGAGAGGTCGTCGGATTCGAGGGAACTCGCAAAAACAACTAACTTCGATCCAACGTCTCGCCGTATCTAGGTTGTCCAGCAGAGATCTGTCGGAACTCAGTTCTCTGCCCTAATTTTCAGCCTCAGTGCGACCTAGAACTAGGCTCGTTCAATCTTAGGATCAGTTGTTGTGAAGCATTATTTGAGGGGATCAACGGACCTGGATACTGAGTTCTGACAGAACCAGCGGCTTCAACTCAAACTCAACGAAACTCGGGATAACTACAGTGCTGGTGGCCGTTGGTCTGGGCGTGGGTGGGGCGCTGGTCAGAGTAGGAAGGGCTGTCGCGTTGTAAACTGCCGTCGGCGTTGGACTGGGAACCACTATCGGCATCGGGCTGGACACTACTGTTGGCATCGGTTGGGCTGACGGCTCGGCGACACTGGTGCTGGAGGCCGAAGAATCGTCGCCTCCGCAACCGGCCACCATCACTAGGAGCATAAATGACAATACCGCGACCAGATTTCGCACAATGCCCGCAAAGAAAATTCATCGAGTCTGCGTACAATGTGCAGCCTACCAGTCGAGCCGCCAAAAGGATGCTAATCAATCTGTGTGAAGCGTGGCGGACCGGATCAGAACATATGAGTGGCGGAAATCGTAATCGCGTAGTAGCCAAACATCGGGAACATGAGGTGCGAAAAATCTTTGATGATTGATCGGTGTGATGCTCCCGGCCATCGACACCGCAGACACATGAAGTATGAGTTCTAAACAACCGAGGAAACGATCAATGAATATCTCGATCCCCAATCGACTTACCCACCGGGTGCCGCTCTATGCTGCGGCTCTTTTACTGTCGATTGCCCTGTTGGCAGCGGCAGGGATAGCGACCGCAAGCGCCAAAAGCGACGCGAGGCCGATGCATGGAACCGCTCAGGGCTCTGCTTCGATAGATGGCGTTGCTCCGAGCTTTCCGGGAGATCCTGCCGGATGCTTCGCACTGGGTGGCTCTTCGCCCTCGTGCGTGATCGGCTTCTCGGCTGAATTCCGAGCAACGCACCTCGGAAAAGGGGAGATGCACGGGTTCGTCATCAATGACTGGACTGCGGTACTTACCGGCGCTGGTCTTTGTGCTTCATCTTCCGGTGGTGAGATCACGTTCGTCGCTGCTAATGGAGATGAACTGACAGCTACTGAGATTGGTGGTGAAGTGTGCATTGGGATCAACACGTTTGACATCGAGTGGCAGATCACCGGTGGCACTGGGCATTTCTCGGACGCCTCAGGGACAATCCGGACCGCCGGTCCAGCGATCGTGATCGACGAGAACGGGACTTTTCTGCCCGTGGTGCCCATGCCCGCCACGGACATATCGGGCCAGATAGGTTACTAGTCCGGGTTCTGATTCAGGTCTGCCGAGTCGGTGATGAAAAATTAGTTAGAGTCTCCCGAGGTTGGATAGTCCCGGTCGGTAAGTCATTCGGCTGAGGGGGAGTCACTCCTGATGTAACCTGCCTGTCGTGTTTTCGCACCCCGTGTACGGGATGTGTAGGTGCGACGGGCAGGTGCAAATGGGTTCTGAATGGGCATTGGCTAACTCGACCAGTGACCGGGACTTGGATCTCATCCTGCGGTTTATGCGCGGGTGAGGCCATCGTGCTGAAGCTTGCGGCAGTATCATCCCGCCATGAAGTACCTGGCACTCTTGCCTCGGTCGAGTCGCGAGACTCAAGCAACGACATGTCTTGCTAAAGGCCGCGGTGCGTGTTCGTCGGGTAGCGGGGGGTTAGCTTCTCCCGCAAGTTGTCGAATACCGGCTCTCCAGGTAACGCAGACCGTCCTGAATCTCTCTTATTTCAGCCCCAAAAAAGTTTCTAAATTTGCTGAAGTCTAACACTGACCGCTTCGGCCACTACGGGTAAAATGTTGCGATTGTCGGCACCTGGGAGTGTTGGGTCCGACTGCGGGGGTGTGACGTTGACAGTGTCATGAGATTGCTTTCGAAACATATTCCGCTTCGTCGGAGCAGGCAGCACCGGCTCGATTCCGTGCTGGCAGAATTTTCTCGGCAGGTAGGCCTGTGCAACTCGTCAGAAGAGGTCTACACGGAGATTGTCCGGGTTCTCTCTCAACTCCTGGACTTCCACAGGCTGACAATCTGGATCATCAATCCAGATCCGGGAACTATGACGGACACGTTTGCCTGGGGTGTTCCGATCGCAAATTGGGACCCGGATCTCACTCGCCCGCTCACGAATTCTGCCTCGGCTGAGATATTGAACTCGGGCAACCCTCTCGTCGTACCTGACTGCGGAGACAGTGCTGTCCTGGCCCGATATCCCAACCTGGAAGTCGGCGCTGACCAACTGCCATCGCTGGCGGGCGTTCCACTGAGATATCGCGGCGATATCGTCGGATCAATGATAGTTCGATCACGCAAGAAGGCCGCTTTCTCAGATAAAGACGTGGAGATTCTGCGACTGGCCGCCGCGCATCTTGCTCCGGCTGTGGTGAATGCGCTGCAACTAGCTGAGCTGCAGCATGAGGTGCGCGTGCGCACGCTCCTGGCAGATATCGGCCGTTCTGTGAGTTCGACGATCGACTTCAGCGTTGTCTGGGACGAATTTGTCCGGGCTGTGCAGAGCCTGGTGCCTTGCGACAGGCTGGTGATGGCGATCGTTGACGAGGACGGCAAATACATTGAGGACAGGTACATCTGGGGAGTTCCAATCCCGAACTGGGATGACCGGCAGAAGCACTCATTTGAGGGTGCGCCGACGGAACGAGTTCTCAATTTCAGATATGCCGAAATCATATCGACCGAGGATATGGACCGAATCACGCTGGACCAGGTGGACTACAAATTGAGTGAGCGTACGGGGCTTCACTCCACGATGTTTGTGCCCCTGATCGCCGGTGACAGGCTCATTGGCACGCTAAATGTGAAGGCTCTTCGGCGCGACGCGTATTCGAAGGATGATCTGGCTCTCCTGGAACGGCTTGCAATGCAGGTGGGCGGATCGGTAGCCGCAGCGGAGCTGTATTCGCGGACTGTCAGACTTGCCGAAGAGAAGGAGGCACGGGCTGAGGTTGAGCTGAGAAACAAGCAGCTGACCGAAAGCAACGAGTCCCGTACTCGCTTCATATCGGCGATCTCACACGAGCTACGGACTCCTCTCACGAGCATTATTGCTTTCGTTGACATCCTGAGGCGCCGCAAAAAGAGTGCTACTGACGAGAAGAACCTGCAGTACCTGGATGTGATACGCAGGAACGCGGAGCGGCTGCGTGTACTTATCGAAGACCTGTTGGACCTTTCAAGCGTCGAATCTGAAGATCTCCGGCTGAATGGGACGGAGTTCAATCTGCAGGACTCGGTTGCGGAAGTGACGATGTCGCTGAAGCCGATGATCGACGCAAGGGCGCAGCGGCTGGAGACCGAGTACGCGGAACCAGCAATCCGGCTTGTGACTGACCGCTCAAGGCTGGACCAGATCCTCTTAAACCTGATCACGAACGCCAGCAAGTATTCGGGTGATTACAAGGAGATCAAAATCGTCGCTACTCAGATGAACGGCACGGTGCGTATTGCCGTGATCGATCAGGGCGACGGCATGACGGATGAGGAGTCAGCCGTGATATTCGATGCGTTCACCCGGCTGGACAACGAAGCGACGAACTCAACGACGGGCCAGGGTCTCGGGCTGGCAGTTTCACAGCAACTTGCCAGGGCGCTAGGAGGAGAGGTAAAGGTGTCGAGCGAGAAGGGCAAGGGCTCGGTGTTCGTGCTCACTATTCCGTCACGGCTTGAAATGGCCGCCTGAACAGGCTAATCACGATTTCTCGAGGCGATCAGACGCCGGCAGGTTCGAGCGCCAGCTTGTCCATTTCGAGCTGCACAGGGATCGGGTAGCGACCGGTGAAACAGCCCTTGCAGTAGCTGTCGTCGGAGGTTCCGTCAGAACTCAGTTCTTTGGACGCCACGGAGTGGTGAGCGGCTCTGTGACGCCAAAACGCCCCAACCGGAGCCGGGGCGCAAGTCCGCTTCAGAGACGATCAGTCGCCCTGTTTCACTTCGGTGATCTCGTCAGCCACCATACCGTGGGCCTCTTTATGAACTGCTGCACCGGACTCCTTGGTGGGGCCGTCAAACAGGCAGTAAACCGTTCCCTCTTCGACGTTGAACCAGTACTCGAGAAACTTGACTCCGTGTTTATCTTGCGTCTCCAAGTCCTTTTGATGAACACCGGCAGCGGCTTCAGCGGTCAAGCCATCGAGATTCTTGTGAACGTCCATGAACATCGGCATGATTACAACTCCTATGAACAGGGGGTGATTCACACCAGTTCAGTAGAGTCGCCTTCGCACCGGAAATCAATTGCCCGAGCATGATGTCACCGTGAAGGAAGAACCGAGCCGAACATAAGCCTTCAGGATTCATATCAGATACAAGTTAATAACCCAGATCGTCGACTGCGACATCGTCGGCGTCTATTGCCTGCGCATACCTCAACGTCGTCTGCGGGTCCGAGTGCTCCGCTTTGCGCTGAACCGGGATGCTTTTCCGCTCGCAATAACCGAAATCGTGCCTGAATGTAAGCGGTGTGCGTAAACACTCTCCGCCAAGTGGCTCGGCGATGACCTTCAAGTGAGCTGATTTCGGCTCAGGGATTCGGTAGGAGTCCCTTGTACGGCTGGATGGAACCCCTGGCTGGATTTCAAGACATGCCCCCGGGTCGGGTCAGCCAATTCGACCGCATAAGTCAGCTGATGAGTGCAGAAGTTCACCCGGGTTGCTGTAGAAATCGCTGTCAACAGCATAGTCTCGGCGGTTCAGTTTGCTTTCGAGTAGCGAAGCGTCTGACATGACGCGATACTGCGAGACATGTCAGATGCCATCGAATCAGTCTATGAATTCCTGCGGGAAGTTCTACCGGCATTCTTCGTTCTTGTGTTCGGTGTTGCGTGGACAACCGTTGAAGCGTTCACGAATATCATCGTGAGCGGGTATCACATACCACTTACGGCGATATGGGTTTTTGTTGGTCTAGTCGCACTGATGTTGGCGATTCGGGCATTCCATAACCAAAGGATGCGCGCCGAAAGTGAGGTGCATATACAGACAAAAGACGGCGTGTTGAAGATAGTGGCGGGTGGCTCATCCGATTCAGCAACACTCCGCGAGCGGAACCGATTCTTGAGTACAACTCGCGAGAGCCGAAGAGAGCGAATGCGTATTGCAATGTTAGATATGACTCATCAGCACGGTCATATCGACATAAACGGATTGATGGAAGCATTCGAAATAGGGAAGTCATTTAACGAAGAGAATTGTTGGGAATGTGGGGAGCCAAGGTTCCTGAATAACCGGGTGGATTCATGACTATCCCACCACCAGTATTGCTAGCCAAATGCCCTAGGTGCTCCAGATGATCGTTATCGTTGCTCGTCAGAACTCAGGGCAAAAGGGCAAGTTAGCCCTGATATCCGCTCATTCAAACACCTTGCTTAAGTTCAATCAAATTGCGTTTCGATTCGCGTTTACGCCGAAAATCGAGGGCGTGCCCTGAGTTCTGACAGATCCGGTTGAAGCTGACCGCGATCATGTATTTCTTTCCTTAGCTCGAGCATCGGAATCGAATTCGACCCGCCTCATGAGTTCTGAAAGGCCCGTTTTGGTATGGCGGCTTTGGCTGGCGCTTGGCGCGTCATGAAGCCGGTTACGATGACGGCAAGCATGAAGCGGCTCCAGCCGAGGTTAGCCCGCCGGAGCCTGACCACGACGGTGAGGGAGAACTCAGTCGTGGCCGTTGGCAGTCAAGTGCACATCCCGCCTATAGGAGAGCAATCCACTAGATTGGGCAGCAGGGTGGAACACGGTCGAAGTACATCAAAAAAAACAGTTGATCCCAACACCGTTGATAACTTAGTTGAGAACTCCCATAACGACCATATTGTCTCAAAGCAGTAAAGGTCTTATTGACGATTTATGGCGGTCAGACGATTGCACATCGTCATCTGTCGATGGCGTAACCGTTCCAGCATTTGGATTCTGGCAGTAGGCTCATCGGCCGTCATCGGGGATGACACTTAGCCGTCAGTCCGAGGTGGCGGTTCTGTCAGAGCTCAGGCGCGGGGCAGAATAGCATCCTCCGAAACGAGGGTAGGAGTCGGCCATGTTCGCACTCGGGCAATCAGCTCGACTCAGCTATTTACGACAACGCAGCGCATTGTCTAAATGAGGCCTTGGCGCTGTGCCTCGGACACTGCGTGTACACGGTTTTTCGCGCCCATCAGGTCAAACACGTGCCTCATTTCCCGCTTTATGGTGGCGAGGCTCAGGAACAACTCCTCAGAGATACGCTTCGTCGTCTCGCCGCGAGCAACCATCTGAAGAACTCGCACCTGCCTCCCGGAGAGACTCATGGCATCGGTCTTGCTGGACTCTAGCTCACAGTAGTTTCCCACCAGCAGAGCGTTCAGTTCTGCTGAAAGATACGCTCCCCCATTCGCAGCTTCCTTGATCGCCCTCATAAGCTCATCGCCAGTCGTGCGCTTCAGCAGGTATCCACAGGCACCGGCTTCGAGGGCGTTCGAGAGGTAGAAGTCGCCATATGTGCTGAGAATGACGATTCGCAGATGTGGGAACTTGCCCAGGATTGCCCTGGTCGTCTCGATACCGTCCATGCCAGGCAGTATCACGAACGCCTTGCATCGGTAATGGGAGAAGACCTCCCGCGTGGCTCTTAGATCAAGTCAGAGAGACAGATCAGTGGGGGTCAGATTATTCAGCTGCCACATTCTCTAGTTGGTCTCTTTTGTCGAAGTACTCAGTGATCGCGAGGAGCAGGGTTGCATACGACCATGTGAGAGGGGACGCACCAACCGGCTCGCGCTTGGTCGGGTGGAGCTGCTCAGACAGAATTCCGCTGGGTAGCGCCCGGCTAACCACCCAGTCAATCAACTGACGAGCCTTCTGCAGTTCATCGAGGTTTCTGGCTCGCCTAATGTGATATTGAGCGATCCAGAGGGTGCAGATGTACCAGGGATTTCCCGGGACGGTCGTGTCTTGGTCATCGCTTGCCCGATGGTACTGATCATCTTCGTACTAACTAGCTACTGTCATGCGGCACCGTGACGCTGAGAATCTGCTCTGATGTATTTCCAGCAACGTCGACGGCGGTCACAGTTATCCAGTAAGTTCGACCGTCACCGGAGCCCAGGCGCTCTGCTCGTAATTCCAACTGATCAACCAGCGGATCGAATTCGACCACTGGAGTAGCGTTCGAGCTGCGCAACACATCGCCTGACTCGGTCGTAACGCGAATGTCGCCGGCCTTATCGCCCCTTCGTTTTTTTCCAGAAGAACTATCAGGCTCACTGCTCGTGACATGCGCCCTCAAGGTGACCTCATCTGAGCAGTTGTCAATCGCATCCACGCTCAGTGAAATAGCGGCGTACGAATGGTTGGGTGGCCATAATACTACTGGACTTACAGACGCTGTGATTACAGGTGCCACAACGTCTGGTCCATCGCACGTGGCAATGATCTGGGCTGAAGTACTGGCAGTCAGCCCGAGAGAGTCATACACCTCCACTGTCGCCATGTATGATCCGTGACTGAAGTACAGGTATGACCCGGTGGATCCGGTAGTGACAAGATCGACTTCACCGTCCGAGTTGAAGTCCCATCTGAATCCGGCAATGTCGCCGTCCGCGTCCCCTGCCGAGGCGGTGAAGTCCACACTCAGCGGTGCTGAGCCGCTATCTGGTGTCGCCACGAGCGAAACAGTCGGGCGATGTGCAGCTTGTACGGAGACGGCTGCCGTCGAAGTATTTCCATCTCTATCAATCGCCGCCAGCGTGATGCTGTGAATTCCGTTGGTCAGTGACACGGAGATCTCGGCGCCAACTCCAGCGTTCACCCCATCCACCATCCAGATCAGCGAGAGTCCGCTCAGATCACCGTCTTCCGCGTCGCTGGCTGTACCAGAGAGCACCGTGGTATCACCCACTGCAACAACATCACCATCGTTCGGCAAGTGGATCTCCACGTCCGGTACTTTTGCCGCAACCGTGAAGAACCCGTCCGAATCGTCGTGTGTCGTGTTGTAACCGTCCGTTGCGATAACCCTGAAACCGGCCGACGAGCCTCCTGGAAGTGATGCTGAGTCCACCGCGAACGAGGTTTCGGTGAGGTTGAATACAACCGGGAACCATGACGCTCCGTCGTCCGGCGTGTACAGGACGGTAAACGTTAGCGAGTCTTTGTCGGCATCTCCCGCTGACCACTCGACATTATGAACAGTGTTCCATACCTCGCCTCCGTTCGGCGATATAACGTTAACAACCGGCGGATTGTCAGAAACGACAATTTCATCCAAGATATCTGCACCGCGCACTAGGCGCACAACCTGCACATCATCGACAGCGGGCAACGTGTAGTTGAAAAAAGCTGTCTTGCGGTCTTCGCCTTCTACGTTCACGAAGCTCGCCATGAACGGAACCGTCATTACGACATCACCCAGGCTGTTTTCGAACTCGAGTGCGTAGTCTCCGGAAATCGGTGAAGGTGAAAGTATGCCCGGCTGTATCGTGATCGGGTTGAGGGATCCTTTGCCCTTCGATGTCACCTGTCCTGACACGTAGAAAACGTCGAAACCATCTGCGGCAGCTCCGGCGATAGGCGACACCGATTCGCCGGCCGCCGCGCTAACAGCACCGCCAACCGCTAACGTCTCCAGCAGATTGAGCCACCTGTATGGCGAGATCCACGATTCCGGTTCAGCAGCCACCGGATCTCTTACCGTTGAATATGGATCGGGGACCCAGCAGTAAGACATGAAATCCGGGTAAACGTCAGGGATCGCAATCGCCCCGAAACCGGTCTCGCGTATGTGGTCATCGTTTGGCGGAACGGGCCACACGGCATCGCCGCTGGTTCCGCAACCCCACACTGGATCCTCAAGCTTTACCCACCACCCTTCCTCATCAGGGAAGGTCCTCCACGATCCACGTATCTGGATATCGCAACCCGCCGGAATGAAAGAGTCACTCGGGGTTGGATACGGCCCTTCCCAGCCATCGCAGTCAGGGTTTCCGACATGTAATCCCCATGTAGGATCTTCACTTTCGGTGTCCAGGTTGTGGTTTATCTCGTGGGCCAGCGTGCCTCCATCGAATGAACCACCTGACACCGTCACGAAGCCCCTGCCTCCGACCCAGGTCGGGCTAGAAATTCCTCCCGCTGCTGGATGGAATCCGGCAATTTGATCGGGCAGATCGAACGGCTCAACACCGTTTGCGATGATCCCCAGGGTCCATGCGATGGCAATCGCATTGTAGTAGGCGTCCAAGTCGGCCAGCCGCACGTCCATGTAGTCCCAGAATCCCAGCCCATCCCTTTCAAACCGGACCGGAACAACGTCCCACGGCTTGAATACCCAGTTAACCTCTTTTACCGGGTAAGTCGCCTCGACAAAACCCATTGAACGCTCCATGTCCGCTTCAGTCGGAACGACCGGACTGGCTGCAGTCCCTTCGTTCAACGGCACGATCCAGATGGTCGGAACTTCGGTCTCCGCGAAAGTAACGGTCGTGGGCGTTCCAACGAGTTCATTGCCAAACAGGTCGCGTGCCACCAGCGAGAACTGAACGTTCCCGTCCGCCCAGGACTCCGGCAACTCGAAGTTAACTGTCTCGTCGGCATTGTTGCGGTTGATGTCTGATCTGAGCAGCGGTGTACGGAGTTGGTCAAGGATCAACAACGGGGAACCCGGCAGGTCAGTTCCATCTTTTGAGGCGTGCAAGAACACGCGGGCCGGATAGATACTGCCAGGACCGTCAAGCGTGACGTACGCCCGTGCCCAAGTCTGCTTGCCGGAAGCCAACGGCAACGAGTTATCACGAGTCTGAATTGCCTGCGTAACCTCAACGGAATCGGCCTCCATCACCAGGCCGGGACCCGGCACGGCCAGCAGGTGATCGGTAGGCGCCTCCAGCGAGATCTCCATCATGCTGGCGAAGTTGAAGAGGAACGGTTCAGGGAACTCCTCGACGATATCCGGCGTCCCCGAAACCAAAGTTATGCCCATTCGCACGACGACGTCGGAGTCAGGTGACACGCCGTTGATCCCAAGCTCTTCAAGATCAATCCCGATCTCCCAGAGCCGGTGTGCCGAGCATGAGAAGTTGAACCGGGAGATGTTCATTGAGCCATCACTGAGGAAGCACCCAAACCCAGACGCACGGGCTGAGCGCGTGGTCGGCTGGAACGCCGGGAACATTCCGGTTTCCGGCCACATGGCGTATCGCATGTTTCCGTCGCCCGGAATAAGCGCGTACAGCATGTCTACACCCGGGGTCGGTAACCCATCACCGTTGATATCGAGCGCCAGGGAGAACCGGTCGTTGGCCGGGTCGTTTGCAGAGTCTTCTAGAACGTCGAGCAAGACGTAAAGACGGCTTGTATCTCGCACAAAACCAACGAAACCACTGGCCAGATCTACCGTCGTCGCCGGGCTGGTTCCCCATTCGCCGAATGTCAGCACCCCGTCGAGAACGGGTCCGGTATCGACCAGCGGTGCAGTAACCGGTGTAGGAGGAGCAGCGGCGCTTATGAACTCACAGGTCACGTTTTCACCCGCATCGAGGTCGATAAGAACAGATCGACCTGCAACGCTGACAAGTGCACCCGGATCACCAAGGCAACTGATCGACTGAAGTTGATACCAGGGAGACGGGTTGTCCATCGTGACCTGGTAAGGGCCGGCGGGCTGACTGACAACCGACCGCATCTCCCCATCGTTCAGGCTGAAACGCTCGCTTCCTGGAGCATCACTCACGAAACTAAAATCAACTCCACCGGGAGGAACGGTCGTTTTGACTATCGCGACGTCACCGGTCTGGCGCGTGATTCCAAAAGAACACGTGACGTCCTCTTCAGTATCCAGATCGATCGTCACCGTCCTGTTTGCGAGGTCTGTGGTCACGCCGCTATCACCGATACAGGTGATCGACTCCAGTAAGTACAGCGGGGAGTGATCATCCAGCGTCACGGTGTAGTCGCCACGAAGTAGGTCAGGGAACGAAATCGAGTCTCCGTCGTTGAGTGCGAACGTCTCGCCACCCGGGATATCGCTCGTGTACCCAAACCCAGTCTCACCGGGCGGTGCGGTGAAGTTGGAAATCGTAATGTCACCGGTCTGGCGAGTACTGGTAAAGGCACAGGTAACTGCTTCACCAGCATCCAGGTCGATTGTGACTGTGCGCGAAGGAAAGTGAACCACGGTGCCCGGATCCCCAACGCATGTGATCGCCTCGAGCCGGTATTGCGGCGCGTGGTCGCCCAGCGTCACGGAGTAGGTTCCGGCCTGTACCGGGTCCAGGACCAGTAGACCGCCGTGGTCAAGGCTGAAATTAGTATGGCCGGGAATGTCGCTCGTGTAGCCAAATCCGGTGCCGCCCAGCGCAAGAGTGAAGTTGGCGATCGTGATCGAACCGGATTGGAGTGTGCTTGAAAAAGTGCACACTATGTCTTCGCCGGCATCGACATCGATCGTCACCAGGCGCGCGGAAACGTTCGTCGCTGCCTCCCGATCGCCAACACAAACAATGGAATCCAGGACATAGCTCGGCGCAGGATCGTCCAGCGTGATCGCGTATGGTCCTGCTGGCACATCATTGAGGATGAGCGAACCGCCATCATCGAGTGTGAAGTTAGCTGCACCGGGAATATCCGAGGCAAAACCGAAATTGGTACCACCAGGTGGATTAGTCGACTTAACAATGGTCACTGTCCCGGTATCAGGACCGGGCATGGACAGGTCGTCTACAAGTATCCATCGCGGATCGGCTTCATCAGGACCTTCGGTGAGACCCAGCAATCCAGGATTACCTTTGCCTGAAACGTCAGCAAAGGTTTGTCCAATTCCATCATCCAGAGGCCAGTATCCGACCAGTCCCGGTTCTGAGCCGGTCAAAGATGAATCCTTCGATGCCAGTATCTCCACCTCTGACCGGGTGATGTCCCACAGCCGCACTTCATCGATCACACCATCGAACGTGCCACTCCACAATCCAAGGATTATCCACGTGACATCAGTGACGTTACCTGAATGGGGCTGAGCGCCAATTTCCACACCGTTGAGGTAAGCGCGAACTGTGGCTCCGTCGTATGTGCCGGCGACGTGGTGCCACTGACCGGGAGCCAACGCACCGGGCCCAGATTTGGCTGCATTGCAGGACGGCCCACATACGCTGAGTCCAAAGTCGGAACCGTCTCTGAAGTCCTGAAATAGAATCCAGCTGCCGCCCGGTGGTGGGAACACTGTGCTGGACGATCCACGCACGAATGCGCGGAACGCTCCTTCGGTGTCGACTGAGTAAGGCCAAACGCGCGCCTCAACGGTGAAGTTCTCGTCAAAATCGAGGTCTCCCGTGATGTCGGTCATCCGGGCGACATCGTCCAGTCCATCAAACTCGAGGGCGTAGTCGTCTGACGAGGGGCGAGCTGTTACAGGTGATGTCATGCCCTGTGCCATGTCATCTCCGCGCGGATTGGTCACCACGCCTGTCGCAGGGTCAATATCGAACAGCATTCCGATTGAGAACGCACTGCCGAGCAGGGTGCCATCATCGAGAAAAGCTATAGCGCCTGACAGGCCCACACTGGGAATCTCACCAACGACGGTAGCTGACGCAGTTGAGGTGTCGATAGTGACCAGCTTCGCCAGGGCGTCGGGCTGAGGAAATGTACTCACCAGCTGCAACGCGTAGAGCGTCCCATCTGGCGCGAACGCGGCTCCAGAAGCCGTGAATCCGGCGCTGCCTTCGATTCTGATCCTGCCGATCTCGGCGATAGCGGCAGTATCCCTGTCAATCGTCCAGAGCGAAGCCCCAATCCCGAACAACTGGCCCGTAACCGGATCAAACACAATATCCGAAAGAATCTGGCCGGTCTCAGAACCAATGGGTGTGCCAACGCCTGTCATAGGATCCACCTCGACAAGGTCGCCTGAGGTACGTACGTTTGCGGATACGCACTGCGCACCGAAATCATCGACACAGGCCGAGTTGTTCCAGACCAGTATGGTGTCTGTGAACGTGTCGTACGTTAGGCCGGTCGGGGTGACGAAGCGGTTGGGGGCGAGATTAGTGTCCGGATGCCCCGAGGGGTCCAATCGGCCGAATAGCGTGCGATCTCCGGTAACACGGTCCAGCATGTACAGCGCGTCGGTTCCTGTGTCGATCCCGTACAGCGGGAATTCCTCACCAGATACCGGCTCGACCTGATCTGACATTACAAGTAGCCATCCGGCAGCTAGCGTTGCTAGGCCGACCGCTACTAAGGACAAGATGGAAAGCCCGCGGTGGAAGTTTCCCGCGGTGTAAGGAGAGAGCAGGTTCGCCCGGAATAACAAACGCGTATTTCTGTTCATTGGTCTTAAATCGCCTTCCCTGGCGCTGAAAGCCTGCAAACGCGCTATCTCGAACGTTAAGAGTGTTAGCTGTTCCGGAAGCACGTTGAACTTACGCAGACATCGTCTAAAAAGGCAAGAGTTCGCAGTGAGCATGCCGTGATTACAAATAGGCTGCTAGCTGCAATGTGCGCGCCAGCGCGAGTCGTGTTCTCATCCAGCGACTCCACTTCGATAATTTCTCATCCCTTCGGTCCCAGAGTTTCATTTGAGTCAGACCGAGCTGTCAGCTTGATCAGCGGCTCCACCGGCGCTTCAACTCGTCCACGATTCAGCATGTGACCTGAGTTCTGACAGATCCCCCTGTTGTGGTGGAGCTGAGGGGATGGTAAGGAGAACCCATCATGATCGATCTCGATTGCTCTGATCCTCGTGCGGTCCTAGGGCGTGCGCGACACATGGATTTTCAGGTGCCCCCGACCACCCGATAGATGCCTTCCTCAACGACAGGCGTGCAAGAGGGCTTTCCGTTCGGGCGATCCAGTTTTACAGCGACCAAGGTTGCTAGGTTAGGGCAACGACGGAATCTCGAGCGAGGAGAGCGGTAGAATTCCAAGATATGGCACAGCAACATAACGACGACCCGGAAAAGTCGTTCGTAAAGGTCTGGTTTGGGGGCATGATTGGCGGCGGTATCGGCGGTATCGGCGGTATCGGCGGAGTCCTGTTCGCCATGCTGTCTCCCGAAGCAACCAATATTGCAGAGAGTGCGATCGGTCTCTTTTTCATCGGGTCAGTAGCAGGCGGTGCTGTGGGTGGAACGGCCATCGGTGTAAAATTTAGTGCGCCTGACGGGCGTATCTGTGGTGCTCTCGGTGGAGGCTTTCTCGGCATTGTGGCGGGCCCAACTTCGCTCGGTCTCCCCTTCGTTGTCCAGGCATATGCTCACAATATTTTGTGGTCCATTGGTGGTCATAGTTGGGTAATCACCATCGAAAGTTCAAAACGAGGCGACTGGAAAGATTTGACTCCAAGTGATCTGTATATTTTTGAGGCAATGCCGAAGAGCGAGTGGGTTTTTCGAGACGCCACCCGTATCCAGATCGATGATCCCCCTCGTTCGGGTATCCCGAGCTATCTAGCAACCGCTTTGCTGGCGAAACAAAATGCTGGAAATATGCAGCTTGAGTTAGGCTCGAACGTTGTAAAGATGACTGGATTAGTCTATCTACCAACTTGGCCCGACGGCAGTCTTGAGTCCGAGCTTTTCTGGCAAGGCAACGTATACGAAGTTGTCAAAACTTGGATAGGAACAGCAAGTGACGATCCTCGAGGGAACGCTGTATCCCGAATCATTACATCGATTCAGAATCGTAGATTACTTGACGTAATGATTGAAAAAAAGAGGGTGCTGAAGCTATTCAGAATAAGCAAGACACGCAGGTCGTTATCCGACCGTGTTTCATCTCAGGTCAAGGGGCGACCCATTCGGTTGTTGGAACAATACCAGCTTAGGCACCCAGAATTGCACGGTCAATTGATGAACGATATTGAGAAGGCATTCGCCGACCAGACCGTGGAATCCGGGTAAGTTGAGCGAGGATGGTAATCCGTCGGCGTTCACAAGGCTCTGTAGACTAGACAGTCTATTCGTTAAGGGGCATTGATCGATGGCACGTAGTGCTCGATCGCATCATCTGACCCGAGATAATAGGTGGTAACGGTTCTAAGGGGCACGTCACTCGGTGCGCACATTAAGGCTCCAAGTACATGATGGTCATGGCGGCTTTACCTCGTCCCACTTCAAGACTTCCTTGCGGTGATTGGTAGTGGCCGCTGACTCTCGCAGCCTGCCTATCTCTGATCACGCGAAGTAGTGCTCGACGTGAAGGTGGAGCATCATCAACCACGGTCAGTTTGTCCTCACCGGCCCGCCCCTCCAGAGCCGCCCACACACCAGCATTCCACGCATAGTCTGTACGGTCGCGCTGTAAAAAAGCACGACCTCGTATCCGGATGGCGCACGACGCGAAAAGCCCCCAACTGAATGTAGGGGACTTGTTCTTGCTCCGTTTCAGTGGTTGGCGGTGTACCGCGGTGGATACGACCTGCCTGCGGAGCGGTCGAATGGAGATTTTTTAGTCTCCTCTGACCTTCAAGGTGTTTGCTGTCCTTGTTTACCCTGAATATTTAACTCTAGGCTGATTTATGCTGAGATTTCACCAGTAATCGCGTGAGGAACCTGTGATGGAACGACTAATTGGAATATTCCTCATCATCCACTCGCGTCAATACGGCAGCCTACCCCGCGGCTTCGGCTTACGTTAAGTAGCGACGGCTGATCATATGTGTAGAGAGCGTATTTCAGAGGCAGTTTGAATGTCTCAACTACGGGAGCAGACTGAACTCTGTGCTGTCGAGGACAGTGCTTCCCTGGTTTGTCACGTACTGCAAAAATCGCAAATCCGTCAACGACCAGTTCTCAGTATCCAGTGTAAATACACCTTCGTCCTGTCGCTCAATCCCTCGGACATCTTCAAATGTGGGCTGAGTACCGCCTGTTTGGAGAGAAAGAATCAATAATGATTCGAATATCGCTTGTTCTGCCGCACGTCCGGCGAAGCCTTGTGTCCAGTTGAACGTGTAGATGGAATCACTGGGATCAGGGTCGGTCACTCCAAAGTGGGCGACGGCAGGGACTGGAGGTCCGCCGAGAGGAGCGGGAAGCGTGTCCTCCAACTGGTATAACTCACCTATTTCGAGGTCCCAACCGAACGGCGTGAAGAACAGGCTCATTTCCGGAAGCCCAAATGAAAGTACGCCAATTTCCGTCGAATAAGTCCCCCGAATCTGATCGAATAGCACCTGCAATGCCTCGACTTCCTCCGGTGAGGCGGTCAATTCAATTGCTTCGGAGAGCCGGTCAAGGCTGGCCTCTATGGAAGCTTTGATCTCTTCAAAGTTCCGAAGTCCCACCATGATCGCTTCCGAGTTAACTTCGATCTCGAACGTGATGTCGATGGTCAGTTCCGCGAGATCGCGGGCAAGTAAATCTGCCAGCAGCACTCCTGTTGCGGGAAGTTCAATTGACTTCAATGTGTAGCCGATCACAAAGCCCAGCCCAGTAACCTCAAGGATTTCGATATTGACGATTGAGGTCGAGGTGTTGTTACTCGTTGTGACAGAGCCGATCCGGCGTTCCTGAGATTTGACGAGTTTGTAGCCCCAGCTCTGTCCGGCTGCCCATTTAGGGGCAAGGTTGACTCGAACTGAGGGTTCGGATTGCGGAGTTGGCAGTGTGGCGGTTTCCGTCGAGGTGGCGACAATCGTTGGTAGAGCAAGAGCGGTCGCCGTGGGTGTCAGAGCTGGTGTTGGCGGAATCGCCTCCAGGGTGCTGAACAGTGTCAGCGGACTTGTCGGCGTCGGGGGAATCCCTGCCTCAGCACCGCCGCAAGCAACCGCAAATATGATGACAATCATCGTCAAGGGAGCTAGTCGGCACATCGTTAGTTCTCTCTGTCGCAATTCAAACTGAATATCTAACAGAGTAGTTCCGAGTGGCGGCAGTCATCGTTAGTGGAAACCCCTGAATCGTCCCTCCGCAGGGGAGATTTGACCTTGTATCTTTTCCGCTAACGTCGTCTGGGTGGTGGCGTCGATGGATGCGACTGGTCTTAAGAAGTTAGGGCCTCAACCACAACTTCCTTATGCTCCGTGATAAATCTCTGCTGTTCAGTAGCCTCTGGCTCTTGATCCGATGCGCCACCGGCCGACGAAATCTACCCACCTGACACAGATGGTCGACGCCCTCGCGGTGGCTTGGGCTATCATTCCGCCATTCGAGGGCAGATTCTCAAACACATGTTCGTAGGAGGGCTTTATGCCAACAGCAACTAAAAGGACCTTGGACTCCATCATTGATGATCTGAAAGGTGTCTGGAGCAACTACGACTCAGTTTGGGACTCCATGCAGGATTCCGATTGGACACGGAAGTTCGGCAAAGATTGGACCTTCGAGGACCAGCCCTACCACCTTAATTATCTGACACGAATGGCCGCCCGGAATATTTCTGAAGGGGAGAACCTTCCTGCCCCGGAGCAAGAATTGGCCGCCACTCCAAAGGGCATCGACGAGTACAACGCTCGAAAGTTCGCTGAGAGACCAGATGGGCAGACAGTTGTTGAGACACGGAATCAGCTCAACGCCAGTCGCGAAGGGCTATTAACCGCTGTCGCTGCGATCACAGACGCTGACTTGGATTCGAAGGCCTGGCTTCCCATTGGATACGGCTGGGCGACTAAACGCGACATACTCATGTTCTGTCTTGTTCATGATGTTGGCGAATATGCAGAGCTTCGTCTGAGGCGTGGCGGCGATACGCCAGCGCCGCCTGAGGCGGCTATTCATTCTCGTCTAGAGTTCATGATGGAGTTCATGTCGATGCTGGCGAAGTCTGAGAATGCTGGCTTTCAGCCGTTCAAGCTTGTCTGGAACTTCGAAGGCCCTGGTGGTGGAGCTTGGACACTTTCAGTGGCGGACGGCAAGTGCGGCCTAGAAGCGGGACGTGCTTCGGACCCTGATGTTGTGATGACTACCACGTTTGCGAGTTTCGAGAAGATGACTCGAAAGATGAGCAACCCGATGTGGATGATGCTCACTCGGCAAATAAAGATGAAAGGCTTCTTGAAAATGAGGAAGATGTCGAAGATATTCGCTGAACCCGGTCCGGACGACGTGCTGATCAAAGATGGTCGGGGACCGCTTGCGGTTGGGTAGTCACAGCTGGTTCTGACAGAACCGTCGAGCTTGCATTCAACTAGTGCCTGCCGAGCGATATCAACTTTCGCTTCAGCATCTTGCTTTGCGCCAGAGCGGACGTACTTCAGGTTCAGGTCACGGAGACCTGCTGCTATTTGGGATCCAGGTTCATCAATGGCGAACCAGACCTGCAAGGCTAAAAGCCTGAGGTGACTTTCAGTGTTCGGGTCGCCGGGTCCTTTAGTCGTTATTCGGCGAGACGTTGACATCCCAGGGTTCTGTCAGAACTCAGTTTCCTGGCTAGGTAGCATCGTCTGAAACCAGACGAGGAGCTGCCAATGTCATGCCCGCACTGCCGGTCTGAATCGATCACGAAACGGCGTCGACGTACCTCCCTCGGCTATCGAATCTATTTCTGCAATTCATGCCGACGCCAGTTCAATGAACGCACAGGAACACCGTTCAACGATCTTCAGTTCCCAACAGATATCGTTCTCATGGCGGTGCTTTGGCGACTCCGCTACAAGCTTGGATTCAGGGACGTCGCCGAACTATTACTCCAGCGCGGTTTCGAGGTCAGCTACGAGACCATTCGGACCTGGGAGTTCCGCTTCGCACCGCATGTTGCTGAGAACCTTCGAAAGAAACGACACGGGCGATCCGGCCGTTCCTGGTATCTGGACGAGACTTATGTGAAGGTCAGCGGACGCTGGTGCTATCTGTACCGGGCTATTGATCGAGACGGCAACCTACTGGACTCCATGCTCAGCGAAAAACGAGATAAGCATGCTGCTCGACGATATCTTCGAAGACTGCTAGCCATTTCTGATCACAGGCCGTTTCGCCTGACCACGGATAAGCACCCTGCATACACCAAGGCCATTCGGTGGATTTGTCGGGCGTAAGGCCTGGCATCGACATAGCCGCTATCTAAACAACCGTATGGAGCAGAATCATCGGCACATCAAGCAGCGTTACTACCCGATGCTGGGTTTCAAACGATTCGAGTCAGCCAGCCGGTTCTGTACTGCGTTCGATGAATTGAGAAACTTCCTCAGGAGTCAGAGATCGGACGGAGTGAGTGTTTCAGCATCAGACAGGCGGCAGATCTTCAGGACGAAATGGTCGACACTAATGGCCGAGCTGTCTGCTTAATCAGCGGCTCCACCGGCGCTTCAACTCGTCCAAGAATCAGCATGGGACCTGAGTTCTGACAGATCCTTCGACGTCTCCTCCGTTAGGAGGCTATCCACTCCCCTTCAATCAATGGCAGTCCAAAGGTGAATGTCGAGCCCGTCCCGAGTTCGCTCGAAACTTCGAGATCCCCTCTCATCGCCCTTGCGAGGCTGCGAGAAATCGTCAGGCCCAACCCGGCGCCCTGAGTCGAACGGGTGAGTTCATCGTCCCCTCGGTAGAACGGCTCGAAAAGCGAAAAAAGGTTACTCTGATCGATACCTTCTCCTTGGTCATTAACGGAGACCTTGACCGCATTCCCGTCGATGTAGGCAACGACTCTGATAACTGATCCGTCGACCGAGTACTTGCTCGCGTTCGATAAGAGATTGCCCAGTATCTGTTCGAATCTTTCTCGATCGTTAACGATTTGAGCGTCAGGAGAACACTGCTCAAGTACGATTCGCTGATGCTTCGGTGCAGTCACGGGAGCTATGGAGTCGATCGCAGAGCTGACTGCATCGTTGATGAAGAATCTAGATTCACGGATTCGCATAACTGTCGACTCGAAATCCGAAACATCGAGCAGATCATCGATTAGCGACTTGAGCCTTTCTCCACCCCTGAGAATGACCTCTATGTGCTGGAGATCCTTCTCGTTCCCAGAACACGCTTGACGGCGTTTGATCAGATCTGAGTGCGCCAGAACAGCTGTCAATGGAGTACGCAGTTCATGCGAAATGGTCGACAGGAAGATCGACTTTGTCTCGCTCAGTTCCACAAGTCGACGATTTGTAGCTTCCAGCTCAGCCTTAGCTCGTTCGGCCGCAAGGGCCTTGGTGACATCTCTGTATATCCAGAGACGACCCACGTACTCGCCCTCTTTTGAAACAACGGGCACGGAAGTTCGGGATGTAGTGATCGATCGCGGTTGTGAGATCTTGACGATTTCGTCTTCAATGATGGTCGCCTCGTCCTGGTAAATCTCTTCGTTCCGGCTGAGGAAAGATGCAGGATCTTCGACGGACTCAGTCAACAACGACCTGAGTTCACTGGAGGATCGCCCCAATAGATCGGCAGACTCAAGTCCGAACATAGCGCGTAGGGCGGGATTCGCCCAGATGATTTGCCGTTCGGCATCGACCAGCAAGAATCCTTCTTTGGCGGCTCCAATTACTGCATCGATTTGTGAATCTCTCAGATGAGCCAGTGATAGAGGGATCGCGCCGCGGCGAGGCTCGTGAGACGTTGCCATTGAACTGTTGCTCTATCTTATCCACTAAGAAACGGACGAGAGTCATCACGTCTTCATGTGCGTCTGTGGAATCAACTTCAAGGTCTTCCAAGACGGGTTGCTGATTCAAAACTAACTTGAAGTCCGGTTGTGAGTATTGGTGTAGTCACACTTTGTTTCGACGTGCCCGCCGCAGGTCTCTAGCAGGCTGCTGAAAAAGGTCTTTTTACCTCGTTGATGCGGCGGTCCGGTTAGGGAATGTGCTGCCCGGGTGCTGGCTGGCCACCTGAATCAGGCGGATCAGACTTTGCCTGAGGCCCTGAATGCCCCTCTCAAGGGTGCCTTGGTCACACCGGGACCGTTTCAGGTGGTCTTTGGACTGGCTTTGCGGCGATCTTTGCCATTCTGACGAGGTTGTATGCGGCGGCGAGTAGCTGGAACCATTGCCCGTTGCGTGCTGTGCCCCGGTACCTCAGTTTCCTTGCTCCGGCAACCGTCTTCATCCAACCGAAGATCTCCTCCAATCGTTTGCGTATCCGCTGACTCAGGCGATAGCCATCATGCCGTGTCGTCCGTCCATCAATCGCCGAGTGCAGCCGCTTTCTGGCCACGTGAGCCGTTGGTTCATCATCCAGCATGTGTCCACGAAGTTGCCGGTGTCGTACCCTTTGTCAGCGCCTACCGTGATCCGCCTTTTTCCCGGTATCCGTTTGAGCATCTTGATCGCAGCTTTCTCCTCCGCCGTCCCGGTCGCCTCGTTCAGCTCAGCGTCTACTACGAGGCCATTGCGGTTCTCCATCAACACATGACCTGCGAAGGAGAGCCTTGCCTCGCGGCCCGGTCCTTTACGGGCAAGCCTGGCTTCCGGGTCTGTAGTGGAACGGTGCGTCCGGTTGGAGCGTTTCTGACCCCGGAAGTCCACGTCCGAGTTTCTACTGGTGGGACCAGCAGGGCCAGGTGGAGGATCTGTGTCATCCACGGGACGGAAGCTCTTCATGGAAGCCCATGCGTCGAGCAGCGTGCCGTCCACGCTGAAGTGGTCATCAGAAAGGAGATTCCGCCGCCTCGCTTCAGCCACCACCGTGTCAAAGAAGCGGCGTGAGACTTCATGCTCAAGCAGGTTTCTGTTCGCTGGTTGAACTGTCGTCGACACGTGCAGCAGTAATAGATCCGATAGCCGAGGAAAGTGCGCCGCCATCTTTTCGCGACGGATTCAGAGCGGCAATGCGGACACCGACATCGGCAGCTCCTCGTCTTGTTTCAGACGATGCTACCTTCCCCGGAAACTGAGTTCTGACAGAACCTTGCTTGAAACTGTCAACTAGAACGTCAATACACGCATAAACTTGACCCGGTAACACGTGCCTGCTGGTAGGAAATAACCGGTTCACATAGCATTTGCCAGTAGACCCCCGCAACGTCAAATATCGAACCCGTACTAATCACGCAACGCTTTTCAGGCCTGTTGTACATTTTTGATCACACATATACCAACGTTGGTGCGAGTTCCTCATGAAGGAAATCGATGTCTGAACAGCCATCGAGCGGTCAAGGCCCGAGGATCCGGCAGAACCGATCTAGCGGATCACAAACCCCGACTTCCGGTCTCGTAGGCGCTTTGAAGGAGCGGGGATCTAAGCGGAGTGCGGAACCCGAGGACGTTACTGACCGATACGACAACCGGTTCTATCTGCCGCTGGAGCTCGTTACTGATAGGCGGCTGACCCAGCCAGCGAATGGAAGCCTTCGTTCCCGGCTTGCTTTCCAGTTGCAGAGCAGAATCGGCAACCGCGCTCTCCAGAGACTCGTCGCGAAGGATTCACTGTCACACGAGCCGGTGCAGAGAGTGTTGACCGCAGCAGAACCGTCCACTCCAGATAAGATGCACCTGGATTCGCCTCAGGAATCAACGGTCCACAAGAGTACCGAAGCCGTAACCAACCAGTCGGGTACCGACTCGGAAACCGGCAATTTCCAGCATGCGAACAAATCTGAATTCCTTGATCGTCACCCAGTTACGTTTGGCGGGTACAAGATTGCGGACATCGTAACCCGGGGTGGTGACAACAACACCGTTGTAAAGATGCACTTGGTCAATTCGTATCTCCACCCGAATGCGAATGACTGGGGATCGAATTGGGTTTACGGCTCACAGCAACTCAATGCTGATCACAAAACCGCTGAAGCCCTAGCAAAGGAAGCGCATCCGAAGAGTCCCGACGGCTCGCTCAACTACGAGACTGAGGCTACCGGCGGGGCGCCCACAATCTATGGGACCCAAACTGATCTCAACGATAAGATTCTTACCATAATCCAGAACAAGCTCGGCCATCTTTACACATCTCCGGCAGATCTTGGCGCGGTCAAAATAGGTAATGATGACGTCGGAACATTCTGGCAGAACTGGTCAGACGGTATCAAAACTGCAACCAGTGAGGTGACTGTTCGATACAGAACTGCCCAGGGTGGAGTCTGGGGTGCCACTCAAACAGAGCCGATACCGGACAGTAATCCCGGCAGCGGTTTTTATCCGTATCCCGCCGAAGTCGGGAATCTGGACTCTGGAAGGCTGCACATAGTTTACTTAGCAAATGGAGGCACGTCGCCGCCAGAGGAAGAGGGCCCCAGAAAGTCGAGTAGGAAGCGGGCTGTTGATGAAGGTGCTGAAGGCTCTGGAGGCAAGAAACCGAAACCCGGCCCATCCGAGTAACGGCTGCAGTTGTTCTGTCGGCACTCTGGGCTCATTCGCGGTCAGCTGAGTGTGCGGGCCGTCCGTTGGTTCTGTTCTAGATTTCCACTCATCCTGCACGATTAGGCATCGGTGTCTATCCAGTTTTCTCGCAGCCGGATGTTGCTACAGAACCTGATGAGCTCGCGCCGCCACTGCGCTCCAGCTCCCCTCTACCCGTTGTTCCGCTTCGCTCCACAACGGCAGAGACTCGTCGCTTTCGCTTGGTCGGGATGAGTATCCGGCTGACTGTTTCGCCCTGCGACCGGAAGAAGGCGAGAGCCCGTTCAAGGAAACCTGCCGTCGTCACTCCCTTCTCATCCGCAAGCGCCTCGACGTACACGACTCGTGAATGGTCATCGATGGCAGCGTGCATGCAGTCTGTGCCGAGAGAACGTTTCGAGTGCGGCCCCACGCCTGTCTCTTGAAGCCGGGTGCGAAGCGCTTGCCTCCACCATCAGGCACTCTTCCCAGCTTCTTCACGTCAAGGTGCAGCATATCGCCGGGTGATGCGTGCTCGTAGCGGACGATCTCCCGCGTGGTTCTGTGCAGCCACGCCAGGCGTGAGAGTCCTGCACGCCTGAGCACTGCATAGACGGTGGAGCGTGCAACGCCAAGCTGCCAGCCGATACGGTGCGGACCCCAGCTGCGTGAGCGTCTGAGGGCATGGATGGCATGGACAACCCGCTGAGATGTCAGATAGGGACTGCGACTTGGCTTTGAGCTGTGGTCGAGAAGGCCCAGATTGCCTTCAACCCTGTACCTCCCAAGCCACTTCGAGACTGTGGCCCGTGAGACTCTGAACTGTCTTGCCACCTCTGTCTGGGGCCATCCTGCGAGGACCTGCTTGACCATCTCAAGACGTGCGCAGACTGTCAGACGGGCATTACCATGCAACACTAGGGAACCTCCTGTCGCTTACTGTTTTTGCTTAACAGCGGCAACGGTGAGGTTCCCCATCACCTGCCAACAACCTCTATGGAAGCTACAGTCAGGCTTCGGCTTGGGCGGCCCTTCACTCATCTCCGTCGAATAGCAGATGCGAGAGGAGTCCCTTGTCAGCTTCTATGGAACATCTCGCCAGTTTCGAGACATCCCCCCGGGTCACCCCCGGCCTCGTAGAGACAGTTCATAGCGTCGCCCAATCTTCAGGTTTACAGAGCAAGCCCATACCCTTGCCCATAGCGCCTCGCCTCTAACGAAGAATCAGCGGACGCTGCACTGGGGCATGGAGGAAGGGCCACCCTAATTTGAATCGCAACGGCGACTGGGGTGGGGAGACGTTGAACCTTCGACAGGACTTTGGAGCCGGATTCGGTATCTTGGTCGGAGCTCTGAGATTGCTGTGCGGCAACGGGTGTAGATCGTTGACGAGTGAGCACAAACGAAAACGCCCCGGCCGAAGTCGATGCGCATATTGGCAAAATGGAGAGGTGATTTACTAGACGTTCATTCGCCCTGTTTAACCTCGGTGATCTCGTCTGCCACCATTCCGTGGGCTTCTCGATGAACAGCTTCTCCGGCTTCTTTGTTCGGCCCTTCAAAAAGGCAGTACACCGTACCCTGATCTTCGCTGAACCAGTAATTCAGGTATTTGACACCGTGTTTCGCTTGGGTCTCCAGATCTTTCATGTGAACACCGGCAGCGGCTTCTGCTGTCAGTCCATCCATCCCCTTATGAACATCCATGAAAAGTGGCATGATTGCAACTCCTAGAAACAATGTCAGTTCGTCCAAGTGGAGTTGCATTTGCGCCGAAACGCAATTACCTGACATGACGTTACCGTGAGAGAACTGGCAAAACCTTCAGGGCCAGAAACCAAGGCTATCGACTGCAGAGGATCGCCTCGTAGGCATCGATAGATTGTACGTACCTGACTGTGTAAGCGGGTCTGAGTGACCTGCGTATCTCCGCACTGAGCGTAATGGAACTCTTGCTCGCAGAAGTCGGGTTATCACCGTGTGCAGGAAGCGGTGGGCGTAAACACTTTCTGCCAAGTGACTCGGCGATGACCGATCCATGAGCTGAAATCGGCTCAGAGGTCCGGTAGGAGTACCTTGTCAGCTTCTAAGGATCCATCCCAGCTGATTCGAGAGATACCCGCGGGTCATGCATCTGGCTTTATGTGGGATCGTTGCTACCCAGGACTGGCATGTTCGACCGGAACTAGCTATAGCGTTCATCTCTTCGCAATTATTTGTTGTTCCACATCACAGTCGTATCGGTGACCCTCCTTTGCAAGCCAGTACAAAGGCTCAGAGAACAGCAATGTGAAGGTGCGAGAGCTATCCCCGTCGACTCTACCAGTGTCAGTCCTTGTCCATTCGTCGACTCCTATTTGCTCCAATGTTGCGACTACTTTCGCTACTCCGCTTTTATGGCCGGAATTGAACACTGTGCAACTGACCTCAATTTGGAAGTCGAAATTGTGAGTGGTCAGCTCATTGGAACTCTGATCGACTATCTCAAAGCTAGCTGCAGCACACGAGGCTGTCCCGGCCAAGGCAATCGCTACGATCGTAAATATGGTTGCCGGCTTCAGGGCATTTGGGATCACAAAACAAACGATCATTCTGGGATGTCCCATGAAGTTTAGCCTCTCGACTGGTTGACGGATAAGTCACCCGGCGAGTCTTCACTCGAAAGCGCAGCATTTGGAATCTGGAGGTACGCTCATCAAGCGGCATCAGGGATGACACTCAGTCGTGTCGGACATCAGCAAAGTGGCACAGAATCAGTAATAGAGGGTTCAGGCTGATCTCAGCTGCTCCCGAAGTGTCTTGTTGTGTTCTTTTCGTCGCTGCAATGACCGGTGTTTCGCCTCCTTCCTCCGTGCCAGGATCTGGTCACGTCTGCCCGCCAGCATATCCGAAGTGTCACGTCCTTCAGCGACTTGTGGTACCGGCGATAGTTATAGAAGTCCACGAACTCTCCGATGGCCTGCCGCAGGTCGCTGGGCACGTCGTAAGGGACCTGGTTGACACTCCGCTTCAACGTCTGGTGATACCTCTCAAGTTTTCCGTTGGTTTGAGGATGGTAAGGAGCTGCGAAGATGTGCCGAATACCTACCAGCTGCACGTACTCATGGAACCAACGGTCTACTCCTGCAATTTCGCGAGGTCATGAACTTGCTATTGGATAACCAGCGAACTCCCATGCCTGCAAGCCACCTACGAGTACATTTACTCGATTGGCTGACATCCCGTTTTCGATCAGGATCTGCGCTGCAAGAGCGCTAGTGTGTTCGTTCGGTCAAGTGCAGTAAAGGATCAACTCTTGGTCTGCTGGAATACCTTTGATTGAGGCGACTGAGGGATCCACCTTGATCTCCTCTATCGGTGCGGATACGGCTCCTGTTGCATGCACCTGCATGAAATGTTCAATCGACCTCGTGTCGACCATCACCGCTCTACCCGCGTCCACCATCTCCTTAGCCTGTGTCGCAGTGATCCTGGCTGCGTCATTTTCTCGCGATTCCGACGCTGCTCCGGAAGAGTCTGTACCGCACGCAACTGCCGTAGTGGCGACAATTGACAGCAGCAAAATTGCCAAAGCATGGATTTTCATCTCATCCTCCGTTCATGGGGGCCAAAACCGATCATGATGAGCCTTCGTCACGGCTAACCGGACTGCCGTCCGTAGGTGACATTTCTTCGTGGGGCACGCTGGGAACGGTCTTTCGGCGAATTCGCTGAAGTGCCGCCAGTGGAACATCTCGCCGGTAGATCAGGTAGCCGACTCCAACTGCCAGTAGCCAGTACAGCGGATTGACTCCGGCACCGGATCTGGAGGCATAGATGAATGCCACAAGTGCTCCAGCCAGCCCTATCAATCCGGCAACTGCTGCGATCTTCGGTTTCATGAATCGCCTCGCATCTTTGGTCGTCTCAGGTATCGTTTACCTGACATTTTTCAGTTCCTCAATCCGCCAGCAAGCAAAGACAGAAATACTCAAGAGAACGGCGAATGGACCAGGTTCCCTTCGATTGCAGACTCCAAACCCTTTCCCGGAGGACCCGAGTATGTGATCCGGCCACCGGACATCCACAGCACAACATCGGCAAATTCCTCAACCAGGAAGAGATCGTGTGTTACCAGCACGACGCCTTTGCCTGCCCTGCAGAGAGAGCTGAGGAGATCGAAATAGCTCCACCTTGCGGCGTAATCAATGGCGCTCAGAGATTCATCAAGCAGCATGTAAGGCTTCCGTTGGACCAGGCAAAAAGCGATCCACGAACGCTGCAACTCACCCCCTGAAAGCGTCGAAAGCTTCCGATCAGCCAACTGGCTCATCCCGGCTGCATTAATGCTCTCTTGAACGACCAATTCGTCCATATGCGAGAGCCCGTCCCACGGCTTGCTCCCGGGATTAAATCGGCCAAGGCTAACCAGTTCGCGCACCGTCAGGTAGTCGGGCGCCGTCGCACCCTGGGGAATAACCGAAAAACAGCTTGCGGATCTTCTAAACCAGCCTCCGGAGCCGGGATTCTTGTCAACGCTAATAGTTCCTGAACTCGCCTTCAGTTCACCTGTAACAACTTTCAGAAGTGTTGTTTTTCCTGCGCCGTTCGCACCGAGAATGCAGGTCAGCGTTGCTGGCTGCAGTTCTGCGGTAACGCGGTCGAGAATCGGTGTGTTACTCAAAGACACAGTGATGTCATCAAGACGTACGCTCACTTCGTCCTCCAGACGAGATAAATCATTAGCGGCGCCCCGACGGCGGCTGTGACCATGCCAACCGGGATTTCGTTTGGCGAGATCGCCAGGCGAGCGATCTGATCGGCAAACAGGACTACGGCACCGCCGAGTGGGACAGAAACGACGAGGAGGGATCGTGCATCATGTCCAACCAGACGACGCCCAAGATGCGGGACCAACAATCCAACAAATCCAATGAGACCGGTTACCGCAACGGCCCCACCACCGAGGACTCCCGCGGCGATCAGTGCCAGCCGCCGCGACCGGACAGGATCAGCACCAAGATTCCGGGCTATTGAGTCGCCCAGTGGTAAGAGATTCAGCATTCGAGCGACGGCAACTGCAAGTGCGAGTCCGATGAGAACGTAAGGAACGGCCGGAAGAAAATCGTCCCAGGTCCTGTTCGCGGCGCCACCGCCGATCAGAAACAGCGCTTGCTGAGTCACGACGCGGCCTGCAGCCAGTGCACCGGTCGCGATCGCAGCGGCAAGCGCGGCAACGGAAACTCCAACCAGCGCAATATTCGCCGGACTATTGATATTTCGTGAAGCGAACGAGCCAATAAAGATCGCGGATACAACAGATGCCAGGACGCTGAGCAACATGATCACGCTCTGACTGGCAGCAAAAACACCGGCCATTGCCATTGCCTGCACAACGGCAGCGCCACCGCCAACTCCAAAAATCTGTGGATCGCCAAGCGGATTGCGGGTCACTGACTGCAGCAGAACGCCCGAAACTCCCAACGCGGCACCGGCGAGCAACGTGATCATCACCCTGGGCAGCCGGAACTCCCAGACGATTGTGCGGGCAGTAGCATTCTCGTCGCTGACCAGTGCGTTGATACTCGTTCCAAAATCCAGCCGAACCGGACCCTGCGAGATACCAATGAGGACACCAAGAAATATGATGCCGATGATTGCGGTGGAGACCGAGAGGGTCCGTGATCGCCCGAAGCCCACGCCCGGTTCTCTTATCTCCCGGGGCTCTGCAATTAGCGCTATCGCTGAACTAGTCGCGGGGCCAGATACGGCACCACCCGACGGAGCGCCTGTAACATCGGCTGCATCGGAAAGCATCATGTGTTCTGGCCCATTGGCGACACGCGCCGGCAACCTGCCAGTTCAGCCACCGTCTGGTTTGGCAAACTGAGCTGCCGGGACGGCTTCGCTGATCCGGGCGTCCCTCGTGCTGGCAGCGACGTTCATTCTGTAACCGGCGTAGATCAGCAACAGCCCGATGAACTCACCGACATAGAGCACTTCGGTGTGCCCCGCTCGGGAGAAACTGCCGCCAATGCCGGGAAGAATCGCTCCCGTGGCGATCAGAACATTGCCTAGTCCACGCACGTCATCACGCTTCCGAGCGTAGAAGATCCACGCAGAATAGATTGCACCACCGATCAGGAAGATCACCGCGTAGGTGTTTATTAACGGACTCAACAGTCGGACCCAACGCCACTCGAGCACGCGGCCTGAAAGTTCATATTCCTCAACAAGCGCGTAGTTAATCGGTGAGACAAGAACCGCAATGCTTGCGATCACCACGTATGCAACGGTGACCACCGTTAGTCTGTTTGCAAGTTTTCGATTGAAATGCAGGTATACAGAGCCCTGCGCCAGCGGCCAGCCGCCGAGCAACGCACCGACCACGTACCAGGACTTGAAGATCGGCGTGTTCCAACCGAGTAGCGTCGTGAAACCCTCGGTAAACGTGCCGGCCCCGAATGTTGCTATTCCGATCGTCCACCACAGCAGATGTGTTCTGCGTGGATCTCCTTCACGAACCTTCCGTCGGTACCGCTGAAACACTACATATGCGAACGCCAGCGAAATGAACGTAGTCGCTATGGGTATGTAATCGACGCTCTCTCTCATCGGAAGCTCCCGTATCGTCTGCCCGGCACCGTGCCGCCGGGCAGCTGACGACTAAACAACGAACTGCTTAGCTTGATGTAACGAACTCAGCCAGCGAGTTGACTGCAACCGGGAATCTGGGTCCTGGCGCGCTCAGGAACACGGCTGGATCAAGCTCCAACACCTTGCTCTCCGTTACTGCTGCCAGCTGGTTGATTCCTGGAATGCGGGCCAGGCTCTCTGACAGGCGCGGTACCGGAGGCGGGGCCGGTGTGATCGTGAACAGGTAGTCGGGGTTCAAGGAAAGCATCGACTCAGCCGAGACCAGTGCGAAGCCTGGGAACGGCCCCGCGTCAGGCATTCCACCTGCCAGGTTGTTGAGTCCAAGTGTCGATGCAACAGCACCCGGGTATGACTCAGGTTTTGCCGCGTACATGTTTCGGTCAGAGTCCGAGATGAGGATCAGGAAGCTCGGGTTGCCGGACATGGCACCTTCGGAATTCTCGATCTCTGTCTGGATGTTCGCGACGCTCACCGCGCCTTTGTTTTCCTCACCAACAATCGCGGCGACTAAGCTGATCGAATCCGTAACGTCCTCGAGAGACGCCGCACGAACTGCAACCACCTTTGCACCGGTAGCCTCGAACGCGTCGATCTGATGACCCTGGGTCAGGGCCTCGATCAATACCAGGTCGGGTTGAATACCGACTATTGCCTCGAACGACGGTGTATACGCACCTCCGACAGTTGCAACAGACTCGACCTCTGGCGGGTACTTCGAGCTTGTGTCGCGTCCGACGGCCGATACTCCGAGTGCGTACAGGATTTCGGTTGCCGTCGGGTGGACGGTCACGATCTTCGTTGGCACGGCGTCAAACGTGACGCTTCGGCCAATCATGTCAATCACGGTCACGTCGGTACTAGCGACCACTTGAGTTGGTTCAGGGTCAGAGGCTCTGGGAACCGAGGCGTCAGCCTGTGAACCACATGCAGCCAGCACAACCAAAAAGATGCTCCCTAGAGTCAGTAGGATGAATCGCATCTCGATCTCCTTCATTCGTTTCGTGCCGTTTTACCGGTCACGAGCTTTGAATCTTTCACCACAGATCGACCGTCAATTTGTCGATCTGCCCGCGCTTCAAGACTCCGGAATAGATGTCTGTGACAACACCATCCGAGTCAATGAATATGTGCGTTGGCAGGCCAACAACTCCGTAGCTAATCGCTACTTCCGAAGTCGGGTTTACGCCGACCGGGAGGTCGTAGCCCGTCCTGGCCATGTATTCCCTGACCAGTTGCGGATCTTCACCAAATGACACGGCGAGGTAGTTAAAATCCTGTCCGTGCGCAGGACTCACCAACTCATCGAGATCAGGCATTTCGACTCTGCACGGCGGACACCAGCTAGCCCAGAAAGTGAGCCACACCGGCTTGCCTTCCATCTGATCAAGCGAAACAAGACTGTTGCCGTCGAGCGATGGAATCTCGAATTCAGGAGCCGGTTCGCCGACCCGCAGACCGTCGCCGAGGCCGCCGAAGGAATGCACACCCATCCGCAACCCGATTAGAGCCACTACGATGAGCACAACTACACCGACGACCACACCCACGACGACGGTCTGCGAGCGAGATTCCTTTGTTTTTGGAGTGGTCAGTGTTTCGTTCATTGGGTTACCCAACTCCCGAGTAGGCGTGCAATCCACTGAAGAAGAGATTGCCGAAGTAGGTGAAGAGAACGGCGCCGAACCCGACGAGTAACAACACGGCCGATTTCGCTCCGGCCCAGCCTTGCACCACCCGAGTGTGCAGGTAGCCTGCGTAAACGAAGAATGTGATCAGAGAGGCGGTTTCCTTCGGGTCCCATCCCCACCAACGGCCCCAGGCCTGCTCAGCCCAAATCGATCCAAGGATGATTACCAGTGCCATTGCCGGGAATCCAAGAAGCGCCGAACGGTGGCCTGCATCGTCAAGTGCGCTGAGCGAGGTTTCTCCGGCTCCCATCCAGCTGCGCACCAGGTAAAGGACCGCCGCTCCGAAGCTGACCGAAAAGAAACCGTAGGCAAGGATGGCCACGGCAACGTGTAGCGTAAGCAGCAGGTTGTTCTGCAGGGCTGGAACAAGCGGCTCAATCTCACTGGGAATTGTCGTGGCGTACCAGAGCATTCCGAGCGCGACCGGCAACACTACGAGACCCAGGCTGTAGAGCTTGTAGCGCCGTTCGGTCACCAGGTAGGCGAAGAGCACGCCTGCTGCAAACGCCATGCTGAACTCGTACATGTTCGAGAACGGCCCACGTCCTGCTGCAACTGCCCTGGTGATCAGCGCAAGGACTAGGAAAACCTCTGCGTTCCATGCGAGCATCGAGCCGACACGGCCGGACATCGGCCAACCCTTGATCCGAGTGACTCGAGACAGCGAGAGAAGACCTCCCCGCCCGACGACCACTGTCTGCGATGACATCACGAGGCTCACTGTGGCGGCGAGGTATCCCACCAGAGCTCCGGCGAGAGCCAGGGTTCCGGCAGAAAATAGGTAGGTTGACATCTTTTCCATCACAAGATCTCCTTGGGATCAAATTCCTGGATTGACCCGATTGCACGGGCCTGCCGTTCGGACCTGCGGGCTATACCGTTGAATGGACCTTCGAAGTGGTTTCGCTTGCCCTTCGCAGCGCCAAAAGAAATCTCGTACGTGTTGTCGCCGATCTTCTTTCGTTGTGCCCAGAGTTGGCGGGGCTTGAGATACAGAACCCAGATCAGCCCAACCACGAAGGCGATACTGGCGCCCCAGAGCAACGGCCGAGCCGGATTCCTAACGACCTGGAAACCTGAGAACTGGGTCTCTCTAAGGAACTCGTAGTTCAACCCGCCAAGTTCGGTGGTTTCGCCCTGTGCTACGTTGCCAAGGGCATAGGGCTGCTCATTGCCCAGCTGATACACCTCGACGCGAACCTGGCCAGCAGGAATCGCTTCATCGATGAATGTAGACGCCGGGCCGATGACGTAAATCTCGAGCTGCTCTGATGGCACTACGAAAGAGCCAAACGGCCTCTCACCGACTCGCCATGCAAGAGGGACTCTCTCTTCAACGATCACCCGGCCTGACGAGTCCCTCATGGCGACTTCAACTGCGATTCCGAAAAATGACTGGTGAAGCCGCGTGCCCTTATAGACGAGAGGAGAGTTGACTCTTACAGAACTACGCCGAATTTCTACGCCGTCTTCGTAAAGGACGACGTCGCTCACGTAGTCCTTTGGAGGGCCGCTCACGTAGTACTCGTCGGTGAATGTCTCCAGCCTGATCGCCAGGTTGCTGTCTGCACCGAGCGTCGCCATATCGCCTTCCGCTACGACCAGGGTGAAGTCATCCCCCCAGCGCGCCATAGCCGCGAATCCCAGGATGAGACCGACAAGTGCAGCATGGTGGACGAGTGTCCCCAGCGGAGCCATGCGCCATCTGTCTGCGTAGAAGCTGGTCCTGCCATCCGAATCGGCTCTCTTGATCCGATAGCCGCGAAGACTATCTTTAACAATTTGGTCTGACTGAGCTTCGGTGATGCCTGAAACGATCATCCTAGAGCGGAGTGCGGCTCTGACGAAGAACTTTTCAGGCATCTCAACCGAAGGTGTCCCGAACGACCGTTTCACGACCTTGCCCGATCTATCGACCGTGCAGACTGCGGTATTGATTGCGAGTAGGGCCAGCAGCAACTGGAACCACCAGGATGTAAACACCCTGAACAGCCCAACAGAGTCAAATAAGCCGGTTAACGTCCCGTACTTGTCTCGTATCTGGCTCAGCCAGCGGTCATATCCTGTCGGATCGACTTCGGGTGCGGCCGGTGCTTGAACCAGCAGGACGCCGCCGAGGCTTGCGAGTGAAATCAGAAGAATGAGAACTACTGCCAGGCGGACTGAGGTGAAGAGCCGCCAGACGGAGGCAGGCCCAACTGCAGGCAGTTTCAACCTGCGAGATTCGGTGTCTTGAACCGTTTGCCCGACCATGGCCTTCACTCCCGAGTCGGAGTGCTGAACCGTTGATTTGTTACTCAGCACTCAGGTAAGCCACATTCAACCTAGTTGCAGGTCTCTTCGGGCACATCAATAGAGAAACGAACTTGAGTCATGCGATGGCATGATCAGTCCTCATTCGTGACACCGATCACATACTTATGTGACCGGTAACCAGGGCTCGAAACTAGCCAGAATAGATCCAGTGCGGGCTGAGGCTCAGGAACCTGAGACCGATGAACAGCAGAGCACTCAGAACGAGAGTGAGAACGTTGATTCGGGCCCACGTTTTGGCGGAAACGTCCCACATGCGCTGAGCATGGATAGTCGTTCCGTACATCAACCAGGTTGCCAACGCCCAGGACTCGATCGGGTCCCATGTCCAGTAAGCGCCCCATGCAGTGCGAGCCCAGAGTGCGCCTGATCCGATGACGATCGCCAGGAGAAAATATCCGGCGCTGATCAGGCGTGTGCTCAGTGGATAGAGTCGGTCGTCCAGATCTTGCGAATGGCTGGTGCCGCCATTGGCCGTTGCAAAAGTGAGCTGACGCAACTGCAGCCCACCAGCACCGCGCAATGCAATACCACCGCCGAGCACGAGCAAAGCTAGCGACATCTTGGCGAAGCCCACGTGGATCCACAACCAGATTGTGTTCATGGCCGGAGAGGCGAACTGCTGACCACCGTCGCTCGTCACTCCCAAACCAAGGAGCAGCAACGCGGGTGCAATCGCCAGAGGTGCGGCATTCCGAACCTCTCCATAGCGCGCTCGCAGTGCCAGGAAAGCAGCCAGCAATACCCATGCGTATGACGATGCAGCCTCATAGGTTGCCAGGTACGGGCCGTGACCGACTTCGATCCACCTGAGCCCGATGGACGCCGTCAGGAGCACGAGTGCCACAGATACAAGCGAAGTCGAGAGACTGTCAATTCTGCGATCCAGCACGCGGCCGGCGATCTCGAGCACCAGCGCGAGACCGAGAACAGGTACGACAATCCAGTACAAGGTGTCTGCGAACTCAATCATGGCGCACCGGCTTTTTGGCCATCCCGCGGCTCAAACGCCGATGAAATCAGGTTTGGCACGAACCGACGGGACCTCTGCTCAACAACAACAACTCCAGCGTCCCTCCGAGCGGTAACAGTCGCGGGTGAAATGAACAGTGCGAGTGCGAGACCTGCTACAACGACTATTCCGCCCGCCACCATCACCGAAAAGCCTGGATCCTTGCTGACCATAAACATCGCCCAGGTCTCTACGGCCTCGAACACTAGCTCTCCTCCGTCAACGGAGACCGCGTGCCCGGGCAGGAGCGAGCCCACGGCTCCGGCATCATCGGTGTACTCCACGCGCACATTGTCGATCGGCTCCGATTCCGGTGCGTGTCTGACAGTGAGGTCGAACTCAGTCCCTGGCACACGGACCACGGACGGCACCGCATCCGTCCGACTCTCAGGGAGGTTGACGTATCCGCTGGTCGCACCCCCACTCTGGTCGATGTAGGTGAACCGGACTGCAGTGCCCATCGGTGAGCCGAGAGTAAAATCGGCACCCGCAATGTGTATTGGACCGTTTCGAGTGACAGTCCGGATCCGCTCCGTGTCATCAGACCCCAGCACCGTGACTAACGCTCGCACCTGTTTGGCTTCACCGTTAGGCCATCTTTCAACCTCGACTTTATCGAGGCGAACCGCCAATTCTGGCTCGGAACGGGAATTCGAGACGATGTAATCAGCGCCTCTCGCCGCTTCGTCTCCACTTATCAGTGCCTGGCCTGGAGCAAGCTCTACGTAGCCAGTGAACGCAGTCAGGGAGGTGACAACCGAACCGGCCACGATGACCACGATTCCGAGGTGAAACGCGATTGAACCCCATGACGCCAGAGCACCGCGGTGGGCGCTGATCGTGCTTCCCAGAACCAAGACGCGAAACCGGCTCTGGCGTAGGCGTTCGGCCATTGTCGCCATATCGGTAGTTGCAGGCAGGCATTGCCTGTATCGGACCGGGCCGTGGACCGCAGGACCTGTGCTAATCAGCCGCCAGCCTCGCAGAATTCCACTCAAAGTCATCGCCGCCGACATAAGTAACACGATGGTCCGGAACCATGGTGTACTGGTGACGCGGTCAACTCCGGCGAGCACCAGTACGTTCGAGACTTCGCCGTAGCGGGCATTCCACGCGGCATATTCGCCCGGAAGAGCATTCCGGTGTTGAGGTACGAGAAGCTGCAGTGATATTGCGGCAATCGTCGCCATCATCAGCCCCATCACAACCCGGCGAGATGTGACAAGCCGCAACAGCCGAACTAACAGTTCAGCACCCCTGCGGAGTTCGCGCCCGGCTCTCGCAACCGTGACCCGCGTCAGTTCGATATGCGTGTGCGACGCAGTCATTTGCAACTGTCCATGGCTGTGCCGCAACTGTCGAAAGTCCACGCACCAGAAGCCTGCCACGTATCTATGGTGGACAGTCCTTCGGCGTACGGCCGGTCCACGTACGGCAACCCGTCACCGGTGAATCCAATTAAATGGTCCCGGTCATACCCATGAGGAATCGCGACGTGACAGTCCATACACACGATGGGATCGTCATTGTTTGCCTTGTTCCTTGCCCCGACCATGATGGCGTGCAAATTCCTATCAGGTTCTGAAAAGCCGGTTCGTTCGTCCCATGGAGCCCGATCGTTGGCAGGGTTGGCGTACACGTTGTAGTCATGGCATGTGAAACAGAGATCGTTGGGCGTAGACGTGCCGGTATTCCTGCTCCACGGTCCCGTCAAGATGAACGCATTGTCAGAACCGTGCGGACCCGCCGGCGCCGTCGGCGAGCTGCTGCCATGACAGTCGGAGCACACGAGTCGCGAAGTTGGGGTCAGGCCATTGATTAGCGACGAGGCGTACGACGTGCCGTCGCCCTGAATGAATGAGTTCTTACCTATCGCCGTTATCGGGTGATACGAGGCGTTTGCCGGGTTGAACTCAGCGGACTGATCTGTCTGGGGAAAGCCACCGGAGGGCGTAATTGGAGGCGAAGCTCCATAGGCCCAGGATGAGTGGCATTTCAGGCACAGCTCGTACTGGAAAGTTACGCGGTCCACCGGTGTGAACGCGGGAGGCGAGAGTGGCAGAACAAGCGAGTAGTCGGTTTCGATGCCCCAGACGCCCTGCTGCGGGCCGAACGCGAACGCACTGCCAATAGTGTGGTTGCCCGCTGCTGCATAGTGCGGATTGTGACAGTCAGTGCACTCGACATGACGGTTCGCGCCTGAAAACGCCGAACTCTGTTGGGTGCGCCATTCGCTCAGCGAGTGAATTCCGACAGTTGCCTGCACCGGCATCCTCGAGACACGCTGAAACTCGGTGAAAATGTCGGGACCACCGGTACCGTCATGACACGCGAAACAGGTCTGCTCTTCCGGCCAACCGTCTTGCAATGCCTGTGGTGCCGGCGAGGTGTGCACTCGATGGCAGCCCGCACAAGAAGATGTGCTGGATGTGTACGGCGACTTGAAGTTATGCGCAGGGGGACCGGGTGTCGGGCTGGCTGCGGGAGGAACAGTTGGCGTCGGAGTTGGCGGAATCACCACCACCTCGTTGGCCACGGCACCGACATCGGATTGCGCTGCAGTGTCATCCACCGCGAGGTATGCGATCTGGCCGGGATCGTCTGCGTCCGGTGTCACGAAAAACGCCATGCCAATGTGCTCACTGGAATTCAGCGTCGTGCCCGGTGGTATCGCGGCCGTCCACTGCATCAATTGGTATGCGGTTGTCGTGTCGTATCTTGTCGAATCCAGCGTGTAGATAATCTCCGTTCGGATACCTGAACTGGAGATTCGATAGACTCGCGCCGCAATCCACAATCTGCCGCTGAACTCTGTCCTGACATATGCCCGGAACAGCCATGACCCGGATATGTCCCAGTTGACTCCTGCCGGAACGGCAGTCCATGCGAACGCATCCACGCCACCCGCATCGGTAAGCGCAACCTCGATATCTCGCACACCGATTGCCGCGGTCGCCGCTGATGCTGGTGCGGTTGGTAAAGTTTCTGACAGCGTGCTGTATTCAACCGCCCCGATGTTCGTCGGTGCATCGGCAAGCAGCAGCAGATGCGTTCCATGATTGGCCGCTGCCGGTTCCGGCCACAGCAATGCAATCAGTCCTGCAACTAGACTGATTGCAATGGCTGCCAGTAATGGCAACCCTTTGTTCGAGTGAACCACCGCGGCCAGGTTGTCTCCTAGTGCGGCAGCGAAGTCTGCCCGGTTACGGACCGGTGGCGGACCCCGCCTGTTCGTCTGTAGCTTGGTCTGCATCGCTGTACTCTTGAATGAAACCTTGAGCCGCAACCGCGAGATCGGATTCAGGTTCAAGCTCGATCACACGCTGCCAGGCATCGATGGCTGCACCGATATCCTGCGGGCTGCTGTGCGAATATGAAATTCCAAGGTTGAAGTAGGCGTCTGTGAGTTTCGGATCTGTTTCGATAGCCGCGCGATATTCGTTACGCGCCAGCCTGATCATTCCCTGGTAAAGGAACGAAGAAGCCAGATCGGACCGCACACCGGCATCCTCTGGAGTGATCTCGAGAACAGCTGAAAAAAGATCGGCTGCTCGCGGGTAGACCTGCAGCTCGAAGTAGAGCGCTCCGAGCTCGATCATCACATCGACATCGTTTGGAGTTTCGGCCAGCTTTGTCTCAAGATCCCTGACAACCTGCGCCACATCCTGTCCTTCGGTTGCTGGTTCAGGATCCTGGCTCTGAGCCTCATTCGCAGCTGAAGCCACTTCAGAATTCTCTTCGAGTGACCCATCGTCTTCGCCTACCTGGCGCGTCACAGGCTGTGAGGGATCTGCTTCGGGGAGAAGTGACGACGTTGCTAATGTGTCCGCTCCTCCGGCCCTGGAGAGCAGCGCGACAAGTGCGATCGCACCGATCACGACGATCACAACGAGTCCACCCATGGTGGTTTTGTCAACGGCTAAGATCTTCATTTCCATTCCCCCACATGCAGTAGTCCTGTGGCCTGGTCAGTGACAAATATTCTGTTTTCGGCAATCGCTATAGATATCGGCACTTGGAAATCCTCGCCGCCGACGAACGAGGTGTATGTGCCCACGTAGGAGCCGTCTGTTGTCATGGTCTGCACGTGGCGTCCCAATGCCGCGGTGATGTGAACTCGGTTTTCTCCATCGATCGCAATGCCGCGAGGCAGAAGCATTTCGCCGCCCCATAGCGAAGGAGTTCCCGATTCAGCGTCGAATCGAATCAGCCTGTTGTTGTTTGAATCGGACACCAGCACGTCACCACCTGGTAGCGGCATTGACCAGTTTGGGTAGGCCATCGATCGCAAATCGTGGTCCGAATCGATTCCCAGGTCATCGAGATAGCGGCGTTGGGCGAGATCGAACTTTAAGACTCGATGTACGGCCAGATCGTTCACAAAAAGCGTGTCTCCGGAGATGAGAATGCCTGCTGGAGTTCCGATCGCGTCGTAGTCTCCGAGGCCGTCGAATTCACCAGTCACACGGCGATCATTAACCTTGAATAATTTCCCGGCGCCCAGGTCGGACACCCAAAGAGTGCCATTGCGGTCGAAAGCAAGACCGACAGGAACGTCGAAGCGGTCTCCGTTCTCCTCAATTGAGTAGGCGAGAATGCCGTCTGGACCGAACACCCTGATGCACTTGCAATCGGCGTCGGCCACGAATATTTCGCCTGAAGTAGAGATGGCAACGGCCATTGGACGAGTCAGGCTGTCTGCGATAGAAAAGAGCGAGCGCGGCCGCCAATCTTCGCGGTGACTCGGGAATACTTCCCCCAGCGAAGGTAGGCGGTCGCGCCCAGTTCCGGAACTCACCTGTATCGCAGCAGCAACCGCAAGAATGGCCATGGCGATCACCAGCAGTTGCCGCCAGTTGACTGGCAGCTTGTGCGGTTTTACCGCTTGCCTGTATTGCTCATGTTGACTGTTCATGTCAGCCACCGTTTGCAGAACTGCCTCGATCAAATCCAACCGAAATTCGCCGCCCCCTTCCGACTAAACTCCAGCCGTTACCGGGCCGGTTCCCCGGCCCGGTAACGGCTGGTTACCACTGGTGGCATGCCTGACACATTCCCCGGTTATCCGTGAAGAGCAACGTACTGCTGCTACTCAAGGTCTGGGATGGAGTCAGGTCGTTGTCGCCAAGGCCTCCGAACTGTTGGGTCAGTGCGTAACCAGACATCGTCGATGTACTTCCATGCACTCTGTGGCATGTCAGACAGGTGACGATTGTGTTGGTCTCGCCGGTGTTACTTGCGAGCCGCAATGACGGGAATCCTGTCAACGGATTGGTCTCCGGGTGGTTAGTTACCTGGGTACCGGTCTCAGGATTCGTCCAGTCCGTGTACGGCATCTCCGTCTTGTGCCGGTAGTGAGTTACACCTCCGGCGGTGAATCCAACGGACGCACCGTCAGACGGGTAGGCCGTGTGACACGCTCCACAAAGACTTGCCAGGCTGCCCTGACCGGCAGTTGTTGGCGCACCACCACTTCCTGCTGAGCCGTAAAACTCCTGCGTGTACTTGCTGGCAGGTGAACCTGCATCAAGTCCAGGCGCACCTTCGTCTTTGGTGAATGCACCGCCGAAGAAGGCGAGCGCCACGACACCATTACCGTTTATCGTCTCTTTCAAGAGCCGATAGTTGGCCGTGCCGTGCGGGTTGTGACAACTCGTGCACTGAAGCGGAGAAGCCAGTGAATTCGAAGCCTGTCCCGTGTTGGCGTTAAAGCCCCATGGGAACAGACTGTTGTCTGCAGGGTCAGCGTTGTGACGGGAGGTCACTTCGGCCCCCGCTATGTACCTGAAGCCGCCGCCATTCAGAGCGCCCAGTCCACCAGTTCCGACGCGTGTTTGCGCGATAACCGAGGCTGGACCAGCTGTGTACGTAGCCGTAACGGTTGTGAGCGTGAACTCACCGTCAACCGCTGCCGGTTTCGACTCAGTGGTGAGAGTCGCGTAGGCAACTCCCGGAACCCCTCCCGCGATGGCTGGCACGTTTACGGACGGCACTGAAAGTACCGCCTCCAAGAACGTGTTTGCATCGTCAAGAGCGGACGCAACAGTGTCTACGTTCGTCTCAGCGGTGATGGCAAGCGTGACGTTTTCCACAACTGCGGAACGGCTTCTGACAGCGATCGTAAACTCGGTTTGACCACCTGCGCCGGAAGAGAGGTCAGCACTGGGGGCCACGGAGACAGTGATGTCTGTCTCGGTTGCCAGTGCAACTACTCCGGAGTCCGGTGCAATGGTCGACGCGAGCTTCACGCCATCAAGAACGTCAAGCTGTGAGCCTGCACCGTTGTGACAGGTGAGACACAGTGCGTAGGGCGACTCTGCTTTCAGCAGCTTTCCTGTGCTTTTGCCCTGGTGGACACGATGACACGCGGCGCATTGATCAGGGAGTCCTCCTGAAACGTCGCGGTATCCTCCGTGCGGACCACCATCTGCATTTGCCCGTTCTCCGGAGCCAACGGAGCCGAACAATAGCAACACTGAGAGTGCTGCCAGCGCAGCGGCAATCAAACTAGCGCGTTTCATTTCTTCGTCTCCTTAAACTCGGAGAATTGCGCCTTCAATAAGATGAACCTATGTGACCAGCCGCAATCCAGCCTCATGACTTGCCATGAGATCGAATGGCCCGCGGCCCGATACCTTGTCGTGGAATCGCAGTATCCTGGTGTTGCAACAGCTGAAATTACTTCAACCATTTTTGAACCCTGTCATTACCCGTATCGGTGACGAAGATCGTCCCCCGGTCGTCGACAGCGACCGCATTTGGATACAGGAATTCGCCATCTGCAATTCCTGGCCCCCCGATATCGAAGAGAAATCGGGGTTCATCGTCCGAAATATCCCAGACCTTCACGGAATGACCCGTAACGTCTGGCACATACATTCGTGATCGGCTGTCAACTGCGGGTGAGCGAGGTATGCCTATCGCCTCGTCACCGACACCTTCGCCAATCACCGCTCTGACTGTGCGATCGCGACCCATGAGGACGACCCGACCGCTGTTCGAGTCAGCAATCACCAGCCGGTCATCGAGAGAGACTCCGATACCGGCCGGAAACTGGAATCCTCCGATCCCAGTTGTGGCATCGTCGAATGGAAGTCCTGACTTCCAATCGGTCGAGTAGGTGGCGAACGGTGCGCCAACAGTGTTGGCGTTGGTCACGTACACTTCGCCATCGTTTCCGATCGCGACGCCCAGCGGTTCCCATGTCGCTCCCTGTCCAACCGGAACCGGCAGTACGCCGAGCCAGTTGTTGTCCGGGTCGAAGATGTCGACGACCATGCGCAATCGGTCGACAGCAAAGAGAACGCCGTCCCTGCTGACAGCCAGCCCCATCGGCTTACGGTCAGCAGTGGTTGTGCCGGGAGCGGCAATGACGCCCCGCAGCTCGCCAGTTCGAGCGTCAAACTCCTTGATCAGCCGGTCTCCATCTCCTTCTGAGACGTAGAGCCGTCCGCCATTCGGTGTCACAGCGATACCCATGGGTACCCGGAGGTCAAGAATTGCTGATTGGAAGACTGGCGGCTGTTCTTGCATGACCGCGCCAATGATCGGCAGATCCCGAATCGTCGGGTTGCTTGTGCCCCGTATATTGAGCAGCGTCACGGTGGCCATAATTGCAACCAGTCCGATAGCGGCCGCAACCAGGCCCGTGGTTGGAACGCGCTGAGCGATTGTTGAACGCATCACTGTCCTCCTTGCATGCGCAGCAGGCCTTGTCTGGCGAGTATCAAAGCGGGATCGAGAGCAAGTGCGCGTTCGTATGCCGCCGTAGCACCCTGCGTGTTGTCAACACCTTCGTAGGCCAATCCAAGTCCTTCAAAAGCGCTTGAAAAGTCCGATAGGCCCAGGATCGCGACCTCGAGTTTCGGCACCGCCTGTTCGTAGTCCCGCTTGCTGACCAGGACCATGCCTGAGGCATAACCGACACCGCTTTCGCTTCCCATCTGTCCGAATATGTCGCCCATGACTTCGTAGGCATCGATGTAGTTCGGCACCAGCCTGACTGCCTGCAGGAGCGATACGAGCGCTTCTTGCAGGTTTCCGTCGGCAAATTGGACCTGGCCCAGCAATAGCCACGCATCGGCATCAACCGGGTTGATCTCGATCGCGCTGCGGAGATTTTCGATGGCGGCTGGATAATCTTCTTGCTCCATGTAGATGCCGCCGATCTCGTAGAAGACGGCTTCGATCTGCTCAGAGGTCTTCAACAGCGGATTGTCGATATTCTTGTCGATCACGCTCTGCAGGACCACGAGGGCGTTGTCAGTGTCGCCTTGGTGGATCTGCGACCGGCCGATTCCGATCATCGCGGTCTGGTTCTCCGGATCCAGTGCGAGCGCCTGTTCAAATTGATCGATCGCCTCCTTGTGCAACCCTCTTTCGGCATAGGCAATCGCAACAGCGATCCGTCTGTCGGGATCTTGAGGAGAGTTGCGCACCTCCTCTTCAAGTGTGATCAGGGTGCTGTCTAAAAGGTCTTGAGACGGTGAGGGTGCGTAGAACACAACCCACCAGATCAGCATGCCTGCGGCAACGGCCATTGCTACCCAGAGCAATGTCAGTTGGCTATTTCTCTTCAGTCTGGCCTGTGCTGGAGGCATCATTTTTCACAAACTCCTTCAGCGATTCAGCGCGCGACCGAACCCAGGTAAAGTGCAACCGATTTGATCTCTGCGTCACTCAACGGACCGTCGAAATCGGTCGACCAGGCGGGCATTCCTGACGAGGGTTTGCCGCGCGATATCCGTGCTATTAGCCCTTCTTCGCTCATATTCGAAATCCATTCCCTGGAACCGACCGGACACTGAGGAATGTTCAGACCGTCCTGCCCATGGCACATGGCACAGGTCCCGGTGAATATCTCGCGGCCGACGTTCAGGTTCGGAGTCGTAATCGGCTCAACAGGAGCAGCGGGTGTGTGGGTCGGTTCTGGAGCCGCAACGACTCCTGTTCCGCTTCCGGCCTGCGCGGGATCTACACCAGCTTCGTCTAGTAGGAATGCGACCACGGCGGTGATGTTTTCCGGGCTGAGGTTTTCGCCCCAGGCCGGCATCAGCGGCGGTTTCCCGTTGGTGACCGAGTTAATCAGACCATCGAATCCCTTGGCGATCAGCCAATCAGGGTTCGTCAGCTCGCATGTTGGGACTTTGTCGCGTGTCTCTCCGTGACAAACAGCACAACTGGAGGAAAATACTTCTCGTCCGGAAGAGACGAGCTCGGGAGTGATCAACGGGGTGGTTCCGCCAATCCCCGACCCACTTCCATTACTACCGTCGCCAGATCCTCCTCCACCTATCTCGGCAACGCCAACCTCAACCTTCAGGTAGGCGAGTACATCCTGAATATCCTCGTCCGAGAGTGGCCCGCCATTCGCCGATCCCCAGGCAGGCATAGCACCGCGCCCGTCTCGGATACTTGTCGTCAGAGCATCGTCACCACGCTCGTGGAAGAAGTCCTGTTCGGTGAGGCGGCAAGTCGGAATGGCGTCGCGAGTGGCGCCGTGGCAAAGCGTGCAGGTCGATTCGAAGATCTCCCGGCCGTGATCCACCATCCCGGCGGTTATTGAAACCTGGTCGCCACTTCCTTGCTGATCACTCCCCGAAGTATCTGGTTCAGGCGTCGGGGTCGGATCAGCATCTATTGCCGCGGATCCGGCTTTTTCTTTCAGGAAGGCGAGGAGTTCGGCGATCTGGTTCTCGGACAACGGACCACCAGCTGCCAGTCCCCACGCAGGCATGCCCTTCCCATTTCCATTGGTGATCGTGTCCAGCAGCACAGTGTCGGTTTTGCCTGCGAGGAACTCACTTGAGAACAGCTTCACACCCGGCACGCCTTGGCCGTTCCCGGCGTGGCAGGCCGAGCAGTTCCTGATGAACAGCTCTTCGCCTTTGCTGCTAAAACCTGCCGTCTTGAGCGCGGACGAAGAGTTCAGTCCGGCATTGGCTTTCAGATACGCCAGCATCGATGCTAGTTCTGGAATTCCAAACGATCCACCTTTCGCTGCGCCGTATGCCGGCATGACCTCCGTGCCTTCGTTGATCGCTAACAAGATATTTCCGTCTCCCAGGGTTTCAAGGAAATCCGGTGATTTCAGATCAGCCGCTGGAATTCGATCGCCAATTGGCCCGTGGCACTGCAAACAGTTGGTCACGTAGATGTCACGACCGGTTGACGCTATCGACGCAGTTCTCTCGTCAACCCTGTGCCGTAGAAATGCGATCACACTGTCGATATCAGTGATTGATAGCGGCCCGCCGTTCGCGTCGCCAAATGGCGGCATGGTGTTGCCACCGTCTGTGATCTGCGTGCGCAGGTCGGCATTGGAACGCCGGTCAAGGAATCCTTTTGCATTGAGAGGAGCCACCGGAATCCGATCACCAGTAACGCCGTGGCAGCGGGTGCATGATTCGTTGTAGATGCTCTCGCCCTGCGCTGCCAGCAGACTGGTGGAATCTCTACCGGCAAGGCTGTTCATATAGGCGACAACCGAGCGGATGTCGTTCTCGTCAAGCGGGCCGCCACGGGCCAGTCCGTATGCAGGCATGATGCTCTTGCCTTCAGCAACCACCATGATCAGGGTGGCGTCGCCTCGTTCGGCAAGGAACTGGGCAGAGTTCAGTGGAGCAATCGGCAGGCGGTCTCCACCTGCCCCATGACATGAGGAACACTCGGCGAGATAGATTGCTTCACCGGCGCGGAGTACATCCACTGGACCTTCAGCGCTACTGTCGCCGGTTAGGGACATCACGGCGACCACAGCGAGAACTGCGGTGGCGGCTGTGCCACCAACCGCAATGCGAGCGTTTCTGAATCGGGGCGATCCGAAAATCGAGTACAGGAATCCTGTGCGTTTCGGAGGTTCTCCGTCGTCACCGCCACCGTTGCTTGAGCCAGATTCCGTGGCAAGAAGTTCGTCCTGCTCGTTCGACTCACCGGACAATGACGACGCACTGTTCATGCCGTTGGCACCGCTCTCAGCCGGTTCCACCTCAACTCGCTCTGGCATCACGGTCGCGGCGTGTGTCCTCTCGCGCTCGGGAACTTCGATCCTGCTCTGAGAATCCACCGAAGATTTCATCTGATGCACTTCTTCTTGTGATCCCTCTGTTTCGATACCCGCAGATTCCACGACTGACGGGTCTCGACCGGATTCGCCACCGCCTTCCCCGCCGGAGCTGAACATCACCCGTTCAGGCTCAGGATCCGCCTCAATTGCTTCAACAGTTACTGCCGAGGAAATCGGCTGTGAAAGCCGGGCGGGGGAGCTCTCCGACGAGTGATCGTGTTGCTCCGAAACCGAGCCTGGACGTGGGCTGGTTGTTCCGATCGACGAGGAGTTGGAAGCAACCTGCATCGGCTCGCGCTCGTTGATTTCACGATTGGAGTCATGAACATTAGGCGTTGACTCGACCACAGGCCGAAGCGGAGCGTCCGATACGGATTCGTCAACGGCACGCGGATCAAGGATGATTCGCACCACGTTTGGTACGGGCTTCGGGGGCCTGTGAGGTATGACAACTCTGGCAACCCGACGCGAGGTACCGCTGATTGTTCCTGTAACAGCATGGACAGCCGGGGCCATGTCGCCCCAGGGACCTTCATTTGGTGGATTTGGAAGACTCTCCGGTGTGGCTGGTAACAGGAACGCCTGGTTGGCGTCCTGCCAGAACAGCCTTTCGAACACTCGTCTGAATATCTTCATCGTCGCAACGTTCCCGAGTCATACCCGGCAAGCCATCCAGAAATCGGAATGCATTGCCAGGTTCGTGCGAAGAGTCATTAATCTTCAACGGTGACGTTATCCGTCAGAGCGATCGGGCACCTCTGACGTAGAGACGATTTCGCGTCGTGCGCGAGCACGAACCGAGGTACTCAAAGAGAGTGGTTCAGGTACCGGAAGTAGCTGGAACACATTCACAACCGAAAAACAATTGTGATCATGTGAAAGGCGTAAAAAAGAACGCGAAAGCGCTTCTAGACGCTAGGCAGCATTCCCTTGCGGATCGCGTACTTCATAAGCTCACCCTGGTTGTGAAGGTCGAGCTTGTCCATGATGTGCGCGCGGTGCGTTTGAACCGTGGTAATGCTTATGACTAGCTGATCCGCTATCTGCCTGTTGGTAAGGCCGTCTGCAATAAGGCGAAGAACCTCTGCCTCGCGGGTTGTAAGGCCGTCATAGGCTGCCGTGGTTTTGTTCCTCAAGTAGTCAGAGACCATGGACCGGGTCAGGGCCGGATCGAGGTAAACGCCGCCGGAATGGACCGACTTCAGTGCGAAGAGCAATTCGTTTTTGTCGGCGCCTTTTACGACGTATCCAGAGGCACCGGAACTGAGTGCGCGGAAAAAGTACTCTTCACTCTCGTGCATCGTCAGCATGACTATTTTGGCGTCTTCGTGCTTTTTCCTGATCTCGGCGGCAACTTCAAATCCGCTCATTTCAGGCATTGAGATGTCCAACAAGACGATGTCCGGATTCAAGCTTTCATAAAGAGCAACCGCAGTCTTTCCATCACCGGATTCACCGACGACTTCAAAGTCAGGGTCCTGTTCAAGCAGCATGCCAATACCGGATCGCACCAGGCGGTGGTCATCGACTATTAGCACTTTCACCAGGTCGATACTCAATCTGAAAGCTCTCCTATCCTTTTTGGAACCTTGAAAACTAGCCGCGTGCCGTGCGATGAATCGGAGACGATCGAGAGCGTTCCGCCAACGAACTCCACTCTCTCGTGCATTCCGACCAGCCCCAGATGTGTGCCGTCAGGGCTGATGCCGCTTTCGGCTTTGGCTTCGAATCCGACACCGTCGTCTGTGACCTCGGTGTTAACTGAATCCTGTTCGGTCCAGAATTTGATAGCTGCCGAAGTCGCCTGTGAGTGGCGAGCGATATTGTTCACGGCCTCTTGAACAACTCTGAATATGATCAATTCGATCTCCGGCTCGATGTCACTGTCAAGCCCGTTTTCTTCGAACGTGACCTCGATTCCCGCTGTCTCGAGCCGTTGCCCTGCATAAGCACGGACCCCGGCAAAAAGACCATGATCGTCGAGTGCTGAAGGCCGGAGCGCGAGTATCGTTTTCCGCAGATCGGCGATCGCTTCTTTGGTCATGTCCTCGACCTGCGACAACTGGCGGTTAGATTCGGCAGGAAGTTGTTCTCGAACTGCGCCAATAGCGATCAGAGTTGCGGTCAGGCTTTGAGCCGTGTCATCGTGTAGCTCACGCGCAATTCGTTGACGCTCGTTCTCCTGTGCCGTAAGCACCTGTCTGAGCAGTTTTCGTGTCAACTTTTCTTTTTGCTGCAGTTCGCTGAAGAGGCGTGCGTTCTGAAGCGCAACCGCAGCCTGTCGACAGATCAATCTGACTGAATTAAACGCGTCGGGATCCGAATGACTGGCGTCTTCCAGGAACAGGGCAAGAAGTCCTTCAAGCCGATCGGCAGATCTCAGGGGAAAGCAGGCAACAGCGTTCGTGCCCGGTAACGGATCAACCTGCGCCATAGAAGCAAACGCATCGGGAGAGAGGAAACAGGTGTCCTCGCAGGCAATTGTGCTGAGATCGACTGAAGGTCCGTTGGTCAGGGTGTGGTCGGCGTCTGTCTCGATCTTCCTGAACTCAGATGGTGATCCGGCTGAAAGGAACATAGTGGAGTTCATCACTCCTTCGACGTCGGATACATGACTCAGAACCTGTTGCGCCACAGTTGAAGTGCTCAGCGTTGAACTGAGCGCCTCGGTCACGTTATTCACCAGGAGTAGCTCATCGTTCCTGGCCCGCAACTCATTAGTCTGGTCGGCAACGGTCTCTTCCAACTGGGCGTTGAAATGCTGCATCTGTTCGACCGAAACGACCAGGTTACGTCTCATCTGCTCAAGGTCTTCAGCCAATTCGGCAATCTCGCCACCTTCAGAAACCTTTATCTCGGTTTCCAGATCGCCTGCAGCCACGGCTCGCGCAGAGAGTGAGAGCGATCTGACTGGCCGCACGATGCGGTTGACTGAAATACCGCCGAAGATCGCGACAACCGCGCCGACTGCAGCAGACCATAAGTAGAGGCTCCGGCGAAGGTCCGAGACAGGCCCAAAGGTTTCGTCCTCGGAGCCTCCGACAGCCAGTGCCCACTCAGTGTCAGGAATTTTCACATAGGCCATCACGTGACGGTCATCGTCGCCGTTTCCAGCCTCGTCTAGAGAGGGAATATGATCGACAGACTCGACTCCGTCCGTGCCTTTGGCAATCCTCTGCAGGTAAAAGTCCGGGTGATCTCCGTCGGTCAGTTCAGTTCCAACTTCGGTGCTGGCGATCACCCGCCCGTTCTGGTCCAGCAACTCTGCGTGGCCCGTGGCCATCGCTTCGGTGCTGGTCTTCATCAGATCGATCAGAGGCGAATCTGCGGGTACGATGAGCCCGGCAAGAAAAAGGTCGCCCCGCGCTTCTTCGAGTCTGACTATCACGGACACCATGGCTCCGCCCGACAGGCCGCTGAACACAGGAGTAAGTGCACCATCTTCCCCGGCAGTTGAAGCGACCGAGAACGGTATAGATGAACCGGCTGGTAGCAACGAGTCCCGACTTACGGCCAAGAGTGACCCATCAGCATCGACGAGTGCCAACCCACCACTGAAGGCTGTTAAATGAGATTGAGTCAGGCTTGAAAGCGAGGCATACGGAGGTTCAATTCGATCCCCCGAAAGGGCCATCATGTCCCGATGACCAATCAGTTCTGCTCGGGCCTGGCGGATAGTCTCAGAGAGCCCTGCCGCGGCAACTCGAGTTCCGGAAAGCCGATCCTGCATAATCCGGTCTGAGAGGGATCGAGTAGATGTGGTGATGACAAGACCGATAACGACGAAACCGGAGACGAACAGGATTGCTCCGAGTATCAGAAATCGTTGCAGTAGAGAAAGACCGCGCAACCGACGGCGGCTCCAGCCCCCCACCCCGTCCCGGCTAACTGGCTGGGGCTGCCGCTCGGTCACGACTTGATCTTCCCATTGGGAAGATTCAGAAACATTTATTGTGCGGTCGTTTGCCATGGCAACCGTCCTGCAACGGCATCGCCTGCTAGCCCTGCGACACTAAAACGAACCTACTACCCCCTTCGTTCGTTCTGAATACCTGTTCGGATCATCATGCGCAGTGTCTTCGGCGCGTTATTTACGTGACATCTATCTGCCAGCCCCGGCAATAGTAAGATCACTTCGGAGCATACGAGTCATCGAGGCGCACGACGTCCCATACTCTCGACTAATGACCGCGTCTAAGGTGGACAGATCAATTTGACCTTCTCCCCGATAACCGCGCCGGCATAAGTGATAGTTTTCCGGGATGATTCGGCCTCAAGAAAGGTAGGTCATTCCGTGAAGAGATCGAGGTACACGCAGGAGCAGATCGCGTTTGCACTGCGGCAGGCAGAGAGCGGCACGTCCGTCGGAGAAGTCTGTCGGAAGATGGGCGTCTCGGAGAATACCTTCTACCGCTGGAAACGGAAGTACGAGGGTATGGGTGTCGCCGAGTTGCGACGCCTTAAGCAGCTCGAGGAAGAGAACAGGAAGCTCAAGAACCTGGTAGCAGACCTGGCACTGGACAAGGAGATGCTACAGGACGTCTTGCGAAAAAAACTCTGAAGCCTGCCCGGAACCGAGAAGTGGCGAACTATCTGTGCAGGAGCTACCGGGTCTCAGAGCGAAGAGCCTGTTCTGTGATCCGCTTCTCCCGCACTAGCCACCGCTACTTGAGTCGCGCTCCCGAGCAGACTGTCCTTAGAAAGCGCATCAGGGAACTTGCAGAGATACGCGTCAGCTACGGCTACAAGCGGATTCACATCCTCCTTCAAAGAGAAGGCTGGAAGGTGAACCATAAGCGCGTCTACCGGCTCTACAGGATGGAGGGACTGGCCATGAGAACGAAGAAGCCGAGACGCAGGCACGTCTCGAGCCGGAACAGAGTTGAGGTGCCAACAGCAACGGCTCCGAACCAGACCTGGTCAATGGACTTCATGCACGACGAGCTCTTCAACGGGCAGAGAATTCGTCTTCTTACGATAGTCGATAACTTTAGCCGTGTTAGTCCCCGGATCGAGGTTGATCGGAGCCTGACTGGGAAGCGAGTCGTGGAGGTCCTGAATCGAATCGCCTTCGAACGTGGTCTGCCTAAGACGATACGAGTTGATCACGGAACTGAGTTCACCTCGAAGGCCTTTGACCAGTGGGCTTACATGAACGGCGTCGAGATCGACTTCACCAGGCCAGGGAAGCCAACTGACAACGCATTCATCGAGTCGTTCAATGGAAGAGTCCGCCAGGAGTGCCTGAATGAGAACTGGTTCCTGTCGCTGGAAGATGCCCGAGAGAAGGTTGAAGAATGGCGGCAGGAGTACAACAATAAGCGGCCACATAGCGCACTGGGCAATCAGGCTCCAGCCCGGTTCGCACTGGCACAGAAAGCAGGAGTCGTAGCAGCCGGATGAAGCCCGGAAATTAACCCTGCAGCTGGCGCGAAAAAGGGGTAAAGGTCAGAAGCCAGGAAATTAACCCTGCAGCTGGCGCGAAAAAGGGGTAAAGGTCAGTTTTAAAGGAGGGGCAAATATGCCTCGAATAGATCACTCACCGGAGCAGATCCTGAACAAGCCCCTACAGATTGAAGGTCGATCGCCATTGGTGGAGATAACGACGATTATTTGATCAGTTGTTTCCATCTTCGCCTCGCGTCGTAGATAGACATAGGACGTCCATCGATGACTGGTGTCAGCAGTCTCAGATCTGGCTCCCCTTCCTCCGGCAACACACCGATCGCATGCCGCGAAACGATCTGTGTGTAGTGATGCCTGTTGCTGTACCACGAAAACGGTTGGTTAGCAGGTATCCATTCAATGCTTTGTAAATAACGGTGCGCTCTATGCCTCGCCCGCCTGGTGTTGACCGCAATCTTGTCTATACCAATGTAGAAGTGAAGTATGAGGTGACCCTGGACCTCGGCCAGGTGACGTCTGGCAAGCTCATCATCGAGGAGGAGCCCACGAGCCAGTACATCGAGCTCTATCTCAGAACCTTGCCGCTCTCCAAGCATGGACTTCAACATGTGCACCATCCCGATCTGTCGATGACAGACCTGGCAGATCACGGTTACCTGTGAAACATCCGGATCGTTCAGCCATGAGGAGGCCTGATCGGCAACGGCAACGTCGAGGGCACCAATGAGTCCGAGTTCGATCCAGTCGCTCCATCCTGATTCAAGATCGTACTCATCCACATAGATCACCTTCTCAATCACGTTCCGGACCGACCGCTCGCTACACCCAACTCTTTTCGCTATCTCAGAGACCGGTCTACCTATCAGCCAGGAGATCAAGATTCGTCGGACGTATTCGAGATCGTCGAGTATCGGCCTGGGTGGCCTTTTGTCGGTTGCCGCCAGGAAAGGCTCTTCGCCAAACCGCGGGAAGTCCGCGACGAGCCTGGTCACTTCCTCGTCTGGATAGACGCCTGGAGGCAGTTGCGCCTCTTTTTTTCGTCCAAACACCTGTTTCTCTCTGTTCTGCGGGCACTAATCCGGCGAATTTAAGTTGGAAATGGCTTCGAAAGGTCACGATTGATGCATGCACGACGCACGCATCAGCCACGCACACGGCACGCAGCCTCCATGCACAACCACACAGTGGAGTTCTGGAAAGATTCGATCCCTTCACCGGTGAACTGCACAAGGTGCGATACCAGGGAGGATCCACTTAGATGCCCGAATTCATAAAATTCGGACTAAGCGCGACAATGGGGTTATTGCGACGTGTGCATCTCTAACTAATTCTACTCTTTACAAAGCATGGTAAATGAACCATGGATGCACAGAGTGATGTTGAGAATGAACAGTGCAGTCCAAGGCTCTTTGTACGATGGTGTCGCGGTGGTAAAAGCGCGACATAATACGTGCGCATTGTCGCGCCTTGACAATTTCGGATTATCTGCTCGAATTGTGATCAGAGACGGTAGCGGACCTCCGGTCCGGAATCGGAATCACGATGAGCAGAAACGAACAGAATGAAGTTGCAGAAAAATCAGAGCCAGACGGCTACATGATCTCAGTCCGAGGGCAGGTACCCCAGGATGTTATTGAGAAGATCAGTTCAGCCCATGCCAGGGCACTGTCTGAACCTCCGGCGAATCGGAAGAATCAAGGACCTGTCGATTCCGAGCCCGAAACCCTGGATCCCGCTGAGAAGCTGGCAGGATGAGCCGTTCTACTACGACCCGGCTTGTTGTCTGAACGCTATCTCGATCCGGTTGTCGTTCCAGACGTACACGGCCTCAAGGATGGTCTGCAGAATCGCCTTCGCTTTTGGAGTCTCCATCTCCTCGAACGATTCGGTGAACGACCGGATCTGATCCGGTAAAGCAACGAGTGAGTCTTCAGACGTTTCGGTTCGCTCTACCTGGTTCCTCAGTTCAGCAATGCGAATCTCGGCTGATGCCCGTTCGTCTCTTCGCTTCTCGTTGGCCCTACCGAACTCCTCCTCCTCCAACACGCCCTTCTTCAGTAGGTCCAAGTTCTGATGGAAGTCACGGTCTAGGGCAGTCAGCTGCTTCTCCGCACGACCAAGTTCTTTCTTGATCCGCTTGAGGTTGCTCGGGCCTGACTGGTCCAGGAGCTCAACCACGCGCTTTGGATCCGAGAACTGTCCAAGGTATTCGAGAACAGCAGGCTCAAGCTTTGTCGAGACATGGGAGTTGTGAAAGGAGCATTTGGCTCGGGCCTTCTTGGCATTCACGCACTGGTAGCTACGATAGAGACGCCCCTTGTACTTCGCTCCCGCTTTTCCTGTCATCGGTCCGCCACAGTGACCGCATCTTGCGATACTGCTCAACAGATACTCGCTCTTGTGCACCGATCCCCTGGGCGCACCCTTCCTGATGTCCTGACGTTGTTGTAGAAGATCCCACTCTTGCTCGGTGAGGATGGGAGGGAAGACACCTGGCACCTCTATGAGTTCCTGATTCGGACTACTCTTCTTGCGGTTTCGTCCAAAGACCAGGAGGCCTTTGATCGCAGGGTTACGAAGTATGAGCTGGATCGAAGCTGGCACCCAGAACCGTCCATTTCGGGTCATACCGCGTTCATTCAGGCTGTCTGCGATCGCTTTGTAACCCAGGTTCTCTTCGACACTAAGGCGTGCCATCTCCTTTATGATCTCGGCTTCCGTCTCCTCGATCTCCCACCTGACGACGACCGCCTTGCCGTCCTTTATCTCTCGAATCGGTCTAAGGCCATACGGAGGAGGGCCGCTGTGTACGCCCTTCCTTGCGCTATTGTTCATGTTGGCCTGGACTCTTTCTGAAGTGCGCTTGCTCTCGTGTCCTGCCATACCTGCGTTGACTATCAACATCATCTCGTCTTTGATGTCCTGGTCCGTCGCTTCGACTGAGACTCCCTGTTCTCCGAGTTGCCAGATTCTCGAAAGTATTTCCTTTGGGTTTCTTCCAAAGCGATCGAGGTACTGGACCAGGACGGTGTCGATATCGTTCTCGCGTATGTACTCCAGCATCGCACGGTACTGCGGTCGATCATCTCTCCTGCCGGACTCGACATCGCAGAAGACCCTTACCACGAGACCGCCAATCGCAGACGCGGTTGCCCGGACCCTCTCTTCTTGAGTTCCGAGTGAGGATCGGTCATTCCTGGCCTGCTTGTCCGTAGAGACCCTGATGTAGCCGACGATGCGTCGATGTGTGACTGATGTGACCATGACTTGCTCCACTACAAAGATAGCGAAATATGGCACTATGTCTAGCATGGTAGGGAGTTAGAGGGTGGGTCGTTCGTGCGCTGGCGTCAACTTGACCTCTTCGGACGAGACGACCCTCATCCTGACCCGCGCCCACAAGCGGGCATCTGGATCCGGGAGAAGGGAACTATTGCCATTCTGGACTTGATGCAGAATCTCTCGGCGATCTCACATTGACCAGTAAGATCCCTGCGACCCGCAAGCGGGTACCCCGCGATCGGGATGACACCACCGTCTACCAGCCCGGCTAGTCCCAGTTTCTCTCGTCTTCAAGCGTGCGAATTGCCCGCGGTGGATACTGCCTGTACTCGTACTTGGCCAGCTTCGACTCATCAATCTCGATGCCGAGACCAGGCGAAGTCGGCAGTTCCAGGTAGCCGTCAACGGGCTCGTTATAGCCGATCGTCAGGTCTCTCGAAACATCTTCCGCGTGCACCATGTATTCGTAGATCAGGAAGTTGGGCATCACCGCAGATGCGTGAACGGCCGCAGCCGCACCGATGCCCGTGCTGTTCCAGCCGTGCGGCGACACCCCAATGTAGTAAGGCTGCGCCATAGCGGCGATCTGCGTCAGTTCTAATATCCCGCCAGTGTTGCAGATATCCGGGTTGATGATGTCCGCCGCCCTCAGGTCGAACACCTCACGGAAGCCGTTGCGAGTGTAAAGCGCCTCGCCCGTGACAATTGGAATCGTGGTGTTGTCCTTCACCTCTTTGATCGCCGGGATGTTGTCCGGCGGGCACGGCTCCTCAAACCAGTAAGGCCGGAACTGCTCCAGCATCTTCGCCACCCGTATGGCGTTCATCGGCGCCAGCCGACGGTGGACCTCGACAAGCAGCTCAACCTTCGGTCCAACGGCCTCGCGCACCGCGCCGACAATCGCCACCGCCTCCTCAAGCGCCTCGTACTCCGGGTACTCGCGCCACGGACCCGGAAACGGATCGAACTTCAAAGCATTGAAACCCTGTTTTACCGTCTTTACCGCCTTCTCACCGTAGTCATCCGGCGTCTCTGCCGCACCACTCCAGCTATTGGCGTAGAGCTTGATCCGCGGCCTGACGGGCCCGCCAAGCAGGTTGTAGACAGGCTGATCGAGAGCCTTGCCTACGATGTCCCACATCGCTATCTCAATTCCGGACATGGCGCAGTGCAGGTCCATCGCTGATCGCTTCGTCGCAAAATCTTCGTGGACCACGTGCATGAAATGGCGGATGTGAAACGGATCGCGGCCAACTAAATACCGGGCAACCTGGTCGATATGCGTCTTGACCTGCGTATCTCGATCAGCCTGCGAATACGCCTCGCCCCAGCCAGTGATACCTGCGTCGGTCTCCAGCTTCACGAAGATAAAATTCTTCATGCCGGGGCCCGGATGGACCATGTGAGTAGTGACGTTTGTGATCTTCATCGGGCAGCCTCTTTCATGTCATATGTGGGACAGTGTGTTGGCCAACTGAGGGAAACTGGCCGGATTCTACTCTCGTGTAGGCGGCGTGAGATGTGAAGATGTTGCCAGAGTTGCCGGACGGTGAGTGAGAGTGCCTGATCGCGGAGAAAGCGTTAGCAGGTGACACGGAAAACGTTGTTATGAAGAAAGAGGATCAGGCCGAGATCGCTGCCGTAGCAGCGGGCTACGACTCGGCCGGAGACGACTATTTCAGGTTTTACCGCTCATCGGTTCCGAATGTTGTCTGGCGTTACGAACGGCTCTTCATTGACGGCGTAATTGGAACCAGACGGGTTCTCGAACTGGGATGTGGAAACGGCCTGCCTTTCACATCGAACCTGGTGAAGAGGTTCGATGTGACCGCGGTTGATGTTTCTCAGCAACAGGTGAATAAAGCTCGGCGCAATGTTCCATCCGGGAAGTTTGTCTGCGCGGACATGTCGATGCTAAAACTCCCCGAAAATAGCTTTGACGGTGTTATTGCCCTGTACTCGATCATCCACTTGCCGCGTTCGCTACAGCCGGAGCTGATCGCGTCGATCTACTCGTGGCTGCGACCCGGTGGACTTTTCGTCGCCACCTTTGGAGCCACCGAGGAAGACCACAGGGAGGACAATTGGTTCGGTGTGCCGATGTACTGGAGCAGCTTCGACGCTGAAACCAATCGCACAATGGTCTCCGATGCCGGGTTTGTAGTGGAATCGGCCAACGTCGAGATGATCGACAACTTGGGCGATGGGGGTGAGAAAGAGACGCACCAGTGGATAGTGGCGAGGAAGCCCGAGCAGCACGAATCCTAGTCAAACCGCCAGCGCGTTGCCGTCGCAGGAAAGTCGGTTTCCAGCCATGCGAGTGCAATGTCTATCTTCAAGGCGTAGACAGGGGCACTATCACCGCCCGCACCAGGATTGATCGAGTACTTTTCGTTGTAGGCAGAGTTGAGTCGTTCCAGCACGGACTCATCGGTAACGCGCTCAAGCACGCCGTCAAGAATCACAACCTCATCGCCGCTTTCGAGGTGTATCGAGCAGGCCGGATTGCGAGCCGCGTTGCGCGCCTTCGCAGAGTTTCCGTCGGTGGCGAACATCACCCGGCCATCCAGCCACAGGCCCCAGACCGGCGAGACATGGGGCCGCCCATTCTTGCGGACCGTCGCAATCCAGTAGTTTCGTGCGGTTTTCAGACGATCGGTGACCCAGTCCCACGAAATAGGCTCGAACTTCTCAGCCGCAGCGAGGCCATAGCTTTCCGGCATGATCGGTCGGCCCGGCGTGGGCGATGTTTCGCTGCTCAATTCCCTATCCCTGCTAGACGAATAACTACCCGAACCACGCAGTCACCTTTCCCAGCTTCTCCACCTCTACCTCCACCTCATCCATGTGCTCCACCCACTTCGTCTGGACAACGCTGCCAAGCATCACGATCTGACCCTGCATCAGCGATTCGCCGCGCGCGCTCAGCGAGTTCGCCAGCCACGCCAGCGCCTCAAATGGATGCCCCAGGATGTCTCCGCTGCATCCATCTCCAACCACCTTGCCATTGATCCGCATCTCGCCCTTCAAACCTGTCAGGTCGAGATCTTGCCAGTCAGCAACCGGGTCTCCTAACACGCAGCCTGCGCCAAAGAAGTCGTCGGCAATCAGTGTCGGCGTATCGATCGCCGTATAGTCGTCCCAGCGGTCGTCCACGATCTCGATAGCCGCAAAGACCCCCTGCACAGCATCTGCAACGGAATCACGATCATGACCGCCGTCACGCGCAGCAATCTCTTCACCCAGGAAAACCGCTATTTCTGCCTCGACGCCCGGGTGCAGGAAATCTGCGTGCTTTAGCATTCCCTGTTGAAAGTGGACTGTCGGTTGGAAAATAGCCCCTGCGCAGGGATTGTGAATACCGAGATACTCCTGCATCACAGGGGTCGTACAGCCGATCTTGTGGCCCACGACACGCCCACGCCTGTTCGCGGCAAGGATCTCGTGCACCCGCGATTGCACCGCGTATGCTTCAGTTTCGTCATCGGGTCTGATACCGGACGGCAGCGCCGACATTCTGCGGCCGTCAATTCGGGCGGCACTGATATGCTCGGCAGCGCCGCGAATGTGATCCACTTGCACCGGTATGTTCTCCACGGTTATCTAACGTTATCTGGCCGGGGCAGGATGCGAGCCTGCGACCGGTCAGGTTCGGGGTAAAGAATCTTACTCCCGTGCCGGCGTGTGAACTTTATATCGGGAACCTCGTAGTTATCTGGAGAATGGCGCTTATAATTCGGTGCTTGCGACCTGTGCACCGGTAGTGCGCACGCATGGCTGGAAAAGTCGCCCTACCGTGTTGGCGTATTGCCGTCTACGGGTCATTGAAAAGGAGTCAACGGGTTGTCGATAAAGATCCCACGCACCGTCATTGGCGAGATGATCAGCCACTCTCTCGAGGAGGATCCTGACGAGTGCTGCGGATTCCTGGTCGGGAAGGGCGATGAGGTATCCCGGTTGTGCCGCGCCAAAAACATCGCCACAGACAAGCGTCGCCGCTACTCGATGGACGAGCTCGAGGTTATGCAGATACAGGAAGATGCCGACTCGACCGGTGAGCAACTCGTGGCAATCTACCACTCCCACACTTATATGCAGGCGCACCCTTCCGAGACCGATGTCGACAACGCCACGAACACTGGCTGGACAGATCCTTACTACGTCGTTGTCAGCCTGGTCGAGAAGACGCGTCCGGTCGTACGCGCCTTCAACATTAACCCGGACAAGAGCGTCGTTGAGGTGGTCATCACGACCGACGGCATGGCGTACACGACCGCGAACGGATAGACGGTTCCGCAGGCCATTCCGAGGCACGAGTCCTGTCTCATCCGTTCGGCTTGATGACCATCTTGATTCCCTTACCGTCGCCTGAATCCTTGATCGCCTGGGGCACCTTGTCCAGCGAGTAGCGGCCTGAAATCACGCCGTCAAGATTCAAATTCGATATTGCCTCCGGTGTATCCGCGAAGACGTTGCCGCGCCCGAACGCGCCCTGCAGCGTGATCTCCTTGTAGTGGAAATCGAACAGGTCGACCGGCAACGCAGAACCCTGCGGGCACACGCCGATCATCAGCACATCGCCCCGCTCACGGACTATTTCGGCGCACTTCGCTACCAGAGCTGGCTTGCCAACCGCCTCTGCGGCAATGTGTGCACCGCGCCCACCGGTCAGATCGTTCACCAACTCTGAGATGTCACTCTCCGCGGGATCGTGCAGGACGTCGGCGCCCAGGTCCTTTGCGAACAGTCGCCGGGACTGTACAGGTTCCGACATGACCGCTGTCTCAACGCCGTGCGACTTCAGAAATGCCAGCGTGAACAGCCCCATGAGCCCGCCTCCGATCACGACAGCTACCGCGTTTTCGGGAATAGCAAGCCGGCTAACACCTGAGAGACAGCATGAAGCCGGTTCTGTGAGCGCCGCCGTCTCAAGCGTCATACCATCAGGAATGCGGGACGCCGACTGCGATGGCAAAACCGAAAATTCAGCGAAGAAGCCGCTACTCCATACCGAGTTCTCGCAACGAGCCAGGCTCCATGTGCGGCAGTTCTCGCACACGCCGCAGTGGCTTGTTGTCTCCATTGCAACGCGCTCACCGATGCGACTGGTCGGCACACCGTCACCAACCGCGACAATCTCACCGCTTCCCTCATGACCCAGGACCGTGGGCGGGGTACCGGGGAACAGCCCCTGCGTGATGTGAACATCGGTCCCGCAGATGCCAACGGTATCGACGCGCGCCACAACCTGGTCAGGTCCGGGAGTCGGGTCTGGTACTTCGCTCAGTTCGAACCGGTCTCCACCAAGCCAGGTCATGACCCTCATTTCGTTCTCCTTGAGTTTCGGTGGAGGTTCCGGGCAGGTCTGGTTAAGCGTTGTATTTTGCGGCAAGGCACCGTCTGAGGATCAGAACGGATCCGAGAACTCGAGCGTACCAGTTCAATCAGTCCAGAATCGTCTAGTGCGAAATACAGCAGAATCAGCCGGGTTCTTGCCGACCCTAATAGTGCCTCACCCGCCTGGCTTCACCACGAACTTGATTCCCTTGCCGTCGCCTGAATCCTTGATCGCCTGTGGCACCTCTTCCAGCGAGTAGCGGCCTGAAATCACGCTGCCCAGGTTCAACTTCGATATCGCTTCCGGCGTATCCGCAAACACATTGCCGCGCCCGAACGCGCCCTGCAGCCTGATCTCCTTGTAGTGGAAGTTGAAGAGGTCGACCGGCAACGCCGAACCCTGCGGGCAGACGCCGATCATCATCACATCACCCAGCTCTCGGACTATTTCGGCACACTTCGCAACGAGAGCTGGCTTGCCAACCGCCTCTGCGGCGATGTGTGCTCCGCGCCCGCCAGTCAGGTCCTTTACAAGCTCCGAAATATCACCATCCGCGGGATCGTGCAGGACGTCTGCTCCAAGGTCCTTTGCAACCTCTCTCCGCGACTGCACCGGTTCTGACATGACCGCCGTCTCGACACCATGTGATTTCAGAAATGCCAGCGTGAACAGTCCCATGACACCGCCGCCGATAACGACAGCAACCGCGTTGTCAGGAATAGCCAGCCGGCCGACGCCGGAGAGGCAGCAAGAAGCCGGTTCCGTGAGCGCCGCCGTCTCAAGCGTCATACCGTCAGGAATTCTGTGCGCCGATTGCGATGGCAGCACTGCAAACTCCGCGAAATAGCCGCTGCTACTCACCGAATTCATGCAACGAGACAGGTTCCAGGTGCGGCAGTTTTCGCACACGCCGCAATGGCTCGTTATGTCCATCGCAACGCGCTCACCAATTCGGCTGGCAGGCACACCCTCGCCGACGGCAACAATCTCACCGCTTCCCTCATGACCCAGGATCGTGGGCGGTGTGTAAGGAAAAAGGCCCTGTGTGATGTGAACATCGGTTCCGCATACCCCGACCGTGTCGACGCGTGCCACGACCTGATCGGGCCCTGGCGTGGGATCTGGTACTTGGCCCATCTCAAACCGATCACCGCCAAGCCAGGTCGTGACCCTCATGTAAATCTCCTTGCAGCCCCTGGTTGTGCCGGGCAATGCCGCGTAATGCCGGTCTCACGTCGTATTCTGCGTCAGGGTACTGCCGATGGAAACAGCTCGCAGCGCGGAGGTCATTGAGTCAGCAGTCGTCCCGGCACCGCTTGTGCCTCAGCGGATCGAGAACGATGATTTCAGCGATGACCGACTTGAATCGAATGGCTGAGCGTCCTGGCTGCCGGTAGAATTCGCGCCACAAACCAATCGTCCCGAACGGAGACATCGCCACAAATGGCAAACCCCACCATCCGAGACATCCGCGTCATCATCACTGAGCCTGACACCATCAGGCTTGTCATCGTCAAGATCGAAACGTCAGAGCCGGGCCTCTACGGCGTAGGCTGTGCCACGTTCACCCAGCGGCCGAGCACCGTCGTAGCGGCCGTCAACGACTACCTGAAGCCGTTCTTAGTCGGCCGGAACGTTGCGGATATCGAGGACATCTGGCAGTCGAGTTACGTCTCGTCTTACTGGCGCAACGGTCCGGTGCTCAACAACGCACTCTCCGGAGTGGACCAGGCGCTGTGGGACGTCAAGGGCAAGATGGCGAACATGCCGGTGTACGACCTGCTCGGCGGGCGGGCGCGTGAGGCCGCGCCGGTCTACGTCCACTCTTCAGGCGGCAGCCCGGAAGAGGTCGGCGACAAGATGCAGGCGTTCATGGAGAAGGGGTACCATCACGTTCGGGTGCAGGTTGAAACACCGGGCTATGTGACATACGGAAATCGCGGTGCAGTTTCCGGAAAAGCAACCGCGTTCAACCGGGATGTCTCAAAAGGGCCCATCGCCGCCACTTCATGGCTGCGGGACTACTCGGCCGACAGACTCTACGCGCATCCTGGCGGAGTATTCGAGCCGAAGCCGTACATGCGCTCCGCCATTGGACTGTTTGAGTACATCCGCGACCGCTTCGGTTACGGCGTCGAGATTCTCCACGATGTTCACGAGCGCATACCGCCGATCCTCGGTGTCTGGTTCGCCAAAGAGGTCGAGAAGTTCCAGCTCTTCTTCCTCGAAGACCTGTTCTCACCGGAAGATAACGACTATTTCCGGATGGTCAGAGAACAGTGCGCGACTCCGATAGCAATGGGTGAGCTCTACAACTCGCCGCACGAGATAGTCCCGATGATCAAAGACAGGCTGCTCGACTTCCTGCGCATGCACATGTCACAGATCGGCGGCATCACACCGGCGAAGAAGTTCTCGGCGATGGGCGAACTGTTCAGCGTCCGCACGGCATGGCATGGCCCCGGCGACACATCGCCTGTAGGCCATGCAGCGAACCTCGCACTGGACCTGAACAACTACAATTTCGGCATCCAGGAGGCCGCCATCTTCGGCGAGCGCACAAAAGAGGTCTTCCCCGGATGCCCGGAACTGCGCGACGGAATGATGTGGTCCAACGGAAAGCCAGGGCTTGGGATAGATGTCGACGAAGATCTCGCTGCAAAGTTCCCGTTCAGGGAGCGAGAGTTCGGCGGTGCGTGGGACACTGTGCGCAGGGCGGACGGAAGCATGGTGAAGCCGTAACGATGCCCCCCTCCCTTGGCGGGAGTGGGACAAAGGGAGAGGGCGAAACCCGATGGACACGAACGGAGCCGGAACAGCCACAAATCGCCTGACCTCTGAGACGCAGCAGACCGCTGACGCCTTCGAGGCGATCGAATCCTACTTCGAGCGGGGCTGGACAGACGGCCTTCCCATAATCCCGCCGACACCCGAAGCGGTCGAGCTGTTCCTTCGTACGGCGAAACTTCAGCCTGACCGGATCCTCGGTGTTGAGCCGACAAAAGGCGCGGTGGTCACTGCCGAGAAGGCCGCGATCAACGCCGTGATGGCCGGCTGTAAGCCTGAGTACATGCCCGTTGTGGCAGCGGCAGTCGAGGCGATCACAGAAGACCAGTTCAGCCTGCACGGAATCTCGGTCAGCACCATGGGCGCGGGGATTCTGCTCGTCGTCAGCGGCCCCATCGTCGACAGGCTCGGTATCAACACCGCGGAATCGGTCTTCGGCCCCGGTAACAGAGCCAATGCCACTATTGGCCGCGCCGTTCGCCTCATCGTCTCGAACGTGATCGGGACCCGCGCAGGCGAACTCGACAAGGCAACTCTGGGGCATGCCGGTAAGTACACCTGGTGCATCGCCGAAAAAGTGAACAGGCTGCCGTGGGAGCCTTTGCACGTCGCCCGCGGGTTTGCCGCAGACGAAAGCACCGTCACGACGTTCGCCGGACTCAGTGGAATACAGGTCGGAGAGCACGAAGCCAACACGCCCGAAGGTCTGCTCGACGCCTTCGCTGGGCGATTGTACGCGGTTGGTGAGGCGATGCAGGAGGTGCTTGTTGTGATCTGCCCTGAGCACGCCGCTCACCTGAAGACGGCAGGCTGGAGCCGACAGCAGGTCTGCGAGTATCTCTACGAGCGCACAAAAGCGCCTGCACCTTCAGTTTTATCGATGGGTGGAGTCAAAGAGGGCATTGGTGACGCTCCGCCGACCGGTACGGGCGCGCTGGCATCGCCTGGCGCAGTGGTGCCGATAGTTGCAGGCGGTGACGGCGGCGGTTGGAGCATGGTCATACCCATGTGGTCAACCGGCGCCAAGACAAGATCGGTCACAAAGCGGATAATGGCCTGAGAAGACACCGGGGATGAACTGTCATCCCGCTTGCGTGGGTGCCCGCTTACGGCAGGTCGCTCGAGAGATTCTGAATCAAGTTCAGAATGACATATAAGTTGCCATCCTGAGCTTGTCGAAGGGTGGCCTGATGCAAAAGGAACGCAATATGACAACTCTGACAACGCTCGACCCGACCTCCACGCTGTCCATCGCAACGGACGGAATGGCAGTGCGCCCTGAGTCACTCGCTGGAAAGCGAATCGGCTTGCTCTACAACGACAAGCTGAATGCCGCTGAACTGCTCGATGCAATCTACGATGTCCTGGCCGACCGATTCGACGTCGTCTCTTCCCATCGGGTGAACAAGGGCAACGCATCTCGCCCCGCCGAGCCTGAGCTGCTCAAGACCTTTGCGTCCGAAGTGGACGTTGCGCTTTTAGCGAACGGCGACTGAGGGAGTTGCTCGTCGTGCAGTCTGCACGACTCAATGCAGCTTGAAGCGCTGGGCATCCCCGCAATTGCCATCTGCACCACACCGTTCGAATCCGGTGCGAAGGCGATGGCCAATCTCGGCGGCATGCCTGACTACCCGTTTGCGATAGTCCAACACCCGATTGGCAGTTTGACCCCGGAGCAGATCAGGGAGCGAGCGGTTGAAGCGGCGCCACAGGTGATCGGTTCGCTTCTGGCCCGGCCTGAGTAGGACAAGGACCCTGAAACCCCGCCTCCGCTCACGGCCATTACACGCATTTTCGCTTCGGTCTGATCGCTGGATTCCTAGACTTGTTTGTGAACATCAAGTCTGGGGAGTCGCGCCGTGGCCACCGCTGTTCTCCTGATCGCCGCAGTCACCGCTGCCGTGACCATGGTGCTCGTGTGGCGAGAGGCAAGAAGAAAGCTGGACGAGCAGGAGTTCTACGTCGCCCCGATGACGTATTTTCGCCGTGAACTCAGTCTCGCCGGGATCTGCACCATCGCCTCAGTGATCATCTGGGTGTCGTACATGCCCGCTTCGGTAAGACTGGCATCAGGCGCGCTGTTCCCGGTGTACCTGTATATCTTCATGGTCACGCGAAAGCGTACCGGCTGAACAAGCCAGGTCCGCCGCCGCGTTTTAACTAGTGGTGTTCAGCAGCCGCCGCCTCAGCTTTGGTCTTATGCACGGTCCCGGCCGGATGCTCCGGTGGCGAATAGATTGAGTAGAGCTTGAGAGCCTCGGTACCGGACGTATTGACGATGTTGTGGCGGGTGCCTGCCGGTATCACCACCGCCCAATCATCCTCCAGGTGGCTTTCTTCACCGTCCAGCACAGCCATCGCTTCTCCCGCCTCTACACGAATGAACTGGTCGAGATCGTGTATCTCTTCGCCGATATCGTCGCCCGGCTCAATGCTCATGACCACAAGCTGGCTATTTCCTGCCGTATTGAGCACCTTCCTGAAGTTGTCGTTGCCGAGCGTCTCGGCCTCGATGTTCACCACATAACCGCTCATCTCAATACTCCCTGTCGGCTGGCCTTTATACGTCATCATGTTGCGATTTGGACACACGATAAGGCTAGCTGGACCACTGCGGTCAACGACTGCGGCTGGTGTGTGGAAACCGTGTCAACCGCGGCGCTAGCGCGCCTTTCAGCGCTACCTCCGTGCAGTCCCGCGGCCCTGGTCGAAGTGCGTCTTCAGGTCAGGGTTCTCAACGATGAAGTCCTTTGTGTCCATCACAATATTTTCTTGCAGTTGAATAGAAAGTCCACCGTCTATTGGCAGGACCACACCGGTGATGAACGATGCTTCATCGGAGCAGAGGAACGCTATTCCTGCTGCAATATCGTCCGGCACACCTGTCCTGCGCACCGGGTATTGCAACTCGAACAGCTTGAAACCTGCCTCGTCACCGACCTCGCCCCAGGTCGCCTCACCCCGTTCAGTCACGATATGTCCCGGCGCAATCGCATTCACAGTGATGCCAAGTGGCCCGAAGTCCACCGCCATCTGGCGGGTTAGGCCGATGACAGCCGCCTTGCCCGCCTCGTAGATCAGCGATCTTGGCGCCTGCAGCAGTCCGTGGACCGAAGACAGGTTCACTATTCGGCCGACGTTCATGTTCGGCGGGCTCCCGTGCCTCAACCCTGCGCCTGTCCATGCGCCGGCGTTGAATCCTGGCGCTGAGCCAGACTCCTCCATCGCCGGAACGCCATACTTCGCGCCCAGGTAGAGGGCCGTCACTAACAGGTCGATGCCTGAGCGCCACGCCTCGGGCTTCACCTCTACTGCGCTCCCCGCACTATCTGGCCCCCCGCTGTAAGCGTTCTGGACCATGATGTCGAGACGACCAAACTCGTTCACAGCACGCTCAACCATGCTCTTCGCAACCGACTCCTGTGACACGTCGCCGGTCATTGCGATAGCCGTCCCGCCGCTGTCGCTGATGCGCTTTACGTTAGCTGCCGCGGCGTCTTCCATCACATCTACGATCAGCACCTTCGCTCCGTCAGCTGCCAGCCTGCGCGCCGTGCCGCCACCGATGCCAAGCGCTCCACCGGTGACGATCGCTACCTTGCCTTCGAGTCTTTTCTGAGTCATGTGCGCAGGTTGCCTTTCTATACTTCCGGTCGCTGTCGAGGGCTGATGGGCTTCTTTCGATTACACGATCGCTTCGCTGGTTGTCGAAGCTCGTTCGTTGTGGGCCGAGTCCCAAAATATACACGCAGCACGTCAGGCTGTTTATTCGCTCGTCTTTGATCAGGAATGAGGAGGAGGTTCGATACTTCTGGGAACTGAAGCATAGCCACCCGCCGTCTTCCGGTGTAGTCTCCGCCCGCGCAATCTACTACTCCTGATTGAAGGCCACCGGCGGCAAATCAAGCTCTGGCTCTGAAAGAGAACTCTCAAATGCACTTCGACCTCTTGATCTCCGGCGGCACAGTTGTCGATGGCACCGGCTCGCCCGGCGTGAGAGCCGACGTCGGCATCAACGGCAAGCGCATCGAGCAGATTGGCGATCTGGCCGAGTCGACCGCCAGGCGAATCATCGACGCGACCGGTCTGACGGTGACGCCCGGCTTCATCGACGTTCATGCCCATTCAGATGGCGCGTTGCTGGCGGACGGACAGCACGCAAACGGCATCCGACAAGGCATAACAACCGAGATCATATCTCCCGATGGCCTAACTCTCGCCCCGTTGTCGGCAGAGAACTATCCCATGTATCGCTGGTATCTCTCGGGGATACTGGGGCTGCCGCCGGAAGACCTCGACATGTCCAGCATCACGGCTGCACGGGCCAACTACCACAACAAAACATCCTGCAACGTCGCAACGTTCGCCGGGCATGGTCCGGTGCGGCTGGAAGCGGTCGGGTTTAACGATGTGCCTCTTACCGGCGATGCACTCGATCGCGCAAAAGGAGTGCTCAGAGACGCCCTGGAACAGGGCGCATGCGGATTCGCCACCGGGCTGTCCTACTACCCGCAGTCGTACTCAACAACGGACGAACTTGTTGAGCTTTGCAAGGTCGTCGCAGAGTTCGGTCGGCCGCTCTCTATACACCTCAGGAACCACAACACGGACCGCGCGCCCAGCGGCGGCGGAGTGGCAGAGGCGATCGAGATTGGCAAGCGCTCCGGCGTAAAGGTCCACTTCGAGCACTACCGGACCTACCCGAAGAACGCGGGGCAAGTCGAAGCGATCCTCGCTCCTATCGATGCGGCGAAGGCTGAAGGCGTAGACATCACCCTTGAGACCTATCCATACCCCGTTGGATCCAGCTTCCCGCAGGCGTTCTTCCCCGGCTGGTTGCACGAGGGCGGTCCTGCGCGCCTGCTTGAACGGCTGTCTGATAAATCGATGCGAAAGCAGATCGTGGAAGAGACCAAGAACGTCGGGTACGGGCGGCCAAGTGGCAACATCTGGAGCTGGATTGGACCCGACGGAGACCAGGCGCTGCCCGGAACGCTGTTTGACGATATTGCAGACGAACAGGGAGTTTCGATTGAAGACAGCGTCTGCGACGTGATGGTCGCTTCAAACCTTGCCTGTGGGTTCCGGGGAGCGCCACCTGCAAGCACCCGTGATTGGCGACGGGTGGAAGAGGACGTGATGCAGCTGCTGGCGCGTCCCGATTATATGGTCGGCTCAGATGCCATACCCGTTGGCCAACAGCCGCACCCGCGCGCCTACGGGTGCTTCCCCCGAGTGGTTGGCCGGCTGCGTCGTAGGCACGGCTATCCGCTCGAGCAGGTTGTCCAGCGCGTCACGCAAAATCCCGCTGAGCGCTTCGGCCTTACCGATCGAGGTGTGCTGAAGGCCGGAAACTTCGCCGATATCGTCGTCTTCGACGCTGATCACATAAATGACCGTTCCAGCTTCGAAGATCCCGCCGTCTACCCCGAAGGCATTCCGCATGTGGTGGTCAACGGACAGGTGGCGGTGGACCATGAGCGGCTGACCGGTGTGCTGGCCGGTGAAGCTGCGCCGTAATTGGTCCACCGCTCGCAGGCCGCGTCAGCGAAGGTCTGATGCTGCTGAAAAATAGACGGTCAGACACCTGTCACCAGTTGATGACAAGTGTGTTGCGGCGTATCGAATACGATGGCCGCGAGACTGGAATCGGTACTCTCACCCATGCGATTTCGGTCACAGGTAGCAATGCTTGAGTGGATCAAACGGCAAACTCCGGTGCGATGGCTGCATCAGGGCTTTTCTTTCGTTTGGTCGTTTGGGCACAGTGAATGCAGAACACCAGCAACCAGCGGATTCGCAATCTCTACCTGCGACTGACAGCCGGCACCTCGACTTCAGTTGAGGCAGCTTGGCTCGTGGCTCGAATCGCTGTCGTCTTCATTGGCGTGTCCGCTACGTACGCCTCATCTGACGGACTCGGCGGGAACGGCACCTCAGTTCTCATCGTATCCGTCGGAGTGATTGCATACACAGTTGCACTCGGACTACTTTTACAACGAGGTCACGTAAGAGCCGTCTTTGCGATCGGGTTTCTGCTCGACAACCTAGTGTTCGTCATCGCCTGGTGGATCACGGCAAGGGAGATCGCGCCGTTCGGCCTGGATGGCGAAATGTGGTTGATCCTGATGCCACTAATCATTGTCGGCGTCGCCAGGATAGGCCCCAGGCTGGGATTGGCGTACGTGGCCTATGCCGTCGTCCTGCTGCTGGTTATCACGGTCAGCTTCGAGCCGTCAGACTCGTATGAAATCAGTCAGTTACCGGTGAGGATGGTCTTCCTGGGCATCGTCGGCGCGCTCAGCACCTGGCTGGTGTCGGAGCTGAACATAGAACGGCAGTCAGCCGAAGAGTTGCTATTTGAGGCAGAGACGCTGGCCGAGATAGGCCAGGTAGTCGGTTCATCTTTAGAACCTGCCGGTGAGTTCACACAGTTCTGCCGCCTGGTACGCACTCTGACTCCGTACGACGTGCTGGCCCTTGCTGAGATCGATCGTGACGGCAAGACGCTCCGAATCGTGAACCTGGCTAATCCCGGAGACTCACCCGAGATGAGCGGCTTGCTAATCGATCTGTCCGGGAATGAGACGTTGATTGAACAGTTCATTCAACAAGAACCTCGACTGATGGACAGGCACGAATGTGCGCAGGTAGCTGGAATTCAGGATCGGCGAGGCGTGATGCCGTTCGAAGGCACTCGATCGGCGATCACATCGGCTCTGAAATCCGGTGACGAAACAGTTGGAACGCTGATCGCCTCCTCAAAGCAATCGCGCTCGCTCGACCTGGACCACATGAGAATCCTGGCGCGCATCGCAGAACTGGTCAGCGCATCGATGACGAACCTGCAGGTCTACTCCCAGACTATTCAACTTGCAAACGAGCGGGAGGCGAGGCACGAGCTGGATGCCACAAATCGCAGGCTCCAGGAGGACAATGAAGCCCGTGCATTCTTTCTGTCCGCCGTCTCACATGAACTTCGAACCCCACTCACCAGCATCATTGCCTTCAATGACCTGCTCCTGAGGAACACGAGCGACAATCTTGGCGAGCGAGAGATCAAGCACCTTGAGCTAATTCGGCGTAACAGCAAACAGCTCGCCTTACTGGTCGACGACCTGCTGGATCTCTCCTACCTCGGCTCCAATAAGATCAAACTCATACCCGAACACTTCCGTCCGTCCGAGGCGCTTGAGCAGATAGCGCTGTCAGTCGACCCGATGTTCAGTGTCAAAGGCCAGAGGTTGAAGGTCGAATCGAATTCACCAGATGTTGACATCATCGCTGACAGACAGCGATTCTCCCAGATCGTTGCGAACCTGCTCTCCAACGCGTCCAAGTACTCGCCAGACATGAGTGACATCAGCCTCACATGGTCGGTCTCCGACGGAAAGTTTGAGATGGCTGTACGAGACAGCGGTTCAGGGATTTCCGAAGAAGAGCAAGCCCACCTGTTCCAGCCGTTCTTCAGATCGGTCGAGCACCGGGCGCAGAAGATTCCTGGCACCGGACTCGGGCTGGTCATCGCGAAGAGTCTGCTTGGCGCCCACGGTGGCGGCATTTCGATCACATCTTCTCAGCGCGAAGGCGATGGTAGAGGGACCGAGGTGCGAATCTGGATACCGGTCGATGGCTCAGGTATCTCCAGCTACCAGGCGCAAAAAAACGTGGCCTGAGAGATCCTGTCGGTCCGTTACTCAATCGATTCGCCTTCTGCTCATCCGGTGGTAACCTCAGCCGAATCCGGCTGATCCCACCGACCTGGAGGCGACTGACTTGCCTGAACAGCCAAACATCGTATTTCTGTTCCCTGACCAGCTTCGAGCAGACTTCCTGAGCTGCTACGGCGCGGACTGGTTCGAGACTCCGAACATTGACCGAATCGCCAACAATGGCGTGCGGTTCCGAAACTCCTTCTCAGCATCGCCAATCTGCGTACCGGCGCGCACTGCGCTACTGACCGGCATGAACGCCGTCAGCAACGGCGTCACCGGCAACCTGCAAAACCTGCGAGCCGACTACCGGGATGCCGGTCTGAGGACATGGCCCGAGATCCTCGCCGCAAACGGCTACTACACCGCCGGAATCGGCAAGATGCATTTCTATCCCTGGGACGACCGCCGCGGCTTCCAGTACCGCGTCATATGCGAAGACAAGCGCTGGTTGCACGTTCGGGACGACTATTACCAGTACCTGCACGATCTCGGACTGCGGAAGATGCACGGAAACGAGTTCGACGGCTACCACGATGGCAAGGGAGCCGTCGTTAGCACCATGCCGTGGGAGCATTCGTGGGACCGTTTCGTCGGCAAAGAGGCCCGCAAGTTCATCCGTGAGTACGGCAGCGAAGGGCCATTCGCCATGATGGTCGGCTTCCCCGGCCCGCACTGTCCCTACGACCCGGCCGAGCAGTTTCTTGAAGGCATCGACGAGTCGAAACTCCCGGCAGCCGCTCCGGAAGCGCCCGGCAGCATCACGAAACTTCGACAGGGCAACGTCGACGGGAACAAGCGCCCCTGGAATGGAGTGGACTACGCCGACTTCCCGGACGAGGCGAAGCAGAAGGTCCGCAAACACTATTCAGGCCTTGTCAGGCAGATAGATCACGAAGTCGGCGAGATCCTGGACACGCTGGAAGAACAGGGTCTGTTAGAGAACACCATCGTCATCCTTTCGTCAGACCACGGCGACTACCTCGGCGATCACAACCTGATTGGCAAGGCGTCGTTCTTCGAATCGGCGATTCGCGTTCCGATGGTCGCAATGGGGCCGGGAATTGCGGAGGGGCAGGTGCGTGATGAGATGGTGGAGCTGCGGGATGTGACGCCGACCATGCTTTCGTTCGGCGGCGCAGATATTCCAGCCTGGTACGACGCGCAGCCTCTGCCGGGTGAAGGCATGCCGGGTTCGTCTGGCCGCGAGCGCATCTTTGGTCTGCTAAGCGACGGTTGGATGAACTTCGACGGCCAGTACAAGTTGCACAAGTACGCCACTGGCGAGGTGCTGCTTTTCGATATGGAGCATGACCCGCAGGAACAGCGCAATCTGGCGACAAACGCCGACTACCAGAACGTGCTACGCAGATTGGACGCCGAGCTGACCGCGCACGTAATGGAATCGGTGCAGGCATCGTGGCACGACAGGCTGGCTCAGAACGGCGACATGTCGCAGGACCCGTTCTTCGGCAAGGAAGGCTGGCAACGCCCCTGGCCGCACCCGCCGCAAGTAGCACCGCCAAGCTATACGGGGCCGGTGAAGTAGCTCCTAGTGACTCTGTCCTCCGTGAATTGCCCGTTCACCGCGTCTGCGCTTAGAACGGCTTGAACACCATGTCGTAGGCGATGAAAATCAAGAGGGCATACATGAAAATCTCGGTAGCTCTGAACTTCGTTCCGGTCATTAATTCCTTCTGTTCCGGAAGAATCCGACCCTCTTTCAGGGCTTGAGCCATCAGTGCGTCAGCCTGTTCTCCCCATCTCTTGAAAGTGAATGTTGGGACAATGAGTGCAACACCCGTGGTGATGTAGGCGGCGATCAGCCAGCCCTGTGTCAGCGGCCAGCCGAACTCCCAGGTTGCCAGGAAACCAAACACACCGACCAGTACCAGTGAACCACCCGAGATCATGCCGCCAACTCTTCCCATACTCAGGTAGATGCCGAACTTCTGCACATCATTCGTCTTTGCAACCATCACCGACGAATAGGTGATCATGCCGAGTGCCCCCAGGAGCAGGTACACAAAGAGTATGTGGAGCAATTCAAAAGTATCTGATAACACCATGCTGTAATTCCGTGCGAATCCAGTTAGCATCCCGTTGAGCGTCGACATCTTACAGCAGCCGTAAATGTCGAGATCGAAAGACCGGATTTGTACTCGGCAGACACAGGCCGAAGTGGTTGCTGATTGTCACTACAGGGAACCTCAGGAGCGGTGATTTTGAACTGGAACATAACCATCTCTCGCCTTCCCGGCAATCCCATCATCCGGCCCGGCATGGACGTACGGATGGGCGGTAATATCAACGGTCCTTCGCTGGTCCGGGTTCCTGAGTGGGTCGAGAATCCGCTGGGCCGCTACTACCTGTACTTCGCTCATCACGTCGGCACGTACATTCGAATGGCCTTTGCCGATGAAGTCGCAGGACCGTGGACCGTCTACTCACCCGGCGTCCTTGACCTCGAAGATGCCTTTGCCGCCGAACATATCGCCTCGCCGGATGTTCACGTTGACCATGCGAACAAGCGGTTCCGCATGTACTACCACGGGAAGAAGTCCCTCGAAGGCGCGGCGCAGGAGACGCGGGTAGCGCTTTCAGGAGATGGCCTCAGCTTCACAGCCCGGCCCGAAGTGCTCGGCAAGCCATACTTCAGGGTCTTTGAATGCGCCGGCTGGCACTACGCCATCGGCATGCCCGGTACTCTCTATCGCTCAGCAGACGGACTGACCGGCTTTGAAATGGGCCAGCGGATATTCCCGGAGAATCAGCGCCATACGGCATTGCTCGTTCGAGGCGACGAACTGCTGGTCTTTTACACGATGGTCGGTGAGCAACCGCCCGAGAGCATTCTCCTCAGCACGATCAACCTGGCTGTGGACTGGAACGAGTGGCAACCCACAGAGCCACAGACGGTTCTACAGCCTGAGATGATCTGGGAAGGCGCGGATCAGCCTCTTGAGCCATCGGGACGCGGCATGATCGTGCCGCAGGTTAACCAACTGCGCGACCCGGCGATATTCGAAGATGGCGACGATCTCTATCTGCTCTACGCAGTAGCGGGCGAGCAGGGAATCGCAGTTGCAAGATTAAGAGTCGATTGACCACAATCCTCGAAATCACTGCGACATTGCCACAATCGCACTGTGATCTACTCCTAGTGACCGGTTGGGGCGGCCACCATGCGGTGATCCGCACAAACTGCGATGCTCGTGTAAATACGTGCGGCCATACCTCCGCTCGTAGCTGGATACATATGCCAATAGTCGACGCGCACCCACACATCTACTCGCCTGACCGCGACGCCTATCCCACGATCGACGAGCCGTGGGAGCCGGGTGAACCTGCGTCCGCCGATGATCTCAAGAAGATGATGGATGTCGTTGGCGTTGACCGTGCCGTTTTCATCCAGACCAGCACCTTCTACGGCCACGACAACCGCTACATCATGGACTCGGCGAAAGAGCACGCAGAGTGGGCGTGCGGCGTCGTGACTCTCGACCCGGACGACGAATCACACATCGACCTGCTCGAAGATGGAGTCAAGAACAGCAATATCCGCGGCATGCGCGGCACGACGGACTCGATGCGCAGGATCTCGTCACCCAACGTCTACAGGCTATGGACGAGGGCGATGGAGCTCGGAATTCCCGTCAATTGTATGGTAATGGACGAACTTGACCGCGTTCCAGAGATCGAACGTATCGCGCAGGACCTCGGCGATTTGAAGATCGTCATCGACCACTGCTTCATGCTCAACACGCGCCAGCGAACCGAAGAGACGTTGCAAGCGCTCGAACTCCTGGCGAAGCTACCAAACGTCTACGCCAAGCTGACGCCCGGGACCCACGGCTCCTATCGCGTGTATCCGTTCGTGGACATGCACGATCCGCTCAAACGGGTGATCGGGGCGTTCGGCCCGAACCGCTGCGTGTGGGGCTCCAACTTCCCCAACGCACTCTGGTCGAAGGGTGCTTCATACGCGCAGAACCTGCACCTTTTCGTGAAGGAACTGGGCTTGAGCCTGCCGGACAAGGCCGACATCCTTGGCGTAACCGCGATGTCGCTCTGGTTCCCACAGGAGCACAGGCGCGAGGAGCGAATCGCAACCGAACAGCAAGAGCGTACCGAACGAGAAGTCATCGAGGCGCAGGAGGAAGATTCCGGCCCTGCCGAGGATGATGAACAGGCCACTGAGCAGGACGCACGGACGGCCCAGGTAACGAATATGGCCGATCTGATCAACGCAGAGCGCGAAGCACCCGTCCTCGACGAGGCTGAAGCCGGCGAACTGGCGGCAATCCTGGATGTGGCAAGCCAGTTAAACGCTGTGCTCGGCGTGACCGACACCGAAGTCGCCCCTGCTACGGACGAGATCGTTCCTGAAGCTCAGCCAGAAGAAGAAATCGGACCGGAACCTCTGCCAGACGACAAAGAAAAAGCCGGACCCAAAATCAAGCCGTGGGATGGGGCGGTTGAGCCTGAAGAAACTGTATCCGTGAATGTGGAAGAGCTGCTGGCCGCTCAGAACTACACGCCAATCATGACCGATGAGATTGGAAAGATTGACGAGTCGGTTGTGGAAGGTCTGGTTGAGATCGACGCCGTCGACGATGTCGAGAGTCAACTGAAAGCAGCGATGGAATCGGTGGATATTGAGCCCGGCCTCAGTATTTCGGTCCAGGATGATTCTCCGGTTGTAGAGGATGGCGAACTGAACGACATCGTGCCAAACGAAACCTCAGAAGAGCATTCGTTCGACGTCGACGCGCTGGTTGCTGCGCACGAGAATTCACCGATCGGCGTTGACGAGGACGAAGCCGCAACAGCGGAGGCGACCATCAATGTCGACGAGCTTCTGGCTGCGCAAGAAAATTCGCTGACTGGCGATGGAGACGTGGCAGAAGAAGAACTCACCATCGACGTAGAAGCGCTTCTCGCTGCACAGGAGAACTCCCCGAGCGAGTCTGGAGAATCGGCACCCGCAGAAGAACCCGCTATCGACGTAGAGGCTCTTCTCGCAGCACAGGCGAACCCGCCGAGCGACGCGGGCGAACCCGAACCAGCCGAAGAACTCAGTGTCAACGTCGATGAGCTGATGGCGGTCCAGAACGAAACCGCGACCGCCGGCAGCGAACCCAACACTGAGCAGCAGCCGAATGAGTCACCCGGTGGCGTCAGTCGGAAAGCAGCAGACAGCCAAATGGACCTGTCTGGAATCCTGGACATGGCCACCAGGTTGAACAACATGCTCGAATCGGCTGAAGAGATCGGATCGGATATCGCCGATCTCGCGACGGACGACGAGGCCTCGTAGGACGGCACGTTTCTCGTCCCGGGATCCTCGCCTGTATTCGCATTTTGCGCTCACGCCGGGCGAACCCTGTCCGCGCCGCGGAAGAAATGCCGTTAAAATCGCCCTGCGCTCTCAATTTCTCATCTGGATGCGCCGGTAAGATGCCGAGTGGAACCAGGGAGCCGACTGACTCCCGCTCTCTGCACACCAAACACGGACAGGTTAAGCACAATGCAACTCCGCTCCAACAGAATCAAGAAAAAGCTCGCAAATGGCGAGATAGCCGTCATCATCAGCGGCATTACTCACCCTGACGACATCGACGCGGTGGGACCGATCGGGTTCGACGGCGTCTGGCTCGAAGGTGAGCACGGAGCATCTGATCCGGCCGAGCTGGGCAACCTGACACGAGCCTGTGACGTCTGGGGCATGACTTCAGTAGCGAGGATCAACAAGAACGACCAGGGCATGATCTACCGGACACTTGACCGCGGCGCGCAAGCCATTGTCGTTCCACACGTAAACAACAAGGCAGAGGCGGAAAATGTAGTTCAAGGCGGGAAGTTCGCACCCATCGGGCAGCGTGGTATGTTCACCAGTCGGCAGGGCTACGGGGTGGACGATTACCTGAAGGTTGCAAACAACGAGACTGCTCTTGTCGTACTAATAGAAGATATCGTTGCCTACGAAAACCTCGACGAGATACTGACCGTTGATCATATTGACTCGTTTTTCGTTGCGCCATCTGACTTTGCGGCCTCCATGGGCCACATCGGCGATATCGGTAACCCGAACGTGCAGGCGAAGATAGACGAATCGCTGGAGAAGATTGTTAGCTCTGGCAGAACCGCAGGGACGCTTGCAACGAACGAAAACGTGGCACATTACGCGGAGATGGGCGTGAAGCTGTTTATGACCACAGGCGCTCCCTGGCTGGCGACAGGAGCAGCCGAGTTTTTGCAGAACGCCGGTGCGGTCGGCTAAGCCGTTCGCCGGTGCTTTTAATTAGTCTCTATCGTCAAGCCGCTATCGGCAAAAACAACTCGAACAATAATGCAACACGTCCTGAATACCTTGCCTCGTGCGCTTCGTGACCAGCGGGTCCTGCTACTGACACTCGCTGCCATCACGATAGCCGTTGTCGCCTGCCGTGGCGGCGGCTCGAATCCATCCGAGAACGACCAGGATTTGCCGCTGATCCAGCCCACTGTTTCGCAGGACCAGTGCATAGATCACCTACAACCGGCCGATGGGCCGCAGTTCGATGGGCTCGATCTGACACAGTTGCAGGTCCAGGAACCCAGCCTCAGGGTCTACGACATTGAGCAGGGGACCGGCGAATCGCCGACCATTCAGGACGCCGTCTCTGTTGAATACACCGGCTGGCTGGAAGACGGCTGCATGTTCGATACCTCGTACATCTCCGGGGGACCGGTGACCTTACCGTTGATCGGCGTGATCCCGGGTTGGCAGCAAGGCTTTTCGACAATGCAGGAGGGCGGAACGCGGATCCTGGAGATCGGGCCTGATCTCGCTTACCGGGCAACCGGATTCCTGCCGGCCATCCCACCGAATGCAACGTTGATATTCCATGTCAAGCTAATTGCAAGGGTCACGTTCGCTGAAGCGCAGGCCACCATCGAATCGGCACAGACTGAAGCAGCCACGGCGGTCGCTGCCACCGCAACCGCCCTGAGCGGCCAGGGTGACGGTTCGCCGACCGCGACGCCGTAGTCGCGCCGGTTAGCTCTCCAATTCGAAGTCGCCGAATCCTGGCTTGCCGATCATGCCCGCGGCAACGGTCTCATTGGTGGCCTCATCGACGAGTATGAAACTACCGGTCACGCGGTTCACTGTGTAGTCGTCATAGACGATTGGCGCACTCGTCCTGATCAAGACTCGGCCGATTTCATTTAGCGCCAGGGCGTCGCAGTCCGGCTCTGCGGAAAGATTCGCCACATTGATGCGACCGTTGAGCTTGGTGATCATCGCTCTGGCAACACGCGTAGTGTGCTTGATGCGCAGCATCGCACCTTGCTGGAGCTTCTTGTTTTCGCTCATCCAGCAAACGGTCGCCTCGAACTCCTGTGTCACACGCGGCACACCGTCTGCGGCACAGAACAGGTCGCCACGTGAGATATCAAAATCGTCCTCGATCTGGACCGTCACAGCTGTCGGCCACTCAGCCTGCTGCACCTGCCCTTCAGGCGCCTCGATCGCCGTGATCCGTGACGTTTTCCCTGATGGAAGAATGCCGATCTGCTGGCCAACCTTCACCGTGCCACTGCGTATCGAACCGGCATAGCCGCGGTAATCGTGATATTCGTCGGACATCGGCCGGATGACGTACTGGACAGGCAGCCGCAGAGCGTCATCGAGCGGCGTGTGAGTGATCTCAAGCTCCTCGAGATGCTTCAGGAGCGGTCCTTCGCAATACCAGGGCATCTTGGGCGAGGTCTCGACAACATTGTCACCGTGCAGCGCGGAGACCGGTACGTAGTGGATGCACTCCACGTTCAGGTCGTTCAGAAACCCCTCGAACTCGTCTCTGATGTGCCTGAATATCTCTTCGTTGTAGCCAACGAGGTCCATCTTGTTGATGCAGACCACGACGTGGCGGATTCCGAGAAGGGCGGCGATTACAGCGTGTCGGCGGGACTGTTCAACGACACCGTGCCGGGCGTCGATGATCACGAGCGCTACGTCAGCGGTCGATGCGCCCGTGACCATGTTCCGCGTGTACTGAACATGACCCGGCGTGTCGGCGAGAATGAAATTGCGCCGCGGAGTGTTGAAATAGCGATATGCAACATCAATAGTGATGCCCTGTTCTCGCTCTGCCCGCAGACCGTCCGTCAGCAGCGCAAGATTCAGATATTCGTTGCTCTGGCGGCTGCTGACAGACTCGGCAGCGCTCAACACGTCGTCCAGAACGGCCTTCGAGTCATACAGCAAGCGACCGATCAGGGTGCTCTTGCCGTCATCAACTGAGCCTGCCGTGGTGATCCTCAGCAGCTCCATCAGAAATAGCCCTCTCGCTTGCGGTCTTCCATCGCAGCCTCAGAGGCCCGGTCGTCCGCGCGTGACTGCCCTCGCTCCGAAGTACGGGTCGACGCTATCTCGGCAATCACATCCTCGATCGTGCTGGCCGTGGACGGGACGGCCGCAGTGCTGGTCATGTCCCCGATAGTCCTGAAACGCACCGACCTGACCTCAACCTTCTCATGCGGCTCCGGTTGCAAGAAGGGCGAGACCGCCATGTGCATGCCGTCGCGCTGGAAGACCTCTCGCTCGTGTGCAAGATAGATGGAAGGAATTTCGATGTTCTCTGCCACGATATAGCGCCAGATATCTAGCTCAGTCCAGTTAGAGAGAGGGAAGACGCGAATGTGCTGCCCGGCGTTTATGAAGGCGTTGTAGAGGTTCCACACCTCGGGCCGCTGGTTCTTCGGGTCCCACTGTCCGAACTCGTCACGAAACGAATAGACGCGCTCCTTCGCACGGGCGCGTTCCTCGTCCCTGCGCGCTCCACCGAAAACGGCCCCGAACTTGTTCTCTCGAATCACATCCAGCAGGACAGGTGTCTGCAGCCTGTTGCGTGACCCACCGGGATCGGTGCTTGGAGGGATCCGCCCCGAATCAAGCGCCTCCTGCACCGAGCCAACGATCAGCTCAATACCCAGCTGCTCAACGACCCGGTCCCTGTATTCGATCGCCTCGGGAAAGTTCTGGCCGGTATCGATGTGCACGATCGGAAATGGGAGCTTTGCCGGCCTGACAGCTTTCAACGCCAGGTGCAGCATGACGATGGAGTCCTTGCCGCCCGAAAACAGCAGTCCCGGACGGTCGAACTCAGCCGTCACCTCACGGATGATGTGGATCGACTCCGACTCTAATGCGTGAAGCTCCAGTGTGCCGGTGTCGCCTTTTTCGCCGAGATCGCCGGATTCGCCGGAGACTAAAAAGGGCGATGCCATTGGTTCGGCTCTCATATCGACCTGCCAGACAGGTCGCAAAATAAGTGATTGATCATCGGCTAGCAGCCTCAACTATGTGCAACCCGCACTCCTTGGCATCCGGGTCGCCCTCCCACCACCAGCGACCTGCGCGAATATCTTCGCCGGGCTCAACGGCACGCGTGCACGGCGCACATCCCAGGCTCGGGTAGCCGCGGTCGTGCAACTCGTTGTAAGGGACATCGTTCGCATCGACATATTCTCGGACCTGGTCAAACGTCCAGTTTGCGAGCGGGTTGATTTTGTAGTTTCCGTGCTGCGCGTCCCATTCCACGATGTCGATGCTCCCGCGGTCCATTCCCTGGTCCCTGCGAAGGCCGGTTATCCATGCGTCAACACCTGCCAGAGCCTTATTGAGCGGATCAACCTTGCGAATGCCGCAGCACCGTTTGCGGTTCTGCACGCCCTTGTAGAAAAGATTGAACCCTTTCTCCCTGATCATCGCCCTTACAGCCTCCAGGTCCGGGTACTGTGCCTCAATCTCAACGCGATACCGCAGCTGGAACTGATCAAACAGCGTGTAGGTCTCTGTTGGCAGACGCAGCGTGTCCAGCGTCATCACCCTGGCGTCCTCGTTGATCCGCCAGTACATGTCGAAGAGCGCCACATCCTCCAGCCCGAAGCTCGAAACCTGAACGGCTCGTTGCCCAAACGTCTCATCGGCCCAGCGCAGCACATCTTCCGGCCCACCCGACTCGAACCTGCTGTTCTGGTCTGCAAGCTCTCCAGGCGGTATTCCGGTCTCTGTTTTCGTCATATCCACGTGAGATCAGGTCTCCCAAGTTGCGTCGCCAGGAATCACCTGGGAGCCGCCGTTCGACTGTGCACAAAAAAACCCTGCTGAGATGAATCTCGCAGGGGAATCGGAGTCGCATTGATATTCTAGCGCGCTATCTTGAGGTCCCCTCCGAGTTCACGGAGTGGCAAGTACAAGCGCAGTTGGGGCAAATAGCAACAAAGTTCATTGTGGCGAGTATAGCACCGCACCTGTGTGACCAATGCAGGTAGAACTCAACTCAGGATGGCTTTCACTCCTCGTTAGGAATGGCTCCAACCGTCATCCCGCACTCGGGAGTGCCATCTGCGAGTTAGACGAGCAAGGAAGGTCGAGACGCCCGCTACTGAGCGGCTACCTACCTGCTCCGAATGTGATTGCAATCGTATCCTTTAGTGTCTGGCTCTCGCCCCGGACCGGGACTAGAATGGCACAGGGAATCATCATCCAGATAAAAGACCGTGTCCGAGTTCATTTTCTGTCACATTACTCACACCAGCAACCCTGAACAGCGCAGTGAGCAGATACCAGTTCCGTAGCAAACCGGAGATACCACATGACGTCGACGATGCAGACAGCTTCTGGAGAGCGAATAGAGGAACTCCAGCAGATGGCAGGCGAGCATCTATTCATGCACGCCGCGCAGACAAACGACTGGCGCGGCTCGCTCAAGATATTCGAAAAAGGCGAGGGTGTTTGGGTTGAGGACATCGAAGGCAACCGCTATCTCGATGCGATGGGCGGTCTCTGGTATAAGTCTGCTGGCTACGGTCGGCGAGAGATCGCCGATGCCATGTACCAGCAACTACTGGCAATTGAGTCGCCACCAGCCGGCTCTGCAACTGTCTCCCAGATCGAGCTGTCCGCAAAGGTCTCGGAGCTGTACCCGGACCATGGTGCTCGAGTCTTCTTCGTATCGGGCGGCTCAGAGGCAGTTGAGACCGCAGTCAAGATGGCCAAGAAGCACCGGGCACTAAACGGAAACGCCGGTGCCTTCAAGGTGATTTCCCGCCGCAACTCGTATCACGGTGGAACTGCGATGGCGGTGAGCCTCGGCAGGAACTCTGCTGCCGACCCGATGGGTCCCGAAATGCCCGGAGCCATCCACGTCGCAAACTGGAACTCGTACCGGTTGCCATATGCAGGCGACCCTGTTGATGTTGCTATCAAGTGCGCGAACGAATTTGAGACCGCGATCATCCACAATGATCCGAGCACGGTCGCCGCCATGATCGCAGAACCGGTCTCTGCCGCAGCGGGAATCCAGATCCCACCTGCGGAGTACTGGCAACGGCTGCGTGAGATAGCAGACAAGTACGATGTTGTGCTCATAGCCGATGAGGTGATAACTGGATTCGGTCGCACAGGCGAATACTTTGCCCCTTCCAACTGGGACGTCCAGCCAGACATCACAACGGTTGCCAAGGCGCTGACAAGCGGCTATGCGCCGCTTGGAGCAGCAATCGCCACGAAGAAGATCGCAGATTCCTTCGTGGGCGGTCCGAACGAGACGTTTAAGCACCTGATCACATTCGGCGGCCACCCTGTCGCCGCCGCAGCCGCACTGGCGAACCTTGAAATCTTCGAAAGAGAGAACCTGGTCGGCAACTCCCGCCGTATGGGTGACTACCTGTTCGATCAATTGCAACGACTGTATGACCACAAGAGCGTTGGCGATGTCCGTGGCGGGCTTGGCCTCCTGGCCGCTGTCGAGCTTGTGCAGGACAGGGAGAGCAAGACACCGTTCCCAACCGATGCGGGGCTGGCCAAGAAGCTGCCGAAACTTCTGGATGAGCGCAAGATCGTGAGCTTCAGAGCCGGTGATGTGATTGCGCTTTGCCCACCGCTGTCGATAACCCCGGATGAGGTCGACTTCATTGTGAGTGCGCTGGATGACACACTGACGGCACTCGAGGCCGATCTGGGTATCTCCTGAGTTCAATCGGGGCTAAAGTGTTAGCACAACTACGCCCGCCTGTGGTATCGTGCCACCCACTTCAAGAGCCTGGAAAGCCAGACTCGGTGAATGATGTCGAGTAACATCCCTGGCAGGTTGAAAACGGTCCCGGGCGATCACAGAAAACGGCCCGCCAGAAGATAGGGAGCCGATATGGACGAATCTACATCCACTATGGACGCCGCTGTATCGAACAGCCCGGCGGCTCAGCAGTTAGACCGTGACGGGTTTGGCGGTAGCGCTGCATCGAGCGATATTGTGCTGGATGTTCGTGATCTTCGAACTCATTTCACCACTCGTTGGGGTACTGTCAAAGCAGTTGACGGAGTTAGTTACAACGTCCGGCGCGGCGAAACCCTCGGCGTGGTTGGAGAGTCAGGCTCCGGCAAGTCAGTAACAGCTCTTTCGCTGATGAGGCTCGTTCCGTCACCTCCCGGCCAGATCGTCGGCGGTGAGGTAATCCTTAACGGACGTGATCTTCTCAAGCTTTCTGAAAAAGAGATGACAAAGGTCCGTGGCGGCGAGATCTCAATGATCCTGCAGGACCCGATGTCCGCGCTGAACCCTGTTTTCACCATCCGGAACCAGGTTGGAGAGGCGATCCATATCCACCAGGGCCTGAAGGGCCGAGACCTCTGGGACAGAGTTGTCGACTCACTCAGGAAGGTCCGGATTCCAGCGCCTGCGATGCGGGCAAAGGACTATCCGCACCAGCTCTCCGGCGGGATGCGTCAGCGTGTCGTCGGTGCAATCGGGATCTCGTCGAAGCCCTCGGTCATCATTGCGGACGAGCCAACGACCTCGCTCGACGTTACGATTCAGGCCGCATACCTTCGCCTGCTCAGGCAGATCCAGCAGGAAGAGGGCGTAGGCATCATCTTCATCACGCACGACTTTGGCATCGTCGCCAAGATGTGCGACAGAGTGGCGGTCATGTACGCAGGCCGTGTGGTCGAGATGGCGGATGTGAGGACCATCTTCAACAATCCGCTTCACGAGTACACCAAGGCGCTGATAACTTCAGTTCCGAAGCTTGAGGAAAAGACCGGGCGGCTGCCGCAGATCGAAGGCCAGCCACCGCTTCTCTACAACCTGCCTCCGGGTGACGCATTCGCACCCAGGACCCCGCTTCCATACACAGACAAGGACCTGCAGATCAGACCGGAACTTGTTGAGGTGGAACCGGAACACTGGGTCCAGTTGTCACACAGCTCAGTCGCAGAGTTCCACAAGTACGCGCACCTCACTTCATACGCCGATGAGTACAAGGGAGACGGTTGCGCCGGCTCCTAGTAAGTCTCGTTTAAACTGGTTGCGCAGGGAGCAGTCAGGTTCTCACCCAAACAAGATTGTCAGATCGACGGAGTAACAGATGACTACAGCTGAAGCACCGGCGCGAACCTCAGGCAGCGTCAACCAGTTTGGAATTGAGTCTGCGCCGGGTACTCTCGATAGTTCCGACGCTATCATTTCGGTGAGGCACCTGAAGAAGTGGTTCCAGGTTGGGAACACGCTTCTGGGCTTCGGCCAGAAACACTGGCTGAAAGCTGTGGACGATGTCAGCTTTGACATTGAGCGCGGTAAGACGATCGGCCTCGTCGGAGAGTCCGGTTGTGGCAAGACGACTACGTTGAAGGTCTTGCTTGGACTGGAACAGCCATC
>JAJCYY010000086.1 GCA_029262735.1 Chloroflexota bacterium | reverse complement strand
GGGCATAACAGAGAGGGTTAGCACCAGGTACCGCTACGCGCGTCGAACCATTGACGAGGTGAGGACCTGTGTCGCCCGCTTCTATCGGCTACTGCTGGACGAAGCAAACCCCTTTGACGATGAAATCTTGCAGAAATTCTTTCCGGTTCCCGCCGAGCCGAATCGCAAGAAGGGGCAAAAGCCGTCGAGCAAGCCGGGGGATGAGGTTGATCCTCCACCTCCGCCTCCACCGTCTGCAGCACCGCGCTACTCGGTTTCAAAAGCGGACGACGGCTTTGCACTGTCCGGCGTGGATGGCTCAGATATTCCAGAAGAATTGATGGTACGCGTTGCCTATGACACCAGTACGGGCAACCCGTTTACCAGGTACTCAAGATTTGATTTTCAGCTGAACTCTTCACCGATCGTCGTCGCCGCTGAAAACTGTGAGACAAAGCAGAAAAACGGAAGGATGGTGGTTTACTCGATCCATCCGGGCTTCTCAGTTAGTGTCAGCGGATTTGACGTGGAACGAGATCTAATAACGGACGTTCGGGTGGTCAAATGAGAACAAGGATCAATTACACCGGGCGCGATCGGATTTTTCGGAGAGATGTGCACATCAGCGTTGATAGCCGGACGGATTCCGAGTTGAAATGTTCGGTCAACCTCCGACTGGACAATTATTCGTTCCCACTGGAATGCCCGGTCGTGGTGGAGTGCTATCACGGACCGCAGTACATGCGTCTGCCATTCGGTACCGTTGGCGAGGTCCCGGCCAATTCGGTCCTGGATCTCTCTGAATTCGCCTCTGCCCCCAAGGTGCTATTTAGAGTCAAGGTTCTGGATTTTGACGATCACGGAAAGCTGCTGGGTCTCGCAGACCAGGTTCCGCTGACCAGACCGGACGTTGGCGAAAGTGGTCGATCGCTGGTGGCGGTACAACCCTACGACATTGGACAACGTGTCTGGAGGCTTGGATTCGATGATGAGGAAGGAAGGCCGGTTCTGTACATCAACAATCAGATAGAGGACTGGCGTGAGTTTACCGGGCCTTCTTCGGTAGTTTTCCAATCGTCGGTTCTACCGGAGGTGTTTTCTCAAATCCTGCAGCGCGTTCTTATCGAGGAAGGAAATGACTTCGATCCCAACTCAGATGACTGGAGAGACAGTTTTGTGAAGATGGCACAGGACGTGGGCGGTCGACCATATGATTCACAGGCCCGGGCAAATCCCGAGTCAAAACGAGAATGGATTGAGACCATCGTGGATGTTTTCGCAGAGCGGCATTCATTTGCTAACCAGCTTGTCAGGAGCAGATCAGAATGATGGCCAGAGCCCTCAATCAGGAAGGCATGTCGCTGTTCCTGAATCACCTTAGGTCAATCCGGACCGGCACCGAAGATGAATCACGTATTCGCCGGCTCAGGGACGATCACGGGTACAGTCAGGCTTTCTATCCCGAGATCGAGTTCGAATCGAGAAATTTCGATACGAAGAAAGAACTGGCCACCTACGTCTGTGGACAGTACGCCGCCAGTGGACTGAGCACGCTTCCCGCAGATCCGGGACTCTGGTCATGGCTGGCCGTCTTTTACTTCGAGACGTTGCGACCCAGGACGGGCAGGAGGTCTCAGGCCATAAGAGAGGATGCTCGGTATGTCTATAATCCTGCATACAACAGGGCCTACCGCCACCGTATTGCTGGACCCGCGAGGGCTCTCTGGGCCCATCGAGGTGAACCGGAGAGCGTGGACATATTGCTGTATGGCCGGCCGTTTGAGTTATCAGACTTCGAAGAGCAAATACTGAGTCGCCAGCAACGAATACAAAACAGGGCAGTAGTGGCGCTTTCCACCAGACTCCATTTCGATCCGACAACGGGCAGGGCAAAACGAAGCGCAGGGAACGACGCAAATACGCCTGGAAGTCTTCATCGGCTGCTGAGAGTACTTGAGCAGTTCGAGCTGACCCGTGATCTCTATTCGATGAGCATTGACGAGCTTCTTGAGATGCTGCCTGAAGAGTTTGATCGCTGGAAGGAATGATCGGCAAGATTCGCGCACAATTGAATGATCGGCCTGTTGGGAATTGCTGGAGTATCCTCCTGCGGAGACCGAGAGGGCCTGTCGGTTACGATCCGCGTGGACGCGATCGGTCGAACTCAAGTGGGCTAGTAGATCAGCTCGGAACGGGAGCTCGGAGATTCAGTCGTGCTCACTGAAGAACAATTGCGCGTGGGTCTTGCGGTCAGACACCATCGCGAAGGCTTTGGCCTCATCGATTCAATGGACGAGGCCGCGCATCGAGTGACGATCAGGTACTCGAATGGCGTCTCCCGCGAATTGTCCACGCGGCTCGCCGCAGCCAATCTGACCGAACTGCCCACAGGAGGGCTGTCGGCAGAATCATTGACACGCAGGGAGGAAGTCAATCGCTGGGCCGTAGATTCGCCGATGAAGATGGTAGTAGGAAGCCTGCTGGATCTCGGCGGTCAGGCATCACCGGCACAGCTTCGCTCGCACATCGCACCATTCCTGGCTGATCTTAAATGGAGCACCTGGTGGTCCCGCCTTAAGCCCCTATTAGGTTCGAACGACTACGTACGCAAACGACAGGACGGGTCGTTGAGAATTGCCACCGGCGTGACTATGGACTCGGTGGTCGAGACGCCGCTGCCGGATCCAGTGAAGCGCGAGAAGAAAGGACGGAGCGCTGATGAAATCCGCCAGTCATTCGGTGAGCTGGGATTCAATGAGGATCTACTTGAATCTTGGACCCTCACGGATTTCAGACGTCTGCTGGTAGTGGCGCGCAATCAGCCCTACGTAGTTCAACTGGAAAAGATAACAGGCATCGACGCAGTCGCATTCCGAAAAGGATTCCTCGAAGCCATCTTCGACGTTGTTGGATCGTCGAAACGCAAAGCGTTGATGGTAGCTCATTACGCCAGAATCGCTGCCGTGGACGTTAGGTCGCCCGAGGCAAGGCGATCTCGACCTGCAGACGACGATCCTGTGTCCGTGCTGGAAAGGCTGGCAAGGATCATGCGCGAAATGGAGGCTTCGGTCAAAGAGGACTCGGATAGCTTCGAACTCGCAGCGCTCGTCATGATCGACTTGGGGATCGTGTGCAATACGAATGGGAGTCTTGATGGACCGGCACTCATCTTGGCGAGACTGTTCGCTGGTTCACTCGACCAGTATCTGAACACCATGGTCGGCCTCGGCGTCTGGGACGTCAGGAGGCAGCCGATGCTCGAGGAACTGGCATACCGAATTTGGACTTCTCTGAGCGAGACCGACCAAGTTCGCCTCGTGGAAGCGTTCGCCAGTTCGCCAGAACCCCGACCGGTCGAATGTGCCGTCAAACTCACTCGAGCGCAAAAATCTGGTCCCCGGATCGAGAGTCTGATTCGGATAGCCTCCGCGCTTGTCCCACAACGGCGGTCTGACGGTTCAGCCTTGATTCGAACTGCGCTCGAGGACTGCAACCCAGAGGACAGAATCCAGCGGGACCGGTGGCTCAAGGCTCTAATTGCGGTCGCGCCGATTGATGGGCAGATGTCGAACGATCTCCATGACAGAGCGCAGGCAATCATCGTCCGAAGAGCTCGGTCAACTGACGAAAAATCTGCGTCTTCAAGTTCGCCGGTAATGGATCTGGCCGTTGGAGCAGCCGCGATGATCAGCCGAGGCGAAAGACAGAAGACCAGGGATCTCGAGACGCATTTTGAGCAAGCGTTGAACGAGCGGAACTCCGACATATTAGCCTTGGAGCAGGAGAATCGATCTCTGAAGAACAGGCTGACAGAGCTTCTTGACCATCCCAGATCGGAAGGCAACCACAGACGGGGCTTGAGCCTGCCGGTTCTGGGAGGTATAGCGCAGTCGATGAAGAAGCTCACGCTAATGGCCCACTCGCTTGACGAGCGATCCAAGCGCAGGATCGAACGAGAAATCGAGATTACATGTCTGCGTGCGGGAATTGAACTTTCTGAGCCAGTTGGAACAACAGCCGGATTTGATCCGGTGAGACACGAGATCGATAGACCGCCTGTACCGGCCGCTGGTGATTCGATCGTTGTCAGAGCGCCTGGATTCCGAGTGGCAGAGGGTCCGGAATCCGGCCGAATTCTCGTCCGCGCTCTCGTTTCATCGATGAACCAGCGATCTTCGACATCAGGATGTATGTAGATGGTTTACGAAGATTGGATCAGCCAGACCGTACAAAACGCTCTCGAGCTCGCCTCAAGACGAGCCGCCGCTGGAGATTTCGAGGCCGCGTTACAGGCTCTTGATATCGCGACCCGGCTGGCACCTACGAATGGTGATCTGGGCCGGATAATTAATTCGATCAGATCGCTGCGTGGTGAGGCAGGGGAGTTTTCTTCAGTCGACGTAACTGCTTCATCTACCGAACCCGTTGCGAGTGAAAAGGTGGCTGACCCGCCCGATCCTGAAAGGCGTGAGATTCCCGGTTCAACTGAGACTCTGGAGCAGAGATTCAGAGTGGCTCGAGAGAATTGGGCACTCGGAATCGACTTTGGGACAAGCAACATCAGGATCGCACTTTGCGAACATATGTCGGATGGCACTCAACGGATTGATACGCTCCGAATCGGAGACGCGGCCAGCCTTTATCCAAATCTGATGCCCTCGGTCGTCGCGTTTAACGTTTCCGACGAGTCAGTTTCGCCAATTGTCGGCGAAAGAGCTCTTGACTATGAAGGTGATCGGGCATGGCGACTTGTAAGGCATATCAAGCGAAGGCTGGTAGTCGAGTTCGAACCGGAGAACACTTCCATACCTTACCCCGCAGTTGAGTTCATACGCAGGCAATTCGACTGGATAGATAGCCTGCCTGGATCACCCACGCCAGAGCAGGTTGGACGTCTTATCGTCGGGGAGGCGCTCAAGAGAGCCCAGAGAGTTGTCGACCGACTTGCAGATGAGCGCGGGGAGGATCCACTCGATCTGATGCGACTTTCGATCAGATTTGGAGTTTGGGCCCCGGCGGGCTTCGGAACCCGGAAATCGATGGTGAATATGTTCCGGGCTGTGTTGCCGCCCGGCGCCGAACTCGAGCTCTCCCATCTTTCTGTTGAACCGGGATTAGCAGCGGAATCGCTGCTGAGGTACGAATCCCTCCTCACGAATCAGGATCAGGCTACACCGGGACGTCACGTCATTTTTGACTTCGGTGGCGGAACGTTTGACGTCGCGGTCATCGAAATAACTTCCGATAGCCGAGCGGTTCTTCTGGCATCAGACGGGGAACCGCTCGTTGGAGCATCGGACATCGAGCGATCCATCGAAAGATTCGTTCTGGAGTCGGTCGTGTCCGAAAGTGGTACTGATCTGGAGACACTTCATGCCTTGGTCGACGACGACCAAGCAGCGAGAGCAGCGCTCACCAGTGCGATCACAGAGTCGATCGAGCGAAATAAGCAAGGGCTGGATATCAGGGTCTCTCTCGAGGATTTCCTCGGCAGTGGTGATCGTGAACTAGAAATCGATGATCTGCAATTTGAGCAAATCATTACGGAATCCAGTGCCTTTATACTCGGGGCCTCTGAGCCACGGAACGTCCTAGACGCCGTGGTTGATGCAACTAAGCGGTGTATAGCTCGAGCCTACAATGCCCAACTTCCGCTTCGCTCCGTTCCCGTAAGTTCATTTGATGCAATACGAGATAGCAGGTTTATTGAGTCAATACTTCTGGTCGGCGGGGGCAGTTTGTTTGAAGCTGTTGAAGCTCACGTGCGAAAAACGTTTACCCCTATCTCAGTTCGTACCGACACAGATATTCGATCCAATATTCATCCGCTGTTCGCCATCGTCACTGGCGCCGCATATCAGGCAAATTCAGGTAACCACGACTGGGTGATCGATCGGCCGGATGTCGGCATCTATGTTACCTGTGACGGGCAGGCGACTCCGGCGCTTGTATACGAACCTTATTCCACTACATACACACATCGAACGGTCAGTTCACATCCGGCAATTCTTCCCAGAAAATTTTCTGTTCCCGAAACGCACTGCGATAAAGGCCTCAAGCTATTTGCGATCGGCCCTCTGGAATCGAAATCCTCTGAAATCATCAGGCAGTCAGATTTTGCGGATTCTTATTGTGTTTTTCGCAGATGGGGCGAATTCGAAATCGTCGGCAGGGGAGGTATGACCTTGTTCACTTATCGATTGCCCACAGCCACCTCCTGGCAGGCGCAATTACGCTCCGATCATCAAGCCCAGCTCCGGGAGAACGAGGCAAATAAGCAGGCCCAGCTTGACGCGGGTCTCGCAGACGATCCAACATTTGGAGGTAGTGGGATCAAGCCGCTCTAGTTGCGGATTCGACGGTCATATGCCTTCGCCTCCCATGGGTACTTTCAACATATTCGAAGCTCTCGACGAAGCATTTCTTTCGGATCCGAAATCCCTCCACGAGCATGTGGTCTCGGGTCCACGACCGGTATGGTGTGTACGAGGCACTTGCGTTCGGTACCCTGGACTAGGGTCCGTCCGCTTCTAGGTAGTTGGCAAAAGCTGGTGGGCCCGGAGGGATTCGAACCCTCGACCTGCGGATTAAAAGTCCGTTGCTCTACCACTGAGCTACAGGCCCATCAGGGAGGACGGTATGTACGAGACAAGGTGTCTCGGCATCTGGCGTCTGGCAATGCCAGGAACGCTCACACCGGCTGGCAGTCTCCCATGGTAACTGTTGCCAGCACCTGAATCAGTAGCGAATTGCTGGCGGGGCACGAAGCACCCCATCACCGAATCAGCGCCAGGTTCTCCTGGTACACGCTGTCAGGCAGCGGCACATAGCCAACCTCCGTGGCAAGAACCGCCGCGTTGTTCATGTAGAACTCGATGAACGCTTTCATCTCAGGCCTCTCCAACTCGGCCTTGTTCACGTAGATGTACAGAGGGCGAGACAGTGGAGAGTATGAGCCGTTGTTGATCGTCTCCTCCGTCGGCGACACGCAGCCATTTCCGCCATCGACCGCAAGCAGCTTCAGGCGGCTCGTGTTCTGCGTGTAGTAGGCGTAGCCGAAGTAGCCAAGAGAGTTGTCGTCTCCCGAAATGCCCTTCACCAGCACGTTATCGTCCTCAGACGGCGTGTAGTCCGCCCGCGTCGCGCCCTCCGCACCGTTGATCTCATCGGTGAAGTAATCGAACGTGCCGGAATCGGTGCCCGGTCCGTAAAGGCGAATTTCCTTGTCCGGGAAGTCGTCTCGAACGTCAATCCACCTACTCACCGTTGAGCCGGGCATCCAGATCTTTTCCAGTTCAGCCTTCGTCAGGCAGGACACAAAATCGTTGTCCGGATGGACCAGGACGGAAAGGCCATCGAGAGCCACCCGCAGTTCCACGAACTCCACGCCGTTCTTCCTCGCCTCGTCGGCCTCAGAATCTCTGATCTTGCGGGAAGCGTTTGAGATAGCGATGTCGCCGGATGTGAAACGCTTCATACCGCCGCCGGTGCCGGACACGCCAATGGGAATCTGCACGCCGTTGTTGCCGTCCGCCCTGAACTCTTCAGCGACCGCCTGAGAAATGGGGAACACCGTGGACGAGCCATCTATCTGGATGGTTCCGGAGAGACCGCTTCTATCGCCGGTGGGACCGCACGCAACAGCCGCCACGCTGAATGCCGCAAGCACGACTGTCAACAGCCAGAGCCTCTTACCGCCGGACGCCGACGGACCTGTCATTTTCACGATCGCTCCCGATTCTTTTCTCTTCTTTTCTACGCCCGACTTAAATGGTGCCTGTTGGATCGGCCAGTTATGGCGGAAGCAGTCTTCTCCCTCCTTCGGGTGCCCTTTGGGCGCGAGAGAGTTAGAGGGTGGTGGCTTACGCGCAAGCCGATGTACGGCAACTATGCCGCTGCATATCTATTAGCGCGCCGTATTGTTAAGGGAAGTTTAGAGGGGGCGGGATGAGACCGGAAAACAGCGGTCAACTTGAGTTTCAGCTGTGCCGCGATAAGACCGGCGATCGGCCCCTGACTGCCAACCAGTTCTCACTACTTCAAAACAGGAAAGAAAATTCCCGAACGCGAAAGACCGGCAGAGTAAAAATCCTGCCGGTCTCGATACTTTGAGTTGTTGCGTAGGAGGGTCAGTCTCTCGGCCTGAGCGTTAGGTGTCGATACTTTTAGTCGTCATCATCATCGTCGTCATCGACCTTCACCTGCACCTTATGAAGTGCCAGCGTGTCAGGGTCGAACTCGACCTTGACCAGCATCCCGACTTCAAGGTCTCCAAACGACGCACGACCATGAATCTCGATCTCGGTGTCTGAGTGCACCGTGTATGTCTCAGTAGACCCACGACCATCGTCAACCGTGATGCTGGAAGCATCCGGGTCAAGTACCGTGATCACACCCTTCACCTCGTGCTCGTCATCGTCGTCATGATCGCGACCGTCGTCGTCGTCCTCCACCCTCACGTGCATCAAGATCAGCTCCAGGGTCTCCCTGTCGAACCAGATCCTGACTAGCTGGCCGGCTTCGAGATCTCCGAACGTGGCGGGCTCACCGATCACGATCTCCGTGTCAGTTAGAGCCGTGTAGGTCTCTTCGATGCCGTTTTCGTGTTCCACGGTGATCGAATTGGCGTCCGGGTGAACTGCGAGGATCCTGCCGTGCAACTCGCCGACGGGACCATCCGCGTCGTCGCCGCCACGGTCGTGGTCATCGCCATCGTGCTCGTCATGACCGCGCCCGTGGTCATCATCATCGTCGTCGTCCACCTTCACGTGGACCTCATACAGCGCCAGCGTGTCCTGGTCGAACTCGATCTTGACCAGCATCCCCACTTCCAGGTCTCCGAACGCAGCATCGTCATGAATCTCGATCTCAGTGTATGACTGCACCGTGTAGGTCTCGGAAACACCGTTCTGCGTCTCAACCGTAATGCTCTGCGCATCTGGATCAAGCGCAGTGATCACACCCTTCAGCTCGTCTTCATCATTGTCACGATTCCTGTGTTCGTGCCTGATTCTTAGCGCCTCATTCGTCCCCGTGTCGTACTTGACCGTAACTGCCATTCCCGGCGCCAGACCGGTCACCGTGCCGTGACTGTCATCATCCAGGTCAAACCGGGTACGCGCCGTGAGCGTCACAACGAGTTCAGCGCCATAGGCCGCCTGTATTGTCAGCGTGTTGGCATCCGTATCCACGTTCCTGATCACACCAAGCACATTTGTGGCATGCGGCGTCAGCGCCCTCACTCTTTTCGAAGAGTCCAACTCAACCTCGACCTCGTCACCCGCCTCCAGCGCCACACCGTCAATCAGCTGTCCCAGCGCCTCGATGTCGACATCCGCCAGGTTGAAAGTCGTGGTCGTGCCGTCCTTGAACTCGACCGTCACCTCGCCGGACAGCGAGTCGATATTCTGGACGACCGCCTGCGCCGCCTCCGCATCAAGGGCTTCCAGTCCGGTGCAGCCGACAGCTGCGGTAAGCCCAAAGGCCCCGATCGCCAGCCCGAGAAGCCGGCGCCGTGCGCTAACACTATGAAATATGGAAATGCCGATCATGGTCAGTCTCTCTCGAAAGTCAGGTGAGCGTCTGCATGTAGCCTGCAGCGATCCCGCCTCGTGACGCGACGGGCCCGCCTCTGTACTTCCAGAGTGCGCCCTGTTCAATTACTAGCGGGTTACTAGAGAGGTGTTGCCAGCGTGTGGAGAGAGATTGCGACAGGAGTTGGCGAGGGGCCCAGTTCTCCCTCCCTGGCAGGGAGGGAGTTAGAGGGTGGGTCGTTCGTGCGCTAGAGTCAACTGATCTTTCAAGCCGCAACGACCCTCACCCTTAATCCCTCTCCCAATCTGGGAGAGGGGAGCGCGCGGACTCCTCCACAAACTCACGCGCGGCTCCGCGTCAACCAACCCCCCGCCCCTCCGATAGAATCACGGCGCGAACCCTCCAACCTGCTCACGACCCCCACCAACGGAACCACCCCATGACAACATCCTCCTCTTCGCCCGCCCGGCCCATCTACGACCTGCTGCTGCACGGCGGCACCGTCTACGACCCCGCCAACGGCATCAACGGCGAAACCCGCGACGTCGCCATCGCAGGCAGCGTTATCGCCGCCGTTCAACGCAACATCTCGCCATCTCTCGCACACCGCTCAGCAGACGTCTCCGGCATGATCGTCACGCCCGGCCTCATTGACCTCCACGCCCACTTCTTTGGCTACGACGGCACCATCCAGCCTGACCCCGTCTGCCTCTCAACCTGCGTCACAACAGCCGTCGACGCCGGCGGCTCCGGCCATCTCACATTCGACCGCTTCAACGAGACCATCATCAGCAACGCCAGGACCCGCATCTTCGCCCTCCTCAACATCGCGGGCGCAGGCATGGTCGGTGAGCCGGAGCAGGACCTCGAAGGGATGAGTGCCGAGCTCTCCGCAAGGAAGATCGCCCAGCGCCCGGACCTCATCGTCGGCATCAAGGTCGCCCACTACGCAGGCCCCGGCTGGGAGCCGCTCGACCGCGGCGTCGAGGCTGCAAGAGAGACCGGGACCTTCGTCATGGTCGACCAGACGCCGATAGCGTCGCGGCCGATGGACGAGATGGTGCTGAAGCACCTGCAGAAGGGCGACATCGTGACTCACTGCTACGCGGTCAGCAAGCCGATGACCGACCCGGAAGACCGAGTGCGCGACTACTTCTTCAAGGCGCGCGACCGCGGCGTGCTGTTCGATGTCGGCCACGGCGCAGGCAGCTTCTCATGGCGCATCGCACAGGCAGCCGTCGATCAGGAATTCCCGCCAGACACCATCAGCACCGACCTGCACGTGCCCAGCTACCTCATCAACCAGGCCACCATGCCCGAGACGATGAGCAAGATGCTGATCTGCGGCGTGCCGCTGACAGACGTTGTCGAGATGTCGACGTGGCGTCCAGCGCAGAAGATCGGTCACCCGGAGCTTGGCACGCTGAGCGTCGCGGGCATCGCAGACGTGGCGGTGCTGCGGCAGGCAAAAGGCGATCTGGGCTTCACGGACAACGGCAACTCGGGCAACCGGGTGCGCAGGGCAGGGCAGAGGCTGGAGCCGGAGATAACAATCAAGAGCGGACGAGTGGAATGGGACCGCAACGGCCTGACCCGCGACGACTGGGAGCACACAGTAACCCAGAGCGGTCGCCTACCGTAGTTCTATTATCTTCTTCGCCCGACTTAATTGGCGCTCGATGGAATGAACGGTTGTGGCGGAAGCCGTGTGGGATGTCGGTCGTGGTAGGGGCGCCGCCTGCTGCTCCCGGTGACGCCAACGGCGTCACGTCTGTGTCATCCCGCGCGAAGCGAGGGATCTAACCGTCCATGAAAGGTCATCGAGAGATCCTGAACGCCATCCTGAGCCTGTCGAATGGTCGTTCGTGCAAATGAAATTCGACAATCAAGCCCCTGCAGAGGCCAGTGCACATATATGACAGGTGTGCACCGGACATCTACGCATCAACGAGGTGAAATATGGCTGGAAACGAAATCACACCGGCCGTTGAGCAGTTCCTTGGCGAACAGTCCAACCTGATACTGGCGACCATCCGCCGGGACGGTGGCCCACAGCTTTCACCAGTTTGGTACGTATGGCGAGACGGCGCGTTCTATATTTCGACGACAAAAAGCACGGTCAAGTGGTTAAACCTGGTGCGGGATCAGCGGTGCAGCGGAATCGTCGACAGCCCGGCGGGCCAGTACGTTTACGTCTCCGGCATTGCCGAACTTGATGACGGCGATGTGTACGACACGACGCTTGAGATCGTCAAACGATACAAGAATGAAGACGAGATCGAAGCCTACATGGAGTCGATCTACCGCGAGGGACACCGAACGATCATTCGACTTGCTCCACACCGGATTGTGAGTCGCAATTTCACGGAGTAAGCGGGTAGCGCTCCCGCTGTTACCGCTAAGTCTCCCTGGCCTGCTGCGCCTCAGCCGCTCTAATCCTCGCCTTGATCTCAGTTGTTGAGATACCGGGCGTGTAGCCGATCGTGCGGTAGATGCCCATTTCGATCGGAATCTTGTAGCAAAGCTCCTCGAGCTCGCTTGAGAAATCGTCTCCGTGCATCACCAGATCGATCTTGTGCTTTTCGATCCAATCCCGATCGATCTCGAGCGGGGCGTTCGGCACCACTTCGTCCACGTATCGGCAGCCTTCGACCGAAGCCACTCGCTCCTCCATAGTCATGATGGGCCTTGGCTTGTAAGTGGCTGCGTCATCGGCGTGGACGCCAACCAGCAGGAAGTCGCCGTGGGATCTTGCCTGCCTCAAAAAATTCACGTGGCCGTAGTGGAACAGATCGGCCACCATATCGACATAAACTCGTGTGATATCTAGTCCTCCGTACTACTGTCGCCAGGGCCTTCGCACCTGCTCAGGCCTTCACAGCCTGCAATGCGTTGGCTCGTCCTGACAGGTTTTCAGGATCTCGTTGATAGGTGTAGTGAACATCCGGCACAAGCTCCTCCAGGTAGAGGATTTCGCTGTGGTCGCCGCCGTCGTCCTGGTATTGAACCGCCACCACGTAACATGCCTCTTCGGGCAGCGTGAAGTAGACAAACCCGTCCTCGCTGGTAGTCGACTTCTCCAGCCCCGTCAGGACCGTTGTAGCAGCCAGCGTGATCTCGGCACCTTCAATCGGACTGCCCTCAAGATCCAGGACTTTAATGCTGCCTGAGTGCTGCTCTGGCACGTAGATGTTCGCCAGTTTCATCTTCCCGCCCGATCCGTCCGCACCAGAGCCGTCATCCATGAGATCGAGAACTTCCTGTTCGAATCCACCGGCCTTCTTCGGCGTCATCCAGTCCGGGCCGTACTTGAGCCTCAGGTACTCCTCCGGCGGATTGGGCACGTGAAACTTCTCGCCAAGAAAATCGATCTCCTTCAGGTCTTCGTGAAGGCTCGCGGGGATCTTGATCACAGGCCACTGGTAGATGCTGTCGTCGATCACTCGGTAGCAGGTCCAGTCCATCTGCGTGCCGAACTTCTTGAGGTCCACGCTCAGGTGAAGCTCGCTATCAATCACTTCGGCATCGAAGTCGTGTTCCTTGAACACCTCGGCAGCCTCATGGACCCGTTTCTCGGTAAGCCCGTGTAGTCCAATCACCGATCCAATATCGAGGTCATCGTCCCATTCAATGAACGCGCCGTCTCTTACCGCGCCTAAACATGTACCATGTCGCAAGAAGAATGCCAGTCCAAGCTGATCCAGTATCTGCTTCGCTTCCTTAAGAAGCGCTTCAGCCACGGTCATGTCCATCGGTCCAAAAACTGTTGATTTCATGACTCTGTATTAGTTCCTGCCCATTGTCGAGAAGGTGAGTGCCACGGGGTTCCTCACCGCTCTGCTGAGGATAGGACATTCACGTAGCGGCCGTGCAAGACTGGCGCACAGACCTGCCATGATTGGTGTAAAGGATCCAATCATACAGCGGTCGAGGTCAGCAAATTCGACTGGCGCAGAACTCGGGCCTCACAGCACAGGTTCTCCCATTTACGGCACGGTTCCCGGGAAGCCTCGAGACGTGCCATCCGCTGGGACTATGCCGTTGCTTTCCCGAAGCAGCATAGTGCCACCGTCCGGCCGGACTAAGTCCTCTCAAACTAGATTTCGGAGCAGCCTTGTTAAAACACCAGGAAATCCTACGTATATCACCAGCAGAGCAGCGACTGATGGACAGGTTTGGAGAGTTGAGCTCAGACTCTGGATCACATTCACCCAGCCTCGTCACAATGCGGCAGAGCTTGCCGGAGATCAGCGTCGATATTGACGCCTGTTACCTCTCCAATCCACTCGCAACCGACCTTTTCTGGTCCCATTTCAACTCTGACTCGTTGAACGACCCGCAGTTCATCAAGCGCATGTTCGAGGCGTATCCATCGCAAAACCGGGACATCGCTGAGAAGTTGGCCCCAATGGTCGGGGCGGATCCCGGTCGAATCTTTGTCGCCAACGGAGCGACGGAGGCTATTCAGGCCATAGTTCACAACTACGCGTCGCACATGCACGTAACTCTTCCAACCTTCTCTCCCTACTACGAATTCGCGCAACCGTGGCAACGCGTGACCACATTCCATCTCGATCCCGCCAGCGATTTTGCACTGGACCCAGAACGGTACGTGCAGTCGGTCCTGGACAGCGGCGCTGATACCGCCGTGCTGATTTCGCCGAACAACCCGAACGGCTACCTCATTCCGGACGAACATCTCGAATGGATTCTTTCGAGTCTTCGCTCCCTCAGGACAGTGATCGTCGACGAGAGTTTTGTGCACTTTGCAGGTCGCAGGCAGTCCAGTGGGCTCCCGACATTGCTGGGCATAACGAATCAGTTCGAAAATGTGACCGTTGTTAAGAGCATGTCGAAGGATTTTGGCGTTGCCGGCATTCGTGCAGGCTACGCAGTCATGGATCCGGCCCGTGTGACGGAACTGCTCGGCAAAGGTTATCTGTGGAACATAAACGGAATCGCCGAGTACTTCTTCTCACTGTTCGCTCGCCCGCGCTTCCTGGATGAGTATCGGAGAGTACTGGCTGTATACCGGGGACAGATCGATCGGTTCACGTCGATCACCTCTAACATCGGCGGTTTGTTCGCCTATCCGACCAGTGCGAACTTCCAGTTGATGCAGATAGCAGCGGACCATTCTGCTGACATGGTCGCCACGCTCATGCTGATCAGGCACGGGGTCTACGTGAGGAACTGTGGCGACAAGATTGGACTGGACGGCGAGTTCATCAGGGTGGCGATTCGCACTGAGCCGGAGAACGAACGAATAGTAGAGGCGCTATCAGACGTTCTGAACTGATACACAACTCTCGCCACAGCACAGTCTCCAGTAACGTTCTGCATCTGGGGCATCCTTCTCTGCCGTTTCAGAGGGTTGCACCAGCGTGAGCTGACAATAGACAGGCTGCGGAGCTGCTGCAAACGGCAGTCGGATTCCATGAACTCACTCTCCGCCCCGGCGCATTCGCGGCGGTATAATCTGCGCTCTCTTGCACGGAGTTGGCGAACGTTCCCCGAGTGGAAGGCTGTGATGTGCGTTATATCTGGCTGCTGTGGCTCATAGCCGCAGTACTCATCGTTGGCTGCAGCAGCTCAGGCACCGCTCCCGCCGAAACCGCATCGGACACCGCACAACCAACCGCAACCGGCACATCGGGCTCACCGCCGCCGACCAGCTCCACAGCTCCCACATCCGGCGCCGCCACTCCGATTCCGAACTTCTTTGTTCCGCCGTTTAACGGCAACGAGTTCGATGGCAATTGGGTCGGTCTCACCGGACTTCAGCAGAAACTCGAGTTCGAAATACTCGACGGCTCCGTCACGTCGATGGACATCGAGTTCACCATTCCCGGCTGTAATGGCGACAGCCCTCTCGGGTTCCAGTTCGGCTCCTCCGATCACTCTGTAAACGACGACGGATTCATCGATATGGACCTCGGAGGAGAGTACGAAGTCTCGGTTGACGCACGGTTCCTTTCGTTCACCGATGGCATAGGATTTCTCGAGTTCACCGACTCGAACCCCTGCAACGTCAGCATGGCGACCGAGTTCACCATCGTTCCACGGGACAGGCAAGTTGACACGCCGCCGGATCTGCGCCTTGCCGAGCGCCTGCCAACCCTCTCCATACCGCCCGAGCTATTCCTGGAAGACTGGAAGGAAACCAACCCATTCGACTCCACGGCTCTGATCGCCGCCACCGGCGACTGGTTGCTTCTCAGGGCGTTCGAATCCATATTTCCGGTCCCCAAGGGCTGGGCGGTGGTCACCTCCGGGCAGACCGAAGCAACGGCCTTTTTCGCGCCGGGCGGCGTAACCGTAGAAGGTGACCTGAACGTCGGCCTGTCCATCGCTCCCGATCCCGAGGTGAATATCGTGTTCGGCCAGATGATCGGGAGTAACTATGCGGACAGCGGCGTGGCGTTGGCAGAGATAACGAAGGGAATCCTGGCGCCGGTGGAGGGATTCGAGTTCGAGGTCCTGGGGAGCGACGTCATCGACGATGACCGCGCCTACCTGATCTTTTCGGTCGACAACGGAATCGACCTGGCATTTACGCGCATCATCGTGATGTCGCAAATGGTTCGGACACTGGACGCGTCTGTGCCTGCCTGGGACCTGACCACAGTTACCGTCAACACTCCAAGATTGCCCGACTACTATCCCGTGATCCGCGCCGTCCTGCAGAACTGGATCTCAGCCAATGACGGCACCGTGATGGGGGTATCGCTTCCGGCAGAAGTTCCGCAGGGCTGAGGAAACGCAATTCGCCTTTCATGCCATGATCGGGGGAAATGGCCCGCCCGGCACCTTTGTATAATGCGCACGGCAAGGGGGAAGATGCGCCGATGCCGAAGATCTTCATGTGCTACCGACGAGACGACACGCTTGGTGTGGCGGGGAGGGTTTACGAACGCCTCATAGCCAGGTACGGCCAGGAGGATGTGTTCCGCGATCTCGACGACATCCCCGGTGGCGCAGACTTCATCGAAGCGAGTGAGACCGCGCTCCGCTCGGCCACTGCATTTGTCGTGCTCATCGGGAAGGACTGGATGCAGACCGAGAGCGGCGGATTCCAGCCACGGATTCACGAGCCTGGAGATCGCGTCCGCATCGAGATCGAGCTCGCGATAAAGCACAACGTCGCTATCTTCCCTGTGCTCGTGCAGGGCGCTGCGATGCCCCGGGAGAAAGAGCTCCCTCAAAGCATCGTGTCGTTCTCTCGCCGCAACGCATCGCCGCTCGATGCGCATACGTTCGATCACCACATGGAGCAGGTCTTGAACGACCTGGCGCGAGTTACCGGCGAACCGGCCTCCCGGTCACCGAACCGAGGCTGGGCAGAGGCGGCGGCTGGCTTCTTTTCATCGTTCCAAAAGCGTAATGCGCCGGCCCAGAGAGAGCCGTCGTACCCACAGCCCGCCGCACCGCCTGACCTGGCGCAACTACTGTCGGGAAACTGGCAGCTTCAGATCTCCTACCCGAACGGGATGATGGCACAGGGTGGCGCCCAGTTCGGCCGCGGTCAGTTCATGGTCCAGGGGATCTCACCCGCGGGCCAGTTCGAGATCCAAGGGACATGGCAGGTTGATCCTTCAAATCTGCTCCATCTAACCGGCCAGCAGACCGCCGCATTCAATGTCCTGCCATACGCCGCGATCATCCAGTTCTCGATGATCACTGCACAGCAGCTGCAGGGCGCCGCGAACACCGGTGAGCAGATTACGTTGACCAGGACGGGTTAGACACCCAACCGATGAAGCTGTTCGCAGTTCGGAACCCCCAAGGTCCGGATGCCACCGGCCATTGACCTGCGGCCAAGGCAGCAAAAAACCGCAAGGCGACAAGAGCCTTCGTCCCGAAACGGAGTGAGGGACCCGGGGCGGATGAGGCAACGCACCAGAACCGCTCTCTGCATCAGCGAACTACCGCCCATCGCCCGCTTCTCACCTGCTCGCTGCCAGCATGTATCCCTTGCCGCGCACCGTCTTCACCATCTGCTTGCCTGCATTCGCCTCCGCCAGCGAAAGCTTCTTGCGCAATCGGTACACAGTGGCGTCAACCGCGCTCAGGGCCGGGAAATCGTCCGGCCAGCAGATCTCCAGCAACACCTGGTGCGGCACGATCTTGTTTGGCTGCCGGCCCAGCGTGTACAGCATCAGGAACTCGGTTCTCGAAAGCGAAACATCCACGCCGCTGAGCCTCGCCTGCTCTCGCACAGGATCGAGCAGCAGACCATCGAATCGCAGCGGCGCAAGGTCCCGCACCGACTCGTAAACGACAGGCGAGAATCCGCCCAGTTCATCCTCATCGTCTCCCTCTAGCGAACCCGCGAGCATCGGCAGCATCCGGCTGCCATGAACGATAGCCAGTTCAGTCTGGTTGATCTCGTGCTCAGTCGGCGGCTCAGTGTCCCGGCGAAGCGCGTACACCACGCCAAATGGCAGGCCGAGCTTGACGAGCGGTGTCACCGTCCCCGTTGTGAATCCGCGGGCAGAAGCCCAGAGCGGTAGATTGCCGGGAGGGTTGTCCTTTTCGCTGTAGACAAGCGTCACGCCGGTTTCGAGAACCCTTGCGCCCGGCCCACCGCCATTGGCCGGTTCCGTCATCTCCACCTCGCCGGGAACCCCGCCGCTCAGTAGCCAACCCGCAGGCGAAAGGTTCACACCGTCCTCTGTCCGCAGAAGGGTCACGACCGCGCTGAAACTGGACACTGCGCGAACCGCATCGCACAGCTCCTCCGCAGCAGTTCGAGTATGTTCAGTGATCTGCATTATTTTCTGTTTTCTTCGTCCGATGTCAGTAGTGACCGACGAAATGCGAACTTGTGCCGGAAGCCGGTCTCCTTCTCCCTCCCTGACAGGGAGGAGCTAGAGGGTGGGTTGTTTTTCCTGGTAGGCGCGCGCATGCGTGTCATCCCGACCGCAGCGGAGGGACCTGACCGTACTCAAATGGGACTTCGCAATGTCACGCGATCCTCTGTGCTCTGCCGGGTTCGCCGATGTCGATGCCGCCAGTAGTCGACTTGCCCCACAAGAGGAGACTTGTCCATATCCACCAGTACGATCCCTCCGCTGCGGTCGGGATGACACCCTGCGACCCGCAAGCGGGTGTCCCGCGGTCGAGATGACACCCTTCGACAAGCTCAGGATGACAAAACCGTCCGCTTTACGAACCGGGCGCAGCAAGCAGCGCCCCTACCAGAATGCGCCTCTCAAGCTGCCTCTCTCAACAGCTTGCCTGTTACCCATACCTGCGTGCACGCTGAACTTTCTTCCAGTCTTGTCCCGAACTCGAAATCGCCCCAGACCTCTCCCAGACACTCGCCAAACCCCAGCCTCACCTGCAAATTTGTGTGCTCGCGCTCGTTCCATTGCGCCTTTGGCGAGTATCATGGACATATATGCACAACGAATCCGGTACGCGGCGTGCTGCAAATTCGCACGAAAACGCAGACTCAGGCGACAACCCCTCCAACAGAACCGACGGCCAAACCGATCGCCGATCAGATGGGCGAGACGGCAGTCGAAACAGCGATCAGCCACGTACAGGCACGCGCAGACGCCTGCCACGCCGCCGTGACGCCGTCGTAAAACGCACCGGCCCGCCCGTCGTGGAACGTCGAGAGCCAGAGCCTCCACGCCAGTCATCGCCCGAACGCAACGGCGCAACCGCTCCTGACGGGCCTCAAACCGGTGCTCCCACCGGCCAGCGGCCAAAATACGTGCGCTGGGGAGATATCGACCTCACACCTGAGATCGCCGACGCGATAGCGGCAATGAACTACCGCGAACCGTCCGAGATCCAGCGCCTTGCCATCCCGCCACTGCTCGCAGGCCGAGACGTGGTTGGCCAGGCCGTCACAGGCTCCGGGAAAACAGCCGCCTTCGGCATCCCAATGTGCGAATCGGTCGACCCGAACTCACGCCGCGTCGAAGGCCTCGTGCTCGTCCCCACCAGGGAGCTTGCACAGCAGGTCGCAAAAGAGATCGCAGCCGTTGGCTCGAAGCTCGGCGTCAAGGTCGCCGCTGTTTATGGCGGAGACCCGATCAATCGCCAGATAGACCAGCTTGCCCGCGGCGTTCCCATCGTCGTCGGAACACCGGGCCGAATAAAAGACCACATGGCCCGCCGCACGCTCGACCTCGGCAACGTGCGCTTCGCAGTGCTCGACGAGGCCGATGAGATGCTGGACATCGGCTTTGCTGACGATATGGAGTTCATCCTCCGTCGCACGCCTTCCAACCGCCAGACCGCTCTCTTCTCGGCCACCATTCCCGGCTTCATCCTGAAGCTGATCCGCCACCACCTGAACGACCCGGTGTGGGTGAAGCTTGTGGACGATTTCGACGGCATCGAGACTGCCGCCGAGGTCAACCAGATCTACTACGACGTTGCCGAGCGGGACAAGCAGCGTGCGGTGCGAGAAGTCCTGGAGGCCATGCCGAACGACTGCCAGACGCTGATGTTCAGAAGGATGCAGATCGGCGTCGACAGGCTCTCACGAGACCTGGAGCGAGCCGGGTATCCGGTTCGTGGGATACACGGTGGCATGTCACAGCGAGACCGCGACCGCGTCATGAGCGCCTTCCGCGACGGCTCGCTTCGAGTGCTCATCGCCACCAACGTCGCAGCTCGCGGGCTCGACATCTCGACCATCACGCACGTCATCAACTACGACATGCCGGACAACGTCGAAGAGTACATCCACCGCATCGGTCGCACCGCTCGCATGGGCAAGGAAGGCACCGCCATCAGCTTCGTCGGCGAGCACGACAGCGAGATCATCGAAAAGGTACTCGCAAAGATCGGCAAAGACACCCTCAACCAAAAGCTACTGGGCATCTACGGCGGTTAGTTTTTTCAGCCGACCTAAGTGGTGGCTGATGGATTGACTGGTTGTGGCGGAAGTCGGTTTCTCCCTCCTCGATAGGGAGGGCGTTAGAGCATGTGTTGTGTTTCAGGCCGGTTTCGGGTGTCCTTTTTCTGGTAGGGGCGGGCAAAAATGCTGCGCCCAGTGGTGGCAGAGCCACCACGTCTGTGTCATCTCGACCGCAGCGGAGAGATCTGACCGGGCACAAAATCTACCTGTTCTTTCGAGCAAAACGCGAACCACTCCACCGTCCATGTGAGATCGCCGAGAGATTCTGAATCAAGTTCAGAATGACAAACTTCTCCCTCCCGTCTCAAGAGAGTGAGTGAGAGCATGGGTCGTTGTGACGGCTGTGCCATCACCGGGCGCAGCATCTTTGCCCGCCCCTACCAGAGAAACCAGCCAACGCCTTCGTGAACCAGAGCGAGGGACCTCTTGCTCGCTCACCCCGCCACTTCAATCCCGTCCCTCTTACCCAGCACCATCGGCTGAAGCACCGGCGCAATCATCAAGATCACCACATCCGCCGCCCAGTGCGCAGCCATCGCAGCCACCAGTCCGTACTCGACAAAAATCCATCCTGCTGCCACTCCAACCACACCGTTCAATACCAACGTTCGCACGACCACGATCCTCGAAAGCGGCGCCAGCAAAATCGTTGCCGGTAGGTGCAGCAACCCGAAAACCAGCGCGGCCAGCGCAATGCCTCCCCAGACAGCAGGCGTCGCAGCTTGATCGAGATCGTTCGACCACACGAACGAAAGCGCCCAGGCGAACATCGACAGGAAGAACAGCCGGGTGATCACCTCTTCCGTCACGCCGCCGTAGAGCGTCGCCAAGAGCCGCTTCCACCATGCGGTAGGAAGCCCCTCCTTAAGTCCGGTCGGCAGGTGGCTCCAAAAAACGAACCAGTCGAGAACCACGATCACCGCGGCGCTGACAGCACCTATCGGCAGCGCAATGCCGATCTCTCCCGGCACGCCCAACGGCATCGGTGCCTCGGTCACAATGGCGCGCACCACGGGCAGCGGAAACCCGGCCCATCCTGCGAATATCAGTCCGCCCGCCGCAGACCCGACCGCCAGCACTCCTCCCTGGAAAGCCGACAGTGCGGCAGCGCGCTCCGGCGGGATTGTGATCTCAGTCAACCTCTTTCGGATGAAGTGAGTTGACATCGGCACGACGCCAAAAGCCGCGATGAAGCTGGCCACGGCAATCACAAGAAATACGTCGAGAGTGAATCCGGTCACCGCTCGGTCGCCACGGGTAAAGAGGTTTGCCTGATCAAATCCTGATCACCGTCTGCAGCTGGGTTGTCGGTTTCATCAGCCCCTCGAACGTCTCCTGTATCTCGTCGAGAGAGATGAAGCTCGTGTCCGACATCATCGCCGACGCCGAGATCTTTCCTTCAGCCATCAGGTCCAGTGAAATCCGCCAGTCCTCCGGGTCCGAGCCCCAGCTGGCGCGGAAATCGATCTCCCTCGTCATCCACTCAACCGGCCTCAGCGGCATCTCCTCCCACGGCACCGCAACCAGCACAACCTCGCCCGCCCTGCGCACCCCCTCGAACGCCTGGTGCAGCGTCGTCTTTATCCCCGCGCAATCGAACACCACGTCCGGGCCGAGGCCTCCCGTCAGCTCCACCATGCGCTCGACCGTGTTCTGCTCAAACGGGTCGATTACCGCCGCCGCGCCAAGAGCACGCGCCGCCTCGGCACGACCCGGCGCCGGTTCTGCGACGATCACCTTCGAAGCGCCCGCAGCACGCGCCGCCTGGATCACCAGCAGGCCGATCGGTCCTGCGCCAATGACGCCGACAGTTCCGCCGAGCCGCAACGCCGACCTCCGCACCGCATGCACGGCAACCGCGCACGGTTCGGTCAGCGACGCCGCGTCGTCCGGCACGGCGTCCGGAATCGGCGACGGCGCCCACTCCTCAAGGACCGTGTACTCGGCATAGCCGCGCGTGCGGGTATCTGCGAACCCCATCGTTCGGTAGTTGTAGCGCGGATGGGCGCGGGTAGGCGGCTCTTTGCCAAGAGGGAAGTCGCCACCGCCACCGACGACTCGATCGCCAACCTTCCAGCGCGTCACACCGTCGCCAACTGCAGCTATCACACCTGCGAACTCGTGGCCCAGAACCGCGCCCGGTTGCGGCATGTCGTACATGAAGGCATGGACATCCGTGCCGCAGATCGCCGAGCTGTTGATCTTGATCACCACCTGTCCCGGCCCTGCTTCAGGAGCGGGAATATCGGTCACCTCGAACCTCTGCTTACTGCGATAGACGGCGGCTTTCATGACGTGCGGCTCCTGTGCTGGCTGAGCAAAAGAAAGATGACCGCATGTTAGTACGGATGAGGATTGGGTGGTGTGGTGAGGAGGGTGGTGGATTTTGGAAGGGTGCCAATCGCTGCGCGCCTACCAGAAACGCGGGTCGCTAGTTAAGTCCACTGCGCGGACCGGGCGCAGCCGGGTGCCCACAAAGCGGCGGCGCCCCTACCAGAATCGTAAACTACTCGCCGCGCCGACATTGTCGTTTAGGAGATACTGTCGTCCTATCGCCGGTGCTGTCCGAGCTATGACTTTTTTCACGGTAATTACGTCGCCATGGTAAGTCCACCAGAGTTCGCTCAAGGTTTGTCTGAAATCTCCAGCGACTTGAGAGCCGTCTATTCCGAACACATAGATGGCTACGATGAGTTGTTGCTCCACCTTTTTGTCGGGGACGTTCTCGACTTCGCCCTTGAAACACTGGGAGCACAGGGTGCTGAGGATGCGACGTTGATCAATTTGTTGAAATACCTCGATCATTCATTTTCGGCCGGTGACGATGATGTGGTGAATGCGATAGCAGTGTCCTTCCTTGAAGGCTTGCCTGCTGTCAAACCGAATGGTTCCCAATTGGCAGTGATACTTCCCAGGGAATTGGCGAGTGTTTTAACCAAACATGAGGAATCGCGCCTAATGCCTGACAGCACACCGCCCGACCTTCAACGCTCCCGCACCGGCCTTTTCCACTTCATCGACGGCCTGCGCTACTCGCTACGCGGCTATCGGGCCGCGTGGCAACATGCCGAAGCGTTCAGGCAAGAGCTCGCGATATTCGCCGCCGCCGTCGTGGCAGCAGCGTTCCTTGGCGACACGGCAGTGGAGCGAGCGATCCTGATCGGCATCCTGTTCCCGGTGCTCGTCGCCGAACTGGTAAACACCGCCATCGAAACCGTCGTCGACCGTGTCGGCGTCGAACATCACGAACTCTCTGGTCGTGCCAAAGACCTCGCATCGGCCGCCGTCTTCACCGCAATCATCGCCGCCGTAACCGTGTGGGCACTGGTGCTGATCGGGTAGGGCGCAGCGCGCCAGTCTTACGACCTTCAAGCGGGACTTGCAAAAGGCCAACCCGGCCACATGTGAAAATATTCACAAAACGGACATGGCTCCGTTAACGTGATCCAGCGGACGAACGGAACCTCTGGAAATTACCTCGAACACCGAGTTCTGAACTGAGCATGAGGCAATCACCGACAAAACAGCCCGACTGCACCTCTTCTGTTTCGTGTCGCTACGAAGTCATCAGTTGTTGACATTGTGAAAAAATTCTCATGCCGCCCTCACGCAAATTTATCGGAGTGCATAAAACCCTCACACACCTCTGGATATTCTCTGGCCAACGGCCGCTACCGAGTGAGTGGACCGGGTAAGCAGAAAACGAAGCCGGACCAAAGTACCCGTGAGAATGTCACCAACCAATCGGGGCACTCACAAGGGCGCAGAGGCTGACAAAAGCTTCAGGTACGAATAAGGAGGAAGGTCATGGCACAGGTAAACAAAATAGGTTTCATTTCGATAGCAGGACTGGTCCTGGTCATTGGAGGAATCATCGGGATTGCCCTCGGTGGGTATCTCTACTTCAAGGCAGAAGCAGGGTTGGATTCGCTGCAGGCGGTCTACGCGGCGCAAGGGCGCACGATGTCCTACAACGATGAAGGGCAGTTCACAGACCGCGGCACTGTAGAAGCCGGTGACGCAATTCTTTCGTTGATTGAGGACGACTGGGCGTTCCCGCTCAACAGGAGCAACCTCGATCCCAACGACACGCTCGTGGACACGCCGGATGAGTTGATGGTGCAGTACGCAATCATCAGCTACCACACCCTGCACGGGACACAGACGGTAGTTCTGGACGAGGACGTTGAGTACAACGGTGAGCTCTTCACGGCAGGCACGTACGAGGTCCCGGTTGACGGCAGGTACTTCTCAGACCTTGACCGCAGGCACCCGCTTGAAGGCCCGGTGCGGACGCAGGCATGGAGCCCGCTGGCATTCGGCCTGCAAGGACAGTTGATCGGAGGCGTTACTTCCGACCTCTTGGCCGGCATGGCGCACTTCATGTCCTGGAGCATCTTCATGGGACTCGGCTTCATGTTCTCAGTGGCTGGCGTCTTCGTCACCATTGGCGGCATCCAGCTGACCCGCAAGGCGGAAGCAAAAGCCGCAGTGGCAGAAGCTCAGGCCAGGGTTGCAGTAGGAGGTACAGCCTCAGCAGCCCAGTAACAACTGAATTCGGACGAAAAGATCCTTCGGCCTAACCTGGCCGGAGGATTTTTTTGTCGTTTTTTCTTCGCCCGATGTCGAATATGACTGATGGATTGCCGACTCGTGTTGGAAGCCGCGTTTTGTTCTCCCTCCCTGACAGGGAGGGAGTTAGAG
>JAJCYY010000085.1 GCA_029262735.1 Chloroflexota bacterium | reverse complement strand
ACTGGGGTGAGCTCCATCGGGCAGTCAAAGATGTCGTTTACAGTGATTACTTCGTTGAGTTCCACCCCGTTCCCGAAATCTCCATCAACGATCATACCCAAGTCAGTTGGTTCGACTACTGGCAACTTTCCGGCGAAACATTTTTCAGACAGGCGCTCGGGCCTGATGCTCTCAGACGACATCTCGTTGAGGTTTCGGACCGTCAGGCGGAACACCGGCTAAGGACTTATTTTTTTAGCAATTCAGCATGGAATTGGTTACCGGATGAAGCAAGACGCAATCTTGTAAATGCGGACCATCAGGCCTTCACCAGTCACTCCGGCTTGATCGAATCATTGCTGGATCCTGTGCTGATCTCACTGGAAGCGATATTCGAAAAGGCATTTCGAGAACGACTGCTCGATTGGAGCGAGGAACCAACGTCCTCGACATTTAATGATCCGAGTTTGTTGCGAATTCAGACAGACAGGAAGTCCATCATTGACTGGACCACCCGGCATCTTGCCACCGGCACTCAATCCCCGTCTATAACTGACTGGGTAACTTTCCTGAACACGAACGGCACCGAAAGCTTCCTCCGTGACCAGGGATTCGATCGGTCGTCGATCAACTGGCTCACCCAAGAAATTCCGCGCCACATCCGCGATTTACGTGAAGAGCGCGGAAAGATCAGGCATCCTGGAACCGGCCGAAAGCATGGCGTGGCCCCGCAGATGGTACTTAATCGATTCCGTCAGTTCCTGGGCGCCGGCCAGGAAGGAATCATCCCCAACCTTGCTGAGCTCTTTTCAGACAAGTGATGCAGGGCGCGCTGTATCGGGACGAGGACGCCTTGTGGTGGTCATGAGTCTTCTTGCGATTGTCGCCCATCCCAGTCGCAACTCTGGGATCTATGGCAGCCTGAAATCGATCAATCAGTACTACTGGCTTTACATTCATGCCTTAAATGCTAGGATTTAATCCATTCATTTAACCTATAGATCAATGAACGGTCAGGCAGGTCGCCTAGCCTGCTGCCGTCCGGAATCACAGGAGAAAGGGGAACACCAGTGAAGAGACCCGTTCCATACCCCAGAGGTGAGATTGATGTTCCACTGCCCAGCGGAGAATGCTGGTGCGGATGTGGAGCCGAAACTGGCCGAGGAAAGTACTGGAAACCAGGGCATGATCGTACGGCTGAGAAGTTGCTATTGAGGTTGCACTACGGTGAAGTCGTTGGACTGCTCTCCAGTCACGGTTACGGACCGTTCAAACGAAACATCAGAGAGGCATCCGCCGAAGCCGGTGTACTTGATTGAACCAGAAAGCGAAACGGAAGCTCGGGTAGATGGATGACCCTTACCCCTTTTTCGCGCCAACTGAAAGGTTAATTTCCGGGCTTCATCCGGCTGCTACGGCTCCTGTTTTCTGTGCCTGTGCGAATCGGGCCGGAGTCAGTTGACCCAGTCCGCTGTGTGGCCGCTCATTGTTGTACTCCTGGCGCCACGCTTCAACCTTCTCTCCGGCATCTTCTAGTGATAGGAACCAGTTCTCGTTCAGGCACTCCTGGCGGACCCTGCCATTGAACGACTCTATGAATGCGTTGTCAGTTGGCTTCCCTGGCCTCGTGAAGTCGATCTCTACCCTGTTCATGTAGGCCCACTGGTCGAATGCCTTCGAGGTGAACTTCTATTCCATGATCAACCCGGATGGTCTTCGGTAGACCGCGTTCGAAGGCGATTCGATTTAGGACCTCCACGACCCTCTTCTCGGCTACTCCGAGACCTTCGTACTTCCGCTTCCACCGGTAGAACGTGTTCTCAGAGACGCCAATCTTTCGGCAAACTTCACCGACCGACGTGCCGCTCTCTGCCTGCCTCAGGGCGAAGGCGATCTGTTCCTGCGTAAACCGAGATCTCTTCACGAGATGACCTACATTTCTCAAGGCCGGAATCATCCCGGAAAACTAACACTTAACCTGGCACCGTTTGCGGAGAAGATACAAGGTCACGTGGGCATTCAAAAATTCCGATCGAGCTAACAAGGGCAATGGTCGAGACGATAACAGTCTCCCCGATGAATCTCGAAAACGGTTGTCAGTGATCCCAACCGACCGCCAGTAGTAAGCTGAAATTTCGGCTGACGGGCACCCGGCGCGACTGCTGTTTATTGCGCCAGTCATTCGAGAGAAGCCGTCAGAAACTGGAATGTGTCTGGATACCCGAGCAGTTGCGCCTCTTTCGCGAATTTCCAACCATCTCTAAGACGATCGGTTTCGATTGCGATTCGTGCGAGCAGATCATACGCCGCTCCATGCGCTGGCGAATCCGAGATCGCGAGATTAAGGAAAACACGGGCATCGTCAAAGTTACCGAGCCCTGCTTCGCAAACACCCCGGGCGAAGTTGAATTGCGCTCCGGGCTCGACGACATGTCGTACCGCAGTCCGTACGATTTCTGTCGCCCGTTCGTATCTGCCATCCCTTACATGACTAATGATCAGGTCAGCCCATGGGACGTCCCAATCAGGAGTGAAACAGGTCGCAAGCCAGAACGCATCTTCCGCTTCTCGGGTCTTACCCATTACCCAGAGCGCACTTCCGAGTCTCCAGTGCAGGAATGTACTCTGCGGGTCACTCTTGAGGAGTTGACGAACGTACGTAACGCTGGTCTCGGGTGATCTGAGCATCGGGCCAACATCTGCCATGACCAGTCGAAGGGTGTCGTCAAAATCGTCGTTCCGATCCTCCGGTGGTTTTATCGAGGAGTCGCCGCCGGCGACGTCGGATACCCGCGTTTCTGTATCCAGCAGCAGTCCGTTGGCGACGAAGTCCAGCGCCTCCTGTGACACGCCATGTCCTTCCGACTGCCACCTGGCGAAGCCATGTCTCGTTATGTCCGAGCCAGCCAGCAGAGCTACCAACTTCAGATAGACAACTGGTCCCGAGGTGAAGCCGATTAGGAGATTCCTCCAGACCCAACTTCCCTCCCGGTTTAGCAGATAGGTGATCGGCGTTTCGGTGGCTTTACTGTCCAGGTCTTCTGTCGCAAAGCCAATACTTAACGTCTGCACTCGCTTAGAGCGAGCTACAGGCATAGAACGTTGCGTCCAGGTCGTCAATTGCCATACGAATCGAATCAGCGCTTCGGCAGCATCCACAATCGTTGAGGAGTCGATGTGCATGGCGAGTTCGTCACATAGTGCCGCTATTCCGAGCTTGAAGCGGAATTCGAGCTCCAGTTCGACAGGCGACTGGTCTGGAATCTGATTCGCCAGGTACGCGCTAAACAACCCCAGACTGTCGTCACGTGGCCGGACTCCCTCATAGAGCCATCCGTCCAGAGTTTTGTCCGAGATCTGAGAATGTTCTGCGATCTCGTCGAGAGAGGGCCGCTTACCCGGAACCCGTTCTATCGCCGAGTTGAATAACGAGCGGCGTTTTCTGCGATCGACCCATTCCCAGTGGTCTCGCTCGTCAATCTTGACACCCGCTGCGTAGAGCAGCGCCGAAACCCGGATCGAAAGTTCCACTACGAACAGCCTCAGGACCGCCGAGACTACGTATTCAGGATGAACGTAATCCGTGCCAAGTGTGCTCACGGCGCCACGGAGCCGGTCCCAATCACGCGCACGATTGAGCAGGAAGTAAGCCAGGAGTACTGAAGCGTCTTTACCTCGACCTTCCGCCTCTGAAAGCACACCGGGTAGCGGGATGAGCTCGGTGTCGAAGATGCTTCTCGCGATTCTTCGCAGGAGTACCCGGCGCTTTCTCTCACCGATTGGTTTTCCTCCGAAATAGCGCACGGCCGTACCGGATTTAAAGAATCGATCTCGTAGACGCAGAGCCGACACCAGACGGCCCAGTATTTGACCGCTCGTTGGCAACAGCAAGTGACGTGGTCTTTCTCCGGAGTTCACTCTCATCACTGGTGTCTCGCCGCTGGGGCGGAATTCCGCTCCGGCGGATGCTTGTCGCAGCTCGATCGCATCAGTCACGTCGAGTTTCTGCAGATGACTTTTCTTCCGGAGCGCGCTCCTGCCAGTCATCCGGGCGTTCGTCGTGACCACGTGATTCCCAGTATGCATCGTTGTTGGGATTCATCTGGTTGGCATGGTTGTCATCATCGTACTTGCCCATGTCGATCTCCTTACTATGCCGGTGGTTTGAACGGGCACTGAGGAGATTCTGGACTAAGGAAGTACGGTCATCAGCCCCAGCTTTGCTGCCAGGTTCTGTCGCCGCGGTCGCATCGGACCTCTAAAACCACAGTCCGTGTGGAGAAAGTAAACTCCACGACGGGCTGGAGCTCGATGCTATCAATCCTATGCCCGCAACAATACGGAAGGCCCCAATCGATTCCGAGGGCTAACTGGACGAGTTCAATTGGAATGACATCAGAGCAATCGCCTTAGATCATTTGGACCGCTGCTAGAAAAGGTTTGCCAAACGTGTCTGGCCACGAGTTGCTGATCAAGTCTTCTATGCTCTCCTGCCCTGCTACAGGTACTTACGGGCCGGGGATCATAGGTATCAACGGAGAGCGGATAGCCCACCTGAACATGGATCCGGGCGATCCCGTCGCACCAGCGACAGATACTCTGGAAGTTAACGACGGCATCTTGCTTCCCGGACTGGTGGATCTGCATGCACACCCGTCTCTTGCGAACTCCCGATTCGGCGTCGATCCCGACAGGTTTCTCCTTCCCAGGGGATCGACCACTGTCCTTTCGCAGGGTGATGCCGGCGCTCGGAATGTTGACGAGTACATCCGCAACACCATCGAACTCTCAACAACCACCGTTAAGCTGGCCATAAACTTCTGTGCGAACGGTGAGTCAAATCAAGCGGGTCGGTTCTTCAGCCTCGATGAGGCCGGTGTATCAGAATGCGTTGCGGCGATTCGTCGGAGCGACTCTCACATCTGGGGCATTTCACTGAACATAGCCTTTATCCGCGGCAGGAATGTGGATCCGCTTGAGGTACTACGGAGAGGATTTAACGCCGCTGAAGAGACCGGTGTTCCAGTTATGTTCGGTGCCACCAAAGACTCCAAAATCCCGCTGGCAGACCAGCTCAGGTGGCTCAGAGCGGGAGACGTTATGACTTACTGTTTTCACTCAGGCGAAGGGAGTATCGTGCAAGATGGTCAACTGCTTGATTGCGTATGGGACGCACGCGAGCGAGGTGTACTTTTTGATGTTGGAGACGGCTTTGCCGCATTCGGGTTCGATACTGCGGAGATAGCGATAGCCGAAGGATTCCTTCCGGACACGATTTCAAGTGATTTTTACAAGGCGCACGTTTCGGCAGGGATCGAGCATGATCTCCCTCTGGTCGTCTCGAAGCTGATCGCCTCTGGAATGGGCGCCGAAGAGTGCTGGCCACGGATCACTTCTGTCCCCGCACGCGTGCTGGGTATCGGTGACGATGTAGGACGACTACAGGCAGGTGCGCGGGCAGATCTGTGCGTGTTGAAACAGGGAGTAGAGCCCGAGGAATTGCTAGACGGTCACGGACAGGTCAGGATGGGTTTTCGATGGCAACCTGTGATGACAATTAAGTCCGGCAGGGTTGTTGGAACGTAATCCTTGGCCCAGATGTCATCCAGTAGGTATGCCAAAGGCAATTTGTCGTTACGTATAGGTTAAGTGGTGCAACCGCTGTGACCCCGATGTGGTTGATTAGCCTGTGATCTAACTGAAGTTTGCCTGAAGTTTCGAACTGGAAATTTGGTAATAGAAATCCAGTGGACCGACTGCCTTTTAATCCGCAGGTCGAGGGTTCGAATCCCTCCGGGCCCACCAAACTCGACACACTCTTGGCGATTTCCGGACCAAAAAGATCCGAGTTCACTGGTTTGACGCCAACCAGCCTCGGAGTGAGCTGAATAGCGCTGGGAGGTATCCCACATCCGACTAGCCTTCATGGAATCCAGCCCTAGTTCATAGCCGTTCGCCTTTGCTATGTAGTAATGCAATTCCGGGTATTTACTGGCAGTGACCACCCTCCCAGCCACTCGTTGATAAATCCCACTTCCTCGGGTACTCGTCAGGAGGACGTACCGCGTATGTCCTCATGGAGCACAATCCGGAACGACTCCTTACGCTTGCCATTGGTGGGAAAGACGTTCTGCCATTAACCCCGGGTTGCCTCGACTCCACCATCGAGGCACTTGGGAACGGAATCGAGGACTTCATCAATGAACGAGAACGTCTCTCAGGCAGAAAATACCCCGCCAACCGGAAATCCCGATTCTTATATCTCGACGCGGAAGCCTTGACGAACTTGTGCATCGCTTACATGTCGGAAGGTGTACTCGGGCTCGATGCGGCACTAAAGTACGCTACCATGCCAATTCTTCTTCATGTAGGTGATGAAGACGGTGACCTCGACAAAATCAAAAAGACCGCGGGGATGATCCCCGGATCTGAACTCAGCGTATTGCCTGGTTTGAACCACGGAGAGGGCTGGGAGAATACAGATCAAGCGATCCCGGTCATATCCGATTTTATATCCCGACACCGATAAACCCCGAGCAATTTTCAAAAAGAACGATTCAAATGCCCAACGAAACTCTTATTAAATTCGGTTACCCAGATTCGCTAATCCACGAATACAACGATTGGGTCGTGCTGTTGCGTCCGGCCCAGATAACTATCGGAAGTCTCGTATTGGCGTGTAAGCTCGATATCGACAACTTTGGAGATCTCTCGGCAGAGACATTTTCTGAACTGGCAACGATAACTTCCGATATCGAAACCTCTCTGGGAGAAATATTTCAGCACGACAAGATCAACTACTTATTGTTGATGATGGTCGATAGGCATGTGCATTTTCACGTGCTGCCGAGGTACGCGTCGGTCAGGAGTTTAGAAGGTGCGGAATTCGAGGATAGTTCATGGCCTGGACCACCGGACGTTTCGCAATCCCTTGACCTGACCAGTGACGAATTCGATGAAGTGATTGCACGGCTTCGAAACGTCTGGCCCGTTTGAAGTCGAGATTTCGACCGACTTCAGAAGAATCTGAACCGAATCGACTGAACATACTGTTGAATTGTCGGTGAACACCGCCTTTTAATCCGCAGGTCGAGGGTTCGAATCCCTCCGGGCCCACCAAACTACTAGTTGATTCGTACAAGACTGGACTCGAAGACGATCCCAGGCAAAAGAACATGGCCCATGTCGCGCGGCTGGGCAATCGTCTGGGCGTCGTTTTTCACGACCGCGTTCGCATCCGGCGGATCTCAGTATGGCTTCGGCATGTTCGTCGAACCACTGGAACAGGAGTTTGGGTGGACACGGACACAGATAAACCTTTCGCTTTCTATCGGCCTGATCTCAGGGCTTCTGTCTCCGCTTGTCGGGTGGGGTGTCGATAAGTACGGATCGCGGATGATCATGACGGTGTCGCTGGTGGCGGTCGCTGCTTCGTTTCTCCTGCGGGCCGGTATGACCGAACTGTGGCAGTGGTATGCCCTCAGCGCCCTTCTGGCGGTTGGATTTCCCGGAACGTTTTTGCCAATTGGAAAGCTGGTGGGCACATGGTTCCCCGCTACTCGAGGCCGCATGATGGGGACGGCGATAACCGGCAACAATGCGTTCGGTCTTATCGGCGTACCTCTACTGAACCTGGTCATACAGACTCAGGGCTGGCAACTGGCGTACACGATCATCGGCGCCGGGGTGGCGATCATTGCGGTCGCGGTCTGGTTCATCGTTCGCAGTGTGCCTCAACCGGGCGAGGTGCCTTCATCCGAAGCCAGGCTGACAACCGGAGATGCCGCGCTTTCTGGTGACTACTCCTTTCGAGAGGCGATCGGCACACGAACGTTCTGGCTACTGTTGGCGGGAGTCACCTGCGCCGGGTTCAGCTATCCGTCATTCATGACACAACTCATTCCGCACATGCAGGCGGTGGGCTGGGGATCGTCAAAAGCGACTCTCGTGCTAACGGTCCTGGCAGGAACGGCGCTGGCGAGCAAGATTAGCTGGGGACTGATCAGCGAACGGTTGACGGCACGGATCTCTTTCGTCATCGCAATTTCCATCATGTCTTCAGGGGTCATCCTCGTGACGCTGGCCGGGTCGTCCGCACTCGTGTGGCCGGCAATCGTGTATTTCGGCGCCGGTTTCGGAGGTATAGGCCCGCTGATGTCGCTCGTCGTAATGGAAACATTCGGTCTGCGGAATTTCGGCTCGATACAGGGCGTGGTCACGATGGTGCTGGCAACGGTGCCGGTTCTGATCGGGCCGATAGTGGCGGGAAGTCTTTTCGACGCGACCGGTAGTTACGAAACTTCGTTCTGGATCGTATCCGGGATATTCGCAGCCGGCGGTCTACTGGTTCTGTCGGTTCGAGGACAGAGGATTCCATCCAGTTCCGAATTACTGGTCGCTCCCGAGGGCAGATCCTCTTGATTCCCAACTCTGGCTATTGTCGCCGCGGCCAGGTCTGCGGGTTTTAGAGCGCGTTTGACCTTCTAAGAATCGGTTAAGCCGGTAGTCCACCATGGGAGTGTGCCCCGTGTGTCCGTCAAAACTGACAATACAGACTGTCAGGATGCGTACTCTCTATGTGACCGCCATCTTGCTGTTTTCACTAAGTGTCGCCTGCGGTGCTGAGGCTGTTGGCGATTACGCGGACACCGTTGTTGAAGTGAAAACCAACGCTGGAATCCCCGACACCACTGTTTCAGCAATTACTTTTCCTCCACTCAACACGGAGGGTCTGAATAGCCAGGAACACCTTTACGGAACCGGAGCTGATCCAGGAGTCATCACGCTTGGGCCCAGGCAGGGCGGACAGCCGGGCTGGCCTCCGTATGAAGGCAAGAACAGCATGGAGTTCGAGGTCCCGCGAGGCACCCCTATCCTGGCGCCTATCAGCATGGAGCTGGTCGGTTTCAACAACAGAAATGCCGAGTTTCGCATTGGGCCTGCCGGTGAACGCTTTGAGCCGTTCGATGATCTCGAACTGTGCTTCCAATCGGTGGATAGCGACTGGCCGGGCATGGTCGTCTGTACTTATCACCTCGTAAGTTCACCCCTGTTACCGGGTCAAGATGTAGATCCGGATTGCGGGCGAGTCGATGAATGGCCGGGAACCAGTGAGCAAGCACAGGGCCATCTGTGGTTTGACAGTGAGGACTACGTCGTACGCGAAAACTCCCGCTCCCGGGCTTGCCAGGCATTGATTGGCAAACGTGTTGAACGAGGGCAGCTCATCGGGTTTGCTGGCAACGTTGGTGAGCATTCAATGGCGCCATTCCGGTTTAAGGTTCCCGATAAATCAGTGAACAAGCTGGTGACAAAAGGCGATCGACATCTGCACTGGGTACAGCCGGGCTCGTTCTTTTTCTGGAGATGCTTTGCCCCTGATTCTGACTTTACAGGTGGGGTTCTGGCGTACCCGTTCGAGTGCGACGGGTACAACCTTCCGGCAGCCCAGCGGAGTCTCGACTTTAAGTACCCCGAGGCTGAGTAGGTGCACGATTTCTGCTCGCTCACGAAGATGGCGAGCGCGGTAGCCGGTTGAACTGCTTTGACCGGACGCTTCGCGTTCTTTTGACCCGGCTTTTCCACGTCGACCTTCGCCGCATGCCGGGCAAGTGACTGTTAAGCAAGTCGGTTCGGGGTTCGAGTTCTCGGCCCGTCGCCAACCCAGCGTCCCGCTATCCCCGGCCTATGAATGGCATCTTTGTTGCCATGATGGTCATGAACTGGATGTTGGTGTCGAGTGGCAGGTTTGAAATGAACAGGACCTGCTCGCCAACATATTTCACGTCGAATGTGGGCTCAGGAATCACCTCGCCGTTCGCCTGCGGCACGCCGCCCGACATTCTCTCGGTCATGGGCGTGGAGGCGTTGCCGATGTCGATCTGGGAGCAGGCGATGTTGTACCTGCGTCCATCGAGTGCGGTCGATCGGGTGAGACCGGTGACGGCGTGTTTGGTTGCTGTGTAAGCGGCGGAGCCGGGGCGCGGAACGTGGGCTGAGATCGAGCCGTTGTTGATGATCCGTCCGCCCATCGGGTCCTGGTCCTTCATGATGAGCATCGCCTCGCGGGTGCAGAGGAACGAGCCGGTCAGGTTGATGTCGACGACCGACTGCCACTGCTCAGGCGTGATGTCTTCGAGGGATGGCGCCCTGACGCCGATGCCTGCGTTGTTGAACAGGACATCGAGCCGGCCAAACGCGTCGAAGGTTTTCTTGAACACGTTCGCTACGGCATCGGCCTTGCCGGCGTCGGCGGAAACCGGCAGCGCATTTGACGAGTTGCCACCGGCCAGGCTGGCGGTCTCTTCGAGCGCATCCAGCCTGCGACCCACCAGCGTCACTTTGTAGCCGTCTCCGAGCAGCGCCAGTGCGGCGCTCCGACCCACTCCGCTGCCTGCTCCCGTAATCACTGCAACCCGGTTGTCTGCCATTTTTCACTGACTCCCTGAGAATGTTCTGTTTACTGAACGGCGAGTCTATGCCCGGTTAGGTGTTCGGACAAGTTGGAAGCGGTTTCGGGCACGAGCAGGGTTGAGCTTGTTACGGGGGTTGGTTTCCGGCCGACGGCAATCTCGCCCACCGGAAGAGGCGTGTCTAGCTGTCGATAGGATCAAAAAACGTCAGGTCCGCCCCGAAACTGTCCATCGTGACGACGGTATCGCCGAGTAGCCGCGCGCGTATCTCCTGGGTCCTGTGGCTGAGCGAGATTTCGCTCTCGGCGATTGGATAGTTGATTTCCACCGGTTTTTCCACGGGTGGTTCGGGTATCAGAACGTAGTCACCCAGCACCCGGTGATTGCCGGGACCCGTGATTTCGATCTGTGCTCGGTCGGCCCACGAGGGCAGCCTGACCCAGAGCGGCGCTGGTCGATGCACCGTGACGGTTACGCCGCCTGCCGGTCCGCCTGTCGGATTCGCGGCAACGCTTACCGCTTCGGTCTCGCGGTCGAACATCAGGTTCACCCTGTGACCGTCCTCGGCAGTTACGACCGCCTCGCGCAGCACCTCGCACAGGGAGGCGACCGCGCCGCCGACGATGTCCATGTTGAAGCTGATTCGCTGCACACCGAGAGGCTGGTGGCCGTAGGGAGCCGGAAAGCCAAACGCGCCCAGGTGACGCGCGGCGACGTCCCGCATTCCGTCTTCGTTGGCAGAATTTGGCGGGTCGGCGATGAACGAATTGTCGCGAAGCTGCGCGGGCAGCAGGTGGCCTCGGACGATCCGTTCGGCGTCCTGGAAGTATTCCGGATAGTCCCGACGCCCCAGGACAAGGGCCGTTTCAACTATGTCGCCGGTGTTGTTGCATTCGCCCAGGTCCGGCGGGCTGTCGTCGCTGCTGCTTTCGATCACCCAGCCGATCTCGTCCCGGATCTTCCACAGCCCGTTGTCATAGAACGCCTTTACCCGCTCCAAGAGCCTCGATTCTGCGGTCAGATCGGCTAGCTGGGCGAGCGAGGACATTACGCAGGTTGTGGAGTGTGTATGGGTTCCGAATTTTTCGCGGTCATAGGCGCCGTCGGGAAGGAAATACTCCGATGTGGCTTTTGCAGCGAGCATGGAGGCGAGTTCGAGCGCCGGGGCGTGGTGTGTCGCGCGGTAGTACTTGACGAGGGGGCCGATGGCGCGTGCGATGCCGGTGATGAATGTGTGCTCGCTAATCCAGTTAATGTCGAACTCGGATTCGAGTCTTTGCCGGTCCCAGCCGCTGTCCGGGCTCCATAGCTCCAGCAGATAGGCGATGCTGGCTTCGGCTGTTTCGATGGCGCGTGCAGAGTTTCGGTATCGGGCGAGCGCGTAGAGCGCATGGAATCCCTCCCGCAGGTTGTGTTCGTTGAAGTTGACCAGCGGGCCGTCCGAGCGGTCGCGGTTCAGTGGGAGCGGTACTGGGCCGGAGTAGGAGTAAAACGCAGCTGCGGCATGCTTTTCGACGGCCTGTTCGTCTATGACGACACCGGCGATGTCTTCGGCGGTCAGCAGCGCGTTCAGGTGGCGGCCGGGGACGTGGGATTCCGAGTGAACTCTGCTAAAGCTCAGGCGCGGATTGGGTAAAACTTCTGAGCCGAAGAACGGAATGTCGTTGTCGTCGGCGTTGAAGACGTTCGACATGGTGCGGCACCCGAGCTGGATCGCCGCGAGCAGGTCGGAGGTGTTGACGTTGTTGAGCCGTGTCATGGGGTCATGTTAGGTGATTGGCGGTCTTCTCCTTCCTCCCTGGCAGGGAGGGAGTTAGAGGGTGGGTTGTTCTTTTGTCATGCTGAACTAGATTCAGCATCTCCCTAAAACCGGTCTCAAGGAGATTCCGAATCGAGTTCGGAATGACA
>JAJCYY010000084.1 GCA_029262735.1 Chloroflexota bacterium | reverse complement strand
GTCGAGAACGTGCATGTCGATCTCCAGGTGGGAATCAGGCGGGTGTCAGCAGGCAGGATTCTCTTTTATCGTAAACGTCCGCTGCAGGGACGTCTCGACGGCTGAGGTAGACTGATGGCTTTCGCTTTGACGAGGAGGCCTTCAGCATGGCTGGCAAGCGTCGTTCTGACCGTGAACAGTTTTGGCGGAAGACCGTTGCCGCTTGGGAGAAGTCGGGGCAGTCGGTGCGGGCCTTCTGTTCCAGTCGTGAACTTCAAGAGCCGAGCTTCTATAGTTGGCGCCGAACTCTGCGGGAGCGCGATCGCCAGCAACCGGCGACGAAGCGGTTGCCGAAGTTTGTGCCGTTGCGCGTAGTGTCCGATCCTATCTTGGAAGTCGTGTTGCCGTCAGGGCTGGTGGTCCGAGCGCCCGCCGGGATCGACCCTGACACGGTCGCCACCCTCATCGCTGCCTTGAGGTCGGCGGCATGTTGACGCTCGGTACCAGTGGCCGCATCTGGGTGTGCGTGGAACCGGTCGATGGTCGCAAGAGCTTCGATGGTCTGTCGGCTGTGATCACGGCGCAGCTTGATCGAGATCCGTTGTCGGGCGATTTGTTCGTCTTCAAGAATCGTCGCGGCGACCGCTTGAAGATCCTGGCCTGGCAGGGTGACGGCTTCGCGCTGTACCTGCGGCGTCTGGAACGCGGCAGCTTTGCTTTCCCGAATGCAGACACGGCCGAGGTCAACGTGACCGCCACCGAGCTGGCCATGATCTTGGGCGGCGTCGAGTTGAAGGGCACCAGACAGCGAAAACGTTATCAGCGTCCCAAGCCTGCACAGGCATCGACCTGACGCTTCTTGAAAATCTTTCAGATCCTCTCCTTTCTCGCGCGACCTTTCGGCGTCTCCGGTGTTTCATAAGGCATGAGCAAGGACGCCACCCTTTCATCACAGACCGCGCCTCGCCTTCCCGAGGATGTGACCACCTGCCACCAGATGCTCCGTGAATTGCTCACCAACGTGGCCGAGCTACGGACGATGATCGACAAGCAACAAGCCCACATTCAGTACCTGGTGCGCATGACCTTCGGTCGACGTTCCGAACGTGTCGAGGGGCCGACGTTGTTTGATGGTCTCTCCGATCCGGAAGCAGAGTCGTCGCTCACGCCCACTGCGCCGGAACCCGAGCCAGCAGAAGCGGTCGCCAAGAAGCGGCGCGGCCATGGTCGTCGGAAGCGTCCCGTTAATATGCCGCGGGAGCTGGAGGTGCTCGATCTCACTGAGACGGAGAAGGCCTGTCCTTGCTGCGGCGAACTACGTGTGTGCATCGGCGCTGACGTGTCGGAACGGCTCGACTACCGCCCCGCCAGTCTCTTTGTGCATGCCATTGAACGGCCGACTTACCTGTGCCGACATTGCGAACAGAAGGGAGAGAACATCCAGGCGGCGCAGGCGCCGCTGCCAGCCGCGCCTATTCCGCGCTGCACGTTCGGGGCCGGCTTGCTGGCCCATGTCATCGTCTCGAAGTGGGTCGATCATCTGCCGCTGTACCGGCTCGAGAGCATCCTCGGCCGGCTGGGCTTGCAGGTGGCGCGCTCGACCTTGTGCGACCAGATGATGGCCTGTGCCCGCTTGCTGACGCCGGTCTATGACCTCATGTGCCGACGCATGAAAGCCTCGTTCTCGGTGTACACGGACGATACGCCGGTGCGCTTGCTCAACCCGCTCCGCACCGCCTACGCCTGGGTCTACATCGGTGACCTGGCCAATCCGTACACGGTGTTCGACCTCAGCGCCGGCCATCAACATGAGTACCCCGAGAAGTTCCTGGCTGGCTACCGCGGCTTCATTCACGCCGATGGCTACACAGGCTACAACCCGCTCTATGCTGCCGGCGCCAAGCACATCGGTTGCTGGATGCATGCGCGGCGCTACTTCTTCGAGGCCAAGGAAAACGATCCCGTTCGAGCGCACGAAGCCATCGCCCGCATCCGGCTCCTGTACGCCATCGAGTCGGAAGCCAAGGACAAGCACCTGCATGATGCGGAACTGACCGCTTATCGACAGGAACACGCGCGACCGCTCTTGCAATCCTTCGCTGACTGGTTGGCCGAAGAAGTTCCACGAGCGTTGCCCAAGAGCAAGATCGGTGAAGCGTTCATCTACGCATCGAACCAGTGGACCAGCTTGATCCGGTATGTTGAGGACGGCCGACTGAGCATCGACAACTCACGAGCCGAACAGGCGCTTCGTCCCGTTGCCCTCGGACGTCGCAACTGGTTGCAGATCGCCGGCGACGGCGGACTGAAGAGCGCGGCTGTGCTGCTGAGCATTGCCGCCACCGCGAAACGTCACGACGTCAACCCGTGGGTCTACATCAAACATCTCCTCACCGGCTCCGCCGCACGCCAGCCCGACGCCGACCACAGCGATCTGCTGATCGATGCCTGGGTGCAGGCCAATTCCGCTGCCCAAACAGCAACCACCGAGAACTGAGTCCGCGACGCGATCTTGACATGGCTGTGGGCTCCGAAGCCGGCCTGTGACCGGACGTCCCCAGACCGAACGCTTACCCTTCGCCTGCCCGGCCAGGTGCTGGTCGAGCCAGCGTTCAAGGATCGTCTTGACGAGGAATTGATCACGTGTCCTTCTGAAAAAACGCTCGATCTTCCCCTTTGCCGCTGCATCGCGAACGGCCGTGTGGCGTAGCAGGCAGCCAATACGGGCACAGATGAGGGTGATTTCCTGGCAACTGTAGATGGAGCCATTGTCGACGAGCAGCTGTTCGGGGATGCCGCGTTTGTAGAAG
>JAJCYY010000083.1 GCA_029262735.1 Chloroflexota bacterium | reverse complement strand
TATGGGAGTAACGGTCTCCGGTTAGCCCGGATCCAGGGAAAGCAAGATGGCAAAACACGGAAAGCGATACCAGTCCGCAGCCGATGATATCGGCATCGACGTGCACAGTCCCACCGACGCTGTGGCCCTGGCCAAAAAGTACGCCACTGCGAAGTTCGACGAAGCTGTCGAGTTTCATGTGACCACATCCGCCGACCCTCGCCACGCCGATCAGCAGATCCGGGAGGTCGCTGAGCTTCCGCACGGAACGGGCAAACAGGTCCGCATCCTGGTGTTCGCGGAGGGCGAAGCTGCGGTTGCGGCCAAAGAAGCTGGCGCAGACTTCATCGCAGATGATGAGATCATCAAGCGTATCGAAGGTGGGTGGGCCGACTTCGACACGGCAATTGCAACGACTGATCAGATGGCGAAGATTGGCCGGCTCGGGCGCTATCTTGGTCGCCGTGGCCTGATGCCAAACCCGCGCACAGGTACTGTTGTGGCTGCGGACGCCGTCGCAGCTGCGGTGACCGGCGCAAAACGCGGAAGAAGCGAAGTACGGATGGACAAGCAGGCTGTGATCCACACGAGGATCGGCGTGGCCAGCTTCACTGAAGAGCAGATCATGGAGAACATGGCGAGTGTTTACTCGACGATCGTGCAGGCCAAGCCCGAGGGGATTAAAGGCACGCTGGTCAGGTCGGCAACTCTGACTACGACTATGGGTCCCGGAATCAAGCTGGACCTGTCTGAGCTTGAGGCGACTTCTCGGTCTGTCTAGCGCTACGGCGCAGGGACTTGTCAGAAGATAACCCGGAAATATTGGTAGGATAAGAGCAGAGATCTGCTCAAAAACAAAATAATGGATCGGCTGTAGAACACAGGTCACCATTGCGGTGGTAATGCGTAAGCGCCTGTCGAGGTCAGGATTTGAGATTCGGCGAAGTGCCGATTGTCACCCCGGGCCGTAACAGCACCGGGGTTTTTTATTGCCTGGGAGTAGTCGCCCCGACAGACCCCACGACACAGGGGAGGCCTGATGCCAACTGAACGAAGCATCCAGTCGGTAGCCGAGCTTGAAGAGGGATTCAAGTCGTCGGCGCTGGTAATTGCAGCTGAGTACCGTGGTCTTAGCGTCGGCGAGATGCATGGGATGCGCCGCGCCGTTCGTGAGTCCAACTCTCAGTTCAAGATCGCAAAGAACACACTGGCGCGGATTGCGGCAGACAACGCCGGTCGCCCGGAGTTGAAGGACATCATCGACGGGCCGATCGGATTTCTCACCACCGAGGGTGACCCCGCGGCTGCTGCCAAAGTGCTGGTCAACTACATAGATGACAACAGCATAGAGATGACCATTATCGGCGGCGCGCTTGAGGCCGAGATGCTGTCACCCGATCGCATCAAGGCGCTGGCGAAGCTGCCGACAAAAGATGTGCTGCTCGCAATGCTGATGGGCGGTATGAACAGGCCGATAGCCGGACTCGTCACTGTGATGACCGGACCCATCCGAGCGTTGGCGGTAGTGCTGCAGAGGATCTCGGAGCTGGGTGCGGCCGAAAGCACAGAGGCGGCCGATGAGCCCCCGGCAGATGAAGCCGAGGCACCAGCAGCCGAGGCCGAGGAATCTCCAGCTGCTGAGGCGGAAGAAACACCTGCGCCTGAGGAAACTCCTGCTGCCGAAGCTGATGAACCGCCCGCTGCTGAAGCTGAGTCCGAAGAGACGCCGGCACCTGAAGAAGAATCGGCTGACGAGAAGTCTGAATAAAAACCAGGCACCGGGAGTCCGGTGTCAACTTGAAAACCTGTTTTATCGGCCGGTTAGGGCCCTGGAGACAAAGAAATGGCAATTACGAAAGAAGAACTGATCGACGGCATCAAGCAGATGTCGGTGCTCGATCTGGCCGAGGTTGTAAAGGCACTCGAAGAAGAGTTCGGCGTCTCGGCTGCGGCTCCCGTCGCAGTTGCGGCCGCGCCCGCAGCGGGTGGAGATGCCGGCGGTGCAGCTGCCGAAGAGAAGACTGAGTTCGACGTCATCCTCAAGGAAATTGGCGCCAACAAGATCTCCGTCATCAAGGCGGTCCGTGAGCTAACACCGCTCGGTCTGAAGGAAGCCAAGGATCTGGTTGAGGCCGCTCCGAAGCCCGTCAAAGAGGCTGTAACCAAGGATGAGGCTGAGGAAGCAAAGACCAAGTTGGAAGCGGCCGGCGCAGCCGTAGAGGTCAGCTAAAGCCCGATAATCCATCACTTCTGAACCGCCCCTGTCACACACCTGACAGGGGCGGTTCTGTATGCGCCGGGCTGTTGCTGTAGCCTTACGCTCCCGATAATCGAGAGGAGTTGTGGCCAATGGAGTTTCCCGGTGACCTGACCGCTGAAGAGAAGCAGACTGCCTTCGACAAGCTCCGTGCGTTGGCAGTTGAAAAGTGGGGTGAGGAGCGCGCATCGGCTATCGAACCTTCACTGAGGTCTGCTGCCGTGTCCGTTGCCCGACTGGGCAGATTGGGGTTCTCAAGGGACGATGCTCCGGGTTTCTTCCTTCACGAAACGGCTCCGGAGCCAGCTCCATGAACGACCTCGCCCTGGCATCCGTAACTCGAATTGCACATCTTGTCCGCGACCGCCAGGTTTCTGCGTCAGAGGTCGTTAACTCTGCGCTCGAACGGATTGAGCACTCAGATGCTCTGTTGCAGGCCTGGGAAACCGTCGACAGCGAAAGTGCACTTGCGCAGGCGCGGCTGGCTGACGAAGCCACCGCACGCGGCGACGCGCTCGGTCCAATGCACGGCGTGCCCGTCGGTATCAAGGACATCATCTCGACCGCTGGCATACACACTTCGATGGGCTCGCCGATCTACCGGGAAAATGTTCCGACACAGGACGCGGCCGTCGTCGCACGCCTTAAGGGCGCGGGGGCCATCGTGCTCGGAAAGACCGTGACCGTTGAGTTCGCCATGGGCGACCCCCCTCGAACGCTGAATCCATGGAACCGAGAGCACACACCTGGCGGAAGCAGCAGCGGCTCGGCCGTCGCCGTAGCATCCGGCCACTGCCCGGCCGCGCTCGGCACCCAGACGGCAGGGTCCGTCATCAGGCCGGCTGCTTACAACGGTGTAACTGGGTTCAAGCCGACGTACGGGCTGGTTTCCCGGCGCGGTGTTTTCCCCGTCAGCTGGACCCTGGACACCGCCGGTTGGATGACACGAACCGTTGCGGATGCAGCGGTTTTAATGGACGTGCTTTGCGGATTCGACCATACAGATCCTGCCAGCGTCCAGTCACACCGGGCCGGGGAATTTGCCTCGACGGTTGCCGAAGGCTTGCGCCCACCAAGGCTCGGAATCGTATCCGGTGATATTGAGCGCTCCACGTCGACGGAGATGCAGGCGCACATGTTCGAGTTGATCGAGCTGCTCAGACAGGGTGGGAACTGGGTGGAGCTTTTCGACCTGCCGATCTCATATATACATATCCGCGATGCGAAGCTTGTAATCGATTCGGTGGAGACCGCAGAGGCTCACAAGCGAGTGTTCACGGAGAGAGCCGATGACTACGGGCCGTCAGCACGGTCGAAAATAGAGACCGGTCAGCTCTTGCCTGCAACCGCGTATGTGGAGGCGCAGCGGGTTCGCAGGCAGTTCCGGCGCGATATGGACGAGAGCATGGCCTCGCTGGATGCGCTCATCATGCCTGCGGCCGCAGGGCCTGCCCCGCGCGACCTTTCGACGACCGGAGATCCCGCCTTCTATTCGCCGTGGACGACCGCCGGTCTGCCTTCAATCACGGTCCCCACCGGGATCAGCAAGAACGGCATGCCGCTCGGTGTGCAGCTTGTCGGTCGTGGACATGACGACGCAGGATTGCTACAGGCCGCTCGATGGGTCGAGGAACGAGCAAACTACAAACCGCAGCTACCGTCACTCGTTTCTGGTTGTTGATGGCCCCGTCACTCCGCCCTCTAAAACAGGTTGTGTGACTGGCCTCCGTCCACGTTGATGCAGGCGCCCATTATCAGGTCCGCATGTACCGACGCGAGGAACGCCACGGTGGCACCTATCGGCTCCGGCCAACCGAATTTACCGGCCGGCAGGTTGCGTTCAATGAACTCTTCAACACCTTCCGGCGTGTTACTGCTGATGAACCTATCCCATGATCCACCGGGAAAGAGAATTGAACCGGGTGCGATGGCATTGACCGTAACGCCATCGCTTGCCAGCGTCATGGCCGCGTGTTTGCCGGCTGCGATCATCGCTGCTTTCGCCGTCATGTACGGAGCAGTGCCGCCATGCTCACGTCCATAGATCGAAGCGATGTTGATCACTCGGCCCCAGCCGCGCTCCTTCATCCCTGGCAGCGCCAGCTTCATTAGCCTGACGGCGGACCACAGGTTCACATCCATAACAGACTGGAAATCGTCGATCGACGAACTCAGCAAATCGCTGGTGCCCATGCTGCCGCCGACATTGTTCACCAGGATGTCGATCTGGCCGAGATCTGTGCCAACTGTGTTCATCAACTGTCCCGCAGCCTCTGAATCTCCAAGATCAGCCACGCTGGCGCTGACCTGAACGCCGAGATCGCGGAGCTCAGCAGCCGTCTCGTTCAACCGTTCTTCACCACGAGCGCAGATGGCTACGTTCACTCCCTCGCGAGCCAGCGCCAGCGCTGCCTGCCTGCCGAGGCCACGGCTACCGCCGGTGATCAGTGCGTTCTTACCTGCGATTCCCAGGTCCATAACAGAGTCCTTTGGTTTGGAGTAACTTCCTTTTTAGAGGTCGGCAGGAGCGGTTTTTTCGGTGGGTTCGGTAACGAAATTTCCGGTTTGATTTCCATCATTGCAGCCGCGAGAAAACCTGTATCTGCCGTAACAGCCGGGTAATTCTAGCTGGAGAGACTACTCAATGCGGGCAAATACGATGGGTTGGGATCAGACCCGGGATTGATGCCGACGTGAAGTTGAGTACAAAAACACACATGGAAATGGACGTTTCAACGCGTGGTTCTCAGCTTGACGCTCGAATTTGGGGTGGTGTATCTTGACCCGGTGTCGCAGGGGTTATCTCGGCGCGCGCAACGCGTGATTGGCACGTAAAATAATCGCAACCTGTACTCGATCCGCGGGAACCAACCGTGGGCGAGCGCGTATAAATCACTCTTAATGCAGAAACTGGTGGGCCGTACCGTTTCGGTTCGGCCTCTAGAGGGCGGTATAGCATGCCGTCCGGCCGGGAGGCAGCCAATGCTAGGCTCCGCAATCCCAAGGCGATGGGCAGTCTCAATCGCTTTGGTGGGATTGGTATCTATCTTCGCCGTTTCATACGCGGCGGTCTGGTCGAATCCGGCCAGCGCGGCAGACACAACCGGCACTACTGGCACAGGTGCAGGTAACGGCGATCCGCTAACACCCGCAGAGTCGTTGGCTGATGCGGACAAGTTGCCGACCAACCTGGTTTTGCAGGTAGGTCAGCAGATTACGGTTCCGCTGAATCTGCTCGACATGAATGGCGCTCCCCAGGACTCATTCCCGACAACGACAATTGACTGGACGATCGTGTCCGGAAGCGGTATTACGCTGCAGAGCCCGACCGACCAACGCAGTATCGTTCTGAATGCAAACTCGGTTGGAACTACGACGATTCGGGGTGAAGCGCTTCAGATCCAGGAGCTTCAGGAATTCGTCGTCGGACGAGAGATGACGATCACAGTTACCTCCGCAGTGGCGACGTCTACACCTGTACCAGCGCCAACCAACCCGGGACCTGTGCCTTCATCAATTCCGAATGCAACAGGGGTTGTGGCTCCTGAAGGCAGCATTCTGATCTCAACGACAGGCGTGGAGTCTGGCAACGCAGTTGAGAGTCAGGCGCTACGTGATCGTCCTGCAGTCTTCGTACGTGTCGGATCCGTGAATAACTTCTTCGGTATCAACGTAAATTCAGTTGACCCTTCGACATTGCCTGCAATGCCTGAGAATTTTGATCCCGGTAGTTCAGCCGCAGACATTTCGTTTGTAGATGCTGCGGGAAGCGCGCAGACAAACTTCAGGTTGCTGAAGTCAGCGAGAATCTGTCTGCCCACGAATTCCAGCGACCGCGCAAATGGGACCCAGAACATCCACGTCTTCCGATACAACAGCTCGGTCAGCCAGTGGGTGCAGTTGAACACGACGTACAACTTCATAACGCAGCAGGCCTGTGCGAACTCTTCGAACTTCTCGAACTTCGCAACCGGTATACAAAAACTCGCTGCAACTCCGCTTCCTGATGGAAACCTTCCGGCCACGGGTGGCTGGAGTCCGGGTGCAGGACTCCTTGTCTTCGCTGGAATCCTGGGTTTTGTACTCCTGGGTGGTGGTGCAGTGACAATGCGTAGGGCCAGAGGCGTACGGCCTGAATAGAGGCGTATTGCCAGATTGACTAATGAGAGGGACCCTGCTGGGTCCCTCTCTTGTTTGCTCTCGAATACAGCAAAGTTGATGCAGCATGAGTTCAGCGGCCGGCAGTCCGTTAGGTGCACGTTTTCGAGTTGATGCCGCAGTCAGGCGCCGGCCGGTTGTGGCGGCGAGCCTCCTGCTGTTCGCATTCTCTCTCGCTCTGTACATCTCAACCATGGCTCCGGGGCTGACCTGGGAGAACGAGGGCGGTGACGGCGGTGACTTTCTGGCCGCAGCGCATACGTGGGGTATCCCTCACCCCACGGGCTACCCCGCATATATTGTGCTGCTGCGGGGTTTCAGTGAAGTTGTCCGGTTTGGTGACGACGCGTTAAGAGCGAACCTCTTCTCGGCTCTGACGGGGGCTATGGCTGTCCCGCTCTTCTTCCTCGCCTCTCGAAAGCTGCTCCTGCGACTGCCGCTCGCCGATACAAGAGGCCGAAGGCTTCCATTTTCAGCAGCACTGGTGACGGCGTTTGCGTTCGCAGCGTCCAACCTGCACTGGTCTCAGTCAACCATCACCGAGGTTTACGCACTCAATGCGATGTTCGTCAGCCTGTTCATCTGGCTTGCCCTGATCGCAAGAGCCAGGACCGAGCGTGGAGAGAGTGCTATCGGTGTTCGCACTGCGTTGGCCCTGCTCCTCGGATTTTCCTTCGGCAACCACGTCACGATCAGCTTCGTCGCAGTGCCGTTCGGAATCTGGATCTACTGGCCGCTCATCCGGAGGGACGCTCGAGCGCTAATTCGTGAATGGCAACCGCTGATCGGGCTTATCGTGGGCCTTTCAATCTATGCGTATGCGCCAATCGCCTCGTCACAGGACCCTGCGCTCAACTGGTTCTTTCCCGACAGCTTCTCCGGCTTTCGCTCCATGGCATCGGCCACCATCTACCAGTCGTATGTGTTTGGTCTGGAGCCTGACTTCGTCGGTGACCGTGTACTTGCCGCGTTCGACATCTGGCTGACGCAGTTCACGGCGCTCGGTGCCATCCTGGGAATTGCCGGTGTCGCGTTCCTCTGGGGAAAGCTGCAGGGCTTTACCGTTGCGGGTCTCGGCTCCTTCATTTCACTCGTGATCTATGCAATCGCCTACAACTCGTTTGACTCTTACGTATTCCTCATCCCGGCATTCATCGTTTTCGGGCTCTGGGTCTCGGTTGGTTTGCTCAACCTGTCTGTGAGCCTGTTAGCACTTGCCGAAAAGGCGCAGAGGAGCTGGATTACCAGTAACCGAAGCAGGATAGTTCCCGCTGTTCTGGCGGCCGCCGTAATTGGAATGCCGGTGTGGTCGATTGGCTTCAACTACGCCGGTGTGGATATTAGCGATGACACCCAGGCAAATGACTATGTTGTCGGTGCGATCGAAACGGCTGGACAGAGAGCGATCATCATTTCAGAAGACATCCCGACGTTCGGTCTCTGGTATCAGTCGCTGGTCGTCGAACCAGACCAGGACGTCGCAATCATTGCCACGTTCCTGCTCAATTTTGACTGGTACTGGGACCATATTCGGCGACAGTTTCCCGACCGAATACCGCAAGAAGTTCAAGGAGGATTCAACCAGAGACTGCGGGCGATCGCACTGCACAACGCAGGGTCTACACCGGTTTTTCTAACCAGGGATGATGCCTCGTACTCGGTGCTCTTCAGCCTTACAAGGGACGGCTCGCTGTGGCGAGTCACTGGTTGAGCGGGAAGCGGCGTAGACTCCGGCTAAACGCTAAGAAACGGCGTTGCCAAATCATCCGGAGTTGCCGAGCGTGTCAATAGCTCCTAACGGCCTTAATATCACCCCCCTGACCGGCATTCCTGCCATTCAGCCAGGCGATGACCTTGCCGAACTGCTGGTTGCAGCCATTGCTGGGAGTGATCTGTCCGTTGGGCCGGACGATGTGCTGGTCGTCGCCCAGAAAGTTGTCTCAAAGGCTGAAGGCGCAGTCGTCAATCTGGCCAGTATCGTTCCGGGTGAGGAGGCAAGAGAACTGGCGACAATGGTCCGAAAAGATCCGCGACTTGTCGAAGTGATACTGGCAAACAGCACTCGCATCGTTCGTAAAGTGCCCGGAGTTCTGATCACGGAAACTCGTCATGGCTTTATCTGTGCAAACGCCGGTGTAGACGCCTCAAACTCGTACAGGCCTGACACAGTCATACTCCTGCCAGAAGATCCAGACAGATCGGCCCGTGATCTCCGGGAAGGCATCGCCAGCCGGACAGGCTTAGCACCGGCCGTCGTGATCTCTGACACTTTTAACAGGCCCTGGCGACAAGGCAGCATCAATGTGGCGATCGGGACGGCAGGATTCGTGCCGTTGCAGGACTCGCGCGGTGCACGAGATGACAACGGAGCTGTGCTCCGGGCAACGGTGGTCTCGGTTGCTGACGAAATAGCCGCGGCCGCGCAGCTTGTCATTGGCGAGACCGGCGGTGTGCCAGCAGCCCTGGTAAGCGGCCTTGAACTACAGACGTCAGATGAGGGATCAGCCTCACTGTTACGCAGGGCGGATACCGACCTGTTCAGGTAGAGCAGCCTGTACCGCTTTAGACGCCCTTGGCGTTACTTGGACGGCTGCTTTTTCGCGTTTGCATTCGGGGACTTGGTGCCGTACCAGGATGAGTACTCGAACGAGTTTCTGAACTCCTGGTCATTCCCGCAGAGCTTGCATTTGCCCTTGCTAACAGCGCCGTTTGGCGGCTCGATTACCCAGTGATGCGTGCATCCATTGTCCGCTCCTTCTGTTGTGGCCTCGGTCGTGTCAGAAGCGGGAGTGGATTTGGTCATTATTGCTCTCTTTACTGGTCTAATCGGCCGGGTTGAAGCTGCGGATTTGAACGTGTATTCCGTAACCCAACCGTACAATTTTACCTCAAAATCGCTGATCTCGCCTGTGCTAACGGCGATGCGGAGTGGGCAATATGCGAATGTGAGGCTATCTGGAGGAGATAGGGAAGGGGAATGTCAGCGTTTGGCGCTCTTCAGCATCGGGAATTCGCCTTCAACGTAGCGCATGATACCGATCGTGATCGGAACGGCAATCACGAGGCCTATCGCGAACCCTCCGCCTCCTCCGATCCATGAGCCGATGATCGCCGGGACGATTACCGCAAGCAGTATCAACATCTGGTCTGTAAAGTCGTTCCGAAACTTCTTCATCTGGCCCACCTGGCTGTTGATCGGTAATCGGCTCGTTGCATTGAGCCTGTCTTAAGTGCCTCTAAGCTCTATCGTACTACGAAGTGTCAGCGGAACTGGTGCTCTGGCCGGCATCTGCTGTCCCTAGCGGGTACTCTCAGACCCTTCTGGATCCTGCGCCGAGCCCTGTCATTCGGCGGATCGCTGCCATGTCGAGAGACTCTCTGACGACACTTGCTAGTCGGTCGTACTCCTCTTCCATCGAGAACGGCCTGACGATAGGCGGCTCAAGCCCAAATTTTTCTGCCGCGGACTCGAGAAAAGGCCCTAAAACGTCTGGCGAGTCGAACAGGCCGTGGACATAGCAGCCCATGAGCCTACCGCTCGTAGAAACGGCTCCATCCGGTCTGAGAATCCCGTCCCCGCGGTCAAGTTCAAGCAATGGGGTCACAGTCTGCCGGTCGCGGGCACTCGTTTCGCCGGAATGAATCTCGTAGCCGCTGCCGGCAGCGCCGGGCCTCATCGGCCTGCCCGCTGCACTCATCTCCGGGGCGGGTGATGCAACGCGAAATTTAGCGCGTCGGGTCACCTTGTCACGGTTGAATACCGTTTTGAGCGGTAGCAGACCCAGGCCGGCTTCAGAGTCCGGCTCACCGCCATCTGCGCCTTCCGGGTCATCAAGGATCTCTCCAAGCATCTGGTAGCCGCCACAGACTCCCACGACATACGCACCCCGCTCGGCAGCTTCAGAAACCGCCACGTCCAGCCCGCGACTCTTCATCCATCGCAGGTCAGCGATCGTGTGTTTCGTTCCGGGGATGATGACGATGTGCGCATCACGGACCTCTGCGGGATCGCGGACGAACCGGAGGCTCACCCCTGCACGCGCCAGCGGATCGAAGTCGTCGAAGTTTGAAATCCTGGGAAGGCGGATCACGGCCGCGGTCATCGGCCCCTGTGTCCTCAGAGACTGCTCTCTTTCCAGGGACATGCCGTCCTCTTCTCGAAGCTGTAGATCCGGCACCATCGGTACCACGCCGACTACCGGCACACCGGTGCGTTCTGAAATGAGTTGAGGTAACGGCTCCAGCAGCGAACGGTCTCCCCGGAACTGATTGATCACGAGACCCTTCACAAGCGCTCGCTCGTCAGGCCTGAGCAGTTCCAGCGTGCCGAGCAGAGATGCGAACACGCCGCCGCGGTCGATATCGGCTACCAGCAGCACCGGCGAGTCACAGTACAGCGCAACCTCCATGTTCACGATGTCGCGGTCCCGCAGGTTCACCTCAGCGGGAGAACCTGCGCCTTCCATGACCACGAGTTCGTAGTTCGCCCTCAGCCGGTCAAGGGCTGCTGTAACCGATTGCCATAGCGTCTCCCTGCCCTCGTAATAGCTCCGAGCCTTGAAGCTGCCTGCTGGCTTGCCGTTCAGCACTACCTGAGACCTGCCGTCGCCCTCCGGTTTGAGCAAGATCGGGTTCATGTCCGCCGAAGGCTCGACGCCCGCAGCGGCAGCCTGGACCGCCTGTGATCTGCCAAGTTCAAGCCCATCCGGCGTCACGTAAGCGTTGTTGGACATGTTCTGCGCCTTGAAGGGCGACACTCGAATCCCGTCCTGCATGAAGACGCGACACAGCGCTGCGGTCACCGTGCTCTTCCCAACGGATGAGCCTGTCCCTAGCACCATCAGCGTCTTCGCAGTCATACCGAACGTCCGTCGTCACATGAGGCGCTGTAATCGACGCTCTCCAAGATCACAACTCCACGCCTTTCTGAGCCGTCACGCCCTGTTCGGCATACGGGTGCTTGACCAACCTCATCTCGGTCACGAGATCTGCGTACTCAATCAGTTCTTCAGGTGCGTTGCGGCCTGTCATCACGACATGCATCATCTCCGGCCTGCGGCTCAACGTTTCGATAACGTCCGAGGCTTCCAGCCAGCCATATCGAATCGGATAGGTGATCTCGTCCAGCATCATCACATCGTACTTACCGGACAGGATCATGTCGGACGCGATTTTCCATCCATGCCGCGCCTTTCCGGCGTCAACGTCCAGGTCATGCGACGTCCAAGTGAAGCCCCGGCCTGCCGGAATCACCTCGACGCCCATCTTCGCCAGCGCCATGTGCTCTCCGAACTTGCTCGTCTCCCCCTTGATGAACTGCACCGCCACCACCTTCATGTCGCGTCCCCAGGCGCGCATCAGCATCCCGAATGCGGCGGTGCTCTTGCCCTTGCCATCGCCCGTGTTGATTATCACCAGACCCTTATGCTTCTTCGGAGGTCGTGTACCTGGCATCTTTTTCTCTCAGTCGTTTCCAGTTTTAAAACAGGGATCTATTGTCGATCTATGTCACCTGCACACCGGTCTCGCAGATCCTGCCACAGATACAGACCCCGGACCGTAACTTAAAGCCGAAAATCTCAGACAGGCTGTCTCTACGTAGCGCGCAATCAGCGACTTTTTGTGCGATCATAGACGGGTTTGAATCAAGGGCAGTGGGGACCGCATAACACCGGAGCAGAGGGACAATGGCTGATCCGATAATTCAGGCTGACGGTGTCGTAAAAACGTATCGCTCGCGAGATGTGGTTGTCGAGGCGCTGCGGGACGTGGACCTTAACGTCGCCGCGGGTGAGATGGTTGCAGTGATGGGACCAAGCGGCTCCGGGAAGACGACGCTGCTAAACTGCCTGTCCGGTCTCGACGGGATCGATTCCGGAGAAATCCAGATCAATTCGCGCTCACTGCGCGAGATGTCTGACAACGCACTTAGCGACTATCGTGCCCGTTTCATGGGCTTCGTGTTCCAGTCGTTCAACCTGCTGCCCGTTCTTAGCGCGCGGGAGAACGTTGAGCTCCCCCTTGTGCTCGCAGGTGTCGGCAGCTCTAAAGCACGCGACACCGCTATGGAGAAACTGGACCAGGTCGGTCTCGCCGATAGGGCGAACCACACACCTGCAGAACTATCAGGCGGTCAGGCGCAGCGTGTTGCAATTGCCCGGGCACTGGCCAACGATCCGGCGATCGTGTGGGCGGATGAGCCTACCGGCAACCTGGACTCGGAAAACAGCACCGATATCATGAACCTTCTCATCCGCATGAACCGGGAGCAAGGCCAGACATTCGTCATTGTCACGCACAGCCTGGAGGTTGGAGAGCTGGCAGACCGTATTATCCTGATGCGTGACGGCCTGATCGAAAGCGAGCGCGCCGGAGTCGGCGCTAACGGCGCGACGGTCCAATGAAAGAGTTTTTCGGACTCGACATGACCGCGGTCGCCACCGTGCTTGCGACTCTACTGATCGTCGCTCTCGGCTTCGTGCTCATACTCGGTCTGCGAAACCGAATCCTTGTAAAACTTGCTCTGCGGAACATCCCGAGACGACCTGCTCAAACGGTTCTGATCGTCGTTGGGTTAATGCTCTCCACCACCATCATCGCCGCATCACTCGCGATCGGTGACACCGTTTCCGGGTCCATTCGCGGCATAGTCCTGGATGCGCTTGGCAACACCGATATTCGTGTCAGATCCGCTATCGACCCGGGCAGCATCACCGCCGACGAATACCTTGACAGCGAGATTCAGCAAGCTGTGGCCGACGCGACACGGGCAGATTCCCGCGTCGACGGAGTTCTCGCGCTGATCGAAGAGACGCTCCCGGTTCTGAACAACAGGACTCAGCTCACCGAGGCGCGGATGAATGTCACCGGCCTTGACCCCGCGGGAACAGGCGGCTTTGGCAACATCACCGCAACGACCGGAGGGGTGATCACAGTTGCTTCCCTCAGTAGCGGTGAGGCGTTAATTAATGAAACCGCTGCTGAAGAGATAGAAGCTCAGGCGGGCGACCAGCTGACGCTCGTGACACCGACCGGCAGACATTCGTTCACCTTGAGGGCCGTTGTCAGGGACGGCGGTCTTGCCGCCAACGACAGCCGCCTGATTGTCTCCCTTCCTGATATGCAGCGCATCATGGACCGCACCGAACAGGTGAACCGCATCAACATATCGCTGCTTGGCGGCCGCGAGGGTGAAGCCGCCCTTTCTGAAGAGGTTGCCGAAGACCTGCGGATCGTCTTCACCGATGCTGAAGCGGCAGGTCAACTGTTTGACGCTCTCAGTGAAGCCGAGGTGATCGATGCGATTCGAGCCCGGATCGTTGAGAATCCTGGAAATACCATCAACTCGGGCACCGAAGACGACCTGAACGAGCTTATCGGTCTGCTCGAATCAGGCGACCGCGGTTCGGAGCGATTCCGTGCCCTTGCAGTGAAATCGCAGGTTGCGGGCCAGATAATTGCTTCAGTGGAAGCGGCCGGGCTGACCGGCCGGATACTGCCGCTGGCACTGCTATTCATTGAGATTGAGCTGCTGGGTGTCGATGAGCTGAAGCAGGACGGACTTGAATTTGCCGAGTTTATCGGCAACATCTTCGTCACCTTCTTCACCATCTTCGGCTCCTTCTCCATCATCGTCGGCCTGTTGCTCATATTCCTGGTGTTCGTGATGCTGGCGGCGGAGCGGTCCAGCGAGATGGGAATCGCTCGTGCGGTCGGCACAAAACGCCGTCACCTTGTGCAAATGTTTACGTTCGAGGGTGTCGCCTACGCAATTGGCGCAGCGGTGATCGGCACCATAATCGGAATTGCTGTTTCGAGGCTCCTTGTCGCTTTGCTGGCGAACGCGATCGGGGCCACAGATGACGACGCGGGATTCGAATTTCGGTTTACTATCACCGCCACATCGGTCATCGCCGGATTCTCGCTTGGCCTTCTGCTGACGCTTATCACGGTCGGCGTCTCCGCTTTCAGGGTCAGCAAGTTAAACATCGTCGTAGCGATCCGAGGCTTGTCGGCTGAGTTCGTGCCGTCGGAAGTACTTCCTCTGAAACGGCGGCTGCAGAGCCTGGGCATCGCGCTGATTTCACCGGCGTGGCAGCTCTACCTCATCGTGGGGCGACGAGGGCGGAATGACGGCGCGCGCCGAGAGTTCCTGCTCATGCTTCTCTACCTGACACTTGCCCCCTGGTTAGTTCGCATTAGTAGAGCCCTGTGGGGCCTCATCAGACCTTATTTCGGGACAGGCATTCCGCAGATCGTGATCGGCTTATTGGTCGCGATCTGGGGCATTGGTCTTGGCGATACCGGCGGAGCAGCGTTCCTGTTCACTATGGGCACGAGCGTGTTCCTGGTTGGAATTGGCCAACTATTCAGGTGGCAGGGCTACCGCAATGGCCTGAGACGTGAAGTGGCAGACAGACTTGGGTTCACTCTTATGGGAGTGCTGCTACTGATCTTCTGGGCTCTACCGTTCACAGCCCTGGAAGGCCTCACCGGCGAGCTAAGCGGTGGCATTGAAATGTTCATCGTCTCGGGTGTCTGGATGGTGGCGTCTGCCGTCTGGGTTGTCATGTACAACGCTGACCTGATCACCAATGCTGTTCAAGCGACGCTTGGCAGGAACCACACACTACGACCAATTCTGAAACCCGCAATCGCCTATCCAACAGCGACCCGTTTCCGCACCGGCCTTACAGTCGCCATGTTCGCGCTGGTCATCTTCACGCTCATGGTCTTTTCCATTCTGAACAACCTGGGCACGGACATCATCGACACGCCAGACAGGGCAACGGGTGGGTTCGATATCAGGGCTGAAACGAGCGCAGACCTGCCCGTTACCAATATCGATGGCGCTCTCGAATCGGCGCAAAATCTGAATCGTTCAGACTTCACCCTGATCGCAGCAAGTACCGACTTGTTGGCCGAGGCGAGACAGACCGGTGCGGAAGAGATCCGGTTCCTGGATGTGCCGGTGCGTGGCGTCGATGACGCATACCTTCAAAACATCCAGTTCGAGATGTCTCACTACGACCCGTCGTTCCTGCCTGCGGGTATCGACACCACGGACAACCTAGCAGTGGCACGAGCAATCTGGGATCGGCTCGCCAACGATTCCTCGCTTGCCGTCGTCTCAAACGGGCTGCTTGAACAACCTGCGGGCGGTGGTGGCTTCGGCTTCGGTCCGGCAGGATTCGAGGTAGAAGGGATCGCACAGGACGACGAAGACCAGATCGAAGCGTTCGAAGTGAGCATCAGGCAACCGCGTGGGCAGGGCGGGACTGTCCAGCGCACGGTCATTGGCGCGGTTGATCCGTTTGCAGGCTCATTCGAATCAGACGATGGCAGCGCGTTCGCCGTGATTACCACAAGTTCGGTCATATTCGAAGAGATTTCCAGCGATCCGGTCCCGTTCACAACTTATCGGTTCAAAACTGCACCAGGTGTCGACCCCGGTCGAACAGCCGCGGCGATGGAGACGGCGTTCCTGGACAACAGCCTGCTGGCGACGGACACCATTGAGGAGATCGAAGACAGCATTGCCCAGAACGACGCTTTTGGCAGGCTTTTTCAGGCGTTCATGGGTCTCGGCCTCGTCGTCGGAGTCGCATCGCTCGGAGTGCTGTCGTTCCGTGCGGTTGTCGAGCGCAGAGTCTCTATCGGAATGATGCGGGCGATCGGCTACAAGTCGAGAATGATCCAGACACAGTTCCTGCTGGAGTCGGTTTTCGTAACGGTGCTCGGGACGTCCCTTGGTCTCGGTCTTGGCGCGCTGATCTCCTGGAACATCGTGAACAGCATCCAGGACTCTTTCGACGGTCTTTCCTACTCGATCCCCTGGCTCACAGTTGGCGTGATCGTGGCGATTGCCGTCATTGCCGCCCTCGTTACAACTTTTATCCCTGCACGTCAGGCATCGCGGATCTTCCCCTCCGAAGCTCTACGCTACGAGTAAGCTCAGAGACCGCCCTGCCGAATGTCCGGCCGCAGCTTGACTCGCCGCGGGTCCAACAGTCTGCGAGCAATGCTGAGCTGTTCCGGTGTGTCGATATCGAAAAAGCTCATCAGGCGCGGGTCATACCTCTGCACTTCGTCCTCCGTCATCACGGCGACAGATGGCCCGTTGCTTACCGCGGCCGCCTCCATCAGCCGGGATGGCGATCGTTCTCCTTGTGTCAGAGCCTCTTCAACCGCCTCAAGCCAGTCCGCAACGACCAGCACGGCGTGCAGCGGGTGCAGACGGCCCGCGACGCGAGCAAGCACGGATTCAGGGCCTTCGCCGGAGCTAAACGCCGCTGCGATCATCGCCTCGATCAGAGAACGCGAAAGAAACGGGTGGTCGGCTCCGGTGACGAACGCCAGCGGTGTGACGGTGGCTGTCAGACCTGCATGAATAGCCGCAAGCGGACCCTCGTATGGCTCAGTGTCGGTGACGACGTGCATGCGGAGTGCGATAGCAGTATCCGGAGCGTGGTCTTCCTGTCCGTCCCTTGCCACGAAGACGAGCTCGTCGCACAGGTGTTGCAGGATGTCCGCTACGCGGGCGAGCACCAACTTCCCACCCAGCTGGATCATCGGTTTCGGTGTGCCCAGCCGCGTGCTGCGGCCGCCGCCAATCACGATTCCCGTCACGCCCGTCCGCTGGTTTGGCTTCAACGGTCCGGGTCTCCGCCACTCCTGGTCGACTCGAGGACGGTGGCGTTCGGATAGAAGCGTGACCATGCGAACCAGAACCCGGACTGGCCATTCAGCATCCGCAATCGCTTGCCTGCCAGCTCACCCGATACGCACTCACCGCTCACAGCTCGCCAGCGAGAGCCGGTCTGGTCATCGACCAGGAACCAAGGCTCATAGTTAATGCGGCGGCGAATATCTGTCGTAACCGGCTCACCGGGCTCCGACACAGGGCGTCTCGGGTTCTTGGAGTCGCCGGAGAACGTCAGCGTGCGGCCGTCGACCACCCTGCTGAACGGCACGGCGGTAGCGGTGAGTCGCTCATGTGCAATGAGGATCGGCTCTCGACCCAGTTCCTCATGGATAAGAGGTTGCTCGATCAGCGCAGGATACGGGTACGCCCGCGCTTCGCCGTTTACCTCGACGCCAAGCACATTGTCCTTGTCGTGCCAGCGCCGGTCCTTCGCGGGCTGCTGATACAGGCCTGCGCGATTGGTGACGTAGTACCTCTCGAACGTATCGACTCCCACTGTGCCGTCGAGCGACATAACTTCGGTGTGCGGAAAGGCGGTGGACCACGCCCGCCAGTTCGTCGAGACAACCGGGATTTGCTCAAGCGTCTGTCCGGCAAGCGGGCCTGTCACCGCATGCCCGATGAATTGGATAATCTCGCTGCCGGTCCTGTCGAGCATGACAGCAGAGTTAAGAACCGTTTTGCGAATACCAGTAAGGTCCGGTTCACTACGGTCTGATGGCTCGATGACGAACGCACGTGCCGAATATGTGACCGGCCACCACGTGACGAAGACGTGCTGGCGACCGAAGACTTCGTGGGCGATCTCACGTGGGCCAATTGCGGCAAGTGGGTAGGCGATGGCGTGACCGTTGACCTCAATACCAATCACACGATCCTCGGCCTCCACCTCGTCGTCGGCATCGTCTGCATCATCCAGGTTCAAGAAGGTCGCCTCTGACCCTGCTTGACTCCGGTGCCTGCCCGTGGTCCTGCGCATCCGTTCGATGTACGGCTCGCTGGTCCCTGGCAAGCGCAGAGAGACCATTTCGGCGAAAAACGACCTCCTGTACAGAATGAAGACGACGAACAGGCCAAGCCAGGCCGAAAACAGAACGTTGATCGGACCTGTTTCACCCAAAGCAGTCAGTGCGCCGAACACGACCACCGCGACGATCGCAAATACGGCTACAGCGCGGCTGCGCGGGCCAAGCGGTATCCGGCTCGCTAACTTTTTGTCTTGTTGCATATACGGTAATTTCTCAATTCAGCTTTCAAGTACCTGCGATTCTAACTTCGTTGGCGGCAATGACGCTGGCGGCCAGATCGTCGTGTTGCCAGCGCTCGTTATACTGCGCTGCGACCGACACTGACCGAACTGCACCTCACTTGATAGCGACAGGAGACATCTCTTGGTCGAACCTACAGCAATGGTCTCAGCCGAACTGCTGGAGCGATACCAGACGATCTCGAACGCCACCGTGCTCGGCAGGTTGCTACAACGCGGGTACGACAAAACCTACATGACCGGAGTGCGGAGCCTTGCGCCGGGAAGGCGGCTGGTTGGCCGTGCGGTCACGTTGCGGTACCTACCGTCACGTCCGGACCTGGCGGCGCGGATAGCCACGGGCGCGCATGGCGAGGGATTCAACGAAACACCTCGCTGGCAGGCTCTCGAGGCGCTCGGTCCCGGCGACGTCTTCGTCGGAGACGCAATGGGCCAGTCAACCGTTTCGACGGGAGGTGACGTTGTGTTCTCCCGCATCGTCACGCGGGGCGCTGCCGGCCTTGTGACGGACGGCGGCGTCCGAGATGGCCACAGGGTCGTCCGCTACGGCTATCCGGTCTTCGGTGGAGACTCCACGCCAACGGTGGGCGAGCCGAACATCCTTCCGTACGAAGTGAACGGACCGGTTCAGTGCGGAGGAGTGCTTGTATGGCCCGGTGACGTGATTCTCGGTGACGATAGCGGGGTGGTTGTGTTGCCTTCCCAGCTCGCAGAAGAGCTTGTGCCGGAGTGTGTCGAGCATGACGAGATCGAAGAAGCTCTCCTCGACTACACGCTGGAGAGAAAAATCTCGCCGAAGTCGTTTTATCCGTTCAATGACGAGACGATGAAGATCTACGAAGAGTGGAAGAAGCGCCAAAGCTAGCAGCAGACGGCACGATCACAGCAGGTGGAACATGACCGACGATAGACAGGTGCAGATCACCGCTGGCGATGTCACGCTGATCGCCACGCTCAACGATTCACCGACCGCAGATGCTCTCTGGGAGGCGTTGCCTGTGCAGGCCGCAGCTCAGACGTGGGGCGATGAGATCTACTTTGGGATTCCGGTCGAAGCAGAGAACGACGACTACGCGGAGGAGACCGTTGACATGGGCGCGGTCGGCTACTGGCCGCCGGGAAACGCACTGTGCCTGTTTTTCGGACCGACCCCAATGAGCGCGCCGGGTGAGATACGTCCTGCCTCAGCGGTCAACGTGCTTGGCATGATGGAGGGAGATTCGACGGTGCTGAAAAGCGTCTCCGGCGGCACGACGGTTACCGTGGAGCGCGCATGACCGGCACATCGGATGATCTGCGCGCCGCCTGTGCCACAGACTGGCGGAGGGCGCACGAAGAGCACCCGTTCGTCGTCGCGATGGGCGAAGGCACGCTGTCACTGGAGCGTTTCCAGTACTTCATGCAGCAGGATTACCTGTTCTTGATCGACTACGCACGGGTGCTGGCAATCGCCGCAGCGAAGAGCCCTGACCTTGCGGCGATGGGACACTGGGCATCGCTGCTTGACGAGACGCTCAACTCGGAGATGGAGCTTCACCGCGGGTTTTGTGCAGACTTTGGGATCACGGTCGAACAGCTTGAAGCCACCGAGCCGACACCGGCGACCGTCGCATACACCGATCACCTTGTGCGGTCTGCATACGACGGCGATATCCACGAACTTTCAGCGGCGTTACTTCCGTGCCAGTGGGGATATGACGAAGTCGGGCGCAGCCTTGCGAAGGTCTTGAAGGCACCGGTGGACTCGTTCCACGCAAGATGGGTAGCGGGCTACAACGTTCTGGAATACCAGGAGCTGACGACATGGCTGCGAATGTTTGTAGACGCGCTCGGCGAGACCGCCACGGATCGCCAGCGATCACGCATGTTGAGCGCGTTCCGGGCAAGCACGCGCTACGAGTACCTGTTCTGGGACGCCGCATGGAACCTGCAGCGATGGCCGGTCAACTGAGAGCGCCAGCGAGGCGGAGTTTCGAGACATGAAGACGGTATTTTTCTACGGCGGTACAGACATTCGTGTCGAGGAGAGTTCGATTCCGCAGCCGGGGCCGGGTGAAGCGCTCGTGCGTGTGCGGGCCGCCGGTGTCTGCGGTTCTGATCTGCATAACTACCGCGGAAACCGTCCGGCGACATCGCAGGTTCCCTGGCAGCAGGGGCATGAGCTTGCCGGTGAGATCGCCGCGCTCGGACCTCGAGTGAGTGGACTTGAGATCGGGCAACGCGTCGCCGTCGAGGCAGAGCATCTGCTCGGGTGCGGCAACTGCCGGTGGTGCTCCCAAGGACAGAACCAGCTTTGTCCGAACCGCAGTTTGATAAATGGGGAGAAGCACTCCAGCCACGGATTCTCTCAATACGATGTTTGCGTGGCCGAGAACCTGCACCCGATCGGCGACCACATCAGCTTCGCCGAGGCAGCGCTCCTGGATTGCTACGCATGCGGAGTTCACGCCATGAATCGATCGCCCGTTCCAGACGGCGAAACGGCTGCGATCATTGGTGCCGGCGCAATCGCGATGACGCTCGGTCAGATCCTCAAGGCGTCCGGATCATGCCGGGTCGTCATGATCGGTACGAGACCGGAGCCGCTACAGATCGCGGTCGCATCCGGAGCAGCAGACGAGACGGTCTGTCTGGCCGATCAGAACCCGGTCGAGGCGACTCTCGCGCTGACCGGAGGCGAAGGGGCCGCAGTCACGTTCGAAACCGTTGGCGGCACAAGCCAGCTCATTGCGCAGGCGGCTTCGATGACGCGCCGCGGTGGTTCAGTATCGGTGCTCGGACTGTTCACCGCTCCGCAGGAGATAGACCCCGCTCTTGCAATGCAGCGAGAGCTCACCTTTCGCTGGTCGAACAGCTTTTCAAGCTGGCCCGCCGGACCTGCCAGTGTTAGGAACTCAGAGTACGTTACAGCGTTGGAGTTGATGGAGGCAGGTAAGCTCCAGCCTCGGCCGTTAGTCACTCACGAATTTGGCATCGGCGAGATTGGTGAAGCCTTCGCCGCGGCAGACAGTAAATCTACGTCCGGTGCCATTCGTGTCATGGTCATACCGTAGAATCGCTATCCGAAACATCTCATATATCACCCAACAGAAGAAAGCAGACCACAGATGCCGGTAATCAGAAGAAGCGAACAGAGTTCGAGCTCGCCATTTCCCGGAGCTACAGCGACCGCGATGGTCGGCGCAGCGTCTGGATCTGAATACCTGACAGCGGGGGAGCTTTCGGTTGAGCCCGGAGCGCGCTCTGCCTATCACATTCACCCGAACACAGAGGAGTCGATCTTTGTGATCGAAGGCGAGATCGAGTTTCGGCTCGGCAGCCATCGTTTCCGGGCATCTTCGGGCGACTGCGTCCTGGCCAATCGCGGCATCGGCCACGGCCTGGCAAATGTGGGCAGCACAACGGCGCGCCTGATTACGATGTACCCCAGCCCGGCACCCGAACGTGCCGAGATCCCAGAGGTCGAGTTCACAGACTCTCCCCCGGCCAACGGCGCGTTTTTCAGAGGCACGGTCAAGTCGTTTGAATTCGCGCCCGGGATCAGCCGTTACGATATGGTCGGCGATTTCCTGGGGTCTGAGTCCACATACTTCAGCGAGCTGACATTTGCGCCCGGTTCGGTTGCGCCAAACCACTTCCACCCGGCACACGAAGAGGCAATGTTCTGCCTGCGGGGCAACCTGAACGCGGTCTACGCCGAAGACGACAACATCCCGATTGCCGCGGGCGACATATTCGCCTGTGAGCCAACGGTGCGGCACGGCATCTACAACGCCTCGAGCGAGCCTGCCACACTGCTCGCAATGCACCCTGTGCTCAACCCGCCGCCACGCGTGGACGTGGACTAGCCCGTTCCTGGAGCCTCGACTGCATCTTCCGGCTTACGCAGACCAGTGAAGGTGTAGAACGCCAGCAGCACACCGACTGCACTGCCGACCGCGGAGATGCGGAACACGAGCTTCAACGCATCGGAAATCTGTTCTCGTGAATCGGCGAGCGCGCTCTCAAACGCCACCTCCCCGAGCTCAGGATCAGCCAGGAAGTCTTCGCGCACTCCAGCAAGGCGCTGTTCAGCCACTACTATTTCCGGGTCTTTGATCAGATCGGCCGGACCCGGATCATTCACGTCTAGGATTCCTATGCCAGCCAGCAGGACCGCTCCGAGAATTGCGCTGCCCGCGGCCATTCCGAAGGTCCGAGCGAACTGGAGGCTGGTTGTGACCACGCCAAGCACGTTCTCCGGCATGGCGTTCTGCACCGGAACGGTGAACGCGGTGAACGCCAGTGAGATGCCAATACCCATCGCAAGCGTCATGAGCACAAGTTGCCCCATCGAAATCTCGGCGCCGAATGAACCAAGAAGCCACAGGAACACAGCGGTAATCGCAAGACCGGTCGCAGACAGCTCGCGCGGGAATCCCCAGCGAGACATCACCTGGCCGGAGATATTTGCGCCAATGGCGATACCGGCCGCCTGCGTCATGAGCGGATACGCAGAAGTGGTTGCTGACTCTCCCTTGGCAGCGATGACCAGCAACGGAATAAAAACCGTCGTCACCACGAAGCTGATCGTCACGGTGAGCGAGGCAACCATTGCCCCTGCGAACACCCGGTGCCGGAACAGGCTTGGTGGGGTCACCGGATCAACGGCCCTGAACTCGGCTCTCACAAACAGGCCAAGATTCACCGCTGCGAACACGAACAGACCGGCGATCACCGGCGAGTCCCACGCGAACGTGTCGCCGCCAACTGAGACCGCGAACAGAGCCGATGTTGCGAACAGGCCGAACGTCACCGCTCCTACCAGGTCAAAGTGGCGCTCGCGCTGCTCACGGTCCAGCTTCGGAAAGATTCGCAGCAAGAACCAGATGGCGAAAAGTCCGACGGGCAGGTTGAACCAGAACAGCCATCGCCAGCCGACCTCGTCTGAAACCACTCCTCCCATGATCGGTCCAGCAACACCGGCCATCGTGAAAGCGCCGGAGAGGACTCCGAGCCACTTCGCACGGTCCCCCGGTGACCACATCCCGGCCGTTGTGACCCACACACTTCCCAGCACACCCGCGAAAGCGAGACCCTGGAACGAGCGCGCCACTATCATCTGTTCCATCGATGTCACGAAGCCGCCTGCGGTTGACGACACCACGAACAACGCCAGTGAATAAGTGATGATCGGCCGCGTGCCGTGCATGTCGGCCAGCTTGCCGACAATCGGGACGGCCACCGCCGAGGCGAGCGAGAACCCTGCAAACATCCAGGTGAACAGCTCGAACCCGCCGATGTCGGCGACGATGTTTTGCGCCGCGGTAGCGACAACGGTCTGGCTCGAGGAGGTGACGATCAGCGTCACAGCCAGTGCAGAGACCAGGTATAGCTTCTGCCGGTATGGAATCTCCACAAGCGACCGCGGTCGCGGGGGGGGCGCCCCGCCGGGGGGGGGGGAGCGGGGAAGGGGGTGGGGGGGGGGGTGCGGAG
>JAJCYY010000082.1 GCA_029262735.1 Chloroflexota bacterium | reverse complement strand
TCCTCTGGACTCTCTTTGCGAGCAGCATTCCTCCGACTGCGCCGATTGCGATTCCGGTGATGATCCACGGCACCTGGACGATCTGGCGGTCGACGAGCGTGATGACGACGGCCATCAGCATGGCGACTGCTGCCATGCGGTTTCCTGTACGTGCTGTCGAAGGGTGCCCGAGCCGTTTCAGGCCGAGGATGAAGAGCACGGATGCCACGATATAGACGGCGTTCGTGGTGTTGAGAACTGTCTGCGGGTCCCAGTCCGAACCGAATAGTCCGTCACTCATTATTTAGAGTCCTCGGGTCTGCGGCGGAACATCTGGAGCATACGGTCCGTGACCAGGAACCCTCCGACTACGTTGATGGTTGCGAGCGCGACGGCGAAGACGCCGAGGATTGCTCCTGCGATGCCGAAGTCCTGGCCGGCGATGATGAGTGCGCCGACGATGACGATGCCGGAGACGGCGTTTGTGCCGGACATGAGCGGCGTGTGCAGCGTTGGCGGCACTTTGGTGATGACTTCGTACCCGACGAATACGGCGAGTACGAGGACTGTCAGCGATATGAGTAACGTCTCAACCATTGTTCTTATCCCGTTGGGTGTTCTGTTCCGTTGGGTGTGGACTGGTCAGTGAAGCGGTCGGTTGTTGCGGTATGTTTCCGGCTTAGTTGCGTTCGGTCGGTCAGATCCCTCCGCGATGGTCGGGATGACAAAGAAACCCGCACGCTGGTTAACCGGTGAACCGCACCTCTCCGTTGTGGGTCACGGACATCGCACCGATGATCTCGTCCTCGAAATCGAGGTTCACTTTTCCTTCGTCGTCCAGTAGCAGATCGAGCAGTGCAGCGACATTCCTCGAATACAGCCTGCTCGCATCGTTCGGTACGGACGAAGGCACATTTTCCGGTCCGTTAATACGCACGCCGTTTTCCGTCAGCACAATCTCGCCGGCCTTCGTCAACTCGCAGTTGCCGCCAGTCTCCGCCGCAAGGTCAACAATCACCGAGCCAGCCGACATCCTGGCGACCATCTCAGCCGTCACAAGTTTTGGTGCAGGCCTGCCGGGAATCGCCGCAGTCGTAATCACGATATCTGCCGTTGCCACGTGGTCCGCCAGTAACTGCTGCTGCGCTGCCTGCTCCTCGGCCGTCTGCTCGCGTGCGTAACCGCCCGCGCCTTCTGCATCCTCGGGGGCTGGCAGTTCGATAAATATCCCGCCAAGCGACTCGACCTGCTCTTTGACAACCGGTCGAACGTCATAAGCCTCGACAACCGAGCCGAGCCGTTTTGCGGTTGCAATCGCTTGCAGCCCGGCAACACCGGCTCCAAGCACCAGCACCGTTGCTGGTGGCACCGTTCCCGCGGCAGTCATCATCATCGGCAGGTACTTGCCGAGCATGTTTGCGCCGATGAGCGCTGACTTGTACCCGGCGATAGACGCCTGCGAAGACAGCACGTCCATGCGCTGTGCGCGGGCGATTCGAGGCACAAGTTCCATTGCGAAACTGGTGAGTCCCGCAGATGCGAGGCGCTGCAGCCCTTCGGCATCGGTCCGGGCATCGAGCATCGATATGAGAATTGCGCCGGTTGTTGCGGAGGAGATCGCTGATGGGTCTGGCGACTGGACGTAGACAAGGATCTCTGAGTTCGCAATGACGGCTGAGGCGTCCGAAGAGACTGTCGCACCCGCTTCCTCGAAAGCAGAGTCGGGATAGCCCGAGTCTGTGCCTGCGCCAGAAGTGACCTGCACGGAATGACCGGCCTTGGTGAGGCGGGCTACGGTTTCAGGAATCAGCGCCACTCTGCGCTCACCCGGCGTAGTGTCACCGGGCACGCCAATCTTCATCTGCAGTTCCTTAAAGGATTTCGGGGCGGAGCTTTGTGCGTAAATATTCGATCCGCCGGACTCGCAACTAACTATGATGCCATTGAAGGCCGTCGGCCATGATAGTCACTGCCCCGTCTTAGTGGCAGTTAGCGCGCGTGATGATTACGCATGAATGTCTCGTCATTCGTTTATTTGGTCGCCATCCTGAGCGATTGACGGTTCGTTAAGGCCGCTGTCAGTTACGATGCATGCCGTACCAACACTGGAATCTATCGACGTAACTCTTAAGACGTTTCGGGAGACGAAAACGTGTCATATGTGATCAGACGAGTTTTTGAAGTGAAGCCGGGAGCCTCGCGGAAAGTGGCGACAGCTGTGGCGAAGCAGTCGGAGTTGTATGCAGAAGCGGGGCAGAGGACACCGGGTCATGTCTACTTCAACGGTGGAACTGTGCCGGGTGATAAAGACCGCGTGTACATGGAGTGGACCTCCGACGTGATCGACTCGCCATACCGCGAGGGTAACGTGATTCCACAGACGGTTCGGGATGCTGGCTCAGGCGTGCGTGACCTGATCATCGACAGCTACATCGAGTTCTACGAGCTGATGACGCCGTCGAAGTTCCAGGAGTAGGCGGCGGCAAGCCACGGTGGCCTGCGATGTCGACTAGCGGTGGTGACTCGCAATTAGAGCGAGAATAAAAAGGCCGACGCAGTTCTAAATGCATCGGCCTTCTGGCATATGTCGCAGACTGGAGCGAACCGGACTAGCTTCTGCCCCTTCGAGCCTTCTGCCGCCTCTTCTCACTCAAGTGTGTGGCCCTCCCACTGGTGCAGAATCGAACTGCAAGCTTACGCTCTACCAAGGTTTAGGGCCGACAGCCTGCGTCCGCCTTGCGGCTCACCTGCTCCGTTATGGGGCGTACGGTCACCCT
>JAJCYY010000081.1 GCA_029262735.1 Chloroflexota bacterium | reverse complement strand
CTGCATCGCTCGCCGACACGAGCTATGCAACTGTTTCATGCAGGAGGCCGTCATCGATCTGTCAGGCCACACCGTTCCCTGAGAGCAGCCTCTTCCGCCTGGTCGAGAAGCCGGTCTATCCGCCGCTGTACACGCTCGCTGCGCATAGTGGCGGCATGATAGCGCAGTGGGTTCGTAGATTCGCGAATTAGAGCCGTCGGCGTAGCACCTGCACGCCAAAACCTCCCGTGAGGAGTAGCAGGCAGATGGTGTCTGAGCACCCAGCCGAAGCCGCAGGTTAGGCCGCCGTATTGAACGTCACCTGCCGCCTTTCATCTTGCCGTGAACGCCTTTGGTACGGCCGTAGACTTCGCCCTGTCCAGACAGCGGTTTCATGTGCCTCAGCGCCCTCACAACGGCCGATGCGGTACGCACGCGCACGCCGACAGCCTCAGCCATTTCCGGGATGCTGACGCCTGTCTCAGCTAGATCATTAAGTTCTCGAATCCTCTCGTCGGGCAGGCACTCGGTGCAGGTACAGGTGGGGCCGTATTTGCGTTCTTTGGTGACCATGGCGTCAGGATACCCCCCTCTCACGTACACTCCGCCGATGTACGTCGCGCCTCAATGGACATGCGTGCGATGCTCGACCGGCAACATTGCGTCGGCACGGTTCTGTGCGACCTGTGGGCAGCCTAGCCCACACCCAGCAGCCCCTTACAGCAGGGCCGAGCGGCCGTGGTGGCGGCGCAAATGCGTTTGGACTGGAATCGCGTCGGCCACAATCGGCGCTGTTCTGATCATCGTGGGGACGCTCGCAGGGCCGTCTGCGGGTTCACCCGAAAGTGATGATAATGATGCAGAATCCACGCGGTCTGCCCCCAATACTGATACTTTCGCAGCGGCCTACGAGGCCCATATCGACAGGTTCTTTGAAGCGGCGGGAGAGTTTGAAAGCTCACGAGAGATTGACGCTGCTACGCTACTGGCAGGTGGCATAGGGGAACGCATGCGCACAATGGCAGAATCAGCGGTCGCGTGGGCTGATGTGTCTGGCCGATTCCGCGTTGCAATGTTGGAGCATTCCGCGCCCACCGGCTGCGCTGACTTCCACCTTGAGTTGATTGATGCGCAGAACGCGGTAGCACGCATTGGCCAGTTGGGTGAGCGATTTCTGGCTGGCTATGACGGCGGGCCTATCCCAACCATAGAGGGCGGCTGGTTACCGCGCTTCGACGCGGAGCATGAAGCTTCTCTGGACGCGCTTACAAGAGCGCGAGTGCTGGGCGCTGACTGCGGGTTTCTGGAGTAGCTGGTAGCTTGGCAGCCGGTCACATGGCTCGCCGGAGACTTAGCACGCAGGTCGGCGCAAGTTTGGTTAAGACGTTCTGGTTGTTCTTGTTCACGTCATTTCTACCCACGATTCTACCCAAATGCAGACCACGCCATCCAAATAGTTACCACTGGACGGATAGAGGCGAATACAAGAACCTACGTAATCCCACTCGTCGGACGGAATACAGCAATCTTCAAATCTGTTGTTCCGGCAGCTTCCTGTCGGAAGGAGGGTTCGACTCCCTTGCACTCCCGCCAACACGAGCCCCCGCAACTACTCCAGCCCCAGCAGCTTCCGGGTCGTCCCGCCCATGACAAGATCGCGCTCGTCGGGCGATAGAAAAGCGCAGTGATTTTCGACGAAGTCGATGTTCTGCTGATACGTCCAGTGTCGCGTCACGATCGGCATATCGGTGCCCCACATGATCCTGTCTGCGCCGATTCGCTGCACGCACTCCTCGAAAACCGGCACCGCCTGCGGCAGCGGATACTCCCATTTTCCGCCCAGGGCGATCGCGAAAAGAAGCTGCAGCGACAACCGAGGATTCTCAAACGGCTCCCACACCTTCTCCGGCAGCCTGATCATCTCGTCCTCTGAGAACAGCCCCCAGGTGAAGCCGTGCGTGAGCACCACGTTCACATCCGGATATCGCTCCATCCAGCGCATTAACCGTGCCAGTTCGGCGAAGTAGTGATCGGCACGCGGCTCCCGCTTCGGCTCGTTGACGTTCAGCGAGAAAAAGACCGGCACGCCGAGACCGGCGAACACATCCCAGAACTTCGAGTAGCGGTCGCCCTGCCAGTCGGGGTCTTTACCGTAGAGGTGGATCTGCGATGTGAGGAACTGCAAGCCGGATAGACCGTCGCCGATCGCCTTCGTAACCTCCGCCGCACTCTCCTCAGGCTCCTCGGCCACTCGCCACTCAGGTACGTGCGCAATGCCGTAGAGCCGCTCCGGAAACTGGCGCACGCAGTCGGTGATGAAGCTGTTCCCAATGCCGAGGTACGGATTGCGGTGAAGCAGAGCGCCGGAGACGTTGGCGTAGTCCATCTCGGCGATCAGGTTCTGCGCCGGGTATGACATGTCGGCGATTGACGGAGGAAAGTACTGCTTGATGTAGTCTTCACCGTCGATTGTCCACTCATACCGACCGTGGCTGGTTGGCCGGAAATTTGCGTCTACTACGGACTCGTTGGAGGGCCAGTGTTCCAGGTCCAGCAACGGAGCTGTGCTGCCGGGGGAGTGGTCACGCGCCCGCCAGGGCTGGATCTGGTGGTTGGCGATCGATTTCTGCACATGAATGCGTTGCGCTTCAGGTGTTTTGAATCCGAGATCGCCGCGAACATCGGGGAAGCAGTAGGCGTGACCGTCAAAGATCATGTATTTGTCCGATCTGGAAACAAGGGATCAGGTGAGGGCAAGGTCGGGTTCGGTCCCGAGTCTACGTCATAGGCGGTATGATCCGTGCGCGGACGCCGGTTGAGTACATCGCTCAAAAAAACCAACTTCCGCTTATAGCCCTCAATTCATCAGCCACCAACTTAAGTCGGACGAAGAAAAAAATCGGGCGAAGAAAAGACATGAAGTACAACAAGCTTGGCGATACCGGCGTTGAGGTTTCTGAGTTCTCGCTTGGGTGCTGGCCCTTTGCAGGCGGCTCCGTATGGGGCCACCAGGAATATTCGGACTCCATCGCAACGGTCCACGCCGCGCTCGATGCCGGGATCACGACCTTTGACACCGCCGAGGGCTACGACGATGACCAACACTCCGAAGAGGTGCTTGGCGAGGCGCTGAAAGACCGGCGTGCAGAAGCCGTCATCGCCACCAAGATCGGCGGCACACACCTGGCCGAGGGAGATATTGAGGCGACCTGCGATGCCAGTCTCAAGCGGTTGGGTACGGACGTGATCGACCTTTACCAGATCCACTGGCCGAACCACGAAATTCCCATTGAAGAGACCTACCGCGGCCTCGAAAATCTCGTTCGAAAGGGCAAAGTTCGCGCGCTCGGCGTCTGCAACTTCGCCACCAGGGACCTCTCCGACCTTCTCGCCGTCGGTCCAATCGTCACCGACCAGCTGCCATACAGCCTGCTCTGGCGGGCCATTGAGGACGCCATCCTGCCGAAGTGCAAGGAATCCGATATCGGCATCGTGTGTTACAGCCCGCTGTCGCAGGGACTGCTCACTGGCCGCTACGCAACGGCTGATGAGGTTCCCAACGGCCTCTCTCGCTCCCGCCTGTTCGAACCAGGCAGGTCACCGCGCGCGCAGCACAACGACCCCGGCGCAGAAGATGAGATGTTTTCGGCGATCGCCGGGATCGGCAAGATCGCAGACGAGCTTGGTCAGTCGATGGCGAACGTGGCGCTTGCGTGGCTGCGGCAACAGCAGGGCGTTGCGACACTGCTGGTCGGCGCTCGAAATACCGCGGAGCTGGCGCGCAATTTACCGGCGCTGGAACTCACGCTGGAGGATGGCGTGATCGCGCGGCTGAGCGAACTGACAGAGCCGGTCAAGACCTATCTGGCAGGCAACGCTGACATGTGGAACTCAGACAATCGCATGCGTTAGGGGGCGGCGAACATCAATCCGCCCGTCTCGCGCCGTATCCGCTGGGCTCCTGACGTCTCCAACCACGATTTTTTTGGGCGGCTTCTACCAGACCGGGAAACCTGAAGGCGCCATGTAGATGCGGTAACCGAGCTCATTGCACCGCCGGACCGCGGCGTCTGCCGCCGTTCCCGCGGCCCCGGTGTCATCGAGTTCGATACTTTCGAGCAGTAGATCGAGCGATTCACTCAGCTCTCGATCGCTCCTCTCACCGATCATGCCGCGAGCTGACTCCAATTCAGCCATGCCGTGCCGAAAGGTGAGGTCGGTTTTGTAGCGAAGATTGCTTTTCGCCGACCTAGAAAGTCCCTGGCCAAGGGCTTCGCACGGATTCTCGTTTATACCTGAGTCGATCGGTGCTGACGGGAACACCGGAGTTGGGGTCGGGGTCGGCAGGAATGTCGGACTTTTCGGCTCCTCCAGCTCGCATCCAGCTGCAAACAACATTAGGGCGATGACCACCAGCGTCGCAGCCAACCGCCGTGTCTTTCTCACCTCAGCCATGCATCTCATAACTCCATGTTTCAGGCGCATCGAAAATCGGAAACCACCCCTGTTACTCGTTCTCTTCTAAAAGAAGGGAAAGGCCGGGTTCAACACAACATATCTGGCCATCGGTTCACTACTTTAAACGGCAGAGGCTAAATACGGGTTTTGACCCCTGTTCGCAACGCAGGCGTCATGTAGAATTTTCAGGCAACGAGGCCAGTTTGCCCAATCTCCGCAGCCGCGTTGCGCCCTGATGCACCTAACAGTGGTCAACACACGAACAAGACCGGCTGAAACAGCGGTGGCCTAAACTGGCCCGCCCCGGAGTCGGCCACACACTCCCGGCGGCCGTCGGAGAGCCGGAAGGCTCTGAAATATGGGCGGCTCAAAAGAAAATATGGCCTCCAAATCGTCATCCAGCGTCGAGAGCCCTGCGGAGTTACCTGCCGATGTCGGCGGTCTGAACATCGGCTATGCCGCTGAACTGCTGGAGCGCCACCGGACGGAGCCGTCGACTGACCGAGCGCCGGGTTCTGGCGAGCACACGTCCGTCTCCGTAAACGGCAAAGCTCCGGCTTCCGGGAGCCGTCAACCCGTATCGATAGGAGCCGTTGACGGACTAGTTGGCGGCACAAGCATCGATGCCGTCACGTTCGACCGAATCAGGACCTTTGCCGAGGCCGTGCGCGACTTCGGTTACCGCGCCGCAGACCTCGACCCGCTCGGATTTCGCCAACGCTCTGAGCCGCTGCTCTCACCCGGCGCGCATGGCGTGACGGATCAAGCGCTAACGATCCCCGCACGCGCCCTGCCCGCACTGGTCAGCCAGTCGCAGCCGCTGCCGTCTGACGCAACGGCCGCCGACGTCATTGAGCAGCTTCGTTCCATCTACTGCGGGACCACAGGTTACGAGTTCGCCCACGTTCGCTCGGGCGAAGAGCGTCACTGGTTGCACAGGCAGGTCGAATCCAGCCCCGGCATCTTCCTGACAGACGAGCAGAAGGTCTACTTGCTCCAGCTACTGACCAGGGCCGAGTCATTCGAAAAATTTCTCCACCGTGCCTATCCCGGCCAGCGCTGGTACAGCCTGGAAGGGCTCGAATCTCTCATCGTGCTCCTCGACCAGATCGTGCTCTACTCGTCGCACACCGACATCGACAACGTCGTCCTCGGCATGGCGCATCGAGGCAGGCTAAACGTCCTCGCCCACATATTCGACAAGCCGTATGAGGACATCATCTCCGGCTTCGCCGAAGGCCACTTCACCCAGCTTGCAACACTCGAAGCCGCTGGCTGGTTGACGGACGTGAAGTACCACCAGGGAGCGAGGCTGGACCGGGATGTCGACGGCGACGGCACCGCAGATGTGCGCCTGCTGATGCTGCCGAATCCGAGCCACCTTGAGATGGTCGATCCGGTGGTCGTCGGCGCTGTCAGGGCCATGCAGGACGCCGCAGGAAGCGTTTCGGAGTCGATGGGTGTTGTCGTGCATGGAGATGCCGCGTTCGCGGGGCAGGGCGTCGTTGCAGAGACGCTGAACCTCGCGCAGCTCCCCGGGTATCAGACCGGCGGCTCGATTCACATCATCGCAAACAACCAGCTCGGCTTCACGACTGAGCCGCAGGACAGTTACTCAACAGAGCACGCTTCTGACATCGCACGAGGCTTTGACGTTCCAGTCGTTCACGTCAACGCCGACGATATCGACGCCTGCGTAGCGGCGGCAAAACTCGCTATCGCCTACAGGCAGCGGTTCCACAAAGACTTCCTGATCGACCTCGTCGGCTATCGCAGGTTCGGTCACAACGAGAACGATGAGCCGGGCTTCACGCAGCCGGTCATGTACAAGACGATCAGCAGCCACGCACCTGTGCGCAAGAAGTGGTCGGAGACAGCAGTGCGCGACGGCGCGATCGTGCAGGAAGACGCGGATGCCATGCCGGTAGCGCACACGGCGGCGCTGCAGGCCATCAAGAAAAAGGTGGACTCCGAGCTTGCGGACAAGCCGGATGCGCCGCCTGACCTCGCCCTCAGCCGCAGGCGATTTCACGGGTTGGAGCACCCGGACTCGGCTGTGCCCGCCGATCAGCTCAAGAAGATAAACAAACACATCAACGCGCCGCCGCAGGGGTTCACTCCGCACCCGACCGCCAGTCGGCTACTGAAGCGGAGACTCGGCGCGCTTTCGGACAGTGGGGCGAACGGCGGCACGATCGACTGGGGCCACGCCGAAGCGCTGGCTCTTGGCTCGATACTCAACGACGGACACGACGTCAGACTCACAGGGCAGGACGTTCGCCGCGGCACATTCAGCCACCGCCACGCCGCGCTTTACGACTTCGAGACTGGCGAGCCGTGGGTGGCGCTCGACGGTTTCAGCAGGTCGAATTTCTGGATCAACAACAGCCCGCTGTCGGAGGTCGCCACGATCGGGTTCGAGCAGGGCTACAGCGTCATGTCGTCCGGCTCACTCGTCATCTGGGAGGCGCAGTTCGGCGATTTCGTGAACAACGCGCAGGGCGTTGTGGATGAACTTGTGGTTTCGGCTCGCGACAAGTGGGACCAGGCATCGGGGCTGGTTTTGCTGCTGCCGCATGGCTATGAAGGCCAGGGACCGAACCACTCACACGCGCATATCGAACGTTTCCTGGCGCTCGCTGCGAAGAACAACATACGCATCGCCTACCCGACGACGGCCGCGCAGTACTTTCACCTGCTCAGGTCGCAGGCGGCCATGCTGCAGGATGAGCCGCTGCCGTTGGTTGTGTTGACCGGTAAGAGCCTGCTGCGACACCCGATTGCCGCGGCGAAGTGCTCGCAGCTCACCGCGGGTGGATTCAGGCCGGTGATCCGTTACCAGAAGCCGGGTACAAAGCTGGAGGACGTGAAGAAGGTCGTCTTCTGCACAGGCAAGGTGTTCGTCGATCTCGTGACACACGAGGATTTCGAGGCGGCACACGGCGTTTCCGTGATCAGGTTCGAGGAGCTGTATCCGTATCCGAGGCAGCACGCAGACAGAGAGCTGAAGAAGCTGCCGAACGCCACGGAGTTCACTTGGCTCCAGGAAGAGCCTCAGAACCGGGGAGCGTGGTCGTTCATGCGGCCGCGGCTGATTCGGAGCCTGCCGGATAATGCAAAATTACGCTACGTTGGCCGCCCGGCAACACCGAGCCCGGCGGAGGGCTCAAACTGGCTTCACAAGATGCAACAGGAGCACCTCGTCAAAGTGACACTGGGAACGGAGGAGGCGGTTTCAGAGTTCGTATAGGCAATTTGGTAGGGCGTCGCCCGTGTCATCCCGACCGCAGCGGAGGGATCTTACCGATTTTGCAAGTACACCCGATAGATTCTGAATCAAGTTCAGAATGACAACAATAACCCCCGGTCCGCAGTCCAAAAAGGGGAAAGTCGAATTGCCGGTTGAAACAGTTGAAATAAAGGTTCCGCAGATGGCCGAGTCGGTCATTGAAGCCACCGTCGGCGCATGGCTGAAATCGGTCGGTGATGCAGTCTCCGCCGGTGAGGTCGTCCTCGAACTCGAGACCGACAAGGTCAACATGGAGGTGACGGCAGACACCACCGGCGTGCTGGAGAAGATCGTGGCCGAAACCGGCGCAACCGTCACAGTTGGCGATGTGCTCGGAACCGTCGCGGGAGGTGCGGTTGCCGCTGCCCCGGAGAAGCAGGAAGCTGCGCCAGAACCGGCTGCGGCGTCCACCAACGGTGCGGGCGCACCGGCGAAGCCCGAAGCCGCCCCGATGCCCGCAACCGCAGCTCCCGAATCCGCTCCTGACGCAACTCCCGTCGCCCGCCGACTGGCGGAGTCAAAGGGTGTGGATCTCGGAGCCATCGACGGGACCGGCCGCGACGGCAGGATAACCAAGGAAGATGTGGAGTCCATCGACGCACCTGAACCAGCAGCAGCGCCACCCGCTCCCCCGGTCGCTACGCCAGCCCCCACTCCAGCAGGCGACCGCTCCGAAGAGCGCGTCCGCCTCTCCAGACGCCGCCTGACCATCGCTCAGCGCATGGCAGACGTTCAGCGTGAGTCGGTAATGACGACCACCTACAACGAAGCCGACATGACCAACATCATGGCTCTGCGAGCGAAATTCCGCGACTCGTTCAAAGAACGCTACGGCGTCAGCCTCGGGTTCATGTCGTTCTTCGTCAATGCCGTCGTTGAAGGGCTGAAGTTCCAGCGCATCCTCAACACTGAGCTGCAGGGTGAGGAGCTTGTCTACAAGAACTACTACGACGTCGGCATCGCTGTATCTACCGACGACGGTCTCGTCGTGCCGGTGGTGCGCGATGTGGACCGCAAGAGCTTCGCCGAGATCGAGTCCGAGATTCGTGAGCTTGCGGTGAAGGCGCGTGAAAAGAAGATCACGCTTGATGAGCTGCGGGGAGCCACATTTACCATCACGAACG
>JAJCYY010000080.1 GCA_029262735.1 Chloroflexota bacterium | reverse complement strand
CTGCATCGCTCGCCGACACGAGCTATGCAACTGTTTCATGCAGGAGGCCGTCATCGATCTGTCAGGCCACACCGTTCCCTGAGAGCAGCCTCTTCCGCCTGGTCGAGAAGCCGGTCTATCCGCCGCTGTACACGCTCGCTGGGCATAGTGGCGGCATGATAGCGCAGTGGGTTCGTAGATTCGCGAATTAGAGCCGTCGGCGTAGCACCTGCACGCCAAAACCTCCCGTGAGGAGTAGCAGGCAGATGGTGTCTGAGCACCCAGCCGATGCCGCAGGGTAGGCCGCCGTATTAGACTGTGCCCAAGAAGCGCGACCATATGTCGATCACCACTGAACCCTGGAGATTCCAATGAGCCAGCAGACAACCGGAACGGTTGTTGATATTCGGTTGAACGTTGCAAAGGGACAACCGATGCAGGTTGTGCGGAGTGTTCAGGTCAGCGCAGGGGAAGGCTTGGTGGGCGATCGCCATGCAAAAAAGGGCAGTTCACGGCAGATTCTTCTGGTGGACCAATCAGTGCTCGAAAAGCATTCCTTGCAACCTGGTCAACTGCGAGAAAACGTCACAGTCCAGGGCATGGACGTTAGGAGTCTGGAAGAGGGCGACTCCCTGACCCTAGGCGACATTGAGTTCACGGTCGGTGAACTCTGCGACCCGTGCGGAAACATGGATGCGGTACGCCCAGGACTGCAAGAAGCAATCCACGGTGAGCGAGGCCTGTTTCTAACCCCCATCGGTAAAGGCATGCTCAGTGTGGGTGATCGACTCCAGACCGGCAATTAACCTTCACCGAAAAAGCGCCGTTTTGCGAAGTTGATGAACCAACTCTTCGCTGCGATACACCTACGCCTTCAATATCTTCCGCTTAGCCAGCACTCGTTCCGTCAGCGGGACTCACCTCACGCGATCAACCAAACACCGGCAGGACCACGTGAGATGGATGATTGTGATCGTGTAAGACGGTGTTGTGAGCGACTATACCGTTCGTCTCTAACTCGTTGTCCCCACCTGTGTTCATGTTCCGTTCTGCCGGAGGGAACTGGCTGCTCGTGATGGCCAGTCTGAGCCGATGTCCAGACTCAACACGCAGTGCGGTCGCCTTCAAGTCGATATCGAAGATGTAAGGCTTCCCTGGTTTCATCAAGACTTCACGGTCGAATCCTTCGCGGTAGCGTGCCCTTAACGAGCCTTCCTGGACTCGGAGAGACCGGCCATCCGGCCAGACGTCGGTTAGCGTCACGAACCAGTCCGTGTCTTTCGCACTCGATTTTGCCCAGAGTTTTGCCTTAATAGGGCCGATTACAGTCAATGGTCTCTGCAGCGGTTTCGAGGTAAACGTGATCTTTCTATCCTCACTCGGAGCCAGATCGATTGGACCGTTGGCCTGGAATCCTTGATGCTCCCCACGATAGACGGGCACCGGGTCGAACGGGTCATAGACGTACGAAGTGGAGCCTTCGTCCTCGACCGGGGTGTCGAAGCTCAGTCGACCGCGACCATCAGCTTCAGGATTCCGGAGAAACAGCTTTGTCTCGGCCGCTCCTTCCGGAGGCCAGCTATCGAAATCTCGCCACCTGTTTTCACCCATGACGAAGAGCCTCACCTGCGGAAGGTCCGGGACGCCCTTCGACACGCCCTTCATCCAGAAGTCAAACCAATTCAGCCTGAACTCGTTGATTCCGAGCACAGACTCTGGACCGAAATCGAGATCTCCCTGAGACGGATTATTAGGCTCCATAGGACCGTGCACCCAGGGACCGATCAGCATGCGCTGGTTGCGGCGGGCCCGTCCACTAAATCCTTGGTTTCTCACCCCTGAGTACATTGCGATCGTTTCGGGAAGGAACGAGTCGAACCAGCCTCCGAGATGGAGCGCAGGTACATCAACTTCAGCGGTCTGCTTCGTTGCGTCCAGGTCGAGTCGGGATGGATGGTTAGGCTTACCGCCCAGGATATTTCCGAGTCCTGGGTACAAGGTCTTCAGCACGGGTCTTTCAGCACTCGGTAACAGCTCTAAGGCGGCCGTTGGGTCGGCGAGAAGTTCTTCAAGCTCAGGGATGAATGAACGCAGTCGATCGGAAGCGGATTCGTGCTTTGCCCGGATCAGAGTGTGCCTGGCAAGGAAAATTCGCATTCCAATAGAGTCGACGCCACCGCCTGATTCCAGCATTCCCGCCGGGGCCATGCGGAGAAACATCGTTCGCAAATGGGGAGGACGAGTCGGGGCCATCAAGGTCTGCGTCATGCCAGACCAGGAGCCATCCATTGTTCCCACGTTGCCGTCCGACCAGGACTGGCTTGCCGCCCATTCGATGGTGTCGTATCCGTCGCGGTTCTCACCCCATCCGTCGTCCTTTACACCTGAGAACTCGCCCTGTGACCAGAACGTCCCCCTCGTGTTCTGACCAACGAAAACATAGCCTCGGCTCGCATAGAAATCGGCGTATGGTTCAAGTCGTGAATCAAGCTCGTATGCAACCCTCTCAACGATGACGGGGTATCTTCCCGGCTTCTTGGGACGGTAGACATCGCTGAAGAGAGTCGTCCCGTCTCGCATCACTGCTGGAACTTTTCGATCGATGGTGGTTTCCAGCAACGGCTCAGGCGTCATGGCAGTGATCCTCTACGCTTTCAATATCTCCCGCTTAGCCAGCACGCGCTCAAGTAGCGGCTTCATGCCCAGTTCAGTGGCGATGGCGATGGCTTCGTCCTGTAGCTCGATTGCGTAATCACACTAGGGAATCTCCCGCTTGGTCGACTTCATCTCAGCATTGATTAGATTGCTACCGCTTCGACGATGCTGGCCACTTCGGAGCCAGTTTCTGTAATGCCTCTCATTTTGAATCCGCTCCGGCCGAGGAGCCGTTCGTAACCGTCTCGGTCGTCGTATTTGCCTCCGAGCATCACCATCATCGTAAGATCGGCGGCACGTAAGAACGATGGGGAATCCTTGGAAAGGACGCCATCGACTACCATGAGACGATCTCCTGGCTTCATCGCCGCACGGCAGGTTGTATAGATAGCTACGGTTCGCTCATCGTTCCAGTCATGAATGATGTTCTTGATGATGTAGAGGTCGTGCTCGGACGGAATCTTCTCGAAGAAACTGCCTGGTCGGAAGTCACAACGATCAGCGACTCCATGCTCTTCCATTAACTTCCTCGCACCGGGTTCAGAATGAGGTAGATCAAACCAGGTCCCTCGAATCTCTGGGTTCTCTTTCAGTATCAGTGCGGTAAATCCTCCATAGCCTGCGCCGACATCGACGAACGACCGAACGCCAGTAAAATCACACGCCTCAAGAATTGATTGGTTCTCGCCAGCCATGGCCGACTGGCTGCGGTTTGCATTGAAGGCGTTTTCAGCGTCCGGATGCTCTGAGAGGTACTGCCAGAAATCGACGCCGTAGTGCTTGTCGAATGCCGCTTCACCTGACTCGATTGTGTGGAGTATGTCTCCCCATGGGCGATACCACCATTCAACTCCGGTCCTCATAATCAACGGAAGTACTGAACCGTCGACCTCGCTGCGTAAAGTAGTCGATAGCTCGGTGTTTTCGAACTTGCCGTCAGCCGTCTCACGGAACACTCGGAAATCTTCCAACCGCCGAAGTATCCGCTGGATGTTCTCGCTATTTGCCCCCGTTTTATTAGCAAGTTCTTCGTGCGATTTCGGGCCGTCCCGCAAAATGTCAGCGAAGCCCAGTTTTGCTGCGGCGTATATCAGTGCAGTCCGTGAATATCCGTTGATCATCCGTTTCATCTCCCCGATAGCCTCGGGTGAGGGATTCGTTGATTCGCTCATCGATGCACCTCCGTGTCTATGTCACGCCTTCAGTATTTCCCGCTTAGCCAGCACACGCTCCGGCAGCGGATTCACTTCAGTGTCGCGATAGTTGAGCCTCAGTGGTGAACCACATCGAATGAAATCACCCCATTGCGTGCCCGCGTGGCATGCGTCGCTTGTTCGATGCCGGGTGGCTGGAGCTTCCGAGGAGCCGAACCGTCAAGTGGCAACTTCCAAAGCCTCCAGTCACCATCACGGGTACTGTGCATCAGAAGAACTTCCCCGCCGGGATCAGCGAACGGTCCATGACTGCGTCCCTTGTCATCGTTCACGAATGGTTCGGCCTCAGTTTCTACGGTCCGGACTTTGTGAATCTGATGTCTGTCTTCGTAATCATGGCCGCGGCCGAGACCAATGAAGTACAGCCATTCGCCATCAACCGAGAACCACGGCCTATATGCTTGACTGCGGAACGGTAGTGGCTCTGGCGACGCACTCCCATCTACCGGAACAGACCACAGTGTGAATCCTCCGGAACGGTCGGACACAAATACAATCGTTGACCCATCAGGGCTGAAGCAGGGCCGTTGGTCGGTGAATCGCCCTTTTGTCAATTGGGTCACTCCACCGCCATCCTTGTCCATCACGTAGATGTTGCCATGAGTCGGCAAATTCTCAGGGCCTATGTCTTCCACAAGCTGAGGCGGGTGTCCAGAAGCCTGATCCGAGGTGTATGCGATCAGCCTACCGTCCCACGAATACACTCCATGACGCGCACCGCTATCCGGTGAACTCAACGCCACCCGCTCAGAGCCATCGAGATTGGATGACCAAATCTGAGGTGGTCCTGAGGCGTTTCCAGCGTATAAGACGGCTAGCCCGTCAGGGCTGATGCAAGCCTGATAATGGAATCCACCACCAGGCGACACTTGGTGAACAGTTCCGTCACGTAGCCATGTGTAGATGTCTGATTTCAACTGCTCATCCCGCCTTCAATATCTCCTGCTCGGTCAGCACCCGCTCCAGCAGCGGCTTCATGCGTTGTACACGCTCGCGCCTACATTTCTGCCAACATGCTGACCGTTGTCTTGAGAGCCAGTATGCCCTCCGGTGAATCCTCTAGCGGTAGCATCTGTATCTCAGAGATGCCGAGATCGAAGAAAGCCCTCAACGATGTTGCTACCTGCTCCGGAGTACCCGAAATCGGCTCGGCAAAACCTTCGTCTATGAAAAACTGACGCAATTTTTCGTCGAGGGAGGATGTGCTGATAGCGACCAGTACCGATTTTTCTATCGAATCTGGGTCACGGCCTACCTGTCTACACACCGAGTCGAATCGGTCTTTAATCGGTGCTAGGTGCTCAGGAGTGTTCTCGTCGTAATAGATGAAATCGTTCCAGTTGTCGGCGTATTTCGCGGCTAAACCCATCATGCGGGGTTTCTTTGCTCCGATAAGAATCTTCGGAGGGTTACCGCCAGCCCAACGTGGATTCAGGGTGTAGTCCTCGACTTGGTAATACTTGCCGTGAAAATCGCAGTGTCCGGTCTTGAGAAGTTGGTGCACGATCTGCACCGCTTCCTCTACTCGTCCCACCGGATGGTCGCTTGGAATCCCCAGACGTTCGGTGCGACCCTGACCCACGCCCAGTCCAATCGTGAATCGACCGTTGCTGATTTCATGAATCGTCTCTGCGGTCTTGGCGAGTATCACGGGATTCCTGTTGATTGTGCGAAATACGAAGCTTCCGATACCAATCGTTGACGTTGCGGCAGCAAGACCGGCAAGAAGACTGACCGCCTCCCAAGATCCCGGTCTTTCGTCCCATCCAGAAAGATTGTCATCAACCCAGACGGAGTCGAAGCCAGCCTCTTCTGCTGCCTGTGCCAACTCACTCAAATGCGACCAACTGCGGGGTGTATCTTCGATGATGCGACCGACGCTTGGTATCAGAACCCCAAGCTTCGCACCGTGCGTAGCGGCTGCTGGCATAGTAGCGGCATGATAGCGTAAGAGGCGAGATTGAGAACATGAACCAGCGGGTGGGCCCTTATGATCGCTCACCGCCAATCGCCTAAGAAGTACCCCCTTCGTCCTATGGCAAGATTCGTAGGTAGTTGATTACTCGTTGCGAGTCCTCCTCAACTGAGATCTGAGAGGGTTCGAATCCAGCACTGATGGCTAGGTTGTGAAGTTCCTGCGCCGACCGCCGCACTAGGTGCCAGTCGCCGAACTCCATGTAGGCGCGAGTCGGATCTTGCGGTGAGAAATTCCCGATGACTATCTCGCCTCCAGCGGCAACGCCAGTGCCGAACCGCTTCAGCATGAATATGAACTGGCTGTCGTCCAAGTAATCAAACAATCCGCCGCTCCAGACTAGGTCATACGGCTTGCAAATGCGGAACCTGAGGACATTTTTTCGAACAATTCTTATCCGCTCCTTGAAGTCGTTGCATAACTCTTGCGCGTAAGCAATCGCGTCCGTATCAATGTCCACACAGTCCACATATACGATTGCCTCGGGTTTCTCGCTGAAGAACTCGTACAAGTCCCGAGCGGGTCCGCTGCCCATATTCAAGACAATCGCTCCGGCCGGCAGCCGTTCGCCTAATCCGTCAAGGAGATTGATAAAGAGTCCTTTGCGTTCCTTAATTGCGATAGGCCCTGGCCTCGATAAGAAATAGAGATCCCAGTTCCTAAGGGCCGGATCAGTTGAGATCCTGTTGGTATAAATGTTGTCGATAATCTCGAAGTCGCCGGCGTAGCCACGCGGCTTCCGTGCTGAAACTCCCTGCAGTGTGCCGGTTGAAAACGCTTCATCACCCAGATCCCAGAGCCCTTCAAGCTGTTGCTTTGACAGGTAACCGGAATCGACCAGCTCCATTACTCGAGAAAACCAGTTGTCCAACGCCGCGTACTCCTCCGGTCGCGGCCCACCGTTCCTGATCAGATCAACGAACAGGTCGATATCGAGCCCAGCCACCATTGACTCGTTCGCAGTTGGTGCGACAAATCCTGCTTCCCTTCCGATTATTCCACGTTCGATTATTGAAACCATCGCCTTATTCTCCGTCGCTTGTGCTATTGAAAAAGTTCCGAGACGCCTCTTACAACACCGGGCCAGTAAACTGCTGCGTCGTTGCCAGATCTGGACTGGCAGCGATCGCTATTCTGTCCAGAGAGGTCAACGCCTCCCGCCCCCGGCCAAAGGTCCGTTCGGCGTAACGAACTTCGTCTTCGGTTTCCGCAGGGACACGAAATAGCACCTCTTTGTCCAGGGCAGTCAGCGCCTCCCGCCCTTGGTCAAGGGTCTGTTCCGCGTAGCGCACTTCGTCCTCGGTTTGCCCTGGGCACGGAACGATCACGCCTTCATCCAGGGCAGTCAGCGCCTCCCGCCCTCGGTCAAGGGTCTGTTCGGCGTAGCGAACTTCGGCCTCGGTCTCCGCTGGGACACGAACTTGAGCCGACCGATCAGCCTTCACTTGAGCAGCAGGCACCGTTAGCGCGACCACCACCATGAGGCTGAAAACCATGAAGACACGAACTCGACTGTTTCCGACGAACACATTAATGCGGACCATTGGATCTCTCCTTCTTCTTTCATCTGTCCGGACTCGATGTGAGGAATGTTGTGCTCGTCGAGGTGTGAAGCCATCGCGTGGACTGGTAATCTTCTGAACGCGGGCGCACGCCCCGAATCAGCCGGGGAGTAACAGGAAGTTGTTACTCGCGGTGGATGTCGGCTCTGGGACGAGTGCACTGTTTGCGCGGGATCAGCGGTGTCGGATATCTACCGAACAGGATCGCTCTGCCGCTTATGCCAGGTCGTGCTGGAGCGCGAGGGCGCTCACCTCAACGCGGTTGGTGGCGCGTGTCTTGTCGTAGATGTGATTGATGTGACGCGCTACGGTGTTAACGCTGATCACCAGACGGTCGGCGATCTGCCGGTTGCTGTCCCCTGCTGCGACAAGGCGCAAGACCTCAACCTCTCGTTCAGTAAGACCGTAGGGGTACGCAGCTCTCCCGCGATGGGCTGCCAACCGGTCTCCGAGGTCGGTAAACCTGTTTAGCAAGGGCTGCATGCCCAGGTCGCGAACGATCGCCATACCTTCTTCCATCAGCTCACCGATCTTCCGACGATCGATCGCGCTTGTCTGGGAGAGAAGAGTCTCAGCATAGTCGACGCAAGCCCAGGCCAGGGCCGGGTGGGACCCGGTGCGGCGTCCGTATTTAAGCGCCCGCTCGAAGTGTGCCTGTACTGATCCAGTTTCGCCCGCGGTCCGAGCGAGAAGCGCCATGACGTGCTCACCCGATAGCGATAGACCCTGGGGCAGCTGTCGGCCGGATGTCATTGCCGCATAGAGCTCCGTCGCCGCTTCCTTATCGTTCCTCAGCGCCGCGATCAGCGCGAGAGCGATCCGAATATTGGTCCGGATCATAGGATTCGTTACCGAATCCAGCCTACGGGAGGCCGCAACTTCAGCGAGATTCAGCAAATCCTGACTGCCGGAGTAATAGGCCGCAAAAGCAATCCCAACTGCGCCAAATTGATTCCCGAGGGTCCCCTCGTTGCTGATCAAATTCTCGAGAAAAATCTCGGCTCGGTTCGTGTCGCCGCACTGTTGGTCCACTAGCACCCGGGTCATGATGAGATCGTATTCGGTCGGGGCGAGTGCAAGTCCGCGATCCACTAGCGTCCTGGCCCTATCCCAATCTCCGAGAATCGCGGCGGTGCGAGCGCCCTGCGAGATTGCCATAACGAGCCGGTGAAGCGAGCCAAGGCGTTCTGCCACCGCCATGTTATCGGCCGCAATCTTAAGAGCAAGCTCAAACTGACCCTGTCGGACACTCGAATAACCCTGAAATTGAAGAGCCTGAGCCAGGGCGTAGAGATCGCCACTCTCCTCCGCCAGCTCTGCAGCCAGACGGGCGTTCTCGAACGCCTGTTTCGGCCTGGATTGCCAAAGTTGAACAGTAGCAAGGTTAACGCGACCCCACGTCTCAAGTTGCCGATCTGACTCACGGTTGGCGATACTCAGCGCCCTGTTAACCATCCTGGCTGCGGTATCGAAATCACCATGCTCGATCATGAGCCAGATGCTGTAGCGGGAGAGGAGTTTCCCGGCTGTGTGAGAGTCGTTTGGTACGAGCGCGAGGGCCCGCTCGATGATCCTCGCCACGCCGCGAAGCTGGGGGGCTGTCGGGACCATGTACTCCGCTACCGCGACGGCACGGTCCGAGTCGCCAAGATCGGTGTAAATGTCAAATGCGCTGGCAAGCGTATTGACCGCCTCTTGAAGATCGCTGCCGATCAGGGTGGCTGCCTGCGCCCTTCCGACTCCAAATAGCAGGTCGGCTCGCTGGCAGTCCTCGTACTCCGATTCCCTACCGGCGAGCCCTCGCTCGAAGTGGGTCAATGCTTCGTCGAACGCGTAACCGCTAAGCGCCTGTTCACCGGCGCGTAGAGAATAGTGAACAAGCCTCTCGCTACCCAGTACCATCTGCGCCTCTGCGAAATGCTCTACCAACTCGGAGGCGTGGGCATCCGCTTCTTTGCTGTACAGCGCTTCAAGGGCCTCGGCGATCTGGGCGTGGAGGTGAACCCTGCGCGTTATCGTGAGCTCCTCTGCCAGGGTCTGACGAAAAAGGGCGTGGGCGAACTCATAACGTCCAACCTCCCCTTGAACTTCATCTAATACGTGTGCCTCAACCGCCTGCTCTAAGAGTTCGACTATAGAGTCCTGTTCCATCAAACTCTGGATCAAGTCCAGGCTGAACTCCCTGCCGATGACCGACGCAACGGTCAACATTCGATTGCACTGGTCGGACAATCGGTTCAGGCGCTGGCCGATCACCTCTCGGACTCCTGCTGGCACCCTGACATCCTGTGGACCACCGATCTCATCGGCCCTCAGGTTCCCGGAATCCGCCAGGAACCTGGCCACTTCCCTCATGAAGAACGGGTTGCCCTCGGCGTGGGTGAATATGGTCTCTGTCACGCTCGGAGATGGCCGAACGTCAGCGATAGTCTCGATGAAACGTCCGGTGTCCTCATAGCTCAACCCTCGGAGGAGAACCTGCTGGAAGGTGGACTCTCGGGTGAGTTGGGCAAGGGTTTCAGATAATGGATGCTTACGAGACAGCTCCATGTCCCGGTATGTGCCAACCAAGAGGATCTGGCTCTCGCCGAGCTGCCGCGCCAGGAACTCCAGGAGCAATAGAGAAGACCGGTCCGCCCAGTGCAGGTCGTCAATCACGAGCAACAATGGCCGGGAATCGGACACGCTCTTCAAGAAGTTGGAAACGGAGTCGAAAAGAAGGAAGCGTGCCTGTTCCGGCTCCAGCGACGGAACCGGTTCCAAGTCGGGCACCACGGCTCTGACTTCGGGCACGATCCCTGATATAGGGGAAGCGCCAGATCCCATCTCTGTGAGCAACTGTTCCGGATCGGTCTGGTTGACGTACGACCGAATTATCTGGACCCACGGCCAATAGGGAGGCGCTCCCTCTCCCTCATAGCACCATCCCCAGAAGGTCCTGGCACCGTGTTCTTCGGCCGCGGCAGCCAGCTCCTGGGCAGTCCGCGTCTTGCCGATCCCGGGATGGCCAGCCAGCATCAGCATCCGGCCTCGGCCTGCGAGTGCTTCTTTCAGCGCCGTCTTGAGCTGTTCCATCTCGCGTTGACGACCGACAAATACGCCACCGGACATGTTCAGTGAAGTTTCTGTTTCTTCACTGGACCCTTCTATGGACCCATGCACGCGCTCACTGGGCATAATGGCGGCATCTTAACGCAAGATCTGAAATACTCGCAGATTCACAACAGATAATTTTTGAACTCTCGCATGCTCTCCGCAACAGGCACGCACAGCGCATGCGGTGAAATACCTTCTAAGCACTTGGTCGCAGGTTCGAATCCTGCCGGGAGTACCATTTTCACGTCATTCCAGGGTGCACGAGAGCTACTTCAGAGCCATTTCGGAAGAGCATCTTTGTCACGAATGTGACATCTGATCCGGGCAGCTTGCCGGCACATCTGGCACCGGCGACGCTTCGGTGTTCTCGCACCCTGGCGCGGCATGGAATAACATCTGGTTCGAACGGCGTCCATTCCTGCCAATCCCTCAGTGAAAGGCCCATGCGCATGACTTTCAAATACGGTTACTCGACCTACGCGCTCAAGATGGTGGACCCGTTTGAGGCGGTGCAGAAGATAAAAGAGATTGGCTACGAGGAACTTGAGATCTGCGTCCGCGACGGCTACCCCACGGCGCCTGGAGTTTTCGGCGTGGACCAGCAGCGAAAGCTTGCCGCCCTGTCGCAGAAGCTCGGGTTTCCGTCCCCCATCCTGTTCGGCGCAATCAACGTGTGCGTGCCCGAATCGGGGCGGGAAGCGATGATGAAGGATGCGGTCGCCAAATTCCAATTCGCCAGGGAACTGCACTACGACGACACTCCGACCCTCATCACGACGACTGGCGGCCGCGATATGGGTGGCTGGGACCCGGGGAAAGAGGATATCCGGGACGCTTTCCTTCGTCTGGCGGACGTCGCCGCCGAACACGATGTGATCATCGCTATCGAGGCGCATGCCTGGACCGAGTTCGAGCTGCCCGAGAAAGCATCCTGGATGATGGAGCAGACCCGGCACCCGAACCTGAAGCTGGACCTTGATGTCAGCCACTTCTATGTCGAGGGCGCTGACGTTGAGCACAGCGTAGACCTTTGTGCGGCAGACGCGGTGATGGTCCACGTCAAGGACGGTAAGAAGGTGGATGGCGTGCACCGGTTCAGCCTTACCGGCGACGGAAACCTAGACCTTGTCGGGTTTATGCGCGCGCTCAAGAGGAATCACATCGACCACATGGCGATAAATGTGGAGGTCAGCGTCCACCAGTCAGAAGCGCCTGACTATGATCCCTGGTGGGCTGCGAAATTTAGCCGCGACGCGCTGGTTGAGGCGAGCAAAGAGCTTGAGTAGGGTCGGAGCATCCGTACGCGTCGCTCCGACTCACTAGACCGGCATAGTGCGGCCGGTGTGGGCTCTTCCGATGCGCGCCGCTTCTTCATTGCCGCCACCGAGCATTGCACCGGCGTCCAGTTTCTCAACGACGTTCTCGGGCGTCGCTCCATCGAGATACGCTATCCCTTTGCGGCGACAGGCTGCCATGATCCGGTCGCGGGCTGCGGCGGCCTCTGGCGGAGGCGGGTAGGCCTCAGAGAGCCGGTAGCCAAACGACACAACCATGTCACCTGAGCCCCACTCGGCGAGCGAGATTCCGGGGATCTCGACTATCGCGTCGGCGTTTGAAGCCGCCCGGTAGTTTTCCATTTTTACGCCAAGCACAAGCTCACCGTTCGGATTCAGCGGCCACACATCGGCCTTTTCCAGATATTCGTTGATGGACAGGCCCCATACCGGCGCTGACACGGGCTCGCTACCCACTCCTCGGCGTCCTGTTCCCAATCCCTGTCCGACGCCCTGTTTATGGAACGGAAACCGGCAAGCCTCGACAAACTCGCGCACCGCGTCAGGGCTCTCTGCATGGGTTAGAAAGATTCCATGGACTCCACGACCCAGTATTTGTCGGAACTGCCACGCGTTTGCGCGCACGACCTCGGCGCTTGAGCCTTCGACCGGCGCTTCAACAATAACCGCCGGAGTGCGGTGGCCACTTTTTGTCGGCCCTCCGTCCACCAGGCCGCGCATGAACTGGTCCAGCCCGGCCATATCGAAGGAACCGTGCTCCATTCCGACATTGACGAAATCAGCCCACGTCCCGGCCGCCTTCTTGCCAGCCTCGTAGTTCAACTCGTCACCGGCATGACTTCCGATCTGGTAGATGGGCTGTCCGGCCTCCAGAAGCTCTATCACTTTGTTTATGCGAGTTGCCATGTTGAGTCCCCCTGTCACGAGATGTTCGAGTTTCCGCATCTTATATAACTCGGCCGAGCCGAGACATCAGTTGCGCCGGAAGACACGAGCCGTGCGATTGGCGACAGGATTCGACCTATCCCCTGTTGCGCTGTATGTTTTGGCTGCGATCCGGCAGGCCGCGATCCAGCAAGCCTAGAGTCGCGATAAGCACAACAGCCGCGGCATTTCTCCACAGACAAAAAGACCGCCACAGGCCGCGAGACAGGTAAAACACATGGTCCTCAAACAGTTAAAACAGTTCGACAACCCGATGCATGTCAGCTCAGAGAGTCTGCTCGAATTTGTAACGGTGCTGTTCGGCCGGGCTGGGCTGTCTCAAGAGGACGCCGCCGGTGCGGCCGAGGTGTTGGTCGAAGCGGACCTTGCAGGTGCCGACAGCCACGGCGTCTGCTACTCGCTACCCAGCCGGGTACACGGCCTTGCTGGCGGCAAGCTAAACCCATCGCCTGATATTCGGATAGTCCACGAAACTCCATCCACTGCACTGGTCGACGGCGACAACGCGTTGGGGCTGACCGCCAGCCGACGGGCGATGGACATTGCAATAGCCAAGGCGCACGAGGTAGGCACGGGGACCGTCGCCCTGAGAAACAGTAACCACTGCGGGATGATTGCCTACTACCCGATGATGGCGTTGTCACACGACATGATCGGACTGGCGATGTCGACAACACCGGGCGCCAGCATTTTGCCGACCTTCGCGAAGGACCCGATCATGGGCACTAACCCCATCGGATTCGCCGTTCCTGCCGACAAAGAGGCTCCTGTGATTCTCGATATCGCGACCTCGGTTGTGGCGACGGGAAAGATTGCTATCGCACGCGCCCTTGGGATTGACGTGCCCGAGGGCTGGCAGGTAGGCGAAGACGGAAATCCGATCACGGATGTAACCGCGACGAAGGGATCGCGCGGCCTGCCGCTCGGTGGAACCCGGGAGCTGGGATCTCACAAGGGCTACGGGCTTGCGCTGATGGTGGACGTGCTGTGCGGCGTTCTCTCAGGAAACGGGGCTGGTTTCTTGCTGCCACTGCCACGGTCCTGCTCGCAGTACTTCCAGGCCATCCGAATCGACGCGTTCCGCCCGGCTGACGAATTCAAGCAAGACATGGATGTGGCGCTCAGGCACCTGCGGGAGTTGCCCCCGGCTGAAGGTCATGAGCGCGTGTACTACGCAGGTCTGCAGGAAGGGGAGATGCGGGCCAAACGCCTCAAGGACGGTATTCCGCTGCCGCCGCACACCGTCGGTGCTCTCAAGGACCTTGCAAGTGAATTTGAGGTCGACTTTCCTCGTGAACTCTAGGGGTCGCGTGTGGGGCTGATTGGCTGAACCGCAGATCACATCGTCAACGATCTCTGAAAGGCGTAACATCCGGCTCGGTACGGGGCGAGCTTCGCTGCACAGACCGGTAAAAATCGGAGGCCGCTAGTGGCACCGATGATGCCATGGGAAGCACCACCGTCAGCCACGTGAGACATAGCACGGAGCAAAAATTTGCTGGAACGATTTCACTACACCGACCAAAATTCCGTTCGCATCCCGGCGGACGACATGCGCGCCGCGGTGGAGGACATATTCAGGAAGATGGGTATGCCGGACGAGGGAGCCGTCCAGTCCGCTGACGTGCTGATCTACGCCGACCTGCGCGGCATCGAGACCCATGGGACGAGCGACCGGGTTCGGAACTACGTTCAGAGCTTCAATGCGGGAGGTCCAAATCCCACGCCCAACTGGAAGGTGGTGCGTGAGGCAGCGGCTGTGGCAACGGTCGACGGTGACGGCGGCCTTGGCATCCAGATCGGCCCGCAGATGATGGAGCTGGCGATCGAGAAGGCGAAGGTATGCGGAGTCGGGGCAGTTGCGGTGACAAACTGCGGCCACTTCGGGGCGGCCGCTTATCACGCCCAGATGGCGCTTGAACACGACCAGATCGGGATCGCGATGACGATTGGTGGCACAGGCGTGTTGCCAACTGGCGGTGCAGAAAAGCTGGTTGGGCTCAATCCGCTCGGAGTAGCCGCGCCGGCAGGTGACGAGCCGCCTTTCGTCTTCGACGCAGCCATGAGCGCTGTGGCCGGAGGCAAGATACGGCTGGCGAAACTGCTTGGCGTCGAGACCGGTCCCGGCTGGCTGGCGACGCCCGACGGCGCTCCCATCATGGAGCAGACGCTGGTTCCTGACGATTACGCCATACTGCCGCTGGGCGGCGACCGCGAGACTGGGTCCCACAAAGGCTACAGCCTTGGCATCATGATCGAGATTCTGTCTGGCGTCCTGTCCGGCAACGGAGCCGGGTTCATGCGCCGCAATAGCTCGTCCCACCACTTCATCGCCTACGATATCGAGAAGTTCACCGACGTGGCCGGTTTCAAGGCCGACATGGACGCGCTGCTGAAGAGGCTGCGGGAGTCGAAGCCTGCCCCGGGCAACGACCGCGTGATGTACGCGGGGCTCGGAGAACATGAAGAGGAGATAGACCGGCGGGCCAACGGGGTTCCGTACCACGCAACCACGATCGAGTACATCAATTCGATATGCGGCGAGCTTGGATTGCCGCATCACTTCGGATAAACAATCAACCGCTCGATCATCCGGTTGGAACAACCGGACGAATCCGGGTCATTCACATAAGGGAGTAAAGAGTATGCCAGTCAAGACCGTGAGCACTTTCGCACCGCCCTGCGCCATGCCTAACGGACTGCAGTGGACGGATGAGGGTCTATATGTCATCGACCAGTATTCCGACCGCGTCTACCTGATGGACGAGGAAGGTTTCATAGTCAGAGCTTTCCAGACGCCCACCGCAAACGGTTCCGGCATCGCTTACGGAGGCGGCTACCTGTGGACGGCATCGAACGGCAACAACACTCGACGGGAGCCACACGACACCGACACTGGCATCAGCTGGGTCTACCAGCTCAACCCCAATGACGGTAGCTTTGTGAACCGCTTCAAGACGCCGGACGGTGGCGGCATTCACGGCATTGAGTGGGACGATGGTCTCGTCTGGGTAACTGCGTTCAATCCAAAGGCGCTGCACCTGTGCGACCCGGCGAAAAATTTCGAGGTAGTCAAATCGTTCGAGGTTTCCACCGAACGGTTGCACGGCCTCGCTCGCGACGGAGACGGCATCTGGTGTGCCCACACGTCTGACAAGGTCATCATCAAATACAACATTGAGACCGGAGCAGAGACCGACACCATCGTCTTTTCACCGGATGCTCCTGCTCCGCACGGACTGTCGATAAAGGACGGCGTCCTGTGGTACGCGGATGCCAATGTGAACAACGCTCAGCAGAAGCAGGAGCTGCGGACGAAGCCGGAAATCGGAATCATCGAGCGATAGTCATGGAATTGCATCGAAAGAGCGTTCTGAGTCACGAAAAATCCGTTGCTCTGAGCTCTGGCCGTTCGTTGTTGCCCGACCGGAGCTATACTCTCGCTTAATCCACAATCTGGAACATCACCTCAGTTTCCTGGGAGCTAAATACATGACCATCGATGTCGCGACTGGGATCGCCAGGATCCTGAAAACTGAAAACACTGAGTGGGTTTCAACATTTCCCGTCAGTAAGGTGAACAACGCCTTCGGCACTGAGGGGCTGAAGCTGCTGATGACGAGGGATGACCGATACGCGGTTGCTGTCGCTGACGCCTATTCGAGAATCAATAACGGCGACAAGATCGGGGTTTGCACGTTCTCAGGCGGTATCAACGCTGCCGGGGCGCAGGTGGCGTACTCCGGAATAGCGCAGGCCTACGAAGATGGGTCTCCGGTGCTCTGCATCGTTGACGCTGTGCCGATCGGATCGAACCAGAGCACCCGCTTCGATCAGGACGCGAGCTTACGTGGCGTTTCGAAGTGGTACGGGTATCTTGACGATCCCGCTCGTGTGCCGGAGTTCATGCGACGGGCGTTTACTATGCTGCGGTCAGGCCGGCCCGGACCCGTTGTCCTGGGCATTCCCGACGCAAAAGCCACCTACGACGAAACGGTTGACCCGTACCAGTCTCCGAAGGGGTGGAAGACGCTCCCGAACCCGGATGATGTGAAGACAGCGATCGACGCCCTCCGCTCATCAAGCAAGCCGGTTCTCTTCGTAGGCGAAGGCGTGCTCTATTCCGGTGCGACTTCGGAACTCTGTGAGTTTGCGGAAAAGGCCAATCTGCCTGTTGTTACGACACTGAAGGCCAAGGGCGCGTTCCCGGAAAACCACCCTCTCTCAGTCGGTGTCAGGGGCGATCACGTCGTTCAGTACTTGAATGAAGCCGATCTGATCTTTGCAGTTGGCGCAAGCCTTTCAGCAGGCCGGTTCGGCCACGGTGTTCCAGATCCAACAAACAAGACGATCATCCAGTGCAATATCGATGAGTTCGATGTCAACCGGTTGTACGAGTCGACCCACGCCATAATTGGCGATGCGCGCTTCACGCTGAATGGACTGCTTGAAGAACTCGGCCGAAATCAAATCACTGGTCGCGCCAGCGTTACCGACGAGATTAAGGCTACGAAAGACAGCGGACTATCTACATTCCGTGAGGCGATGCGCTCCGATGAGAAACCGATAAACCCTTACCGCGTTTACGGAGACCTGATGCAGACCCTGGACCGCGAGAACTCGTTCGTGACGCACGAGTCAGGAAATACTCGCGATCAACTCTCTACCGCCTTCGAAACCCTGATTCCCCGCGGTTTCCTTGGATGGGGCAACGTGTCATCCCTCGGCTTCAGCTTCCCTGCTGCAATGGCCGCAAAACTGGCGCATCCCGAGCGACAGTCTGTGGCGGTGATCGGTGACGCGGCGCTCAGCTACATGCTCGGCAACTTTGAGGTGCTAACCCGCCTCCAGCTCGGGGTCACCGTCATCCACATCAATAATGGCGGATTTGCAGGTTACGGTCCCGGGTTCTGGGGCGAGGGCCATGATCCGTTCACATACGATGTACTTGGACCTGATGTCATCAATATGACCGCTGCGATCAAGGAGATCGGCTGGCAGACTGAACGTGTCACGGAGCCGGGTGAAATCGTCCCCGCTCTCCAGCGAGCATTCTCGGCGAACGGTGCGAATCAGCCTGCATACATCGAGGTGATCGCCAGCCAGTATCCGCTTTACGGAAGCTGGGCAGGTTAAGGGCAGCAGGGTCATCGCAGCCGATTGTGCGATACGGACGACAAGGTGAGAACTCTGACGAAACAGAGTCTGGGAACTAGCCGGTTAAAATTTCCAGCAATCGACGGGCGATGATCTCTTCCTGTCCGTCGATGACGTTCACCATGTTCGCGGCAAGGCCACCGTCTGTTCGGGCGATGTAGATACGCGGGTCGCCTTCGTGCATCTCCTCCCACACCCGGTCAATTTCGTCCTGCCCCGCATCGAATTTGATTACGCAGTTCGGAACGTGAAACTGCTCGAAGTCCTGCTCGACACTTGCTGTGATGCCCGGAACGCCCTTGAGCCGGTCGCTGATGTGGTTCGCCCTCGTCCTCATTGCCGCCTGGCGCGATTCGTCGTCCGACTCGATGAAGACCTGCAGCGCGGTTGCCATACCGACCAGCTCTTCCCTGCCGACCTTCTGCGGGCGACCGACCGACATGCTTGGTCCACTCTGCAGCAGCGCAGCCTCTACAAGGTCTGCGCGGCCAGCGAGAAGCCCGGCCGACTGCGGGCCACCGATGTATTTGCCACCGGAGTACGTAACGAGATCTGCGCCTTCGCTTATGTACTTCCTGAGGTTCTCCTTTGGCGGAAGCATCGCCGCACCGTCGACAATCACCGGCACATCGGCCGCGCGGGCAACCTCTACTGCCTCCGTCAACGTCATGCCGGGTCGAGCCGGACCATAGGCGTACGTATACAGAATTGCCGCTGTTCGGTCGGTGATGGCATCGCCGAGTTGCTGCTGGGTGGCTCCGTTTGCGTCGCCTGCCGTTGTCACTTTCGCTCCGGCGTACTCGTGGAGCTTGGTGTAGCTGGCGTGGTTGCTGGCCTCCATCAGGATTTCGTTTTTCATTCCGGTGGTGTCGGGAAGCTGGGCGATCTTCCCGGGGTCGGTGCCGGTCATCACAGCAGCGGTTGCCAGAACCAGTCCACCGGCCGCGCCTGAGCAGATCAGTCCCGCTTCCGCACCGGTGATCTCAGCGACATATTCGCCTGTGGCGCGTTTCAGCTCGACGAGATTGACGTACGACTCAGACGCCAGGTACATCGCCTCTCGCACTTCCGGTCTCATCATCGAGCCACCGTGCGTGGTGTGAGTCCCACCGGCATTGATCATCGGTTTCACGCCGAACCGGGCGTACACAGGGTTGTTTAGAGGGTTGTTCACCATCAGGCTGATCCTTTTATTGATAGCGGATGAATGCGACCGCCGAATCTGATTCGTCCTTGCGGCAAGTTGACCAGCGACACGCCAGGTGCTGCTTTAGCTGATCTGGCGGAGTCGTGGGTCGAAGCGGTCCCGCATCCAGTCGCCCAGGAAGTTGCCCGCCATGACGATGGCCGCGAGCGCCAGGCCAGGGAACGAGGCGATGTGTGGCGCGTCTCTCAGGTAGTCTCGGCCCCCTGAGATCATGCCACCCAGCGAAGGACTGGGCGGCGGTATGCCGGCTCCGAGGAAGCTGAGTGTGGCTTCGGTCAGGATCAGGCTACCGGTCGACAGAGTCGTCGCAACAAGGACGGTGTTGATGACACCGGGAAAAATGTGTTTATAGAGGATGCGCCGGTTGTTTGCTCCGGCGATCCTGGCAGAGTCGACATAGTCCATGCTCCGCAACCTCAGGGCTTCAACGCGCACGAGACGCACGGCGCCTGGCCACGATATGAGCGCCAGAGATATGACCAGAACGGTTACGCCCGCGCCGAAGACCAGCGCAATAGTTAACAGGATGAGCAACTGGGGGAGTGCCGCCCACACGTCGACAACGCGCATGATCCCTTCGTCGACAACTGATCCGCCAAAAAACCCGGCGATCAGCCCCAGGACTGTCCCGACGACCGTTCCGACGACCACGGATAGCAAGACTACGACCACCGTTACCCGGCTTGCCTCGATCATGCGACTGAGAATGTCACGGCCTATGTCATCAGTGCCGAGAAAGAATTTTGTGTTGCCATCCGCGGTCCACGCAGGTCCTTGCTGAAACACTCCGTGGCTAACAAGGGGATCGTGCGGTTTTATCCATGGGGCAAAGATGGCAGAGAAAAGCAGGGTAATGATGATTACTGCTGGAATTACCGGCCAGCGCCGGAGAAATTGCCACGACGCTCCCAGCGAACCAACCACAATTCCGGCACCTATTTTCCGGGATGGCGCGATAGCGTCTTCGGTGATCGACGTCACTCGGTCCCTCCAAGACGAATTCGAGGATCAATGACGACGTAGATCAGGTCCAGGAACAGCACCACTACCACATACGCGACCGAGAACAGCATCACCAGGCCGGTAAGCACCGGGAAGTCGGTGTTCCAGATTGCGTTGACAGCCATCCTGCCGACGCCCGGCCATGAAAACACCGTCTCAGTTACTACGGTTCCGGTGATGAATCCAACCAGGACAAGGGCCGATACGGTCAACGGAACCAGTGAAGCGTTTCTGAGGGCGTGTTTCCAGATGATCTTCTGATTGCCGACGCCCTTCGCACGAGCCAGCTTGATGTACTCCGAATCGAGCACTTCGAGCATCGAAGATCGAGTAAAACGCAGATATGCAGCGGCAGGGTTAATCCCCAGCATGATGCTGGGGAGAATCATATGTTTCCACGAGAATCCATCACCCCTTGTGCCGGAAGGGAGCCATCCCAGGTACACGGAGAAAACCAGGATGGCCATGATTGATATCCAGAAGGTCGGGGTGGCCTGCCCGATGAGCGCGAACCCCCGGGCTGAGTAGTCAAGGATTCCGCCTCGTCGCACGGCTGAAAGCACACCGAGCGGGATGCCCACCAGAATGCCAAAGATCCATCCGCCGAGCGCCAACTGACCAGTTGCGGGAGCACGCTCCCATATCAAAGAGGTAACGGTACGACCGGACTGGGTGCTATTACCCAGGTCTCCCTGGAACACTCCACCCACCCACAGGAAATACTGGGCTATAACCGGCTTGTCCAGGCCGAGCTTCTCACCCCAGGCGTCCCACTGTTCCTCTGTGACGGCGTACCCGGGCGAATTGCCGAGGTAGAAGAAGCGTGGGTCTTGCCCTCCGACACGGCTAAGCACAAACACGATGACCGTTGCGCCAAGGATCGCAACGAGTCCCATGATCACGCGTCTTGCCAGATATGCTCCCACCTGTGTGTCCTCGTCTAACTAAGCCAAATCGCGATTAGCTACTACCGGATCCTGTCAGAGCAGACCTACGGAAACCATCGCGTTTTGGGTCGCCGCAAGAGTAACTCGGCTACGCCCGGTGCACTGCGACAAACGTCACCTCAGCGCGGATTGGCGAACACTGCTCTGCGCATCGACTGGTTACAAAATCAGATTGTGCTCACAGAAAAAGCTGTTCGCGGCCCCGGCTCTCACTAGTTGGAGCCGGAGCCGCGAATCAAGCAGTCGTCTACTTCAGTCGGATCTGGGTAACCGGGTTGATGATCGAGTAGGCGTACCCAAAGGTTGGGAAAACGTCACGGCTGAACTCGATCGTCTCGGAGTTGTAGAGGGTCTGGTTAAACACCTCTGCGATTGGCAATGACCAGGCCCAGTACTGGTAGTGCTCAATCCAGTCTTTGTAGAGCTCGATACGCTTCGACGGGTCGTTCTCTTTACGCATCTCTGCAAAAGTAAAGGCTGAGAACGGGATGTTGCCACCCTTCTGAGTACCACCCTCTTTCCAGCTGTGGTCCTCAGTGTCAATGGGCCAGTCTTCCGGGTCGAACCGCGGAATGAATGCAAAGCCAAAGTCGTCGTTCGAACGATCCACGTAGGAAGGACGCTTCACTGCGTACACCCTCTGGTCAATCTCGCACGAGAGGCCGAGCGGCTGCCAGGTTGCACAAAGCAACTGTGCCGTCCGTACGCTGAGGTTTTCCGCGTGGACCGTGACCGTCTCGTCCAGCCCGTTCGGGTAACCCGCCTGGTCCAGCAAATCCAGTGCCTTGTCCATGTCGAACGGGTCAATCCACTCTTCCTTGAACAGCGAGCTGATCGATGCCTGTCCCGGGGGTCCGTACGCAGGAACCGCCAGGCCGGCGTAGATCTGCTCGTTGATTACGTCGCGGTTGATGCTGACTTCAAGGGCACGGCGTACCAGCCGGGCAGACTCAAATGAGTCGCAGACTGGTCCGGTCGGCACAACTTCCAGCAACTGGGACTCGTCACAGGACGGGTCGTTGATGTCGGCGATCCACGGAAGTTCCGGGCGGTAACCAGGACTGTCCAGCGGGTTGCCGGTGGCTGCGCCAATGCGCTCCAGGTAGTTGCAGCACGGGACGATGCCGAGGAGTGTCCCACCGTTGTTGACGATCACACCGTTGTGGTCATTTACCAGACGAGGCCTATCCTTCGGCTCAACGTCGACAATGTCCGCCTCGCCCGACTCGAACATGGCTGCGCGAATTGCAGGCTCTGGCACTGCGAGAACGACAATCTGGTCTACCAGCGGCTTTTGGCCCCAGTAGTCGTCGAACTTGTTCAGCACCAGACGGTCATCCTGACGCCAGGCCTCGATTTCGAACGGCCCGCTGCCAACGAACTGTGTCAGCATGCCGGTCTCACCGAACTGATCGAATACGGCCTTACTGTGAATTCCAACACCCCTTGGCACCACGTTCGTGAACAGGTGCGTGGGCTGCCTGGCATCCGCCGAGGTTATCGGCATGTTGACCGTGAACTCGTCGACCACCGTGCTGAGCCCGACGTGGGCACGCAGGTCACCGGCGTTGTCATGAGCCGTTGCTGTGTTCGTTGCTGCGTTGGCGTTGTTGTGAGTCCATGCAACGTCTTCAGCAGTCAATTCGCCAAATCCGCCGTGGAACTGAATCCCAGGCCGGATATTCCAGATGTACGCCGAACCGTCCGGCGTAACGCTCCAGTCCTCAGCAACGAGGCCTGAGAGCCTGTAGTCATTGCCGGTGGCCTGAAGCAACATCTCATAGGCGCCCATGGAGAACTTTTCGACGCCACACCCTGGTGGGCACTGTGACGGCAGTCCCACCGGGACTCCAACGTCCGTCCTTACTACGGTGACGGAGCCTCCGCTGGCCGGAGGTCGATCCGGTGACTGTGTGGCCTGCACAGCTCTTGCTGTAGCTGCGGCCCTTGCCGTAGCTGCCGGTGCGGCCGCCTCACCCGCTGCGGCGGTTGCAGCCGCTTCACCCGGCGCTGCTGTTGCAGCGGCACCTGGTTGCTGTGGCGCCGCCGCCGTCGCCACCGGTGCCGGGTCATCGCCCCCACAGGCGATCACGACAACGAATGCCGAGGCGAACAGTGCTACCAGCACCGAACGCATACTAAGTTTATTCGTAAATGAACGAGTCATATCAGCTAGTTCCTCTTGTTCTGCACTTAGGGTTCTATTATCGCCAGTGGTGAGTACGCAACGTTGCCTCTCGGTGTGCGCACCATGATGGTGATTACGTCACCGGCTTCAATAGAGTCAGGCAGCATGATGCCGTCCTTCATCCAGGCCCCGGTGGCCGTGCTGAAGAACCTGCCCCCCAGGGACAGTAATTCGTTGCCGGTTGTGTCGTTGTTACCCGTGCAGCATATGAACTGAATCGCAGAGCCGTTAATGAACCCGCCGCCCACTGCGTTGAACGAGGTCCCGGCCGGGTCAAACGTCGCCCGTCCGACCTGACCAGTGACCGGGTCGGTCAAAATGATCGTAGCGGTCGTGGGAATGTTCGTTGGATCTCCAGCCTCGCCTTGTGGTCCCTGTGGACCCGCAGGACCTTGCAGTCCCTGTGCCCCGGGCTCTCCGGGCGCTCCGGGCTCTCCGGGTGCTCCCGGTTCTCCAGGTTTTCCAGGATCTCCGGGCTCTCCGGGCAGTCCGGGGTTACCAGGCTCTCCAGGAAGTCCTGGAAGTCCCGGATCACCCGGAATACCGGCGTCACCAGCGCATGCGACTACGCCGACCAACACCGCAGCGAGAATCGCTGTGATTGATATGTTGAAGAGAGTCCTGGCTCTCCCACGAAACCGAATTCCCATTAGGTCCGTCCTCTTTGGTTCGTGTCCTAGTTGTATCCGCCCGCGTTTCCCAATGTTTTTGGGTCGTCTACGTCTAGCAATCAGGACGCACTACTCCCCGCAGCAAGCGATGACGCACCTTAGCCGTGCCTTAAAGCCCATGTCAAGCATTTTTGAACTGGGCAACTGAAGCGGGCAGGCCTGACTGCCAGCGCCCGACGTTGCGGATCGAGACGCGGGTCTACCCCACCGAGCGTACGAAACGGGCGACCGCCTTCAAAATTGAAGTAGCCAGATCGAAGGGAACCTGCTCTCAAATGAGAGATTCGCCATTTAGTTTCACTGGAGTTCCAGCCTGAACCACACTGGCAGCGACGGACAGGTCCCTGATGTTCGCCGCAGGGTCTCCTTTGAACGCAGCTAAATCTGCCACCATGCCCTGTCGGATGACGCCGACATTGTTGCCGAGCCCAATGGCTTCCGCGTTGTCTTGAGTAGCAGAGCGGATGGCGGCCCAGTTATCCCAGCCCAGCAGTTCGCTATATGCCCAGGAGCAGGCGGTTGACTCTGTCAGGTCACCGCCATCCAGTCCCGCAGTGAAGCGAACTCCCGCATCGTGCATCCGCCTGTACTTGTCCAGGTGCTCCTCAAGAGGGACGTCAACACCAACGGCCCAGTGAATTGGAGCGGGCTTCGTTGCGGAGTTGTCTTTCTCGGCATCGAGTTGCAACCGAGCCCTACCAATGGTGGGATCGGCCCACTGCCCCTGCTCTGCCATACGATCAGCAGTCGCCTGATCGTAGTCCAGCCCGCCCGAGGGATCCCGGTGATACCACTTCGCATGAATCACATGGTCGATCCCGGCTTCGACACAATTGCGAACGCCATCGGCGGCAAGCGTGTGTGCAACGATCGGCACGCCGGAGCGATGGGCCTCGGTGACCGCAGCCTTAAGCGTGTCGGCGTCGTACTGGGCACGTCTCGGATTTGCGGTCGGTGTTCCGCGGCCGCCGCTTGCCGCAATTTTTATCACCCCGGCGCCCAGACGCACCTGTCTCCGAACGGCGCGCACGACATCGTCCACCGAGTCCGCTTGCGTGCTGAACGACCACATGTGACCGGCGGTAATCGTTACCGGTGATCCGGCTGCAATGAGACGTGGTCCTGGAATGCCACCGGAATCCAACGCTTCTTTGATCGGAAAGGTCGTTTCGTTGCGAGAACCGAGGTCACGCAGCGTTGTCAATCCAGCCATCAGATTGCGCCGAAGGTTGTCGGTCGCTGTCATGATCCGAGTCTCCGGCGAGTCGGTCATCAACGCGTCAACCGCACCCTTGTGCCTGGTGAACTCCATATGAAAGTGAACGTCGATAAGACCCGGCAGCAACGAAACGTCGCCAAGGTCGTGTGTTGCGTGAGTAGCGCCGATATCGGAGGGAAGCTGGGCAGTCGGTGTAACGCCCGTGATCACTCCACTGTCGACCACAACGCTGTGGTCTGGCAGCCAGGCCGCTGTCTCTCCGTTTGCTACCCGTCTCGCACTGAACACAGCTTTTTCTGACATTAGAGTCTCCACCGTTTGCGTTATCTATTACCGAACATCGCCCGCGTGCCGGCCAGTGTTTATGCGTTCAAACGTTCGCCTGAGGTGGCTCTGACCAACGTGGAGCGTACCGTTTCAGCAACAATCTCCAACTCTCCCGGCTGGATATTCAGCGGATCGACGGCTATTCCGTTGACCCTGGAATCTCCGTGCCTCAGATAGATCCTCGGTTCACCAGCCAGGAAGGCCTTGCCGATCTCGATCGAGCTCGGGCCTCTCCATGATTCACCGAATTCAATTACCGCATGAGGAAGGCGAAAGTCATCGTCGTGCTTGACGCTCGCGGTCACACCCGGCACCTCGGCAACCTGATCGACTATCAGCTGCATATCTCGGCGATAGCTTGCGGTCTCTTCCTCTTCATCCACGGCCAGGAACGCATCGAGCGCGGCGATAAGCCCCACTATCTCTTCCTTTGAGACCTTTTGGGCGCGGGCAACCGTGGAGTTCGGGGCGTTGTTGAGCCGGGCGTATTCGATCCACTTGGGATCACCGAGCAGCATTCCCGTGCTTTGTAGACCTCTGACCGCTTTGCCACCGGAAAAACTCACGAGGTCAGCGCCCATGTTCACGTACTTTGTCAGGTTCGCCCTGGGCGGAAGGGCTGACGCTGCGTCGAGAAGCAACGGGAGTCCGTGGGAGTGCGCCACGTCGATAGCTTCTTCGAGCGAAACTGACGGTCCGGCCCTCCCTGACGTGATCACGTAAATGATTCCGGCTGTGTCAGGGCCAACCGCATCGCTCATCTCTTTAGCTGTGCAGCCCTCTTCTGTGCCCGCTTCGACAAACCGTCCGCCGGGCACCATGTACAAATGGTCGTAGCCGAACCGCTGACTGCGTTGAATAATCAGCTCGTGTGGCAAGCCATCGGTGATCGGCAACTGGGCGATCGCTTTCGGGTCGTCTTTGGCTATGGCCGCTGCCGATTGCAGCACCAGCCCGCCCGAGGCTCCCGTCGTGATGGTCGCAGCGGGAACGCCGATCATGCGGGCGATCTCTTTGCCTGCGGCGATGAGCAGTTCGTCCATCCGGACGAATGTCTCGCTCATTTCGATCATGGCCGTGAAGACCTCCGGTCGAGGTCTTGTGCCGGAGTGGTTGGTGTTCGGCCCACCTGCGGCGATCAGCGGTCTGATGCCAAGCCTGTCGAGAATCGAAGACATTTTTCCTCCAACGTCAACAACGGGATTATTGCGAGCTCGACACTGAAGTCTCTCGGCTCGATCGACGCGCAAAATTCTGCCGTACTTATACCACTAAGTGACTGCCTGACCGGCAATGACCCCGGTGCACTTGCCATTGTCCACTGCAACTTCGCCGTTCACGATCACATACGGGATTCCGGCCGGGTACTGAATCGGGTCGTCGTATGTAGCGGTGTCGATGACTGTCTCAGGATCGAAGATCACGATGTCGGCGAAGTATCCTTTCTGGATTCGACCGCGATCCTTGATTCCGAACCGGCGCGCAGGATTGTCTGCAAGCCGCTGGACGATGGTCTCCAGGCTGATTGACGATTGCCGCAGCAGCCTCCCGATGATGCGCGGAAACGTTCCGTATGCACGCGGATGCGGATATTTTTGGGCAGGAAGGCAGTCGCTACCGACCATGTAGTCGGGCCGTGAGAGTAGTTCCATGCAGTCACGGCTGACCTGGTTCCAGAGAGCGGTGCTATCAGGCGGCGTCCCGCGTCGTCCGACCACAAAATTCTCTTCGACGGCAAGCGCACACAGCAGCGTACCCACGGAAACTCCGCGATTACGTGCTGAGTCTCTCCAACTCATGCCAAGCAGCTCGCTATTCTTTGAAGAGCCAACGTGAGAAAAGACATGCTCCTCTTTTGTTATCTCCAGGGATGCGTCGATAGCTGCGGCGATTGTCTTCTGATTCGACTCATCTTTGAGATTGCGCAGGAGCGCATCAGGTCCACCGTCTGAGAACTCAGGTGGGAAGTATTGGAAATATGTCCCGCTCCCACTTGGGTACGGATAGAGCTCCATTGAACAGTCGACTCCATCCTGTATCGCCTGATCGATGGGAGCCATTAGCTCCTCAACCTTTCCAGCGGTGCCGGGACCGGTCCGAATATGCTCGATGTGCACGGGAATCCCGGACTGCCTGCCGATCTCCAGCGCTTCGGTGACACCACCTCCTCCGAAAGACCGGTCGACATTTACGTTTCTGGTGTGCGTTACATAGACGCTTCCGTGCTCGTTGGCTGCACGACACAGTTCAATGATTTCCTGTGTATCGCTGAACGACTGTGGAAGGTACGAAAGGCCGGTAGCGAGACCGACACCGCCCTGCTCAATGCCTTCTCGGACGAGCTTTTTGGCCGTGTCGAGCAAATCTCCTGTTAGAGGAATGTCACGAAAGCCAACGGCCTCTAGGCGCACAGATGCGTGAGAAACGAAGCACGCGACGTTGATAGATGTCTTCCGGTGATAGTTGGCCAGGAACGACTCCATGGTGCCAACGTCAAGTTCATCCGGTAGGTCTCCCAAGACCCCGCGCATATACGTTCTGTAGAGCTGGTAATTTTCTGGCGAAAGCTGGGCGAACGTAATGCCGTCTGGCCCGATGATCTCGGTTGTCACGCCCTGGCGCAGGGCGTGGGCGTGCTGCGGGTCGGCGAGCAGCGCCCCGTCACAATGCGCGTGAGCGTCGATGAACCCCGGGGAGGCAACGAGGCCTGAGGCGTCGATGTTTTTTCGCGTCTCGGCGGATGAGAGATCTCCAATCGCCTCGATTCGATCTCCGGTGATTCCGAGATCGGTTTTAACCGCCGGTTCGCCGGAACCGTCTACCAGCGTTGCCCCTATGATGGTCAGATCAAACATCGCTACTCCTGTGAAGTCCCGAACTGGATCGTTTTCTCCGGTGGGACAAAAACTTATGCATCCACGCATCGCGGGGTGAAAAACTCAGCGGTGAGAAAACTCAGACGGGCATCTGGCGATTGGTGTACTGGCGGCCATATCGAGCGCCTTCCTCACCCACACCCACGTCCATGACGCCTTCGTCAATCAGGTGTTTGGTCCGCTCATCCTCCGTCATCTGCGTGTCCCGCCAGCCTGACCGGAAGCGCACTCCGAATTTTTCATATGCCGCTTTGATACGCCGTCTGGCATCCACCATTTCAGGAGGATAGGGAGGGTCGTGCGCGTCCGGGTGACCGTACGACATGCCCATATCGCCCGGTCCCCATTCACCGAAAGCGATGCCGGGGACCGCAGATATCTCCTCGCAGTTTGCAACGCACTCTCGGTCTTCCAATTTCAACGACAAGATGAGCTCGCCTTCCGGGTTTAGCGGCCACGGATCTGCTATTTGCACGTACTCCTGTGCCGAGACGCCCCAGATCTCTGCGGGGACATTTTGTCCGCCTGCGCCTCTCTGTCCCTGCAAGATTCCCTTGCCTACTCCAGCGGTCTGGAACGGGTAGCGGCAGGTCTCCACGAACGCCTGCACCGCCGATGCCTGCCGTGCGTGCGTGTGCAAAATTCCGTGGACGCCAGTGGCCAGCACGTGGCGAGCCTGCCACGCGTTCGCCCACATCTCCTCTCTTGTGCGGCAGTTAGAGGGCAGCGTTGCAACGACCGTCGGAGTGCGGTGGCCACTGCGGGTTGGCCCGCCGTCGACCAGCCCGCGCATGAAGGCCAGCAGGCCCAGCGTGTCGAACGGGTGATTTTCGAAATCGACTTCCAGGTAGTCGGCCCATGTGCCGGCCTGTTTCTTTCCGTTCTCGTAAGTCAGCTCCCCGGCCGATGCGTGGTAGATAGGCTGGCCGGCCTCCCACAGTTCGATAACCCTGTTGATGCGCGCCATAAGTCAGTGCTCCGTTTCTGCGTTAGACCGAGTATTCGCTTACTAGCCAGGAAAAATGACGGGTGCCCGGCCTGGTGCCAGTGACCAGATTTGGCCGCCATCATATTACGAATTCTGGTTCCACCGCCTGGTTAAAGCAGGGGCGCGGGCGCGTTCCGATCAACAGACTGGCTGATCAGGGAGTTCACTGGTCGATGTAGTTGAGAGCCTGGCAGCACTGGAAACGCTGCTCTGGCGACCGATTGAACATCTTCAGACAGCGGCCTCGAGGCCAGATGCGGCCTGCGTGTACCTGAGCCATTCAACATCCTGCTTCTCTAGCTAGCGCGGCGTCTTCTGATGATTCTTGTCCGGCCTCGGCCGCTGCTTCTGCTGCGGCGAGGACGAACCGTCCGAGAAGTCTGACTCACCTGCTTTGCCTTGATGCGCTTGTTCTCGTCGAAGAAGTATGAGGGCCATTCGATCTCGGCTCTTTGTAGAAGTGCATCGATGATGTTCATGCGGCGTGAAATCTGGTCTCGCGTCTCCATCATCTTGGTCTGCCCTGTCTCCAGTGCCCTCATCACCTCTTTTTTGCGTCTCTCGTCCTCCGCATACTTAGCTTCGAACTCCTGCAGATTCTTACGCTTTTCGGCGGCATTGTTACGGAGCTCTGCCCCGCGACCGGCGGTACTTGCGAACGACGCCTTCGTGGCGGCTGTCTCAGCCATGAGCACAATGTCGTCGCGTAGAGAGGCTCGTTCTTCAAGGAGGTTCGAAAGATTGATAGCGCGAACTTCAAGGTCGTCTATCGCTGCGTGCTGTCCATCCAACTCCTCGCGAAGCGAGTTGACGACCTCGAGATATGACTCAACCCGGCGGGCTATGAGAGCAATTGAAGTTGGCTCGCCGGAATCGTCTGCGGCGTCCAGGTAGCTCATCAACTCCTCTATGCGCGGATCTTCCATTTAGGATTCCCAGTCCACCCTCGATGAGCGGACACTGCCACTAGTTGTTGTCCAAATCAGGCAGCGGCCTGCTCAAGGTATGCATATCCGTAACCTCGGCGAGTCACGATCATTCCCATTTCCGGTCGGTTCATCGCTGAACTGAGCTTTCTCCTGAGACGAGAAATGTGCCACTTGACCAGGCTGTCTGTCTCGTATCCAGTTCCCCATACCGCTTCAAGCAGCTCATTCGAGGACAGCGGCTGACCCTCGTGCCTGACGAGTTCAGCGAGGAGTTTGAACTCGATCGGTGTCAACTCGACCGATCTCTTGTTCACGCTCACGGCCTGCCTCGTGAAGTCGACTTCCAACATCGCGTCCGAGTAGTGCGTGCTGGAACCGGTTGCGCGGTTCAGGCGGACTCTTCGGAGGCTGGCCTTTATGCGGGCCAGCAGTTCACCGATGCCGGTGCCCTTCACGATGTAGTCATCAGCTCCGATGGTCAGTGCGTGGATCTTCTGCGCCTCATCGTCAACCGCGCTAAGAATGATTATTGGGGTATCTGAGACTGCCCTGACCCGCTTGCAGATCTCGGTGCCGCTCAATCCCGGAAGCATGAGGTCAAGCAGAATCAGGTCTGGAGGCTCCTGGTAGAAGGTGCGAAGGGCGTCTCTTCCGTCTGAAACCCCGGATGCCTGGTACCCGGCATCATTGAGCGCGAGAAGCAGACCCTGGAGAATGTCAGGAGTGTCTTCTACGACCAGTACCTTCTGTTCAGCCAATCTTTCTCTTCTCCGACTACCGCCGAGGGTCTTGCCCCGGGGTTCAGCTGTATTGGTGCGGGCTTTTACGCGCCAGCGCGATAGTCACCCGTCTGCTCGTACGCCGCTCACCTGTTCCGAAGGTAGCAGCCCGGTGATCGCATCTTGAACAGGAGTTCCGTCGTGACCGGTGAGTGTTGTCACCAAATAGCCGACGGTCGACAGGCGTTCCGCGCTGCTCAAGCAGACTCGTGGATGTGGGTGCCAGTCGAAAAATCTCATCGCCAATGCTGCACTGCTGGCGGATCTTGATGATTCCTTGATCGGTTCTTGAAAATTCCCGTAAAGAATGGTTTCAGCACGGTCGTGATAGACAGTCAATGCCTTTGAGGGACCACTCAAATGTCGATTAGATTCTTACCCCCGGTGCTGATAGCGGTTTTCATAGCCCTGGTTGCTGTTGGAGGAGCGACGCTTGCATTCGGCCGAGGCGGCGCCGATAGCGAAGCCACAGACGATCTTCTTGAGCGGGCGGCAGGCGAGCTTGGTGTGGAGTCGCAGGCGCTCAAGGATGCGTTGCAGGCGGCGCAGTCAGAGCTTGTGACTGAGCGGCAGCTGGAGCTGCTGGCAGACCTGGTTGAAAACGATGTGATTACGCAGGAGCAGTCAGACGAGGCATCGGTGTGGCTGAGCCAGAAACCTGCTTCTGTGGACCGGCTATTGCAGCCGGACATCCTGATTGGATTGGCCGCTGCGTACACCGAAGATATCGTGATCGATGCTACGGCGCAGTTTCACATGCCGCTGTTCGGAGACGATGTGACGGGAAGGATGGCGGAGATTCTCGGAATCGACTCGGAGGCGCTTGAAAATGCCCTCGAAAACGCCCGTGATGGCCAGTCCGAAGACCGGCGGGCGAAGGCGATAGACGACGTGATCGCCAGGCTGGTCGAGGACGGTGAGATCACACAGGCTGAGGGCGACGAAATCAAGACATGGATCGAGTCGATGCCGGAATGGCTCGGCGACCAGGGCATATTCATGCGCATCTTCTCCGTTGGCTTCGGCGGCGGGTTCCGGACCTTCGGGATCGACGGAGCGTCGATTATTCCCGGCTTCAAAGGCCCACTGTTCGGTGATGAGCCGTTCCGGGCGATTCCGGAGCTTGAGGAGCTGAGGCGTCGAGGAGAGCCGTTCTTCTTCGCCCCGGGAGACGCGCCAGGGGCACCGCGGTTCGATTTCAGAGTCCCGGACAGGTCTGACGAAGGCAGCCGTTTCTACTACCGCGGACCCGAGGGAGAGTTCGACTTCGATGGTGAGATCCCGGACGAGTACAAAGAGTTGTTCGACGATCTGAACGAACGGTTCAGGGAAGGCCACGGATTCGAAGGTTTTGAAGAGCTGTTTGAAGGGATCCGGCCGTTTGTGTTCCCTCACGATCGCGAGTTGCCGGAAGAAAGTACTGAATCAACCAGTTCGATCAAGGGCGCATAAGAGTTTCTGCTACTGGGGATTGAGCATCAAACGCTTGAGAGAGGTCGGTCGGATATGCTGAGTTCAGTCGAAACCGGGCAGCAGAGTCAGCCGGGCACGGGAGCGAGAGCGATGACCAGCATGGGACCAGAGAGCGGTCACACGATTCTGATCGTTGAGGACGATCCTTCGGTTTCTCAACTGATGCGGCTCTACTTGATCCAGGACGGTCACAAGGTCCTGACTGCGGAGGATGGCATCACTGCCGTCGAGACCACACGTCGTGAAGATCCTTCACTGGTCCTGCTCGACCTGATGCTCCCCGGCATGAGCGGGCAGGACGTGTGCACAACGCTTCGCAAAGAGTCGAATGTGCCGATCATCATGGTTACAGCGCGCGTTGAGGAGGACGACCGGCTGGTCGGACTGGATATGGGCGCAGACGATTACGTAGCCAAGCCATTCAGCCCGCGGGAGCTTGCGGCAAGGGTCCGTGCCGTGCTTCGCCGTACAGCCCGCGACGAAGCCAGAGACCAGGAATCAGGTGGCTTGCTGGTTGTCGACGAGGTGAGTGTGGACCTCAACGGCAGGACGGTGAAGGTGGCCGGTACGAACGTCAGCCTCACCCCAACCGAGTATCGCCTGCTCACCTACTTCATGGAGTCCGCTGGCCGGACCGTCTCTCGCGAGCAGATTATCCAGAGTGCGTTCGGTTACCAGTTCGAGGGATTTGACCGGACCGTCGACACACACATATCGAACCTCCGAAGGAAGATCGAAGCACCGGAGGGTGGGATGAAGCACCTGAACACGGTTTACGGAGTTGGTTACAGATTCGAATATGCGCCGAGTAGTTAACGGTCTTCAGTTTCGGCTGACCGCAGGGTTCGCCGTCGTACTTGCCCTGGCAATCGCCGGTGTCAGCGCGTTTTCGGCTGCCGCGACGCAGCGTGAAACCCGCGACTTCGCGCAGCAGGTCGAAGCGGCACGAACAGAGCGGGCCGAGTTGCTGGTGCAGAATGCGTACCAGGCCAACCAGGATTGGGCCGAAGTGCAGCTTGCGGTTTCGCAGGTTGGCGGACTGTTCGGTTGGCGAGTCGTGGTGACAGACGTCGAGGGCTATGTCGTTGCCGACTCACACGAGTTCATTGTCTCGGCAACGGGTCGGCCGGAACATATCGACGAGTCGAGGTTCCGCTCCACGTCCACCCGGAGAAGCCCGCTCATCATCGGCAACCGCGTTGTCGGCGAAATGCTCATGGACCCGGTGTCCGGGCGCAACGGTCGGGCGCTATCTGTGAGCGAGTTTGGCGCTGAGCTTTTCGAGTCGTTTGGAATTCCCGTAGATGGCAATCCCAATGTGTTCACGCAGTCCGAGCTTGACCGGTACACCCGGTCCAGCCAGG
>JAJCYY010000079.1 GCA_029262735.1 Chloroflexota bacterium | reverse complement strand
CGCAGGTCGGCACGGAACTGCTCATCTTCGCCTGTGAATTCGAATCGCATATGAGTAGCGTAGCTCGCAGGTGATCCAGACCGGATTGCCCTCGCAGATCAGTTACTCATGCATGCTGACCGACAGACAGGTGATCGTTTTGACGATGCCCGGAATTTTGTGCATGCCGTCGCTGATCAGGTCGCCAATTGCGTTGAGAGTTTCAGCCTCGGCAACGGCCACAATGTCGAACGGCCCGGTAACCGCGTCGACGGTCCTCATAGAGTCGAGCTGGCGCAGTTTTTCGATGACCTCACCGGTCTTGCCCACCGATGTCTCAATTAAAATGTAGGCCCTCGTCATATTTGCCACGCGCCCGCTCCCTGTAACTGGCCGCCGCTTGCCCGTTCAGTCAACGCAGGCTCAGCCACCACGCGGCCACCCTGATCAAATTGTTTACTGTTTCGCTGTGGCACATGCAACGAAACACGCGCCATCTCAGTGGCGCGGAATGCTAGGCGCACGCAGTGAGAGTGTCAACGAAGAGAGGGTCAGCGGGGAGGACTGAGAACGCTGGTGCTCCATGTGGAAGTAGTTGCGACGGCTTGAAGCCGTCGCCGGCTACATCGGGATTTCGCCGTCCGCATAGCTGAACGGAGCGCCACCCTGCCGTCCCGTGTTCCGGGCACGCCCGGCACTCGTGGCATCGGTTGAAACGGCCGATGTCCTGACCCAGTCAGGATGCGTTCTCGGACCCTTGATCTCCCTGGGAGCAGCGTACGAAGACCGACCTGTCGATGATCCGCTGCGGGTCCTTGGCGTCGGGGTCTCGGCCGATTTGTCACGCGCTTCTGGAAGGTCGAACTGAAAGCCTGAGCTGACAGCCAGGAGGGTCAGAATGGTCACTGACGCGCCGCGGGGTTTGTACATTCCCGTCTCCCACTCGCTAACCGTTTGCTGGCGAATGCCAAGCTCGCGAGCGAGTGCTGCCTGTGACTGTCCAAGGTGGCTGCGGAGAGCACGAATGCTTTCGGCTGCCCATTCAAAATCTGGTGGCGGTGGTTGGCGGGTCAACATGCTTTGAAAGTTACGCCTTCCGTCGCTGTTTCCCCAAGTTTTTTTACTGCCGTTTCCAACGGAATTTCCACTTACACGGAACCCGGTTGGGGCCGCTGGGGCGTGTCCGAGCTCAGAACTTCATCGCCTCCTGGAACGGTTCTGCGTCCTCAAACGGACCAACAATGGAAAGCGCCATTTTCTCCGGGCGTATCACTCTGCTGGCAACCCGGGCCAGGTCGTCAATCTCCACCGCGTCGATGTCCGCTATCACCTGTTCGACGGTTCGCACTTCGCCCTTTAGAAGCTCCTGTCCGCCGAGGAAGCCTGATACCACGCGGCTCTCTTCCATGCGGAGCAGCATGCGTCCCTTGCTCAACTCCTTCGCCTGCAGGAACTCCTTCTCAGTCACGCCCTCGCGCGCACGCGCAGTCTCCGCAATGATCACCGGAACCGCCTCTTCGACGCGCGCCGGGTCGATTCCGGATTCGATGACCATCACCCCGGTGTCCGCCATTGCGTGCACTGAACTGTGGATATCGTAGGCGAGGCCGCGTTTCTCACGAATCTCTTCAAAAAGTCGGCTGCTCATCGACTCCCCGAGGACCACAGACAGCAGGCCCAGGGCGTGCCGATCGTCGTCGTTCATGGAAAGTCCGTGTAACCCGATCGCGAGATGAGCCTGCTCCGTCGGCCTGTTCTCAAGGCGCGCCACCGGGCCATCGAGATTGTCCTCAAACCGGCTCATCGAGATCGGCTTGCCATCGGCAAGGCCGCCCATCAGGTCCTCGATCTGGTGCACAACGTCCAGGTGCCGGATGTTGCCTGCAATCGCGATCACCGTATTTGAGGCGACATACTGAGTGTGTAGATAGTCGACCATCGCCTCACGGCTTATGGCGCCAACCGACTCCACGGTCCCTGCCACGTCGCGGCCAAGCGGTTGGTCCGGCCACAGGGCCTCTTCGAGAATCATCCCGGTGCGGCTTCCGGGAGAATCGTTCGACGCCCTGATCTCCTCGTAGACCACCTGCTTCTCACGGTCGATATCTTCCTGGCGAAGCAACGAGTTCTGGACCATGTCAGCAAGCAGGTCGACGCCTTCCCTGTAGTTCGGATGTGCAAGCCTGCACCAGTAGCCCGTCAACTCCCTGTCGGTGAAGGCGTTAAGCGCTCCGCCAACGCCTTCCACAACCTCCGAAACATCACGCGGCGTCGGCCGCCTGTTCGTGCCCTTGAACAGCATGTGCTCGAACAGGTGAGAAGCACCTGCGATCTCATCGGTCTCGTACCTCGAGCCAGCGCCAAAGAGGAAGTTGATGCTGACAGCGTTCGTGTGAGGCAACGTGCTGGTCAGAACACGCAATCCGTTACCAAGCACCGAGCGCTCGAACGAGAGCACAGCATTGTCCGGTAGTTTTTCTTCCATGTATTCCCGCAATCCAGGAGGGTATTTCAGGTGACGACATTCAGCCGCACAATGAGTCAGCCTAAAGTGCGGTACTGCAAGGGTCAATTCGACCTCTGCTAAAACACGAATTGCCCACAATACGATCGTCCAGGAACCAGCACACACAGGTCTGGATCATCTTCCGCCGCCGTATACACGCAGGTGCACTCGCAAGAGCCCGGATGACCATGAAGACAGCGAACTATGCGGCCAACTCGCTGTTGCGTACGGGCACCGCACGAATAAGCTGAACAATAGCCAACTATCGAAGGCAAGTCCTGACGTGGTGCGACAGGGAGCCGGTCCCGGCAGATCGGTAGATTGAGGACGGTCTTGAGCGCACCTGAAACCAGAAGCCCGGCAATAGCCGGTGACAGAAAATTCGACTATCTGACCAGATGACCGTCCAATCCAATCCCCCTTCAAACCAGGGGCCGAAGCAAGAGCTGATCCACCACTTGAAATCCTGGCTGCAACGCCACCGCGTCGCAATCGGGCTCTTCGCGCTGCTCTCATTCGCGCTCGCCGTGAGGCTGTACGGCATCAACTGGGACCAGGGCGGACTCTTCCATCCCGACGAACGCGCATTCCTGTTCCAGGTCGAGCAGCTCGAGTTCCCTGACTCTGACGAACTCGACACGCTTTTTAACAAAGAGAGTCCGCTGCACCCCGGCTCATTCAACTGGGGCAGCCTGCCGCACTACATGCTCAAAGGCGTCCAGTACGGCGCGCAGGCGTTTCTCGAAGACGACCTGAACCTGTTCGACCTCCGCTTCCCCGGCAGGGTCCTTTCTGCGCTCGCTGACACCATCACGGTCGCGCTCGTCTTCCTCATCGGCTCGCGCTGGTTCTCGCGCCGAGTCGGATTCCTGGCTGCAGGAATGATCTCGGTCGCCGTTCTGAACATCCAGCTATCACACTTCTTCGCCGTCGACGCGCTGATGACAACGTTCATCGTCGCGACCGTCTACTTCGCAATTCGAGTCGCCTATCACGGCAGGACTTCAGATGCGGCGCTAATGGGTCTCATGGCCGGACTCGCCTTCGCAACCAAGTTCTCAGTCTCTCCGCTCGCCGTTGCGGTACTTTCCAGCTTTGTTATCTATGCCTTCTCGCGGCCCGGAGAGACCCTCAACCTGCAAGGCTGGCGTTCTCCCGCCGCCGCAGTCAGGCAGTGGCAGGCGTTCAGGGGCCTGGTTGTGGCCTCCTCAGTCGCGCTCGGGACAGTCCTCATCACTCAGCCGTACATGTTCCTCGATCTCTCCACTTTTTTTGGGAACATCGGTGACCAGAGCGAGATGGTGCGCCGCATCAACGACTGGCCTTTCACACGACAGTACGCAGACACGACGCGCTACTGGTACCAGGTGTTCCAGCTCGGTTTCTGGGGACTCGGCCCCGCAATGGGCATCGTCGTATGGACCGGGCTGCTGGCGAGTATTGGATTCGCCTGGTTCGGACGCCGCAAGGTCGATCTAGTGATCCTGGCGTGGGTGATCCCGTATCTGCTGATCACCGGCTGGTTCGACGTCAAGTTCATGCGCTACATGGTGCCATTGGTGCCATTCCTGGTTCTCTACGGCGCACGAATTCTCCTGTGGGCAGGCGATGTCCTGGCAGCCGTGTGGCCGCAACGGCGATACCTCGTGGCCGCGCCCGCCGTAGTGATGCTCGTGTTCACCGGACACTACACGCTGTCGTTCATGTCGGTCTACTCAGGTCCGCATCCGGGGCAGGCGGCGTCGGACTGGCTGGCCGACAACGCGGCTCCCGGATCACGGGTTGTGCAGGAACACTGGGAAGAAGGCATCCCGCATAGACCGGGCATAACACTCGTCCATGAACGGCTTGAGCTGTACAACCCTGACAGCGTGGCGAAGTTCGACCAGATCACCGAGACGCTGGAAAGCTCCAACTATCTCGTTCTCTTCAGCAACCGCCTCTACGGCACCATCCCGCGCCTGCCCGAGCGCTATCCAATGAGCAGCGAGTACTACGAGCGGCTCTTCGACGGATCGCTCGGCTATGAGCTTGTCTATGCAGACACGCGGCCCGTGCAATCGCTCGGAGTCACCTACCGCGAAGACCAGTTCACGCGCGTCAATTTCGATCCGCCGGTAGGCTTCGAGCAGCCGGACGGGACCTTGCTGACGGTCGCGCCGGGATGGGCCGATGAGAGCTTCTCCGTCTACGACCATCCGCAGGTGCTGATCTTCGAGAACACAGGCAGACTCGACAGTGCGACGATGCTGCAGGAGATCGGCCTCGGTTCACCCGTGGCACAGTCGGGTCGACAGGTCGGCCTCCTGCTCGCCGAAGATGACCTTGAGCAGCAGCGATCCGGTGGCACATGGACAGATCTTGCGTTCCTGCGCAGCCTGCCGGAGGGCGCAAGCTGGATCATCTGGCTGATCGCCGCCGAGATATTCGCACTCTTCGCTCTCCCGCTGTCGTTCGTGCTGTTTCGGCCCTTTCCAGACCGTGGATACCTGCTCTCCAAACCGCTCGGCCTGCTCATCGCCGCAACCGTAACCTGGCTGCTTGCGAGCGGCGGGATTCTCGAGTTCGGATTCGGCGGAGCGCTTGCCGGTCTGCTCGTTCTCGGCACGCTATCCGCATTCGCACTCTGGCGTCGAGGCGACGAAATGATCGAGTTTTTCCGAACTCGAAGACGCCTGATTCTCTTCTCCGAAGCTCTCTTCCTGGTGGCCTTCCTCTCCTTTCTTGCCATCCGGTTCGCGAACCCTGACCTGTGGCATCCCTTCCGCGGCGGGGAGAAGCCAATGGACTTCGCCTATCTCAACGCCGTTGCCCGCTCCTCCGTCATGCCACCGTTCGACCCCTGGTTCGCTGGCGGCTATCTCAACTACTACTACTTTGGACAGTTTCTCGTTGCGGACATGATCCGCTTCACTGGCATCGTGCCATCGATCGCCTACAACCTCGCCGTTCCGCTGCTGTTCGCCTTTACCTTTGCGGCCGCTTTCTCGATCGTCTACAACCTGGCATCGCTGACTCTGACATCACGTGATGGCACGGTATCGGCGATGCGCGCTCGTTCTCCGATAGTTGCCGGAATCATCGGCGGAACGCTGGTCGCAGTTGCAGGCAACATCGACGGATTAGTGCAGGTTGCCGAGGGCACGCGCCGTGCAGTCGCGGACAATGTTCCCGCGGGCACCTTCGACTTCTGGCGAAGCTCCCGCATGTTCGAGTCCGGGTCCGGCGGCAACGAGATCACAGAGTTCCCGTTCTTCTCGTTTCTGTTTGCTGATCTGCACGCACACATGATCGCCATACCGTTTGCGCTCCTGGCGCTCGGACTGACGCTGGCCGTGTTCCTGCGAGCCTCCGGATCCGAGGCAATATGGCAGCGCTGGGGCAGACTGGCAGTTCTTGGAGTTGCGGTCGGCGCCCTGCGGATCATCAACGCGTGGGACTTTCCAACGCAGCTGCTACTTGCCGGTGGTGCGGTCATGGTCGGCGAACTGTTCGTGCAACGGAAAACACTGGGCGCAAGGCTTGCAGGCGGCCTGGTGAAGTGGGTGTTCGTTGCGGCCGTTGGTTACGTCGCCTACCTGCCGTTCCACATCAACTTCGAACTGTTCAACAACGGCGTCTTGCAAAGCGAGTTCCGCACCCCGCTCTGGCGTTACTTTGCAATCCACTCGATATTCCTGCTGGTTGTGATCAGCTGGGCCTTCTTCGAACTAAAAGACCGAACGCCCGATATGAAGGCCTGGTTCCAGCGGTATTCGGAAGCCAACGACGTGCCGTTCTGGGTCGTTCCGTTCGTTCTCGTTGCTCTGTCCGCAGCAGTTCTGACATTCGCATTCACTCAATGGGGGACACTGGTCTTCACACTGGTGCTCTCGCTCTTCATCATTGCTGCGGCAACTGCCGTCTACAGGTCCGGTCAGCCGGGCGGGCGCTACGTTCTCGCCGCATCAGGCTTCGTCGTCATGGCGATGGCCCTCGGCGGTGGAGTGGACATCTTCACCGTCAAGGACGATATCGGACGCATGAACACTGTGTTCAAGTTCTATCTGCAGGCATGGTGGCTGCTGGCGCTTGCCTCCGGCTACTTCCTGTGGCTCATGTGGAACGCCGGTCGCTTTTCGACAAAGAGCCTCACCGTCCCGCGCGGCGCATGGATGACAGGAGTTGCTGTTCTTGCGGTGGGAGTGATGATCTATCCGGTCCTCGGCACCAATGTGCGCATCCGAGACCGGTTCGACACCTCGAACACAGGGCTCGACGGAACCGCTTACATGGAGTCCACGGTCCATGTCGAAAGTGACCAGTCAGGGCAAGCGGCCGAACTGACACTCTCGGACGACCTCAAGGCGATCGAGTGGCTGCAAGAGAACGTCGAAGGCTCGCCGGTGATAGTCGAAGGGCTGACCGATCTCTACCGCTGGGGCGGTCGAGTCTCCATCTATACCGGCCTACCGGCGGTAATCGGATGGGACTGGCACCAGCGGCAACAGCGCGTGAACTATGCCTGGGCCGTGACAGAGCGCAGACAGCGGGTGGACAACTTCTTCCGAACGCCATCGATCACGCAGGCGCTGGAGGTTATGGACGAGTTCGACGTGCGCTACGTTTTTATCGGCGAGCTTGAGCGCATCACCTACGGCGAAGACGCTCTCGCCAAGTTTGATCGCATGGCCGAGTTTGGTCTGAGCCCCGTCTACTCGGCGGACACGGTGACGATCTACGAGTACACAGCCCCGCAGACCGTCAGCCGGTAGCGAGTCGCAAACAGCGGCTCATGCGCTCTCTTCGGCAGGTACGATCATGCCGTAATCGTCGTCATGCCTCCGATAGACCACGTTGATCTGGCCGTTCTCCCGGTTCCTGAACACGAAGAAGGTGTGTCCAAGCAGGTCCATCTGGGCAGTCGCCTCCTGAACAGTTATCGGGGGCATGTCGTGCGTCTTTGTGCGGACCAGCTGTCCGAACTCCAACTCCAGCACATCTTCCGCCGCCTCATCCGCCGTGGTGGCGGTCGCCGCGATCTGCTCTGCAATCTCCGCTTCAAGCCCGTCCAGGCTTCCTCGACGCCGCTTGTTGTACTTTGTCTTGTAGCGCCTGATACGACGCTCAACGTTGTGCTGTACGAGGTCAATCGCGGCGTAAGGCGTGTCGGCGCGCTCTTCGGATCGAATGAAGCCTCGTTTCAGCGGAATTGTCACCTCAGCGATATAGCGGTCTTCTTCGCGCTTCGTACCTTCCTTTCGGATTCTCAGGTTCACCTTAGCCTCGAAGCTGAAGCGTTCGTCTAACTTCGACATTCGCTTCTCAGCATAGTCCCTGATGGCATCGGTTAACGTCGTGTGTTGACTGCTGATCGTGAGGTCCATCTAACCCTCCCGCACTGTGGCCGCACTCTGGCCGTGCCTGGTCCGTATGTTGGCCACGAATAAATGTGTGACCGTCGCAAATAGTTTCCGGTCTCGAATTCTACCGTCTGACGTAAAGTTGATTGGCCTTTCAGGCTAGACGCCAACTATTCTATGTTCACCAAGATGCATCGAACAGCCACGCGAATGGGATTCCTGTGAAATCGACGCTGCTTTCAGCCTTTCACTCCGCAACGGACCTGCTATTTCCGCCTCGATGCGTTCACTGCGGAGCCGACGGTAGCCTGTTCTGTGATAGATGCGAGGCCGTTTCGACAAGGCTCGGTACGAGCGCAGTGTGCAGGACGTGCGCTCTGCCCTCCGCCAGAGATACCTGCGAGGCGTGTTTTCACGAGCCTCCCGCTCTGAATCGAGCGATAGCCGCGTTCACATACGAACCTGCTGTGCGTGATGCTGTGTCTGCGCTCAAGTACAGGGACATCCGGGCTCTTGCACCGCGGCTTGGCGAATTTATGGCCGAAGCGCTGCCCAGCACCGTCCGTGATTCAGTAGATCTACTGCTGCCTGTGCCGGTCTCGCAACCGCGTATGCGCTCTCGCGGCTACAACCAGGCGGAACTGTTGGCACGAAAAGTCGCAGAACTGTCCGGTATCGAAATGAAGACCGGCTTGCTGGTCAGAACCGGCGCACAACCTGCGCAGGCAAGGTCATCGAGCATTGGAGAGCGGTCAGAGAACGTCAGAAATGTGTTCGAAGCGACCGAGGTTGTGACGGGAAACAGGATTCTGTTGATCGATGATGTCATGACGACAGGCTCGACCCTGAACGCCTGTGCCATCGCGCTGCAGGAGGCCGGTGCAGACTGGGTTGGCGCACTCGTCCTCGCAAGGGAGCTGTAGACGGTGGCAACGTCAAAGCCGGAAATCATCTTCTTCGATGTGTACGGAACACTCGCTGAATTCGACCCGCCCCGCGAGAGGATTCAGGAGGCCGCGGCGGCTCAATTCGACATGGAGCTAGACCGCGACGGCATCGACCGCGGTTACCTGGAAGCCGATCACTTTATGGCAGAGCAGAACTCAACATCGCCGGTACGCCTGCTGTCGCCACAAGATCAAAAAACGTTCTTCGCGCGCTACGAGCAGCTCGTCCTTGCTGGCGCCGGACATGAGGTTGACCTTGAAATGGCCGCAAGAGTCTGGGCGAAGGTCCGTTCACAGGAGTACGGGTGGGCGCTTTTCGACGATGTTGTCCCAGGGTTCAAACAGTTGCGGGCTTCGGGATTTCGAGTAGCCGCTATCTCCAACATGCCGATGCCCGGAGACGAGATGTGCGATGCCATCGGCCTGACGGATCATGTCGAGTATGCGGTGACGTCCGGAGATGTCGGTGCAGAAAAGCCGGACCCGATGATTTTCCGGGCTGCGCTTGAGCGAGGCGGCATCGACGCAGCAAAAGCGATGATGGTCGGCGATAGCATCAGCTCAGACCTGCGGGCCGCTGAGGGGGTTGGCATGAACGCCGCGCTGATGGATCGCTACAACAACCATCCCCGGCACGACGAACACCCGAGAGTGACAGACGTGTACGGTGTGGCCGAGTTGCTGCGCCAGTAGCCACCGCCATCAACCAGTTATCCTGTCCGCCTCCAGGCAATCCGCACTCCAGCCATGCCTATCGCCCCCTCAATAACTGACCCTGTCAAGCGAAGAAAATATGAAAATTGAAAAAATTGAATCGATGCTCATTGGCGGTGACGAAGCCGCGCCCGGCAACCACATAGTCCGCATCTGGACCGACACCGGCCTGAGTGGAATCGGCCAGTCCGCCTTCTGGGGCTATCCGGAAGCTGCCGACCAGATCGTCAAGAAGTTCGCCGGGTATCTCGTCGGTAAAGATCCGATGCAGATCGAGCATCACTGGCAGTTCCTGTATCGCATGGGTCCGTTCCGTGGCTCAGCGCTCTCAGGAGCGATAAGCGCGGTGGACATCGCACTCTGGGACATCAAGGGCAAGCACTTCGACGCTCCGGTCTGGCAACTTCTCGGCGGGAAGACGCGGGACAAGATTCGACTTCACCTACTCATGGGATCGCGACGCCTTGACGCCGGGGACCCTGCATCAACCGCCGACGGTCTGCGTATTAACGCCAGCGAAGCAGCCGACGAAGGTTTCACCGCGCTCAAGATCGACCCGCTACCGGACGGGTTCCAGTCCATGACGCAGTCCCGCCTGATCCGCGAGACAAGGGACAACGTGGCCGCACTTCGTGAAGGCGGTGGCGAGGATGTGGACATCATCCTGGAGATCCATCGCAAACTGACGCCGATGATCGCCATTGCGCTCGCTGAATCGCTGCTGGAGTTCCACCCGCTCTTCTACGAAGACCCGATTCAGATCGACAGCATCATCTCCCAGGGCGAGATAGCAAAGCGCACCGCCATGCCGATCGCAAACGGTGAGCGTATGCACACCATTTGGGAGTTCCGCGAACTGCTGGAGAACGGAGGTCCGCAGTACGTCCGGCCCGACCTCGGCCTCGCCGGTGGAATCACGCAGGTGAAGAAGATCGCAGCCATCGCCGAGTCCTACCACTCGGCGGTCGCAACACATAACTATCTTGGCCCGGTGCTGACGGCGGCGGCTGTACAGATCGACGCCTCAATACCGAACTTCATCACGCAGGAGTACACGATTCGGGACGAGGAGGAGATTCACGCCGTTTACAGGAACTCGCTCAAGAGGGAAGGCGGCTACATCACGGTGCCGGAAGCGCCGGGAATCGGCGTGGAGTTGGACGACTCAAAGATCGCATCGTCGCCGTTCGTTTCGAAAGAGTTGCGTAACATCCCGCTGCGTGACGACGGATCGGTCGGGTACTCGGTGTGAGCAGCCTACGGTCAACCACGTAGTTAATGGCTCCAGCTTGCAGGCGGACGTTTCTGGGTCCTGCGTACACGCGAAATGAGTAGACCTATCACCATGGCTGCAGCTATTCCCAGGCCCAGGATCCAGCCACCGAATGCAGCCAAACCTGCGCTGATGCCCAACGCTATAAAAATCATGATCCAGACGATTGGGCCAGCCAGCAGGATCAACGACGCAACTCCGGCAATCACGCCTCCACCTGAGCGGCCAGCGATCATCGACGCGACTACGATAACGAGCATCGGTGGAAATGCCAGTCCGATCAAGAACCCGTAAAAGATGTCCATCCGAATCAATTCCTCGGCTGTTCGGTTCTCCCGGCGAGGCTCCACATTAATGATATGCACGGCCATCCGATTCTACAGATGCAAGATCACTCCATCAAAAACGTCACAGTCATAGGCTCCGGTCTGATGGGCCACGGAATCGGCCTCGAATTTGCCGCGCACGGTCTCAGCGTGACGATTGTCGACCGCGATGAAGCGGCCTTAGACGCGGCTCGAAGGCGGGTGGACCTGGGTCTCGATCTGCTGACCGAAGCCAACCTGCTACCTGCTGAGCATCACGACCTTGTCCGCGGCAGGTTGACCTATTCAACCGATCTTTCCTCAGCCAGCGCGAATGCGGACCTGGTTATCGAGGCCGTGTTCGAAAACCTGGACTTGAAGCGCGAGCTGTTGACAGAGGCCGGTTCTACCGCGCCCGCTCACGCCATCTTCGCCAGCAACACATCGTCGTTCATGCCGTCCCAGCTGGCAGATGCCACCGGACGGCCGCAGCGGTTTGCGGTCACTCACTACTTCAATCCGCCGTACCTGCTTCCGCTCGTCGAGATCGTGACTGCGACCGATGCCGATCCTGCCGTGAGCGAAACGCTTCGTTCGCTCTACACCGGCATGGGCAAAAAGCCTGTGGTGATCGATCGAGAACTTCCCGGATTCGTAGCCAACCGACTTCAGGGCGCGCTCAGCCGAGAGGCGGCGGCGCTCGTCCAACGTGGCATCGCATCGCCGCAAGACATCGATTCGGTCATCAAGTACGGCTTCGGCAGGCGCCTTGCCCTCGCCGGTCCGTTCGAGATCTGGGAGCAGGTCGGATGGGACCTCATCGAGATCATCATGGGCGAGCTTTTTGCAGAGATCGACACCAGCACCGGCCCGTCGCAGCTGATGATCGACGCCGTGCAGCGAGGCCACCTGGGTGTGAAGACGGGCCGCGGCATGTATGAGTGGACACCTGAGAGCGCTGAGGCACTGCGACTGCGAATCGGCAGAGCGCTGATTCGACTGGCACAGCTTGAGGCAAACGAAGCTGACGCCGCAGAAAAAGACAACCCGCCGACCGAGATACCGGTCGGAGGCAACCAATCACTCCAAGCCGTCCACCGCCCTGAGCCACGTAAAACAGGCTCGCCTGCTGAGCCACGTAAAAAAATAACGATCGTTGGGGCTGGGCTCATGGGACATGGCATTGCGCTTGAGTTTGCAGCGCACGGTCATGACGTATCGATCAACGATGTCAGTGAAGACCTTCTGGATAGCGCATTGACCCGATGCGAAGCCGGTCTGAAACTCCTTGCCGAATCTGGAAGGATCTCCAGTGAGACCGTTCCCGATGCACTGAGCCGAATCACCGCATCGGCAGACCTCCGCTCCGCAGTCTCAGGCGCAGATCTCGTGATAGAAGCAACTTCGGAAGACCTCGCCCTGAAACAGCGCATATTCAAAGAGCTCGACCAACTCTGCCAGCCGCACACAATCCTCCTCAGCAACACATCCACCTTCCTCCCGAGTGCCATCGGCGCAGAAACAGGTAGAGCCGACCGCATTGCGGTCGCCCACTACTTCAACCCGCCGCACATACTGCCGGTCGTCGAAGTGGTTCGCGGCCCCGAGACTTCACAGGAGACCATCGACACCACGGTCAAACTGCTGGAGTCTATCGGTAAGCGACCTGCAGTTGTGCAGCAGGAAGTCCAGGGATTTATCGGCAACCGGCTCCAGGCTGCAATCTTTCGAGAGGCGCTGCACATCGTCTCCTTCGGTGTGGCCACGGCCCCGGAGATCGATCAAGTTGTCCGCAACAGCTTTGGCCGACGGCTCTCGGTCGCCGGGACATTCGAGTTGCGAGAACTTATCGGCCTCGATCTCGCGCTGGACATCGGCCGCCAGATCCTGCCGTCCCTGGACAACTCAAAGACAATTTCAGATGTCCTTGCAGAAAAGGTGAGGTCAGGCGATCTCGGGACCAAGACCGGCAGAGGCTTCTACGACTGGACCCCCGAATCCGCCGAAGCCCTGCGACTGCGCATAGCGCGGGGACTCGCCGACATGGCGAGCTGGCCGGTTGGTTGATAGCGCCATCACTCTAGGGCAGTGGTAGTCTCAGGTGCACCCAACCGACACGTGATTCAGCGCATCCGTCAGCAAGGAACACCGCACCCGTGACCACTCCAGAAAGCCCCTACCGGCTCCCGCGTACCGTCATCCCGTCCCGCTACGAGATCGCTCTTGAGCCAGACCTCGAATCAGCAAGCTTCACCGGCACAGTCGCCATCGAAGTTGACATCAATGAGACCACTCCGGATATATGGCTCAACGCCGCTGAGCTAGAGATCCACAGTGCGTCTATCGAGCCAGGCAGCGGCCCGGCAACGGACATAACATCGATCGCTCTCCATGAAAAAGAGGATCGCGCCCAACTAACGCTACAGGAGCCAGCGCAACCCGGAAGCTACATCCTGCGCCTCTCCTTCACCGGCATCCTCAACGACAAGCTGCGAGGCTTTTACCTCTCCCGCTTCACAGACTCCGCAGGCGCCGAACGCCTCATCGCAACGACCCAGTTCGAAAGCACAGACGCAAGGCGCGCCTTCCCGTGCTTCGACGAACCCGAGTTCAAGGCGGTCTACGGCGTCACGCTCACCGTTCCTGAAGACCTCTTCGTCGTGTCAAACGGCCCGCTCGTTTCCGAGACTCCGGACAGCAATGGCAAGAAGACAGCCCTGTTTGCCGACACCATGAAGATGTCAACTTATCTCGTGGCATTCATCGTCGGACCGTTCGAAGCAACAGATCCCGTCGATGTTGATGGCGTTCCGCTTCGCATCGTTCATCCCGTTGGTAAAGGCCACCTGACCGCATACGCACTCAAGGCGGGAGCACACTCTCTTCGCCACTTCACCAATTACTATGGCATCCCGTATCCGGGCCAGAAGCTCGACATGATCGCAGTGCCGGACTTCGCGTTCGGCGCCATGGAGAACCTCGGCTGCATCACGTACCGAGAAGTCTTGCTGATCATGGACGAAGATCGCTCTACGCAGCCTGAACTGATGCGCGTTGCCGATGTGATCGCACACGAAATAGCGCACATGTGGTTCGGTGATCTCGTCACCATGCGCTGGTGGAACGGCATCTGGCTCAATGAAGCCTTCGCCACCTTCATGGCAACTGCCGCCACCGATGCATTCAACCCGGACTGGCACCGCTGGGACCAGTTCTCCCTTGACCGCTCGGCGGCGTTCGATGTGGACTCGCTCGACAAAACGCGCCCCATCGAAGTCGAGGTCAACTCACCGCAGGACGCCGACGCCATGTTTGATCTGCTCACCTATGAAAAGGGCGGCTCTGTCCTGCGAATGCTTGAGCAGTATCTTGGTGAGGACCGCTACCGCGATGGCATCCGCCACTATCTCGACAAGCACCAGTACGCGAATACTGAGACATCCGACCTCTGGGACGCCATCGAGCACGTGACCGGCGAGCCTGCACGCAGCGTCATGGACTCGTGGATCTTTCAGCGCGGCTATCCGCTGATCTCTGTCGAAGCGTCCGGGGCCAGCGTCACGCTCACCCAGGCACGCTTCCGCTACACACCTGTCGCGGGCGGTGACGACACGCTCTGGCAGGTTCCGGTCGTACTGCGTTACTCATCCGGCGGCACCGTCCACGAAGACCGCGTCCTGCTGAGCGACCGAACCACGACCGTTCCGCTCAACGCCACTCCTGACTGGCTGGTCGTCAACGCCGGTGGCAGCGGCTTCTACCGTGTTCGCTACTCCCCGGACCTGCTCCAGGCACTCGCGCCACGCATGCAGACCGAGTTGCAGTCCATCGAACGGTACGGACTTGTCGACGACACCCGCGCCGCAATGATCTCAGGCGCGACCTCAGCGGCGGACTTCCTGGAGTTCGCAAAGGGCTTCGAGGACGAGACCGATCTCGATGTCTGGACTGCACTGATGACCGGGCTCGGCACGATCCATCACATCGTCGAAGGCGATGCCCGAGCGAACTTCGAAAAGACGCTTGCAGACCTCTATGGCGCGGCGCTCAACCGGCTCGGTTGGGAGCCGGGCGCAGGCGAGTCTGCACGAGACTCAGAGCTACGCGGCACGCTGATCCGTGCGCTCGGTTCTGGAGCACAGGATCCGGAGGCAATCGGTAAAAGCAGGGAGCTTCACGCAAAGTACCTCGAAGATCCCTCAAGCATCGACCCGAACGTGGCGTCTGCGGTCGCTGGCGTGGTCGCATCGAACGGAACCGCTGACGACTATGCCGTCTTCATGCAACGGTTCAAGAACGCGTCGACTCCACAGGAGGAGCGCCGCTACCAGACCCAGCTCGGAGCGTTCCCTGGAGAGGCCGAGATTGCAAACACGCTGAAGATGACGATGAACGGCGAGATCAGGACACAGGATTCGCCGTACTTGATCGGCTACGCGATGAGCAACCGGGACCAGGGAGAACGGGTCTGGAAATACGTAACCGAGAACTGGGACGAGATGATCGAGATGTTCCCTGACAACTCGATAGTCCGCATGGCTGGTGGAATCCGTGCGCTCAGCAAGCCGGAGATCGCCGCCGAGATCGAAAAGTTCTTCGAGACGCACAAGGTCCCGACAGGCGAGCTAACCATGCAACAGCAGCTCGAAAAACTGCGGGTCAACGTGGCAATGCGTGAGCGGGAAGCCGCGAATTTGGAGAAGCTGCTGGGCGGGTAAAGTCCCCTGAACGCTGGACCTATGAAATCGGACCCAGGACGAAGGTTCGCGCGGCTTCCTAAACTTTGTCAGGGTGAGTCGTCTCCCCCAGTACGGGTACCGAGACGGCCGGACTCAATCGCGAACCACTTCAACAGGATTACCGGTCCTCCACAAAACCCTCGCCCGCAAGCGGGTACCGCCGCTCGGGGAACACGACCTCACGCTGACCTAATCGGCTCAACTTTTCGCCGCCTCCGCTGAACTTATCTCCTTCTCGATCCCATCGTGACGCAGTTGCCATCCCGCCACGCCACCCGGTAACGCTGCGGGAACATTCCATTCGGAACAATCGTCTTGGATGCACAGGGACTGCTCAAGGACGGGACAACCGTCCAATACGTGATTCAGACAGCGCCGCGGTACGAAACCCGCAAAGCTGGCTGTCCACCGGAGCGAAAAAATGCAACAAAAATTTGAAGTTCACAGGACGGTCTCGTCCGGCACCGGTACCAGTACTGGCACCGATGTCCGAAAAGGACGAAGCAGACTACCGGCACTGCCATTCCTGCTAGTCGGGGGCGTGCTCTTTCTTTTCGTCCTTTCGGCATGCCAGGTAGCAGTGGCCGAAGACGGCTCGATCAACATCAAACCTGAATCGACCGCTGGAGCCCCCGGCACAAACAGTCAGAACACCGCCGGAAGCGGAGCGACGGGCTCGACCGTTTCTGGCAACACACTTGCCGGGCTGCTTTCGCAAACTGGCGAAGTAGACCCAACAACCGTTTCACCGATCGACCCTGACCAGGTCTACGAATGGAACGGCGTGATCGAATGGGCCGATGTCGCAGGTGGTCACTTCATCGTCGACCGTGGCTGCGACAACTGGGCGGTGATCCCCGAGAACGACCAGATCTACGGCAGGCTCAAGGAGCTTGTCGGCGAGAAAGGTACGATCTGGGGAACAGTTAATTTCGACAAGCGTATCTACGGTAGCCGCGCCATCAACGCCACAACGGCGTTTGCGCCCGGCGAAGTCCGCCCGCTGATAGCCGTGCCACAGATTCCGTGCGACGACGTGCCGACTCCCGGTGGCCGCATCGTCGTGAAACACAGTGAAGTAACACTGCACGGCGACCTTATCTGGCGCGGTGGCAGGCTCTGGCTGACGACTCCTCGCGGCAACGTCCGCCTGGAGCTCCCGCAACCGGTCTTTGACAGCCTGCCTGACCTGGAACTGCCGTCCGCAGGCGAAGATCTCTCCATCACGCTCGGCGAGTATGGCGTGGTCGGCATGTGGGACCTGGCGAACACCGGTCTCGTAGTCAAGGTCCGCGACATCGAAGAGTGGCCGCACCGCACATTCGTGCATGATCGCTGCGGCGACGGCATCCACCACTTCGTAGTCGGTGATGAGCAGCTTGCCGCTCACGGCTCGCTGATCGTCAATGACGGTCAATGGCTGCTACGCACCAAGTCCGGCGTGATCTTTGTTCACCGCAACTCAGCAAGCGCGGGTGACGTGCTCGTTGACCCCGTAACTGGCGAAACCGGCGCATTTGCACCGGATGTCCTGCGAATGCACGAAGTCGTGGTGATCGGCGACTGGAAGACCGACGGCAACGAACTGCACATGGAAGGCGACAAATTCGTCCGTGTGAAGACGGTCTGCAAGCCGCCAGAGCCGCCTCGTCAGCCGATTCTCCCCGGCGAGATCGCCGCTCTTGGCACGCTGGTGTTCGAGAATGGCCGTCCGTTCCTGAATACGCCGTCTGGCCGCATCGTTCTGCTCACCCGCAATGACGTTGCCGGGGCCGAGCCACAGCCTGCCGACCCGTCCTTCTTCGAGGACATTGCACCTGAGGCCCGAGACGCTGCCGGCGGTGCGGCTGTCGGTGAAGACGGCACAGTCTACCCGGATTCGAGTGACCCGAATCGTCCCGACATCGCCCGACCCACCCGGCACATCCTGGTGGTTGGAAAGTGGTTGCTGTACCGGGATCACCTGGCCATCGTGGTGCGTTACGCGGTTCCGTGGCCCTACCCGTACACGCGGCAGATCGACCCGCTGCCACTGCCCCTACCGCAGCCGCTTCCGCCGATCTTCGGCTTCCCGGTTGATCCGACATCGTCCGACGACATTGACGTGCTCAAGCCTGACTTCGGAGGCCTTCCTTCTGGTTTCGAAGGTGACGTGGTCATCATCGAGCCTGAGGACAAGCCCCGGCGTCAGCCAGTCACAACACGACCCGGTAGCGCAAACAGTGCCGACGGCGTGTCCGTGAACTCGTTCTCTCCCGCATCGGTCAAGTAGTGAGTCATAGACACAACTGACCGTGCTATGAACCGGCCCCGCACAACCTCCAGCGGGGCCGGTTCGCGTCTGCGGGAACACCCGGTCGTTTGGCAGATGCGCCTTTCGTCTCCCTCGAATCACGGGTGCGCCGAACAGTGTTCCCTGAGCGGAGTCGAAGGGTCTCTTTGAGGTCAGGTAGTCCTGTCGCGGTGGTTCGCATAGAAATCAACTCGTCCTGATGAAACCGGCACTGCAGGAGACGAGTAAACTCGACATGGCAGGGCGTTGCGCAAGAGACCCTTCGACTTCGCTCAGGGAATACGCCTACCGGCATCCCTCAACGCACCTCTGACAAAATGATCGCTTCCAGGGCCGCACTCGACGGTCCGGACCGGAAACTAAACCTGCACGCTCGACTCGTCAGAAGCGATAGACACACCGTGAACAGCGACAACTCCGGAAAGACGCCCGAACTCAATCTTCCCACTTATCCGTTCGTGCTATTTGGCATTCCGGTAGTGATCGGGCTGATCTTCCACTTCTTCTGGGACAGCTCTTTCCTGCCGACCGGAGTTGCGATCGCCATCGGCGCCCCGATATTCGCAGCCGGTGTGTTGCTGGGACTCTGGTCTGTCTGGACGATGGTCAGCCAGGGTGAACATCCGGAGCCAGGGCGCGGCACCAACCAGATCATCGCCAACGGCCCGTTCAGGTTCAGCCGCAATCCCAGCTACGTGGCACTCGTGCTCACCGCAACCGGATTCGGCATCGCCATCAACTCGATCCCCGTGCTTATCGGGGTGCCGGTCGGATTCGCAGTGCTCGCGCTATGGGTCGTCCCGGCCGAGGAGCGATACCTCTCCGCGGTCTTAAAAGATAACTACGAGAGTTACCGATCGAGAGTCCGGCGCTGGCTGTAGCTGACAATAACTGCGTCTACACACTGAGTCGCCCTCTTTCCGACCACGCCATTTAACACGCGATTCTCACGTTCGCCCGCGTGACTTCACAGCGTGCTCAGGCGCAGCCTGCCAGAGTGAATCTGTGGTTGCCTGTCTACCAGTTCCGCGCGGGAACGGCAGTGCGTACCCCGATACTAAAAACTCCACAGTTGGACGCGTTTCCTATGCGAAATAATGCGCCTATAGCGATCAGGTGGCACGGTCGTGGCGGACAGGGAGTTGTGACCGCCAGCCGCATCCTGGCAACGGCTGCGCTGAACGGCGGCTACTACCTGCAGTCGCTACCTGACTTCGGTGCCGAGCGTTCGGGTGCGCCAATCTCGGCACACACACGCATCAGTGACAGGCCGCCGGTCGACCGCGGACCGATCGGCGAGCCAGACGTCGTCATCGTGCTCGACGCCTCGTTGATCGGACAGGTTGACGTTCTAAACGGGCTAGTCCCTGAAGGAGTAGTTGTGGCGAACACTCCGGGCCATGGGCCGGCCCTTGCCGAGCAACTCGGACTGACTCCGAAGCAGGAGCTCTGGACCGTAGACGGCAGCAGCATTGCCATGGAGCTGATCGGCCGCAACCTGCCAAACACTCCTGTGCTCGGCGCATTCGCCCGCGCCGTTCCCGTGCTTGAGCTTGAAACCGTTTCGACGGCACTCGAACAGCTCATGTCCGAAACATTCAGCGATTCGATCATCCAGGCCAATTTGCTTGCATTGCAGAAGGGCTACGACGAGGCGACACTGGCGGAGGTGACCGCTCATGCCTGAGGGGCAGGTCTGGAAAAACATACCGACCGGCGGTCTTGAACTCGACCCGGGAAGCACAAAGCGCGTCCGCACAGGTGAGTGGCGGAGCGAGTTGCCCATCATCGACTTCTCGAAATGCACCCACTGCATGATCTGCTGGGTTGACTGCCCGGACGCATGTTTCGAGGTCACTGATACAAAACTGGCCGGTGTTGACCTGGAGCACTGTAAGGGCTGCGGCATCTGCGCTTCGGTCTGTCCCGTTCACTGCATAACCATGGTCCCTGAACAGGCGGCAACAACCGTGGAGGGCGATTGAACCATGACCACTACACGGAAACCCGTGATCTCGGTGCCTGCACCGCAAGCAATTAACGGCGGCGAAGCGGTCGCCTACGCCATGCGGCAGATTGAGCCGGAGGTCGTCGCCGCGTATCCGATAACCCCGCAGACCTTCATCATCGAAAAGTTCTCCGAGTACGTCGCAGACGGTCTCGTCGCAAGCGAGTACATCAACGTCGAAAGCGAACATGCTGCGCTGAGCGCCTGCGTCGGAGCGTGTGCGGCAGGAGGTCGGGCCCAGACGGCAACCTCTGGGCCGGGACTGGCATTAATGTTCGAGATTCTCGGCGTGGCTTCAGGTATGCGGCTGCCGCTCGTCATGCACCTCTGCAGCCGTGCGCTGTCAGCACCCATAAACATCCTCTGCGACCACTCCGATGCAATGGCGATGCGAGAGTCGTCTTGGGTGATGATGTTCGGCTCCAATCCACAGGAAGCGTACGACCAGGCGATAGTTGCGCCGACGATAGCCGAGCACGCCGATGTGAAACTTCCGATTGCGAACGTGCTCGATGGCTTCACCGTCACGCACTCCGTAGAACGCGTCGATGTGCTGCCTGATGAGGTGGTGAAGTCGTTTGCAGGTGAGTACGAACCCGAACAATGGGCGCTGCAACCGGGTGGTGGCGCCACGTTTGGCGGCCTCGATGCCAACGACTTCTACTTCGAGCACAAGCGCCAGCAAGTTGAGGCGATGGACAACTCGCTTGAGGTCACCCGCCAGCAGCTTGCGCGCTATTCAGAGTTGTCCGGAAGAGATATGTCACTCATCGAGGAGTACATGCTGGAAGACGCCGAGATCGCTCTCGTGGTGCTCGGCTCATCGGAGGGCATGGTCAGGGTGGCCATCGATAAGGCCAGAGCGGATGGTCTGCGAGTCGGGATGCTCCGGATCAGGCTATTCAGGCCGTTCCCGGTAGCAGATGTACGCCGTGCACTGTCGAAAGTAGCCGCGGTCGGAGTGCTCGACCGGGCGATCGGCTTCGGCGCTCCCGGCAACGCGTTGCTGCAGGACATCGTCACCACAACTCGAACGATGCCCAACCGGCCAATGGTGATGGACTTCGTCTACGGCCTCGGCGGCAGAGCTACTCCGAAGCAGCTGTTCCGAGAAGCGATTGACCATGTGATCGAATCGATGGAACAGGGGCAGGAACCGGAGAAACCCTTTTACCTTGGACTGCGCTGAAGATTCAGAGGCGGAGATCAAATGACACTGAAACTGCGCGAACTCACGAAGAAGACGGAGCTGTTCGGCTCAGGCCACGCGCTCTGCGCCGGATGTGCCGAGCCGACCGCAGTCAGACAGGTGCTGGCAGCGCTTGAGAACCCTCCTGTCGTCGCACTGGCAACCGGATGCCTGGAGGTCGCAACAACCCGCTTCCCGGACACAACGTGGAAGGTTCCTGTGATCCACAACGCGTTCGAGAACGCTGCGACAACAATCTCCGGCGTTGAAGCGGCGTACAAGGCACTGGTCCGCAAGGGCCGCATGGAACCCAGGCCGCTGACCTTCCTCGTTTTCGCCGGTGATGGCGCAACATACGACATCGGCTTCCAGTGGCTCAGTGGCGCGCTCGAACGCGGCCACAAGTTCATCTATATCTGCCTCAACAACGAGGGATACATGAACACCGGAATCCAGCGCAGCAGTGCGACTTTACTTGGCGCATGGACGACGACGACGCCGGTAGGTGACATCAGGCCGGGCAAGATGCAGTGGCACAAGGACATGACCCGCATCATCGCCGCACACGGAATCCCTTACGTGGCGCAGGCTGCTGTCCACAACTGGAAAGATCTGATGACGAAGGTGCGCAAGGCCGAGGCCGCAGACGGACCGGCGTTCATCAATGTGCTGACTCCGTGCGACCGCGGCTGGCGCTTCGACACGGACAAGACGATGGAGGTCAGCCGCCTGATGGTGGAGGCTGGTTTGTGGCCGCTCTACGAGGTGGTCGACGGTGCGTGGCACATGACCGGTGGCGGCCAGAAACGACGGCCCGTGATCGATGCCCTGAAGTCACAGAAACGCTTCAGCCACCTGATTGGCGATGGCAAAGAGTCGGTGATCGCTGAGATCCAGAGCATCGTAGACGATGACTGGGAGTCACTGCAGAAGCTCTGCGAGATGTCGGCCGCTGACTAATCTCGGCGGTTGGCTCATCCAGCAACAAACAGTTTGCGGAGCAGGCATTTTCAACCTGCTCTGCATATTGCTAGCGAACTCCATCGGGAGTTTTCGGACCCTAACCTACTTTCCGGTCGCAGCAGCGCCCACAGTCTCGACGATCAGCCGCGTAACCGTGTACGGGTCACAGTTGGCGTTCGGACGCCGGTCTTCAATGTAGCCCTTACCATCACGTTCCACCTGCCATGGGATTCGCACCGATGCGCCACGATCAGACACGCCGTATGAGTACTCGTCGTATCGGGCAGTCTCGTGCTGACCGGTCAACCGCAGCTCAATGCCGGCACCGTAGTTGGCTATGTGAAGCTCCGGTTTTCCCTCCGCTCCAAGAGCCTCGGCAGCGGCAATGCATGCGTCAAACGACTCACGCATCTGGTTTGTGGAGAAGTTGGTGTGGCAACCAGCGCCGTTCCAGTCCCCCTCGACCGGCTTCGGGCTGAGAGTCGCTGAAATCGGGATCCCTGAGGGACCTTCGTGGTCCTCGGCTATGCGGTAAAGGAGCCAGCGAGCGAGCCACATCTCATCAGCGGCTCGGGGTGTAGCAACCGGACCAATCTGGAACTCCCACTGCCCCGGCATCACTTCGGCGTTGATGCCCGAGATGTGAAGTCCCGCATCGATGCATGCCTGTAGATGATCGTTGACCACGGCGCGGCCAAAGATTTCGTCTGCGCCTACACCACAGTAGTAACCACCCTGTGGAGCCGGAAATCCGCTCTTCGATGGCCAGCCGAGGGGATTTCGGCCTTCATAGAAGGTGTACTCCTGCTCCATTCCAAACCAGGTGTCGAGCTCTCCATACTTCTCGGATGCGGCTGCACATGCGGCACGAGTGTTTGTCGGGTGGGGAGTCATATCCGTAAGCAGCGTTTCGTTCAACACCAGCTTGTTGTCACCACCCCGGACCGGGTCATGTATCACATGCACCGGTCTCAGGACAACGTCGGACTTGTCACCGGGAGCCTGGTTCGTGCTGGAGCCGTCGAAGCCCCAGATTGGCGGCTCTGCGCCGTCATCCACAACCTTCGCCTTTGAACGAAGCTTCGCAGTTGGCTCCGTACCGTCAATCCAGATGTACTCAGCGATGTAGCTCATTTTTCACTCCGTGCCACCTCAAATGTGGCCCAAAATAGATCGGGCGATCCCGGCAATCTTGCATCGTAAACTAACCCGGGATTGTTTCAATCGTGTTTCAAAACTGTCGAACTCCAGTCGTCCGAAAGGCCGTTGGCGGCGCATACTCTATCACTCAGACTTGGTCAGACTCGACCGAGCAGGGCCGGACTGGCCCAAACCGGGCCCGCGACCTCACCCGCATCACTCATATGAATCCTGAACACATGGAGATCGTCAATCGCGGCGCAAACGCCGTCGATGAATGGCGAAGCGAAAACCCGGTGGAGCGGCTCGATCTTTCGGGCGCCGATCTTTCGGGCGCGCAGTTTGCCGGGTGGAACCTCGGGCGGGCAATCCTTGACCGCGCCGATCTGTCGAACGCTGACCTGAGCGGTACCGATCTGTCCGAGGCTTCGCTGAAGAAGGCCAATCTTCGAAACGCCAACCTTTTCAAGGCGATGCTGTATCGGACCACTCTTTCAGGTGCTGACCTCTCCGGTGCCGACGTGCGGAAGGCCAACATGTACAGAGCGGTGCTGCGCGACTGCAACATCGAAGGCGCTCAGTTCAAGGCTGCGCACACATTGAAAGCGATCTGGCCAAAGGGAAGCGGAACGGTCGAGGGCCACAGGTCTGCAAAAGAGAGCGGAAAACAGGCTTAATCCGCCAACGCTCCGGTCACTCGCATAAGCGTCTCCTGCACCTGCAGTTCATGCTCAAGAGATCTCTCCGGCTCTGCCTCTCCCCTGATGCTCCTCACGAACGCAGCAAAGCCCCCAACATAGCGCGGCCTGTCCTCCAGCTTTATTACCGACACGCCTGCCGGATAGCCGTCCTTCGCCTTGAGCAGCGTCAGCCGTAACCCGCCAGGCGGTTCCATCGGCTCCATGATCGCCGATCCATCTGTGCCGTACACCTCGAACCGGCGCGCCATTGGCTGCGGCTCCACCGCCGCGATGTCCACCGTTGCGATCGCCCGTGCATACTCGAGCACCGTCAGCGTATTGTCCATGAACTCACGCTTCTCGCTGGCTGAGTTCTGCATGAAAGAGGTAACGCGGTCCGGCCGACCGAGCAGCCACACGATCTGATCGAGCATGTGCCCGCCGAGGTCGTACATGATTCCTGCGCTGTTGTGAGCCAGACCCAAACGGCCGAGCACCGGATTATCCGGGTTCTGCTCCGGTATCCACGTCGACATATGCGCCCGTACCTGGAATACATGGCCAAGGAAACCGGATCGTGCAAATTCAGCAATACGCTCGAAGCCATCATGGTTGCGGAACATGTAGCCCATCTGGATCAGCAGGCTCTTTTGTCGTGCCTCTTCGACAATCCGCCCAAACCGCGTAAAATCGTCACCGGCCGGCTTATCGTAGAACACGTGTTTTCCAGCAGCGATGATCTGCTCGGTGTGACCGAGGCTCTCCCGATTAGCTCCCTCTGATGACACCGCGATGATGTCAGGATCATCCAGGAATTCGACAGGATCGTCGAACCAGTGCGCGTTCATCCATGTGGGATTGCCAGACGCGAGCAGCTGCGCTTTACGAGCGGGATCAGGCTCGTAGATCCCTGCCATGTGCACTTCGGGATGCGCGCTCATCACCTCGTACACACCTTGCGCGTGGCCGTGCTTAGTCCCGTACTGCGCCATCTTCAACATCGCCGACATGATCTTCTCCGTGAGAACAATCCTGTTCATCTACAAAGTGAACAGCACGAAATACTGTGTCAACTACCGAACAGCAAGACTGAAGAAATATCTGCCACGCACCGTCATGAATTCCCGTTGCGCTCATCCGGCCGGAATCTCTTGAACAGCCCGTACAGCCTCGATAAACGCCCGTATCTTGTCATGGTCCTTCACGCCATCGGTCTCCACCCCCGATGAGACATCCACACCCCACGGCTCAAGCTGCCTGATCGCATCACCCACGTTCTCCGGCGTCAGACCACCAGCCAGCAGCACGCCCTCACGGTTTGCAACGCCCTCTGCAACCGACCAGTCGAAGCTCACACCTCCGCCGCCCGGCACTTTGGCGTCGTAGCGGTCCAGGACCACCATCCGGCCCGCGTCCAACTGCGTCTGCACCGTCTCCGAAAGCTCAACCCGCGTCGTCTCCGGCCTGATCCTCACCTGTCTGAAAACCGGCTTGTGAATACTCCGGGCATACGTCTCATCCTCGTCGCCCGTCAGCTGGATGCGATCCAGGTCCGTCTGCCTCGACAGACGGTTGACCATACCGGCGTCCTGGTTACGAAACAGCCCCACAAGCTGCGGCCCCTTGCCTCGTCGCCGGTCTCGACGGTCTCCGCGGGTGCGATAGCTACGGATTACCGCCTGGCCTTCGGACGGCTTGAGCTGCCTGCGCACACCTTCCACGAACACGAATCCGAGGAAATCGACGCCCTCCGACGCAGCGACCCATGCCGCCTCGGCTGTGCGCAGTCCGCAGATCTTTATCTTTGTTGTGGCGCTCATCCCGAGGCTCCTGCCACGGTCACACGTGACATCGCACTGACAAGTCCGGCCGCATCGTTACCGGCACGCATCAGAGATTCGCCGACCAGCACGGCCTTTGCTCCCGCCTGGCCCATGCGTTCGACGTCGGCTGCGTTCTTCATTCCGCTCTCGGCCACCTTCAGCGAGCCAGCGGGGACCTTCGGCGACACGCGCTCGAAAACGCTCAGAGAAGTCTGCAACGTCTTGAGGTTACGGTTGTTCACGCCCACGATCTGCGGCTCTGCGCTGAGCGCCATCGCGAGCTCCTGCTCATCGAACACCTCGACAAGTGCCGACATTCCAAGTTCGTGCGCCGTCTCCAGTAAACTCGAGTATGTAACTGGATCCAGTATTGCGATGATCAGCAGGATGGCGTCTGCGCCCGCCGATCTCGCCTCGTAGACCTGGTATTCGTCCACGATGAAGTCTTTCTGAAGCACCGCAACGCCCCGTTGGCCTGCGACGTCCTTCACCCTACGCAGATCGTCATTTGATCCACCGAAGAAGTCCGGCTCGGTAAGCACCGAGATGGCAGCAGCTCCGGCCGAGCAGTACATACCTGCGCGCATCACCGGGTCAAGATCGCTCTCCAGCGACCCGGCGGACGGTGAGGAGCGCTTCATCTCGGCGATGACCGAGATACCGGGCTTTGAGGCGAGCGTTTCTCGAAAGGGTGTGACCGGAGCTGCGTCAGCAAGCGCCGCCTTCACGTCAGCTAGCGGGCGATCACGCTTCGACTGCTCTATCCGCCCGAGCCGCGCAGCGACAATCCGGTCAAGAATGCCGGATTCGTCTCCGGTAGATTTGCCAGCTTCTGACATCGCTTATTCCAGCTTTTGTGACAGCTCTGCCAGTTGTTCGAGCTTCGTTTTCGCAGCGCCTGACTTTATCGAGTCCTGCGCCATCTGACACGCGTCCTGGAAACTCACCGCCTCGCCGGCCGCATAGAGCGCCGTGGCCGCATTGATCACCACCGCAGTGTACGAGGAGCGCTCAACCGATGGCGGCGCGTTGTGGCCGCCTCCGTTACCGTCGAAAACATCCCTTATACGCCGTACACTCTCGTCAGTGCTGCTCACGACAAGGTGATCGCGGGTGCACTCGGGCAATCCGAAGTCGGCAGCCCGCGTCCGCCTGCGCTTCATCGCATCCGGCGACACCTGGTAGATGAGCGTGTGGCCTTCGATATCCACCTCGTCTGCCCCAGACTCTCCATGCACAACCAGCGACGATTCGGTGCCGAGCAATGCCAGCGCCTTCGCAATCTTCTCAGCAGTCTGCAGGTCAGACACACCGATCACCTGCTTCGTCGCACCAGCAGGATTGGTCATCGGACCGAGCAGATTGAACACCGTGCGAATGCCGATCTGCGGTCTGAGCGGCCCTGCGAACTTCATCGCCGGGTGAAACGCCTGGGCGAACATGAACCCGATGCCGACGTCCTCGATGCACCGCTTCACACCTTCGGGTGAAAGGCCGATGTTGACTCCCATCGCCTCCAGCGCGTCTGCACTGCCGCTAGAGCCGGACATCGCCCGGTTGCCGTGCTTGGCGACCGGAACCCCTGCCCCGGCGACCACGAACGCCGCAGCCGTCGAAATATTGAACCAGCCCTTGTTGTCGCCGCCCGTCCCGCAGGTATCGACGACCGGCAGGTCCGTCTCGACGTGCAGCGACACCTCTCGCATGACGCGGGCCATACCGGCGATCTCTTCCGGAGTCTCACCCTTCATCCGGAGCGCAGTCACGAACGCGCCAAACTGGGCCGGCGTCGCATCGCCAGACATGATCTGCCGCATCACATCGGCGGCCTCGTCCTGCGATAGGTCCGCTCCGCCGTCAACAATGGCCTGTATTCCCTGCTTGATGTCCATGAGTTACATATTCCTCACGCCTGTTTCGCCAAATCGAGAAAATTTTGCAGGATCTTCTTGCCGGGCTTCGTCATGATCGACTCCGGATGAAACTGCACGCCCTCTACCGGCAGGCTCTTGTGCCGGATGCCCATGATGATGCCGTTCTCTGTACGCGCAGTAACCTCGAAATCAGGCGGGACGGTCTCGTTCTCAATCGCCAGCGAGTGATAGCGCACAGCCTCGAACGGATTCGGGACATCCTTGAACACCCCTTTGCCGTCGTGGTGAATCAGCGACGTCTTGCCGTGCCTGATCTCGCCCGCGCCACTGACTTTGCCTCCGAACGCCGCCCCAATGCACTGGTGACCGAGGCAAACGCCGAGCACAGGAACCTTGCCGGTGAAATGTCGGACCGCATCGACTGAAACACCGGCATTGTCCGGGGTCGACGGACCGGGAGAGACAACGACAAGATCCGGCTGCTTCAGGTCCAGCTCTTCGACAGTTGCCTTGTCGTTGCGCACCACGCTAACGTCAGCTCCCAGCTCAGACAGATACTGGAACAGGTTGTAGGTGAAGCTGTCGTAGTTATCAATCAGCAGTAGCATTTTTGTCTTCTAATGGGATCGGATCTGGATTAGATGATCGCCTGTTTCAGGATAGAGGCTCGGGCGGCCGTCAGCTCCCGTCCGTCTCCACAAAACTCTCCTCGGCGTGATCAATCGCACGCATCAGGGCGCCCATCTTGTGCAGCGTCTCCTCGTACTCGGTCTGCGGCACGCTGTCCGCCACAATTCCGCCGCCCGCCTGCAGATACGCCACCCCATCCTTCAGCACCATCGTCCGCAGCGCGATCGCCGTATCCATGTTGCCTGTGTAGCTGAAGTAACCCACCGCACCCGAGTATGGACCTCGCTTCTGCGTCTCGAGCTCCGCGATCACCTCCATCGCCCGGACCTTCGGCGCGCCAGAAACCGTGCCGGCCGGGAACGCAGCCTTCAACGCATCGAACGTGTCGTAGCCCGAAGCCAACTGCCCGGTCACGTGCGAGACGATGTGCATCACGTGTGAATACCGCTCCACCTCCAACTGCTGCTCAACCGTCACCGACCCCGGCTCCGAGACTCGGCCAACATCGTTTCGGCCGAGGTCCAGCAGCATCACGTGCTCCGCAACCTCCTTCTCGTCTGAGAGCAGCTCTCGTTCCAGCGCCTCATCCTCCTCCGGCGTCTTTCCGCGCGGCCGCGTCCCGGCGATCGGGTGAACGGAAACCTCACCGTCGATCACCGACGCCAGCAGCTCCGGTGACGCGCCGACAATCTGGAATCCATCCAGATCAAGGAAAAACATGTACGGCGAAGGGTTCACCGCTCGCAGTGAACGGTACAGATCGAACGGCGGCACCGGCGTGCGGCGCGCCAGCCTCTGCGACACGACGGCCTGGATTATCTCACCCTCGAAGATGTAACGCCGCGACGTCTCGATCATGCTGTCGTAGTAGTCGCGAGTCATATTCGGGATGAACGGCTGGCCGATCTGTGGGCCGTTGGCTGCAGCACCGGTCGCCGAGTAGTCCAGGTTCGCCTCGCTTGTAGAAAAGCCGGCAGTTGGCGGGCTGGCCTTGCGTTGCAGGTGCTCCGGCAACGGCTCATCAAGCCGCTGGATCAACTCTTCGATACGCCGAGTCGCAGCGTTATAGCTGGCCTCAGAGTCTTCGCTCGTCTCCGCATACGCCAGCACCGTCATCGTGTGCCTGACGTGATCGAAGATGAGCAACGAGTCGGTAAACAGGAAGATCGACTCCGGGACATCAAGCCCGGTTGTCTCTCCTGAGATCGCCGGAACCCTTGGCTCGAAGTAGGACACTGCGTCATAGGCAACGTATCCGACCGCGCCGCCGTGGAATTTTGGCAATCCCGGCACGTCCGCGTGTTTGATCCCTGCCATGCGGTCCCGCAAAAGGTCCAGCGGATCAACCGCTCCATCCTGCTCGCCGGGACCGGTGCGGATGATCTCACCCGGTTCGGTGCCGATGAAGCTGTAACGAGCAAGGTTCTCGCCGCCTTCGACCGACTCGAACAGGAACGAGTACGGCCCTCGGGCCACCTTCAGGTATGCCGAGACCGGAGTCTCAAGGTCAGCGGTTATCTCCCTGTAGACAGGGACCAGGTTGTATTCAGTTGTGAGCTTCTTGAACTCTTCGAAGTTCGGTGTGTAGCCAGGCATTTTCTTAGTCTCTTGAATATCGTTTTGTGAATTCAACACGACGTGCTGAATCGCCACCAGTGGCGCCCAGTTGGCCCGGTCGGCCAACTACGCCAGCGGTGTTCAAGAGGCTGTATGTGGATGCGGTTGCTCACGACTTCAAACTTTTCTTAATTCGCCAACTGGATTCCATGAGGAGAGAAAAAACTACTTCCAGGTAGATGTGTATGAGCTTATGCGCATGGCGTCGCGCACCATCGTCATCGTCTCTTCTGCGATCTCTCGGCCCTTGCGGACTCCGGTCATGATCGCTTCCTCGACGAGGTCCATGTGCTGCTCATAGTGCGCCCTGCGCTCACGAATCGGCTCGAGATGCTCGTTTAGCGCCTTCGCCAGCGCCACCTTCACCTCGACATCTCCAACCGTGCCCAGCCTGTAGCGGTCCTTGAAGTCATCAACCTGGGCGGTGTCAGGATTGAAGGCGTCGTGGTACTCGAATACAGGGTTGCCCTCGACACGTCCCGGAATGTCTGCCCGGATGCGATTCGGGTCCGTGAACATGCCACGCACCTTCTTGTTCACCGTCGCCTCGTCGTCAGACAGCAAGATCACGTTGCCCTTCGACTTGCTCATCTTGCCCTGTCCGTCCGTGCCTGGCAGTCGTGGGACTTTGCCGATAAGCGTGTCCGGCTCTGGAAACACCTCACCGAACATGCGATTGAACCTGCGGGCAATCTCGCGGCTCATCTCGATATGCGGCGCCTGGTCCTCTCCAACCGGGACAAGGTGCGCACGAGGAAGCAGGATGTCGGCCACCTGGCTCATCGGGTAGCTGAAGAAGCCGACCGTCCTGCGCTCAACGGGAAGATCGGCGATCTCCGCCTTGAGCGTGGGATTTCGCTCCAGCATGCCAAGTGGCGTGATAAAGCTGAGCAGCATCGTCAACTCAGCGTGCTCAGGAACGTAGCTCTGGACGACAAAAGCGGATTTCTCGGGGTCGAGCCCGACGGCAAGCCAGTCCAGCGTGACCTGCAAAACAGAGTCACGGATCAGGTCTATCTCATGAAAATGGTCGCCCAGCGCCTGGTAGTCGGCGATGAGGAAGTAGCAGTCGTATTGGTCCTGCAACTGGACCCAGTTGTGCAGCGCGCCAACATAGTGACCCAGGTGCAGTGCGCCCGTCGGCCTCACGCCGGTTAGTATTCGCTTTTTCGTGCCGTCTGCCATGTTCCTGCTCTTGCTCCAAAAAAATCCCAACAAAAAACCCCGCTCCCAGTACAGGGGCGAGGTTGTTCCACGCGGTGCCACCCTGATTATCTGACCGTTTCGATTATCGAAGCGGCCAAACATCTCTGACAGGCACTCCACACACTTCTGGTGAGGAAGGCCCCGGGCTCTGGTAACGGTGCCCATTCCGGCTCAGGTTTTTTTCTGGCTAGCGTTAGGAGGTAATCCCAACGGCCAAAAAGTTCGCCCTGCGGCTTGCGGGTCCATTCGGCCTCAGTCGTGATGCCGGGCTCACACCTTGCCCCGGCTCTCTCGAATCCGTACTGAGACGTACTAGTCCCGGTCACAGCCTTTAGCTGATTCGGTTCTATTTCGAGTATAGGCAGCGATTTTCGTGAATGTCAATCTCTGGTGGTCGACCACGAAACTTACGCCTGACTGGAACAAATCCGGCCGGTCGGGCGTCTACTACAGTGAAGCGGCCGGATGTAGTTCGTAAATCCCGCAGCTTCCGCTGTCAGTCACAGACATACCAATATTGACGACAACGTCCCAAATATCAGACCGAGGCAAGTTAGAGAGATGATTACCAAACTGTTCAAAAAAAAGGCCATCACCGCCCTGGCGCTCGGTAGCGCGCTGGCTATCGCGGCCATCGCCTGCGGATCTGACAACTCCGGAGAACCAGCTGCTGGAGGCAATGGCCCGGACGGCACCTCAAGCGTCCCAACACCACCGCCTTCGTCTGTTCAGTCCGGCTATGACGACGTCAAACAGGCCCTTGAGACCAACGGCGCAGTGGTTGTTCAGACCGGTGAAGAGCCAGACGGCCTGTTTTCCAGCGCCGTCATAAAGGTACTTATCAATGGCGAGCAACTGCAGGTGTACGAGTTTGCATCAACTTCAGCAGCCGATACCGCCACTACGACGGTTTCAGCAGATGGAACAACGTTCACGAGCAACGACTCGCCACCGATCGCCATCGATTTCCTGCACCGGCCTCATCTCTTTCAGCAGGGCAACGTCATCGTCGTCTACACAGGCAACGACGCAGGCGTAATCAACCTGCTGCGTGACACTCTCGGAGAGGAGTTCGCTGGCGACAAGAGCCCCATCGATCCCGGGAACACCAACAATCCCGGTTACGAAACGGTCCTCGCACCCGCGCCAATCGAATCTGTGGAAGTGATGGAAGATCCGGACAACCCGGGATTCTTCATTCTGCAGGTCACATCAGGACTGCCAAACGGTTGCGCCACGTTTGACGACTGGAAGGTCGAGCAGACCGGCGAGCTTGAGCTGACACTTACGATCCTGAACCGTGTTCCGGCGCCCGGAGAGCTCATAGCCTGCACCGAGATATACGGCCTGGTGAACCACACCATCCCGCTCGGGTCAGCCGCCGACAACCTGGATGTCTGCGAGCTCTACACCGTTCGCTGGCAGAGCCGTGGCAACGACGAGTCACTCAGCTTCCAGGTCACCGCGCCGAACGTCCGTTGCGCCGACCCCGGCACGCCGTCTGGCGGCGGTGGACCGATCGTCGCCCCGATAATCTCGGACCTCGACGCTCTGATCTTCGGCCTTCAGGCCATGAATATCGACATCGAGCGCAGTAGCGAGGAGGGTTCAGAGCTCTTCGGAATCCCCTCGAGCGTGGTGAGGATCAACGGCGAACGGGTAGACATCTTCTCGTTTGGCCCCGGCGACGGATCACTCAAGGCAGCAGCCGGTGTATCGCCGGACGGCTCCGAGGTGAACATGGGGAACGGAACGGTCGTAAACCTGATGTGGATCTCTCAGCCCCACTTCTACCTTGGGGGCAACGCGATCATCCTCTACGTCGGTGTTGACGAAGGAATTATCAGTGGACTCGACGCCGCTGCAGGACAGAAGTTTGCCGGACCGAACAGCGAGCCGATTGAACTGCCAGAGAATCCTCCCGTCCCGCTGCCCGTTCCGGGAGACTCGGAAGTCGCCATCGTCCCCGCGCCCATCGTGAGCGTCGGCAACATCGTGGTAGCAGAGTCGTTTCCTCCGCAGTACTTCGTACAGGTGACATCGGCCCAGCCAAACGGTTGCGACCGCGACGCTGGATGGGAGGTTGAGACCGACGGAAACGACATCTTCGTGAAGGTCCTCAACAGCCAGCCAGCCGACCTGTCGGTAGTCCTGTGCGTTGCGATCTACGGCGAGACCCAACACAACGTGGCCCTGGGCTCAGATGGTTTCCTGTCCGGCGATGAGTACAACCTCTACGTCAACGGCAAGCTGCAAGAGACCTTCACGGCACAGTAGACCGCAATCTGAGAATCACCAGAATCGAAGGAATCCGCCCGCTGACCTGAATAGCGGGCGGATTCGCGCGCTAGACTGTTGGCCAAAGTTGCACCCACCAGTTCTCCACGAAAACGCCATGTCACAGAAAACAACAGCACCGTTTGGCTCCTGGAAATCCCCTGTTACGCCGAACCTCATCACGGCAGGCTCAGTCCGGCTGAGCGAACCCTGGGTCGACGGCGACGATCTCTACTGGCTCGAAGGCAGGGCCTCCGAAGGCGGCCGCTACGTGATCGTCAGGCGTTCTGCGGACGGATCTGTCGTGGACGTGATCCCCAAGAATTTTAACGCGCGAAACGCCGTCCACGAGTACGGCGGAGGTGCATATGCCGTGCACGACGGCACGGTCTACTTCGCAAACTGGGATGACCAACGACTCTACCGGACAACACCCGGAGGGCAGCCTGAGCCGATCACTTCGGAGCCGGTGATAGCCCGCGGCGACCGCTATTCGGACCTGGACATCACGCCGGACGGCCGCCAGATCGTCTGCGTCAGGGAGCGCCATCATGAAGATCGCGAGGCAGACAACGAAATTGTCGTCGTTGCTACCGACGGCAGCTCAGAGCCACAGGTCATCGCTACCGGCAGGGACTTCTACTCGTCGCCACGAATCAGTCCTGACGGCGCGGCGATCTCATGGACCTCGTGGGATCACCCGAACATGCCGTGGGACGGTACGGAGCTTTGGTCGGCGACATACAACCCCGATGGCTCCATAGCTTTCGAGTCTCAGATCGCCGGTGGCAAAGACGAAAGCATCTACCAGCCATCCTGGAGCCCGAACGGCCTGCTGCACTTCGTCTCGGACCGCACCGGCTGGTGGAACCTGCACTCGTGGCGCAACGGCGCGGCCGAGAATCTTCTGAGCGAGGAGTTCGATGCCGGTGGTCCATCGTGGGCCTTTCGCTTCTCAACCTACTGCCAGCGAGAAGACGGCTCCTCGCTGGTGCGCAAGTCGGAAGGAGCGAGCGGTGCACTGGTCAAGGTCGGCCCGGACGGTGGACGCACCGGTGTCATCGAGGTTCCTTACTCGGACATCTCGTACGTCACATCAGGTGGCGACATCGTCTACTTCATCGGCGCAAGCCCCACCCGGGAGCCGGAGATCGTACGGCTCGATCCACAGAACGGCGCGATCGAAGTTATCAAGAAGAGCTCGACGGTAGAGGTCGATCCCGGCTACATATCAGTACCGGAAGCGATCTCGTTTCCGACGACCGAGAGCGCCATCGCCCACGCCTACTACTATGCCCCTAAGAACGAGGAACTCACCGGCGACCCCGGCGAGCTGCCGCCGCTCATGGTCATATGCCACGGTGGCCCCACAAGTTCGACTAGCGCCTCCCTGAGCCTGATGACACAGTACTGGACAAGCCGCGGAATCGCAGTCGTCGATGTGAACTACCGTGGCTCGACCGGCTACGGCCGTGTGTACCGAAACGCGCTTCGTGAAAAGTGGGGCCTGTACGACACGCATGACTGCATAGCGGCAGCCGACTACCTTGCAAAACGCAACCTCGTGGACAGGAAGCGGACCGTCATTCGCGGCGGAAGCGCGGGCGGCTACACCACCATCAATGCGCTAACTTTCCACAACGTCTTCGCCGCCGGGGCCGCCTACTACGGGATAGCGGACCTCAACGTGTTCCTCGGCGACACGCACAAGTTCGAGTCACGCTATCTCGATTCGATGATCGGACCGTACCCGCAGGAGAAGCAGCGTTATCACGACCGCTCTGCAATCAACTTCACCGACCAGTTGAGCGCGCCGATGATCATCTTCCAGGGACTCGAAGACAAGATCGTCCCGCCTTCGCAGGCCGAGATCATGGTCAAGGCGCTTGAGCAGAACGGCATCATGCACGCCTACGTGCCGTTCGAGGGCGAGCAGCACGGCTTTCGCAAGTCGGAGAACATCGAGCGGGCGCTTGAGGCGGAGCTGTATTTCTACGGCAAGTCGCTGGGCTACACTCCAGCTGACGACATACAGCCGCCCGACATCAAGAACCTGCCTGGATAGCGGTGTTAGCCGCCGCGAACATCACTTGCCATTCCGGTGATTCCATGCACTCGGCCATCGATTTTGGTTCCGCCGGAGTCGCAACCGCCAGATTCAACTCCATGTGCCACAGCGCAACGTCGTGCCAGGCGCCATTCTTGTGCCCGGCCTTCGGAAGCAGTCCGACTTGCTTCATACCGAACTTTTCAGAAAGCCGCTCAGAAGCCGGGTTCGGCAGAGCGATCACTCCGTACAGAGACTGAAATCCCTGGAACCTGAGCAGGTCGATCAGCAGTTCTGCCAGGAGACTCCCGACTCCTCGGCTCCTCGCCTCCAGAGCGAGATAGGTCGAGGCCTCTACGTTCCAGCGATACGCGGCGCGCGGTCGGAATTTCGACCCGTACGCATAACCGAGCACACGACCGTCTTCTTCGTAGATGAGCCACGGCGCATGCTCAAGATACTCGGAGATGCGCGCTTCCATTTCAGGAACGGTCGGCGGTTCGGTCTCGAACGAGATCGACGTGCTCCGCACGACCGGCGCGTATATCTCCACGCACGCTTCAGCGTCGGCAGCGGTCGCCATTCGTATCTGAATGCTCATAAGAGTCGGGGGATCCCTCGTGCAGAGACCGTAATGCTAGTCCAGCCTGCTGCCGCCACTGTACTTCGTTGCAAGCTCATCGCCCGGGTTGAGCAGACGGCAGCGGTCAATTGAAAGACACCCGCAGCCGATGCATCCCGTCAGCTCATCACGAAGCCGCTCAAGCCGCCCGATGCGCTCATCCAGTCTCATTCTCCACCGGCGCGACAGTTTCTCCCAATCACGTCGTGAAGGCGTGCGACCGTCTGGCAAACTGTCCAGTGCGGTGCGGACCTCATTGAGCGAGATGCCCATCGCCTGTGCAGCCTTTATTACGGCTACCCGACGCAACACCGAACGCAGAAAGCGTCGCTGGTTGCCGGTCGTCCTCTCGGAGCGAATCAGGCCGACCGATTCGTAGTAGCGAACAGCCGAGGTTGCAATGCCGCCCCGTGTCGCCACCTCGCCTATCGTCAAAGTCGCAGAAAGTGCCATCGTTCCGCCTGTCCAGTTTAAATTCACCACTTGACTTAAAGTGAACTTTAACTTGTATCTTTATTCTTGAGAACAACCGAAACCCTGACGGGAGCGACGAGAAGATGCCTACGAGTGCTTTGCCCCGGCCGCTGTACGGATACCAGGACCTTGAGCGGCTTATGACGCTCATGACCGGTGACGAAAAACACTCCAGCAGCGCAACATCGACTCTTGATGTCATCTGGACGCTGTACGACTCGGTGCTGAGCGTTTCACCGGATGCTCCCGATGGTCCGGAAAGAGACCGTTTCTTGTTGTCGAAAGGCCACGGTCCAATGGCCTACTACGCGGTACTCGCAGCGAAGGGGTTCATCCCTGTCGATCAGCTTTCTCACTTCGGAGAGTTCGACTCATCGCTCGGCTACCACCCGGACGGCAACCTCATTCCGGGAGTAGAGATCGCCAGCGGCTCGCTCGGCCACGGGCTGCCGATAGCCGCTGGAGTGGCAGCCGCCCTCCGGATCAAGCGCCTGTCGAAGCCGCGCGTCTTCTGCCTTATCGGTGACGGCGAGCTGGATGAAGGAAGCAATCACGAGGCGATCGCACTGGCGGGACGGATCGGCCTCGAACGGCTCACTGCGATTGTCATCGACAACCATTCGTCCGCGCACGGATGGCCAGGTGGAATCGAGGCGCGGTTCGAGGTTGAAGGCTGGTCGACCGCCGTCGTGGATGGACGGGATCACGAAGACATCAAATCAGGACTGCTGCAGCCACATTCAGGCAGGCCGCACGTGGTCGTCGCACGGATCTAGTCCAGATAAGGGAAAACTGATATGCCCGCCTCAACAATGCGCGATAGCTTCATCGAAGTTACTGATCAGCTGCTGTCCGAGCGCAACGACATGGTGGTTGTACTCGCCTCTATAGGCGTTTCGCAGTTCCAGGAAACCGGGGCACTTAACCGTCATCCTGATCGGATAGTGAACCTCGGTATTCGTGAGCAGCTTCAGGTCAGCTTTGCCGCCGGAATGGCAAAAGAGGGTTTGCGGCCGATTGTGCACACATACGCTCCTTTCCTTGTCGAGCGGCCGTTCGAGCAGATCAAGTTGGACTTTGGCCACCAGGGATTAAGCGGTGTGTTCGTGTCTGTCGGCGCCTCGTACGACTCAACAATTAGCGGTCGTACACACCAGGCACCGGGTGATGTGGCTCTGATCGCAACTCTGCCCGGCTGGCAGATCCATGTGCCTGGACACGCCGATGAAGCCGCAGTCCTGCTCCGGAATGCGGCGGCCAGTGCCGACTCGGCTTACATCAGGCTTTCCGAAGAGTCGAACACGAAGGATCGCAAAATTACAAATGGGCGAATGAATGTCGAGTGGCGCGGCTCCGCCGGTTCGCCGGTTGTGATCGCCGTCGGCCCGAAGTTGGACGCAGTAATCGAGGCTGTGGGAGATATGGATGTCACCGTCCTCTACGCAGCCACGGTGCGACCGTTGGATTACGAGACTCTCCGCCAGTACGCAGGAACCGACGTCGTGCTCGTGGAGCCTTACCTCGCAGGAACGTCAGCCTCTGAAGTGTCCGCAGCACTCATCGACACACCACACCGGCTATTGAGCCTCGGTGTCGAACGCAAAGAGCTACGCAACTACGGATCGATCGCCGACCACAATGCGGCTCACGGACTGGACGCGGCGGGGTTACGGGCAAGCATCTCGGCATTCCTCGGCTGACCGGTTGCGGCCAACTTGCCGATCACACCTGCTCTGTCGACGACTCCATCCCTGGCCCGTGCGTTCGCTGCCACTCCAACGCGAAATCTATCCTTCTCTCAACCGCCGGGTGCGAGTGAAATACGAACTCCACGACCCGGTTCGGCCGCTTCTGCGAAAGGTTCTGCTTCGCCAGCCGGTCCATGGCCGAAGCGAACTGCTCGGCCATGCCAGTCTTCTCGAGCGCATACACATCTGCCGCATGCTCCATCCGACGTGAAAGCCCGTTCGCGACAGGAAGCGCAAGCAGCGCGACTGCACCTGTGACCAGCGCCAGCAACGGCAGGTTCGCTATGTCCGAGACAGACCTCAATCCGAGCGGCTCTGTCCATGCCTCGAGCGCCACGTGCACGGCATAGAACGCCAGGAAAACAAGCGCAGTCTGAATGGCCAGTCCTTTCCAGATATCGCCGTGCACCTGGTGTGCCATTTCGTGAGCCAGGACCACCTCGATCTCGTCTGGCGTGTGCTCCTCGATCAGCGTGTCGGCGAGCAGAATCCGCCTCGTTCTGCCCCAACCGGCAAGGGCGGCGTTCGCCTTGCTAGTTTTGTCGCCCAGCTTCCAGACGTAAACGCCCCTCACATAAACACCGAGTCGCTCGGATAGCGCGAGCAATCGATCCTTGAGCTCGCCATCCGGCAACGGCTCGAACTTGAAGAAGATGCGGAAAAGCAGAACAGGCGCCAGCGCCGAGAGGACGACGAAGAAGAGCGTGAATCCTGCACCCGCAATCAGCCACCATGTGCCGGGAAGCTCCCTGAGCAGGTAGTAGATGAGCTCAACTGCGGCGACGATGAACACCAGTTGCAACGCCTCGCCCTTGACCCAGTCCGTCAACCACTGGCCAAGGGACGAGCGAGACAGACTGAACCGCTTCTCGATCACGTGGCCCGAGTAGATGTCGAGTGGGAAGGTGATCGCCGCAAGGGCAAGCGAGACGATTAGCACGTAGATCAGTACGATCACCGATGCTGAGCCTGTCCAGTCCTCTACGGTATCCCGCAACTCCTCTGACCAGCCGACGAGCAAGAACACAAGCGGCAGCGCGATCGAAAGAACGATGTTGGCCAGCGTGAGCCGCAGTCGAATACGCTCGTACCGGCTCGCCTGTGCGGTGTCCAGTTCGGTCTGCGCGTCTGCTGTTCGCTCACCGTGGACGTTACTGGTCGGTTCTTCGCCGTCGTTGAGCAATGAGTCTCCTCGCGAGAGTGCCGGTTGCAGATCTACTAAGGCGGAAGGCATTCCAGCAGACACCGAACTGGCTCTTTGAATCAGACCATTGGTCCTGTCCGCGCCGGAATAACGTTAAGACTGATCGCCCATCACTTCGGCCACTGGATCAACTCAACTCGCACATTGTCAGGAGCCTCGACCCAGCAGAAGCGCGTTCCGTCCGGCAGCTCGTTTGGACCGTCGAGCAAGGCGGCGCCCAACCCGGCGAGCCTCTTGATCTCAGCGTCAATATCCTCGACATCGAATCCAAAATGCTCCAGTCCCTGCTTAACGGTGGAGTCGCCTGCTGGAAGCTCCTGTCCTTCGAGCGGACCGGAGATGTTCACAGGAACGCCATTTTCCGCCCGGCACCGGATGAAGCGGTCGCCGGTGTGGCGCGTCATGTCGGCGACTATCTCGAAGTTGAACGTGTCAACCCACCAGTTAGCGGTCTTCTCAGGGTTGAGCGACTTTAGATGGACGTGGTTCAGGTTGTAAGCCATGCAATTCTCCGTTTTATCGAGGCAGTGTCTTCATCTTGTAGCGGATCAAATGAGCCGTATTTCGGGCGGAATACGCAGTCGAAGATCACGTCGCTATTGCGACTCTGAATGCCAGTGCCGAGCAGTTATAGATGAGTCCCTCAAAGATCCCCAAATCCCCCGAACCCCTCATTCTCGCCTGGGACTAAGGTGATTGCCCTCCCTAGTTCCTCTCGATCAGTTCTATCCGCACATCACCGGGCGCTGCAATGAAAGCAATCTTGACGCCCGGACCAACCTCTCTTGGCTGCTCCTTGATCGTCGCCCCAAGGCCCTCGAGCCGGGCTAGGTCGGCATCGATATCGTCGGAGTCGAACCCGAAGTGTTCAAGTCCGAAATGCGCGTCCGCATCCGCCGGTCCGAGCGTCTCTCCTGTGCGCGCACCCGAGATGTTGATCGCCAGCCCACCCGCGGTCTGCGTAACGATGAAACGGTCACCGGTCTCTCGTACGCTGTCTCTGACGATCTCCACATCGAAAGCGTCGATGAACCAGTCGGCCGTTGCCTTCGGGTCCTCCGACTTCAGATGGATGTGGTTGACGACATATGGCATTTTTGTTCCTCAGCCGCTCTGTTTGCGGGAACATTGGTGTTCGGATGGCCCGGCCAGACAAGCACGCGCCGCCGGAGCCTATGCGAGCACGCGCCCCCAGTCAATTCTTGCCATTTACAGGCGTTGATCCCGCCGCACTATGTCTGACTGGAGGATGGGCCTTGGCACAAGAAACGACCGCAGAAGATATTCACTGGTTCCTTGATCTGTTCGACGAACTGGGAGTAACCGTCTGGCTTGACGGCGGATGGTGCATCGACGCGCTCTTGGGCGAGCAAACTCGGCCCCACGCCGACCTCGACATCATGATCCCCGATACCGACTCAGCCCGGCTGGTTGAAGCTCTGCTGGACAACGGCTTCCAGCATATTCACACCGACGACCGCGTCGATGAAAACTTCGTCATGTCCCACCCAACGCACGGTCCAATCGATTTCCATGTTTTTCACTTTGACGCTGAAGGCCACGGCATCTACAGGCCGCGCGTTGTGGACTGGGTGATTCCGGCATCGGATTTGCGCGCTTCGGGTGTGATCGCTGGCAGAGTCGTCCGTTGTCTGTCGGCTGGATACCAGGTCCGTTCGCACTCCGGTTACGCCCTTAAATCGACAGACCTGCACGACATGGCAGCGCTGAATGAGTGCTTCGGTGTTCAGCTCCTCGATGAGCACGTTCGTCGGCTCAGTGAGGAACATTGAGCCTCCCAACCCATCTCTCTATCGCCACAACATGAGCCGACTCCGGCTCTGCCGCATCCAAGTAGCGTTGGCCCGTGAAACAGCGGCGCCGACTTGTTTCGAAAAGGCCACCGAGGACGGCGGTGGCCTGCGTCGCCAGCTAATCCCCGGAGGCCGTCCTTGCGTTCTTCAAGAACAAGATCTCTCCTCATTGCAGCATCAGCCGTTACGGCCATGATCGCCGTGGCCTGCGGCTCAAGCGGTTCCGCTTCGACCGCCACCTCCGCACCTGCGCGTCAGCCCACCCAACCGGCCACGAACATTCCAGCGCCGACAGCGACGTCGCCATCGCTGCCTGTCGTTGATCCAACCGCGACAGCGCCCGCAGGCACCGCTCCCACAGCACCGCCCGAGCCGCAAGAGTTGGAGCTGGTAGAAGTGCCTTCCAAGATCTTCGAAGGCACACTCTTTAACTGGCGAGTAGACGACATCGGTTCGGGAACCAAGCCTGCGATCACCGTCAATGCAGACGGCATCCCAAGCGTCGCCTACATGCGTGAGGCGATTCGCGGCTACGTGAAAAACGCGCAGTTGTTCGAAGGAGGCTGGAGCATCACCACAGTCGCTGAGGGCTACTACTACGGCCCTCTCGACGTCGACACGGGATTGGACGGACAACCACGCATTGCATGGCACGACCACCAGTCAAACTCGTTCCAGCCAAACCTCGGTGATGTGGAGTACGCAGCCCTTGGCACAGACGGAACGTGGCGCAGAAAAACCCTGGCTGACCGCGGGCACGACGGCTGGGACACGCGCCTATTCATCGACGACTCCGGCACCGTCCATGTCTCCGCTATCGATCCCCAGGAGTTCGGAGGGTCAGGTGTCGAGTATTACCAGCTCAGCAATGACACTGCGGAGCCCCTGGTCGAGCAGGTTGGCAGCGGTCCTCTGACCTACAGGTGGGCGACCTCGGTCGCTGCCGACAGTAACGGCCGCGTCTACCTGAGCTACTACGCGCAGCCGCAGAACGACCTGGTTATCGCCGTTCGGGACAGCGCCGGCGAGTGGAGCCGGGAGACGGTCGACGCGGTCGGCAGTGCCGGTGTCTTCAACGATGTGATGATCGGGCCCGACGGACGCGTGCATGTTAGCTACGTGACGCTTGGCTCGGGCAAAAACGGGACTGTGAAATACGCCACTCGCGGCGCCGATGAGACCGAATGGACAGTCACGGAGATCGCAGAGCTCACTTCGATCACGCTCGGCATGGAGGGTGCCCGCAACATCACCTCCATCGACGTTGCGCCTGACGGCAATCCCTGGATTGCGTTCGGTGATGAGAGCAGGACGAGTCTTGCGGTGTTCGACGGCACCGATTGGGCCATCGAGGACATCGAGACTTCAAACAACCAGGGTCTGCAGGTGTCGCTGGCTATCGACTTCGATGGCAGGCCGCACATCGGCTTCTTCAAGCTCAACCGACGTGGGCCGCTAGATGGTGTGATCCGCTACGCAGTAGGAACGCCTGTCGGGTAGTCACAGGCCAAGCCCGATTGTTCCAGGGATGCGGTGGGTCACGCCTTTTCCGGTAGCAGTCCCGGCGTACACTTCCGTGCCATGACCTACACCGTGATCGCCAGGGACAGCAGGACCAGTCAGCTGGGGATTGGCATTGCGACACGAGTTGGGTCGAAAGGGAATTTGTCGGCCGCAGACTCATTGAACTCAACACCGAGGCGAACCGTACATCTGAGCCAAGAGCCCGCCCATCGCGGTGCTTAACTGCTTAGTTTCGTATCGAGATTCGGAGCAATGTCTCCGAAGCGGTCTATGAGGTCCGAGTTTCTATCTTCGACCGCTTTGATGGGCGCTCACCAATCGGAAGTTATTTTGAGCACCAATTAGATTGACATTATCCTGTTTATGTCTTTTACGTCTCTTTCTATTTGCGTTCTTCTTCCTTGTTCTTTTATCCATATATTTGTAATATTTCATCGATCGAAGGTTCAGATCACGATCTCGCTCGTTCCTCCAGAAGAAGATCACGATCTCTGCGATGACCAGCGTAAAAGCAAGAGCTAAAGTCAAAACATTCGATAATAGATCGTGTGAATACAGCGTTGCCTCGATCACAGACGCGATAAATATCGCGATGCCTATTAGACCCATTATGGCAATTCTGTTTAGGTGTCGATGCTCAATATAATAACGATATAGAACGTCATGAATCTTTATCCGCAGTTTAGAGCGCTTCGATGATTTGCGTTTCTTCTTATGTTCTTTAGATAAAAATACGACGAGCGCATCCCTGACCCAATTCGTAAAATGTTTGATCGAAAAGAAGTAGGCAAGAATGTATATCAAGTAGGCTATAGTTGCGACCAAAATGAACGAAGAGTATATGGCTATCGTCACAAATGATATTACGATGATCACGATTGCCGGGAACTCAGCCTGGCGATTTCGGGTAGTTGAGGAAGTCTTCAGCCAAGTCTCAAGTATTTCCAAATTTTGGCGCGGTGTATAAATCCAAAAAAGTGACACCAGGCCAAGCGCGATTAATAGCGTCGAATTCGCTGCGAAAGTGAAGTAGTCCTCATTGTCCCATGTTTCACCAATTGACCCGTATAGAATCTGTAAAGCACCAACACTGATGACAACCGTTGCGGCTGATATAGCGGCAAAGTAAAACCATCTGAGTTCATTTATCTGTTTTTTTACGTCTCGTCGTGTGTAATTCGCCTTACGCCCCAAGTAGACACTCCTTTCTAGAACGACGTTAGAAAACCAGAAACAGTGTAGTCGAGATCGTCGTCGCTATTAATAGTACATCTAGTCTGATCAAAGTACGGTAGATCGATGCCAGCGTGTGATAATGCCTTGACTCACGAGCATAGCCTGTACTTGCGAAAACCCGACCGAAATAAAGCACAATAATGGTCGAAAGACTAAAATACAACGCCATAGAAACGGTATCTGATGCTAGCGTCATCGCGACCGAAACTGCTATCCCTATTATCGTCCCGCTTAGAGCTGAAGTCGAGCTGATGTGCAATCGATGCTTGGTCAGATTGCCAACCGTCTTGGAAGCGTAGTAGTAGATTGGCGCCACTAAAAGCCCCAGTAGAGCGCTTAGTAAAAGTACAGTTTGGATGGGTAAGACGGACATGCTTCCTTCATCCGAGGAGTAAAAACCTTCCTCGAAAACATCGCTCGGGGACGAGCACGCCCAATCAAGACTGAGTGGCGGACCTAGTGGAAGCCTGGGGATTGTGGCGAGGAGTTGATTCATGTCCTGTAGCGACTCATCAGTGATCAGTACGAAATCGTTAAAAGCCGATGATTCCTCGTTCCTGGCATCCATCGAAAAGAAGCGATGGCTTGCCGAATCTACGCGGAACATATTACCGGAGGAAAAACCGGCTTTGTAATGACCAGAATCGTAGGCATAGTCAACTTTTCCTGAGCCGATATTAATCCGCGCAGTGATGGGCTCAAAATCCCAAGAGTGCCCTCCGTATCCAAGAAGTTCGCCGAACCAGGGAGAATCGCTCGTTCCCCACGTGTACACGTAAGTGATGTATTCGTAATCTGCCGTTGAACTTGTGCAGTACCGGAGTTCGACAAATGAACTAGATGTTTCCACATCCGGTTCCACGTTTGGTTGGACTCTAACTACTGTGTCGATCCCTACGGATTGAGCCGTCGTTGACAGAAGTCCGCTGGACGAAGCGACAGCGGAATGTGTGAGCGCGATGATGAGCACTATCGATAGCGCCAGAAGAGGAAGGGCTCGGCCAGGAATCCTCCTCGACCATAAGTTCGCTTCTGAAACCGGCATTTCGACCAGATGAGTATTTGCCATGATGATTTTGAGGTCCCAGAAGGCGTGAATCAGAGCCAGCACTGGATGCGGATACGTACCTGAGCACCACGCTGCCGTCCTCGCGAATTAGCGGTGCGACACGAGCCGGATCGAACGGGAATTTGTCGGCCGCAGACTCGTTGAACTCAACACCGATGCCCAGTCTTAAAGACGGTGTGTACCAGCCGTTTTCCGCGTCGCGACATGGTTGACGAGATCCTCCGCTCCCAATGCGGATGCGCTACCACTGCGCCACTCCTCGACATGACCAATTCTACCTTCGTGCGGTATTGACTAACTCGGCCTCCCAGATTGGGAGGAAGAATTACGGCCTTCGCAAGCACCTAACCATGATGTCAACAGAGCCAATCAAGTTCAGAATGACAATTTGTCGACCGTGTCGGCCGACGACCCCTCTCCCTGTCTCTCTCCCCTTGTCAGAGGGATGAGTTAGCCAGCGTCCTGGACAGGAATCCTGATGATCGTTCTCAGCTTTTCGGGAGCGGTCCGCCTCGGGTCTGACAGGTAGATCTCATGGTGCGGGCCAATGCTCTCTCGCTCTGCGTGAGTCAGACCGTTCGCCTCCATGAACTCCAGGAGCTGCTTAACCGACTGCGGCTCTGTCGAATACGGGCCGACGTGCATTACCTGCACACAGGCTCCTTCCTCAAGAATCTCGAACCGGACGCCGTCGATGGATTCCAGATGTTTTTTCTCGAACGCCTGCTTCTGCGCTTCCCTGAACTGCGATTCGGTCACGAAGTCCGGCACACGGATCATCGCCTTCCAGCGCCACTCCTCCCTCGGAACATGCTTGATTGCGGACGGGTCCGCCGTCATCACTTCGAGCTGTCCCGCCCACCAGAACGCTTCAAGCGCAGGGACAGCGAAGTCGTTGCCCGCTTGCTTGCAACTGAACTTGAGGGTGTACACAACGGCATACAGAGCACCGACCGCCTCCTGGAACGCGTCACTTTCTGGCGCGCCAACACCATCGAACGTGATGAAAGGCGCCGCCAGGAGAACAACCCGCATCGGCTTTCTGGGCGCCTTGTAGTAGTCAGGAAAATCTTTCTTGAGATCGATTTTGGTCGTCATCTGATCGCCTCCGGAATCGACTCTAGAGTCAGTTCAGGCGAAATGCTCACAAATCAGGTGAGCAAGCCGTGATCAATGTCGTCAACGCAGGAGACTTGCGTGTGCCGAGTGATCTAACTCCCGCTCATCGCCTCGATCAGGTCCGCATGGACACTCGGCCAGGCGATGACGGCCATCGGATACGGCTCCTCAAATCGCCAGTCCAGCGGCTTGCCGCGTTCGTCGCTGACAATCGCACCAAGCTCCTGTGCAATCATCGCCCCCGCCGCCAGGTGAACGGAGTCGATGGTGTAGAAGACAACTCCGGACATGCCGCCTGTGCAGACCATCGCAAGTGGATAAGCGGCAGAGGCGAAGGTGTTGGTGTGGCTGACCGAACCGGGCCAACCGAGCGGCGAGCGTCTATCGTCGTTCGGCCTCAAAAGGCGTGTCCACTCAGCACCGCCATCGACCTCCAGTCCGACAACCGCTTCGTCTAACGAAAGATTCGGATCCTGTCCCTGGAACGGCTCGTCGTCTAGCGAAACCCCACCGCCTGCGGCCGCCGCCAGCATTCGGTTCGATTCCGGGAGCGAGACAACGCCCGCCACAAGCCGGTCTCCCTGCCGTAGCGCGATATTCACGCCCCAGTGCGGCATCCCTGACCTGAACGGGACAGTCCCGCAGAGAGGGTCTACCAGCCACACCGAATCACTGGCAGAGTCCCCGGAGCTACTCTCCTCAGAGATAAGAGCGGCGTCGATTCCGGAGTCCCGAAGCGAAGTTGCAATCGCTGCGTCTGAGGCGAGATCAGCCTCGGTCAAAAGAGCGCCGGGTGACTTCATCCAGGATTTCAGGACAGTGCCGTAGCTCTTGCGGTTACGCTCAAAATCCGCTGACAGACATTCTGCCGCCGCCCTCGCAGCAGCCAGTGCAGCTTGTAGCGCAGCATCTGCCGAAAACTCGCTCACGAAACCGCTGCCTGACGATCCAGCGACCTAGCAATCTCCATCGTGCGAGAAAAATTCTCGTGCATGTAGCCTGACAGCAGAGCACTTGCCTGCTCTGGCCGTGCACCTTCGATCAAATCGCGACCACGTATAGCCATCTCGTACGCAGACTCCATCAGCTCTCTCTGCAACGGTGCCCACGCAGCCCTGATCTCCGCCCTTCGTTCTGGCCCTTCCGCAATGCCGGACTGCGTTAGCCGATAGAAGGTCCACCACGGGCTGTCAGACGACGGCGCTGCATCCCCAACTGCCAGGGCAGGCGGCAGATCACCCTCGATAAACGTCGGAAGGAACAGGGTCATGCAGGGTGAGTACATGCCACACCAGAAAACCGGCAATCGCTCGCCCGTTGCACAGAGGTCCGCTACCAGTGAAGCGGCAGATACGCCCGGTGTCTCGCTCTCGGTCCGGTGCAGGCACACCGAAAGCTGGCCCGCCACATCATCGACGAACGGCTCAGCGGGATCTACGCCGTCAGAGTGATCGGAAAGAATTCGCATCACGGTGCGCGCATCCATATCACCCGAGTTCTGGCCCATCAGCGTCTCGGTCCTGCACTGTCTTGCGATACCGCTCGCCGACTGCTCAAGGTCTGCAAACGCACCGGAGAACGAAAAACCCCCGGCATCATCGGACTGAGCCAGCCCGGCCTCAGACGCTCTTTTGCTCGCCCCAGGTGAAACGCGGTCCTTCGGGCCACCCAGCCTGCACACATTCGAGATCGTGCCGAAATCGCCGATCTTCCGCACCGCCCAGTCGTGGCCGACCGCCTCGACCATGTACGCCTCTTTGGGATCAGCCACGATGTACGAGTTGTCGTAGGTCCTGACTCCCGCCGAATTCTCGAACTTGCCCTGTCCGAACTGGCTCACCAACCCGGTGATCACCTCCACCGCCTCAGCTGCCGTAGACCCACGCTCGAGTGCAAAGCGGACCAACTCCATGCCTACAAGTTTCGGCTCGTCAGAAACGGGCAGCCGAGTTGGCAGGGCTTCGTTGCCGATCACAACCTGGTGCTCGTTAAAGCCGTGCTCGTACCCGGCGCACCAGTACGGTCTCGAACCTACATGCCGGAGCGTCTCACGTGCCTGTGGCACATCGACGAACTGCGCACCTGATTCGCCGCCTTCGTGAACAGCACGCGGCCTCATCACAAGCGGCTGCGCCTCCTCCTGCGGACGGTCCGAGTTCTTGCCGAAAATCACCTGTCCGTTCGCAGTCGCTGAAGGCATCGCGACCATCGTGTCGCACGAATAAGGTTGCTGCTGTTGACTGGACATAAGGCGTTCCTTCACACGGAAATGCGGAATGTGCGTTGCCTGCAATGGTACAGACGCGCCCCCCTATTCGGGACATGCTGCGACGATTCGGTTAGGCTTACCAGCCCGCTGCCCGTCGGCCAATTGTCTTGACCCGTCCATGCCCCGGGCCGTTCGGACGAAGCGTTCTGATCTGTCGATCCAGCTCAAACCCAACAATAAGTCGACCATTGCCCGCACCACGAACCAGGAGTGACGAATGACAGGCAAGAAGATCGTGGTGCTTGGCGGCGGGTTCGGCGGCGTTGCCGCAGCTCGAACCGCCAGGACTCTGCTGCCTGCCGAGCACTCCGTCACTCTCATCGACCGCAACCGCGTTACGCGGCTCTGCGGCATGAATCCGATGCTGATAGTGGGTGAACGCGATGTGCGGAAAACCGGACGCTCACTGGGCCAGCTTGCCAACCGCGGCATCAACTTTGTCGAGTCTGCGATCAATGCCATAGACGTCTCGGGCCGCACCGTCAGCACAGCTAACGGGACGTTCGAGTTCGACTACCTCGTCGTGGCGCTGGGCGCTTCCTATGACTGGGATGCGGTTCCCGGTTCTGACCTTGCGTACTCTTTCTACGACCTGGACACGGCACGCAGGCTACGCAGAAGACTCAGCAGGTTCAGGCGCGGCAAGCTGGTGATATCGGTGGCTGCACCGCCATATAAATGCCCTCCTGCGCCGTTCGAGACGGCGATGATGATCCACTGGTACCTGCGAAGGCACGGAATCAGGAAAGACTCGAAGATCATCGTCACCATCCCGGAGCCTGCGCCGATGGCCGTTGCCGGTCCAGCAGCAAGTGCACGACTACGTGACGACCTGGAACGGCGAGACATTGGGCTGCGAACAGGCGTCGGTGTGACCTCCGTGACGCCGGCCGCGATGGAGGCTGGATACAGTGACGGCTCGTCGATAGCTGCCGATGTGATCGTGACTGTGCCGGTCCACCGTGTCCCGCAGGTGGTTGCCGAATCCGGACTGACAGCCGGAAAGCCGTGGACTCCGGTGAACGCGAAGACGCTGGAGACTTCGGCAACCGATGTGTTTGCTGTTGGCGATGTCAACGTTGTGCCGTTTGCCGAAGGCAAGGCAATTCCCAAAGCTGGCGTGTTCGCATCGGGACAGGGCGAGAACGTCGCAGCTACTATCGCCGCTCGGATTTTGGAAAGCGCTCCACCTCCCGCGTATGATGGCTCCGGTGAATGCTTCCTCGCATATTCGACCACTCAGTCGGCGCTTGTTGGCGGTCAGTTCCTGACATCAGAAGGGCCGCAGGTTGGGCTAAAACCGCCGACGCCATCGGGCATGCGGAGCAAGGAACGGTTCGAGCAGAACTGGCGAAGATTCAGGATTTGATTTTTCTTCGGGCTGCTGGCGGTGGACAGCGCGGAAGATATGTCAGAGTGCTGTGCGATATGAGAAGTTGCGGAGACGCGGCACCTTCGTCCCGAAACGCGGGTGCCCGCTTGCGGGCGCGGGACCCGGGGAGGATGAGGCAACATACCAAGACCGATTTCTGGAGCAGCAGCAATCTGCACCCCTCAGACCGCCAACTGCTCCCTCAATATGAGCAACAAAACACGAACCCATGAACGGAGAAGACCATCGTGATAGTCGTCAGAAGAACCTATCTCCCGAAACCCGGAACCGGCGGCAAGCTGCTAACGCTTGTTCGAGAAGCTGCCGACGAGATGGCTAACGCCGGATTCCCAAAACCCAGGGTTTTTAAAGGCTGGCACGGCGGTCACGGCACGATCTACACCGACCAGGAGTGGGAATCCGTCCTGAAGTACGAAGAGTCGCGAGATGCCGTCCGCCGCACAACGGCGATCACTTCAGTCTTCTCAGGCATCTATCCGCTACTCGCCCAAACCCACGACACCCAGATCCTCGAACTGGTCGAGTAGCGGGAGTCGTCAGGCGTAAAAAATCTCTGCATCGTGCGTCGGTTCGTAGCCGATCTCATTCCGCGGCGTCTCGATATCGAAGATGTTGTGACTATTGTTCGAGATGACGTAGTAGTGCGCGCCGCTTCGAAGCCCGCCCGACTTCGACGTCCTGTAGCAGGAGTCAACGAACCTCGCCGCGTCTTCCTGGTGGCACCACACCGTGAAGTACGCCACCTCATCCATCATCGCGTTCTGCGCGTTGATGCCGCCCCACCTCGCGGCAACTGCGTTCAATCCATTGTTCTCAAACCTCTTGCACCACGCCTCAACATACGTCTTCTCAAGCCCGTAGTCGGTAACAGGGCACGGCTCCAGCATCGCAGATAACGGCTCAGGCCAGGGATCAACCCTGTCGAACGCCCGCGTAGCAATCGTGGCATACGGCTCGCTTGTGAACGGCCAGTACGCAGCGTCTGTGGCGTGAACCGAACTCGACCCGATCATCAGAGCCTCGGGGCAGACATCTATCACCGCTCTGAAGACCAGATCCGTCATGGCGTTCATCTCGTGGAGTGGGTCTTTGCGTGCGAGATAGACAACCAGGTCGCGCCCTTCCAGGGCTTTCCTCAGAGCGTCATCGTCCTTCGATGCGTCTAACTCAAGGAACTCTTTTGAAGCCGCGGGATCAGTTGCATGATCGGGCGCTCCGGGCAGGTCCGCAGACGTAATTCGATAGTCCGGGTGTAGCCTTGGCAGATACGTTCTCAAACCCGAACCGATGTTGCCCTTCCCGCCAATCAGCAACGTGTCGATCAAGCTCGTCTCCCCTGTTACGTCGCCGCTACTACCGCCATGGTCTTGTCCACATCCAGTACCAGCGGGCCATCGTTCGACAGGCGCACCTCAACGTGACCTCCCGGAAGCAGCTCAACCTCCCGCTCGCCGTCCAACGCAATCGTTCCACGGTGCAGATCCACCGGCAGCGAATCTCCCGGCTCCATCACCTTCCAGCCCATCACATCCACGCTTGAAACCAGTCCCGGAGCCACCGGCGCCTTCACACGCTTCGCAGTCTCATCAGGCTCACCGTCGAAACGCAGGAACAGGCCAATCGGATCATCGATCTCAATCTTCTTCAGACGAGCACCAATCGAAGACAGACCGATGCAGGAGGGCTCTGCCCTCGTCAGGAACATCGAGTAGAGCGACTGCGGCTCCCAGACAGCCCGTGCGCCAACGAACATCTGCCGCGAAACCGCTGCGTCCACCAGCGCAATATCCACCATTTCACCCTCAACCAGCACCTCAAGGCGCTTACTTCGTCTGCACGCGTCGTTTTTGGATACCACTCCCATGGCCAGAGCTCCTGCTGCAAGCCCTGCCAGCGTCCCCTCGATCATGCGCGGGAACACGTTGTTTGTGCCGGTTGAGATCGGGACCATAGGCGTGTCACCGACGCCCTTGGAGACGACCCGGTTTGTGCCGTCGCCCCCCAGCGTTACTATGCAACCAACGCCCATCTCGTTCATGGCTGCAGCGGCACGCGTCGAATCGTTCTGCGACCCGGTCGGCATCTGGTCCAGGAACTCCGCTTCGATCTGGCCGCGGCTGTCATAGATGGCGGGACGGGCGAGGCCGGACATGTCCGGCATCACGACCACGTTTTCGACGCCGGCTGCGATGAGTCCGCTGAAGACGCGGCGCAGGATATTGGCCTTCTCCTGGTTGGAGACGACGCGGCCCTGAGCAACGAGGCGCCGAATATCCTTCCCCGCGGACGGGTTTGCGATGATGCCAACCGTTGAAGTCATGACTTCAACCGTACTCTAGCTACAGTGCGAATCGGCACTAACCCAGCATCCATGCCGGATCTTTCAGGTGGCCCACTATCTTCTTCAGGAACTCTGCGGCAGGCGCGCCGTCCCATGCGCGATGGTCGAACGTCAGACTCAGGTGACCGATAGACCTCACCTCGAATTTGCCATCGACAACAGCCGGGCGCTCCTCGACTCTGCCCAGGCCAAGAATACCGATCTCTGGCGGGTTCAGCAGCGGGTCGAACGCCTCAATGTCATAAGCGCCGAGATTTGTGACTGAGAAGGTGCTTCCCGTCATCTGGTCAACGGTGAGAGAGCCGTTCTTGGCTGATCGAGCGAGCTCTCTGACCTCTTTTGCGATCTCAAGCGGTGACTTCTTGTCTGCGCCGTGTACTACGGGAACGACGAGGCCCACAGGCAGCGCAACCGCAACGCCCAGGTTCACCTCGTCAAGAATGCGTATCTCATCGCCGACAAGGTGTGCGTTCGCCTGAGGAAATTCGCTGAGAGCGCGTGCAACGGCTGCGAGGACAAGGTCCTGGTATTGCGGCCGGATGCGGGCGGAGCGCCACGCCTTGAGCAACTCCTTCATGGTCTCCATCGCCGGTGTCACGTCAGCGTGCGTGTTGAGCGTGACGCTCGGCACCAGCGCGCTTTCGGACATGCGGCGAGCGATCGTGCCGCGTATACCGGTCAGTGGGATGACCTCTTTGACCGGGATGGCGGACGGAGGCGCGCCACCTTCTGCAGCAGCGCGAACGTCATCTTCTGTGATGCGGCCGCTCGGACCTGTCCCGATGACGGTTTCGACCTCGACTCCAAGCTGCTGGGCGAGCTTCCGTGCACGCGGTGTGACGACGACCTTCTTGCCTGGCGGGCGGGCGGGTGCAGCAGCTCCCGATGACCGGGGAGCAGCGCCGGAGGCCGCAGGTGCTGCAGTTTCGACAACCACCGGCGGCAGGTCGGCCTCGGTCTCGCCCTCCTTCAGAATGAGACCAAGCACGGTGCCGATGTTCACCGTCCTGCCCTCTTCGACATTGACACGCCCGATCGTGCCGTCTGAGGTCGCCTCAACTTCGGAATTGACCTTGGACGACTCAATCTCAACGAGCTGGTCGCCCTTCTTAACAGGGTCGCCAACGCCTTTGAGCCACTTGATAACCGTTCCGTCGTTCATGCCCATGCCCCACTGGGGCAGGATGATGTCTACTGGCATTTCTTGTTCCGTGGTGGTGGTTGTACGGGAAGTTGGAGATGTTGAAGAGCCGGGTTGATTCAACGCCCACACGACACCCGGACCCAAGTTCCGTGGCGAGTATAGCAACGGCCGGATTATGCCGAGGCGGTAATTCTCCCTCCCTGACAGGGAGGGAGTTAGAGGGTGGGTGGTTTTTGTTGTCATCTCGACCTTCGCGGAGGGATCTTACCTTCCATGTGAGGACACCCGAGAGATTCCGGATCAAGTCCGGAATGACAGAAAACCTAAAGGATTCTCACCCGGCAAGCGCCAGCACAAGCGGCATGGCGGTCTGTAGCGTTGGCGCAACGGCGAAGGCTGTAAACTTGCCGCTCACTTCGCTCGCAAGAGTTGACGAAACGATAACGCCACCTGATCCCTGGTACGCCTCAACCCCCAGGTTAATCGGTCCGATGTCGATGGGGACGAAATCGGGCGAAGCATCCATTAGCGCCGTCAGGACCAGGAAGAACTGATCGGCGTCCACTGCAGGATCATCCCACACGATCTTCCCTGCCAAGGCGTAGTTGCCGGTGCCATCGACGGCCAACTCAACAAAATCGCCTCCCCAGCCCGCCGCAGCCTCAGTTGCGTCCGTGTCCGCTGCGCCAATAGCCTCCAGCCACGTCTTCAGGAAAAACTCGCCGAACACATTCTCCTCAACGACCTCCCAGCCTGCACCGGCCGGACCGCTCGCACCGAACAGTCCTTCAGGCAACGTCACATCAACCGGCAACTCCCGCTCCAGGAACTTCTCTATATGCAGAATCTGTTCGGTCGAATCCGGTGGCTGCGCGAACGCCTCGTCCAGTGCAGAAAGTCCCTGGGTCGCGACTATGCGGCCAACGAAGCTGGCTCCTTCGACATACGGGAACTCGAGACCGCGCTGAAGGATGTACGGAGTGTCTTGCGCGTTTTCGAGCGCGCCCTGCGACTCGGCAAGGATCTGGCTCAACTGTGCGAAGTCCAGATGCTGTAACGCATACGCCTGCTGTGACGTTGTTGCGTCACCTTCCACCAGGGCTGTAAAGGCCAGAGAACGATCGCCGTTCTCCTCCAGCCGCTCGGTGATCTCGTCAAGCCCATAGCGCGCGTCCTGCAAGCGGTGAATGTACTCATGGGCATACGTGAACTCCTGCGACGGGCCGAACTCATCGCCCCGTTGCAGGACAACGAACTCCTCGTCCTCAGGATCGTACGCGCCAAGAACCTGCGAATCGAGCAGAGCCGAGTACTGCTCGAACAGGTCCGCCTCAGGCGATATCAGACCGAGCAGCGTGTACAGGGCATCGGTCAGTACGATCTCTTCGACGGTCTCCGGGTCCTCGATCTGCTCACGGATATATGCGTTCAGCTCTTCTGCGCCGAGGAACCTGAACGGCACGGGATTCGCGACCGGGATGCCGCGAATCTCGGCCATCTTCTGATCGACATCTGCCAGGAACGCCGCCAGTTCGGGAGAGATCTCACCGGGATTGCCAGCCGGTGTGCCAATCGGGGGCGTCCCAATCGGAGGTGTCGACCCTGGTGTCGTTGCTTGAGGGGTCGGGCTGACTGACTGAACAGTTGAAGATGGGCGAATGTCCGGAGTTGACGTCGAGGTCGAAGGGGTCTCGGCCCCGCCCGCGCCAGAGCATGCAACAACTGTAATCGCCAATGCTGAGAACGCGAGAAGCCAGATCGAAAATCGTTTGGTCTGCAAGTTCTACCTCTGCGGCGCCAGTCATCCGTGTCTCAACAACGATAACCACCAACTGTTGAAGCCACGTCAAGAGAACGAGACGCTTCGTAGAGAAAACGGACCATGCCGACCCGGGCTATGCCAGCAAGACTTCCGCAAGCTCCGTGAAGTTGGCGACCGTCACATCCGGCAAGTAGCGATCGTGTGTGTCCTCGAACGGCAGTCCGTACCTGTTCACATAAGCACCGCGCAAACCGCAGGTTCGTGCGCCCATCACGTCGAACGAGTTCGCGGACACCATGATCAGCTCACCGACCTCCATGTCCAGCTCCCTCGCCGCCCTGCGATAGACGCCGGGATGAGGCTTGAACGCACCGGCCAGCTCGACAGAGAGAACGGCATCGAAGTCGTACTTGATCCGGTTCTTTACAAGATGATCGAGGAACCACGGATTGCCATTGGAGAGCGCCACCAGTTTGAAGTGCGTTTTGAGCCGGTCCAGCGCCTCCACCACCTCCGGGAACGGCGAGAGCATCTGCCAGCTCTCCATCCACTTCTTGATCGCCGATCGCTCCGGGTCGAGACCGTTGAGTCGGCACACGTAAGAGAACGCTTTTTCGGCGATTTCCAGGTAGCCAGAGTGCCCGAGATCGATCAGCGAATCCTGGTACTGCTCAATACGCTGCCGGTGACGCAGCTGCGCCCAGAAATCGGCCGGGTCTTTATCGCTGCCATGCTCCTTCAGGAATACCGCAATGTATGGCGTCAGGCTCCCGCCGAGATCCAGCACCGTCCCAAACAGATCGAACACGAGAGCCTTCGTGTTGCCAAAGGAGTTCTCAAGTTCCTGGTTCAAGACTCACCCTGTCCTCTCTTCCTGACAGTAGTGTTGACCACGTTGCCGACATTACGGGCGACTTTGTCTGTGACTCCCGCGACAGAACCTACCGGAGACATGAGCTCATGGATATTTTCCATTGACGGCTTCATCTCCATCATCATCTCTCGTCCGCGGTGCCAGCCCCAGTCGAGAGGCCTGATGAACAGCCAGTAAAACGTGGCCGACCCAACCGCGAGCATCACTCCAAGGACGGCAAAATAACCCCAGCGCCACTCCAGTTCCGGCATGCTCTCGAAGTTCATTCCATAGATTCCTGCAACCAGCGTAAGCGGCAGGAATATGGCCGCGACTATCGCCAGGACGCGCATCGTCTCGTTCTGCTTGATTCCGATGGTGGAAAGATACGTTGCGAGGGCATTATCAGCGGTATCTCGAACACCTTGATTGATCACATCTAGCTGAACGATCTGGTCGTGCAGATCCCTGAAATACAGTGAGGCGTGCTCGCCAACAAGCGGAAATTCGTTCCGGCTGAGCCGATTGAACACACGAATTTGCGGTGACATCGTGCGCTGAATCCGGATCGTCGAACGCTTCAACTGGAGTATGTGCTGCTGAAGCTGACGGCCAGGCGACTCGATAGCCGCCTCCTCAAGCTCAGCAGCAACCTCGCCAAGGTGGTCGAGCGATGGCAGGATCGCGTCATGAAGTGAGTCGAGAATTGTGTAGCTGAACAGACTCGAAGGCCGTTTCATCAACCGGTTGTCACGAGAGATGCGATCGACCACCATTTCGACCGAAACCAACGACACGCGATGCAGAGTGACCACCGTACCTTCGCTGATGAACATCGAAAGCCGTGCAGTCTCAACGAACTCCTCGTCCGATGAATAGTCGATTCCGTGGACGATCAGGAAAATGTGCGAGCCGTAGTCGTCTGCCTTCGAAGGCTGGTGCTGACGACCCAACGCATCATCAATTGCCAGCGGATGGAACTGCATCTCATTCTGCAAGAAAGATCCCGACTCGTTATCCGGGTCGAAGATATCGAGCCAGAGCAGACCTTCTTTGTCTTCCATGGCTTGCTGAATTCGCTCTGGACTTAATTCGCGCTCAATCTCGCCTTCAGAGTTTAGATAGAACGATCTGATCTGCACCTGACACCTCCCGCGGTCAAAAAGGGATTTTTGCCGTTTTTCGGCCTCAACTGGATTGACGGTAGCGGGCATTGTATTTGGTCGGCTGCGTCAGGCTCGAACTCCCCGAGGTAAACCAAAGTCGTCTCCCCTTGCTCCTCTCGCCGAGCTATCATCGGCGAATGCCCATCAACAAGGTCATAGACAGCTTCGCCGAAGCCGTTGCCGACATCCCGGACGGCGCATCCATCATGATCGGCGGATTCGGCGGCGCAGGCGGCCAGCCAACTCGCCTCATGCTGGCGTTACGAGACCAGGGTGCGAAAAATCTGACGATCATCGGCAATGTCGCCGGAATATCAGCGACTACCTACTACGGCTGGCGAGAAGGCCCCGATGCGCCGATTCCAGTCGACCAGGGAATGTTCTTCGCCAGCGGCCAGGCGTCGAAGATCATCTGTTCGTTCCCCGTCCCAGGCACAACGAACCCTCTCAGCGAGATCGAAAAGGCATGGCGTGAGGGCAGGGCGGAGGTTGACATCGTCCCACAGGGCACGCTGATCGAACGCATACGGACCGCAGGCGCTGGAATCCCAGCCTTCTACACTCCAACAGGAGTCGGGACGCCGGTCGCCGAAGGCAAAGAGACTCGTGAGTTCAACGGCCGCACCTACCTGCTGGAGCATGCCCTTCCGTCCGACTACGCGTTCGTGCGCGCCCAGAAGGCGGACACTCACGGCAACCTGCAGTACGTAGGAACGAGCCGAGCGTTCGGCCCCGCTATGGCGACCGCAGCAAAGATCACGATCGCAGAAGTGGACCATGTCGTCGACCCTGCCGGACCGGACGGCATCTGCGCCGAACGCGTGGGCACCCTCGGGGGATACGTGAACCGCATCGTGCAGCGAGAGCCGGGAGACACGTACCCATGACGACTGGGAAGATCGGCACCGACCCCGCGCCGCGCCTAACCCGCATAGATGTCGCACGCCGCGCCGCGCTCGACCTGCCGGACGGCGGCATCGTCAACCTCGGCATCGGTATCCCCGCGCTCTGCTCTGACCTGCTGCCCGAAGGCGTCGAGCTGCGCTACCAGGCCGAAAACGGCATTCTCGGCTTCTCCGAGATGGACAGTAAGGAGCACGGCGACCCCAACATCATGGACGCCGGGGGCAACTTTCCGAAACTCGTCCCGGGCATGGCGTTCTTCGACTCCGTCGAGTCGTTCAACCTCATCCGCGGCGGACACATCGACGTCACGGTGCTCGGCGCGCTGCAGGTCTCACGTACGGGCGACCTCGCCAACTGGATCATCCCGAAACGCGGTATCGGCAGTATCGGCGGCGGCATGGACCTGGCGGCAAACGCGAAGCGGGTGATCATAGCCATGGAGCACACGACGCGAGACAACAAGCCAAAAATCGTGAACGAGTGCAGCTTCCCGCTGACCGCCCCGGCGTGCGTCGACGAGATCATCACGGACATAGCAGTCATCAAGGTAGCTGCCGACGGCCTGGTTCTGATGGAGGCGGCGCCCGGATGGTCTCTGGAAGACGTCCAGGCGGTCACAGAGCCTGAACTAACCGTAAGCGAATCGTTCACAACGTTCCGTAGCGACTGACACAGCACGTTTTCGAAGTGTGAGAAAGAAAAAACATGCCAGGTGAGACGTTCAAAGAATACGTAGACTCGTTCTCATACGGGTCGCGCGCCGACCTCCTTTTCAAGTGGCTCAAAAACGCCCCGGAAGAGGCATCGGAACGGTACCTGCAGTCGCTGCTCAAGGAACTTGGCGAGGTTGTCGACACAGGCGACCTTTCGACCCTTTTCGAGATGACCTACGAGGCGCAGCTTGCCGCCTATTCACCGCCGGACGAGGAGACTCGCTGGAAGTACGAAGACACTCCGTTCGCGCCGCTCACGAAGCCACTTTCGGAGATGAAGGTGGGACTTCTGACCTCAAGCGGCCACTACGAGGAAGGCCAGCCGCACACGCAGCCGGAATTTGCCGACTACACGCAGGAAGGGGCCATGAAACACACGGCCGAGTACGGCCGGGCAAAGCCGTTCCTGGCCGCCGTGCCGACCGACCTGCCGCAGGAGAAGCTGGGCGTGCATCAGCCGGGGTACGACATTCGTGCGGCGTTAAAGGACCGCAATACGGTAATGCCGATCGACCGCATGAAGGACGCAGAGGCCGAGGGCGTAATAGGCGAGTTCGCTTCACCTGCATACTCATTCATTGGCCTGACATCACAGTTGAGGCTGACCAAAGAGGACGCGCCCCAGTGGGCGGACCGAGTGCGGGATGAGGGCTGGGAGGCTGCGGTACTTGTGCCTGTCTGACCGGTCTGCCATGTGTCCGTGGGACACATCAGCAGGGCGTTCGAGACGGTGGGCATCCCGACGGTGATCGTCATGTCCAACGTGTTCCGTGGCAGGATACTGGCCCAAAAGCCCTCTCGGGTGCTCTTCACAAAGCACATCATGGGAAGACCAATCTCGGCGCCGTTTGATGTCGAGCGCCAGACATATGTGGTGCGGGAGGCGCTGAAGCTGCTGGAGACGGCAGAGCAGCCAGAGACGACAATAGTGTTGCCGGACGGGTACCGAGTGGCGGGGCAGTAGTTACTTCCGTGTCATCCCGCGCGAAGCGAGGGATCTTACCTGTCTAACTCGATGCAAGAACGTCACCAGTACCACGTCTACATCATGTCCAGCATCCGGCGAACACTCTACACAGGCGTCACGAACAACCTTGCCGCGCGTGTTCGTCAGCATAAATCCGGCAAAATCGACGGTTTCACGAAACGCTACAACGTAAGCCAACTCGCCCATGTAGAGTCATCTCGATACATCGAAGACGCTCTCAACAGAGAAAAAGAGATCAAGGGCTGGCGACGTGAGAAGAAGATTCGGCTTATCCTTGAACTAAACCCGGAGTGGAACGATCTGGCTGTAAAGTGGGAACTGATCGATGGTTAGTTCGGTGTCATCCCTCGCTTTGCGCGGGATGACACAAGAGGGATTCCCGCCCAACGAAACGAAACTTCACGCTAGATAGCGAACACAGGCCACTCGCGCCGGCCACCTCTCACCCAACGAGAAAAACCTCACGTCAGATAGCGATCTCAAGGCTCCGCACTGACCACCTCTCACCCCACGAGAAAAAGATGTTTGAATCACTTTCTGATCGGTTGAACGGCGTATTTGGCAAGCTGACCTCTCGAGGGCGGCTGTCAGAGAAGGACATCGACTCCGCACTGCGCGAAGTGCGGATGGCGCTGCTTGAGGCCGACGTCGACTTCAAGGTCGCTCGCGAGTTCGTCAAGGTCGTCAAGGAGAAGGCCAGCAGTGAAGAGGTCTTCGCATCGCTCACACCCGGCCAGACCGTCATCAAGATCGTGCAACAAGAGCTCGTCTCTATTCTCGGTGGCGAGCACGTCGGCCTTGAGCGCGGCGAAAAGCCGCCAACGGTAATCTTGCTCGTCGGACTCCAGGGCGCAGGTAAGACGACTGCGGCAGCCAAACTCGCCCTTCGCCTCAAGAAAGACAACCAGTCCGTGATGCTGGCCGCCTGTGATCTACAGCGTCCGGCGGCCATCGATCAGCTAACGCAGCTGGGCAAGCAGATCGGTGTTGAGGTCTACTCGGAAGACCCGCTCTCCAGCAGCCCCGTCAATGTCGCTAAGAACGCCGTCAAGAAGGCGGCTTTCGACAACACCTACTACCTGATCCTCGACACCGCGGGCCGCCTCGCCATCGACAACGATCTGATGAAAGAGCTGGAGCAGGTCCGG